>CAZSVR010000024.1:14922-35338 GCA_964610295.1 uncultured Anaerolineaceae bacterium
TAGCGAAGGGTCTCTCAGATAGTTGTAGAGGTTCTCACCTGCACTGGCGTGCGGCGCAAGTGTCGCTCCGCTCACATCGTCCCGATGCTCTTTCGGGAGAATGACACTGCGTAAGGTGACTTAATTAATCTGAAGCGGGCATAGGTGTAATTTTATTTTGTTTGAACGTCGCGACGATTGGGTGGTTGTAGATCGTGATGAAAACATAAATGCTAACGCCGACCATGACAATTGCGCCGAATGCGCCAGGTGCCCAGGTGCCGATCTGCTGTAATAGGAGGCCGCCAAGAATGGGGGCAATGATGCGGGTTGAACTTTCCACTGCTGTAGATAAGCCAAGGATGCCGCCAATTTCCTGTGGAGCCACGGCTTTGGTTAAGGTGCTCGATAACAATGTGTTTAACAGTCCGCCTGAAAGTGCCATGGGAGTCATGATGATGTATAACCACAAAATAGAAGGCGTCAATGCCCAGCCGAGCAACGAAATGCCCATTAACACGACCGAGACCATAATAAGCAGATCTTCACGGTAGCGGTTGGTGAGGCGCCCAACAAGGAAGCCTTGCATGATTACAGAGAGCACTCCGACGTAGGTTAATGCGAATCCAGTATCGCGTGCGGTCAGATTAAATTTTGCGAGCGCGTAAAGTGAAAAGATGGTTTGTAATATGGCAAAGGCCAACCCAAAGAAGAAACGCGTGATCAGGATTGAGCCAGTGAAGGGGCGTTGGAAGGCTACCAGTAAGGCGTTCAAAGAAAAAGTGGGTTTCTTTTCAGTCATTTGACTGCGCTTCTCTGTCGTAAGTGATTCGGGCAGCCAGGCGTAGATTAGGATGAGATTGATGAAGGAGATAGCTCCGGCGGCAAATGCAGGAACAGCATAGCCCCATTGACTTAGCAATCCGCCTGTAAGGGGGCCAATAATAAAGCCAAGACCAAAAGCTGCGCCAATTAATCCCAAGCCTTTTGAACGGCTCTTTTCGTCAGTCACATCGGAGATATAAGCTTGTGCGACGCTTAAGTTGCCGCCAGTCAGGCCGTCAAGAATACGGCTGGCGAAGAGCATCCATAATGCATTCGCGAAGCCGAGCAGCAAAAAGCCTAGGAACGTACCGAAGACGCTGAGCAGCAAAACAGGGCGGCGTCCGAAGCGATCAGATAGGCGACCGAGGATCGGTGCGCCGATCAACTGCATTAAGGCGTAGGATGCGATCAATATGCCAGTCACAGTTTGATTGGCATTAAAGGTTTTTGCATAATAAGGCAGGAGTGGCAGGATTAAGCTAAAACCGAGCAGGTCTATAAATACCACTAAAATAATTGAGAAGAGACGTTTGTTATTCATGTTTTCCTTTTTTTAGATATTTGGATTGATAAGCTTCCTGGTAATGTAATTCAAATTCAGGCGTTTTTCCTGTTTTGGTGAAGTTTTCCCAGCCGACACGAATGAGCCCAAGCAGGGGAGTCCAAGGTTTGAATAATTTGACCTCGATAAATTCCTTATTATTTCTTTCAATAGTCTTCACCAATTTGTCTGAGGCATATTTGGCTGGCTGCCCAAGAAAGCGTAGAACAAAACCGAATTTTTTCAACATTTCCTTGCCGCGTTCGCCGACCACGATCGGACTGGTGAGCATGTCGGTGGTCATCATGCCTGGGCTGAAGCCCAGGATTTGTATGCCGCTGCCTTTGAGTTCAACAGCGAGACTGCGCGTGAAAGATGTCATCCATGCTTTGGTCGCGCCGTAGAGTCCAGTGGGAGATGCGGGGCGCAGAAAACTTCCATTGCCGTAAATGTTAATCAGCAATCCTTGTTTGCGTGGCAGCATGTAGTGCATGATGGCTTGCGTACATCGCAATACGCCAAGGTCGTTCGACATGAACATATCCAAAGCGTCCTGAGGATTCATATCCAGCATCATGCCTGCCGCGTTTGAATAGCCCGCATTATTGACCCAGATATCAATGTGGCCAAATTCTTTGATGACATCTTCGACCAATTTGTAGACTTGTTCTTCTTCGCGGACATCCATCACGAATCCGCTCACACGACCTTTGGGCTGGAGACTGGTCAAGGAGTTGTCCACTGCATGTTGGCTTCTTCCAGTAACAGCGACAATTGCTCCTGCTTCCAACAGAGATTCGGCGATGGCATAGCCATATCCGCGTGAAGAGCCAGTCACAACGACGATCTTATCTTTGAGATTCATGATGCCTCCGAGACAAGCGTGTTGTCAGGTTTGCGTTTGAACAAATTAATAATCCAATTGATGAGCAGGAATAAGCCATACAACAGGAAGATCACAAAATAATCGATCATTGGAATACGGATGACTTCATTCAATGCCCCAAGCCGACCCATAAAGGCGTAGGTGCCCACGGTGACAACAAGAAAGCCTATGGCGAGGGCACGTTTGGCCCATGTGCTTAATCCGAGGCCGTACATTTGAGTCAGCACGATCATGGCACCAAAGCCGAAGGCGAACATCTGCCAGAATGCCTGTCCCTGAAAAATGGCAACTGCCACGCCATGAATAAGCACGAAGACTTCGAGGAAGAAGGTCCAGTATTTATTTAAATGGGTGCGGTTGAAAATAAGCGATGATTGGGCAATGATCAGGAAGTTGTAATAGAAGCCCATCAAATGGCCGAAGGTGTTGGCGGTAGGGTGATACCAGTAATCGTAAATGATGGCCCATGAAAAAATATAACCGTGATATTCCTTCACGATCTTGACAAAAACTTCATGGAATTTGAACTTTTTGCCGAAGATCAATCCGCGGCGCGGGGTTTCGAGAATGATGATGATCATTAACATCACAGCCACCGAGCCGAGCGCAGTAATCTCTGGCACATCTTGAGCGAGGCCGTCATACCAGAGTTGGGTCTGTGCGACGTGTAATAGTGCAAATGAAATATTCACGCCGATCAACGCCCAGTTGAACCAATGCAGACCATTCGTATATTTTGGTTTCTCTCGTTTTGCATACCAGATCAATCCCCACACCAGCAGGTTATGGAGGATATATCCCAACCAGGCGGTGAGGCGCGCCATGTCGCTGTGCTCCACAAGCCGCCACGGATAAGCGAAGGCGACGGTATGCCCAACGATGGTAAAACGCGTCAGGCTGGCGGCGGTAAAGCCGATAACGGCGGTCAATGCGGCAGAAATGAGTACGCTGCCAGCGATTATTTTCAGGGAGTTATTTTTTGTTTGCATAAATTATCTCAACTTCTATTGTGTATTATTTTATGATGTAAGCGTCATTTATAATTCTTTGTTTACTATGGTTGCATCACAGTCGGGGAATTAATACAGGAGTTTTCTTTTTGTAGGTTTCATAATCTTCCTGTCCACCCCATTTTTTATCTGCTTTATTTTCAAGCATAGGAACTCCGCTGACGCGAGTAATAAGCAATGTGACAAATACAGGAGAAATCAGGGCGACCCACTGCCAGCCTTGCAGAACGGGTAAGGCGATGATTGCTATGCCAACCCAGAGCACGATCTCACCAAAGTAATTGGGGTGGCGGGAGCGAGACCACAAGCCTGTTTGAATAAACTTGCCTTTGTTGTTCGTGTTTGCGTTGAAGCGACTCTTTTGGGAGTCAGCTACAACCTCAAAAGTAAACCCGAGAACCCATACCAGGAAACCGATGATGGCAAACAAATCCAATTCTTTGCGGTAGGAAGTGGTGATGGCAACCAGCGCGGCGGCCACCGTGAACGTTACCCACAAACCCTGGATAGTCCAAACATTTAGGAAGCGGATAAAGGAAGGTTTGATTTCATCAAAACGATCATCCTTCCCTGCTTTGTTGATTCGGCCGAACAGGAAACTGCCCAGGCGAATTGCCCAGATTACTACCAAAACTGCGAGAAGGATTGAACGAACATCAACGCCGGTACTGAAAAAAACTGCAATCAGGATTACGGAAATATAAGTGATGCTTCCCGTTAGATCGAAGAATTTTTCAGTCTGCTTCAAGTAGGCAGGGATAAAGACCAGCCACTGGATTAGAAATGCCAGCCCGACTGACAAAGCAAATAATGGAACTCCAGCAATCGAAGCCCCACCCTGGCTGCCTGCCAATGCGACCAGAAGTCCAATCAATATCAAAATGGGAAAAGCAATTAGTGCATTACGATCTGTTGTTTTCATGAATGTTATTCCTGTGTAAACTTCTGTCGGATATAGATATTAATTCCTTTTCATGTAGATAATTGGATCTGTTTCTTCAACCAGGCTTTGATCGGTTCGCCTTGACCGTTAATTTGCTTATCTACCGCTTGGGAATAGGCTTTCATAAAATATGCCAATTCCTGTGGGGGTCTTTGGTGAGATTGGAGTAATACTTTCAGCCATTCCATTTCGTCGGTCACATGTTCCATGTCTCCGAGTTGCAGGGCGGCGGCGATGTTGTCGCCCAGAAATTGGATGCCTGTATTCAAGTCTTCCGGACTGATCGAAAGCGGCTGAACCCATTCTTTGATGGTGCTTTCGATCTGAGTGCGCTTTGATACAAAGGCTTGAAACGCGGCCAAATATTCCTGCGAGGCTGTCTTAAGTGAACGTACTGTTCCTTTGTTCTTTAGGAGTCTTTCAACTTCTTCCAGTGAAGAATCGATTGAGTCGCCCAAATAATGACCTGGAATATGATCCACTATTGCCGAGCGCAAGTTGAAGATACGTCCGCCAAAACTGACAGGGATGCGTAACCCTGAGAGAGTTAATGCAGTGAGCTGCAATGTGGCGGCGCTCGCAAGTGTTTGCGAAACGAGAATTACAAGATCGGCTTTTACTTTTGTGACAGTCTCTTCAAAGCGGTCGGCAGGGACATTCGCGCCGAGGTAGATCACGTTGAGTCCGCGGCGACGAAGAAGAAGCGCGAGTAGCAATGGGGTAAAGGTGTGCCATTCGTTAGGCGGGCATCCCACCATTACTGTTTGATTGCGCGATGGGACAGGAGATGCGTTGAGCAGTGCATCGAGGCGGCGCATGGCTAAGCCAGATGCAAAATGTTCCTGTTGCACTGAGGCGTTGTTCTCGTACCAAAGGCCGCCGATCTCAACCATGCCTTTTTGTAGAACTTCCATACACACGGCTTCAACCGGGAACATGGAGAAGGCTTGATTCAAAACCTGCTCAGAATTTGATTCGCTGAATTTCAAACAAGATGCAACCCATTGAGCACGCAGGGTATCTAAATTTGTGTTGGGTGAATAGATGGCAGGGATTGCTGGAGCGGAGCTTAATGCCGAAGGGGTAACACCAGCTAACGGGTCAGCGTTTGATGCGATTTGTTCATTCCAAGAATCCACTGCACGTGAGATCGATAGTCCCTCAGCCTGACGTGCCAGCAGCCATTTGATCGTCTCTATATCGTATTGCGAATAAAGACGGTGCCCACCCGCGGTGCGTTGCGGCATGGGCAAACCATAACGACGTTCCCAGGCGCGTAAAGTGTCTGCTGCGATACTGGTATCTTGCAGGACAGCTTTGAGATTGAAGGCGGGATTTTTGCTAAGGTACATTTGAAACTCCGAAATGGATCTGATTTAGTCCGCAGCAGCGAGTGCGGCCTTTACCATGTTTTGTACAGATATTGTACCCATTTCTTTGAGGATTCGTTCAGTTGTTAAGCGGGCAGAAAGCAGGACGATCGGTAAACCTGTGCCTGGGTGTGTTGATGCACCGGCGAAATACAAGTTCTTGTATTTTTTGTGACGATTATGCGGGCGTAAATATCCGACCTGCCAGAAGTTGTGACTAAGGCCAAACGCGGAGCCATTGACGAGGTTGAAGCGTTCTTTCCACGTTTTGGGCTGGTAAACGATCTCAAACTTGATATGACTCTGGAGATCATTTGCACCCATTTCTTTTGCAAGGCGGTCAAACACGGTCTGACGAGCGCGTGCGACAAGTGCGTCCCAATCCTGTTCGCTGCGTGCGTCGAGATGACCGACAGGCATGAGTACGTAAAGTGTGTCCTCGCCTTCTGGGCCAGCGGCGGGGTCTGTCCGCTTGGGTGCATGAACATAGAAGGATGGGATTTCTGGCAGTGTGTGAGCGTTGAATATTTTCTCAAACGAAGCCTTGTAATCGCCACCAAGAAATACATTGTGATGCGCGATCTGCGGATACTCTTTGTCCACGCCCCAATAGAACATTATCGTGGAGCAAGTATAGAGTTTTTCTTCGATGAGTTTCTTTGCTTCGGCACGGTCAGGGAGTAGCTTATCGTAGATGTAAGGCAGGTCTGCATTGCCGACGAAAATATCAGCGCTTAACCTGCGACCATCTTCAAGTGTCACGCTCTTAACGTTTGAACCCTTCGACAAGCTCAGGGCATCGCCTTCAACGTTTATACGTTTAACGGGAGCATCATAAATAAACTTTACGCCCAGCTTTTTAGCCACATTGACCAAAGCCTGAATGCCGGCATACATACCGCCCATTGGGTACCACACGCCTTCAGCCAGTTCTGTGTATTGAAGCAGGGAGTAGGTGGCCGGTGCGTCGTAAGGGCTTAATCCCAGATACATATTTTGGAAAGTAAATGCAGCCTTCAGGCGTTCATCTTTGAAGAAACGGCCTGTGTTTGTGTAATGCTTGCCCAATGCTTTAAGTTGAAAGATCAACGGCAAATTGGAAAGGCTGAAATACTCAAAGATATTATAGAAGTTGCGCCCTACGAATTTCTCCAGTGAGATTTTGTAGTGCTTGCTTCCTTCGGCAATGTAATTCAGAAAACCTGTGAAGGCGGTCTTTTCCACTTTTTCAAGCTGGGTTTGCATTTTGCCAATGTCAGAAGTTAATTCAAGCTGCAAACCATCATCAAAGCGGACTTTATATGTAGGGTCAATACGGCGCAAGTCAATATGGTCGCTCATTTTTTCGCCGAGACATGCAAAAGTCTCTTCCCAAACTTCGGGCATCAGGAACAGGGTCGGGCCGATGTCGAAACGGTGGCCGTCCTTAATGATCTGGTTGCAGCGTCCGCCGGGAGTGTCGTTTTTTTCCACCACGGTCACTTCATATCCATTTTTTGCGAGACGGGCGGCGGTGGCAATTCCACCAATCCCTGCGCCAATTACTAAAGCAGTTTGTTTTTGCATTTTTTCTCCTTGATAACTCGAAATAACAATAATAAGCATTATATTCATTGTCTATTATTTGTCAAGGTTTGTAAATAAACTTCTTTGCAAAACCTTGACAAATAGTATAAATACTGTAGAATATTGCCAACAGAATACGAAAAACCATCAAAAAGCACTCATGCAGGAGACTCACATGCAAGCACAAGCAAACTGGGAAAACCAACTTCTTGATCTCGCTGGTCACATTCAGCACCCTTCACCTAGAACCTTTTTCTCATATTGGGCAGGCGATGCCTCCTTGCGGGCTGCCTATCAGCAAACCGCGGTCATCACCGCCGAGCATAGCAAATCCTTTCACTTTGCTTCCACGCTTCTGCCTGAAGAGAAGCGTTCTGCAGTTCGTGCTTTGTACGCCTTTTGTCGTACTGTGGATGATATTGTGGATGAAGTGGAATTTAAAAAAGATCGCGATTTTGAATTGGATTACTGGCGTAACGTGGTCCAAACCGCTTCTTCCTCAACCCTTCGACCCGCTCAGGACGCCGCCGATGACCTGGTTGCCTCTGCCTGGGCAGATACCCTTACCCGATATCATATTCCGCGTCACTACGCTTTGCAGTTGATAGACGGAGTGGCAAGAGACCTTTCCCAATCGCGTTATCAAACGTTTGACGATCTGGCCACGTATTGTTATGGAGTTGCATCCACAGTTGGATTGATGAGCATGTATATTGTCGGCTTCAAGAGTCACAAGGCTGTGCCTTATGCCATCAAACTTGGCGTAGCTTTGCAAATGACTAATATCCTGCGTGATGTGGGTGAAGATTATCGCAATGGACGTCTCTACCTGCCGCGAGAAGAGCTTACCTTCTATGGCATCCGTGAACAGGATATTGCCGAAGGTCGCATTACGGATAATTGGCGTCAGTTCATGAAGTTCCAAATTGAACGTACCCGCCAGTTATATGAAGAGTCATGGGCAGGTGTTAGGATGCTCGAACGTGAAGGGCAACTCGCCATCGGCGCTGCCTCCGTTTTTTACCAAGGCATTCTCGATGATATCGAAAAGCATAATTACGATGTCTTCACTCGTCGGGCATCGTTGAATGCAATAAGCAAGGTCAGTCGCATTCCATCGTTATGGTGGAAAGTGAAGGCATTGTAATCGCTTGTATTCTGTAACTTGTAACTCATATCTATCAACAAAAAGGGATCATCAATGGAGAACACAATTGGCTTGAATTACCCTATCATCAACTTCGAACGGTATTGCAGTGCCTCTGCCAGATGCGCGGATTGGATGTCTTCACTCCCCATCAGGCCTCAATGGTGCGGGATAACTTCAAGATACGGTGATAGGCACGCGCGGATAAATTAAGCTGCGTCATCGCTGCCCATATCAGCCTCTACCCTCGTCTCGAAATATATAAAGCAGTCGTGTCTCCCCGGAAAACGCAAAGAATTGTGGGACGATCGTGTATCGGTATGTTTATTATTAAAATGAAAACACCCCTACATGTAGAGGTGTTCGCTTATTTCTACGGTTTGATTCTCTATTTGGCAGGTACAAAATTTTGCGGTCTGAATTTGTAGCCATAGACGATCAGTCCTCGTTCATCGCCGTCATTTCGCATCTTGCGGGTGACCATTTCCACAGGCATGCCGATTTCCACGGGTTGTTCGCCGAGGTCGGTCAACTGAGCCGTGAGCATGGGGCCTTCTTCGAGTTTTACGATCGCGACGGTGTAGGGGGCATTTGCATCGAAGCCAGCGGGTGCTTCATAAATAGTGGTATAGGAATACACTTCGCCTTTTCCGCTAAAAGTAAAGAGCTCTTTCGCTTCGTCGCCACAGTTCGGGCAGATGTCACGCGGCGGGAAAATCTTGTGGTCGCAGTGTGGACATACTTCGCCCACCAACCCGTAGCGTTGTTTTTTGAGCCGCCAATGTCTTGGGATTTCCATAATTGCATTCCTTTCCGTCAGAGTAATTTTATCCCTCTGGACTCTCAAGAACTCTCAGGCTTGAACGCTCCCCCAAACTGGGGATTATCCTTCTTTTGAAACTTGACTCGACGAGGAAATGGAATCAATAATGAATAATGGATGCGGTAGCATCGCGAGAGTATTGTTACAGGAGAAATTGCGATGAGATGACGCGGTCATCACCGCGCGTAATATCGGCATTTCGTTTGGAGATTGATAACCCTCTCCCATTTGGGAGAGGGTAGGGGTGAGGGTTTTAAAACCAGAGTGCCGTCCTTGCGAACGGCACTCGTGGGGCGCTGTGGCTTCCTTCTAAATCTTGAGGAGGGATGCCACAGCGCTGGGTTTAATGCTACTATCCATGAGAGACATCACCTCCTCCTTTCTATAGGATGGCGGTTCAATTGTTTGCCCCCGTGCAGTGACGAAAGTATGTCACAGAACAAATCGAATGTCAATAGGCCATTTTTGATTCTCACAAAGCTGTAATCTTGCCTCGCTGATCTGAAAATTTATGATACCTTTTGAGAGTCTCCGACATACTCTCCCGGCTATCCTGTCTGAAATCAATTCAGGAGAAATATATGAAAACAAGTCCCAATAAATTATGGATCATTGTCATTGCGCTTGGCTGGGCTTTCGATTTCCTTTTTTGGAAGAAAGCCCCGGGTGTAAACTTTGCGATCTTCGCCACGCTCTGCCTGATCGCAGCCTTCTATCTCTTATTAAGCGACGGCTTACGCCCGCATCGCTCTACCTTTATTCTGCTGCCGTTGTTCGGGTTCTTCGCCGCTGTGACATTTATCCGCGCCGAACCGATGACGACTTTCCTGGCTTACACATTCACCCTCTTTGTGATGACCATCCTCGCAGTGACCTACCTCGGCGGGCGATGGATTCAATATACAATCACGGATTATCTCGGCAAATCCGTCGCGCTGATCGGCAGTATGATCGCGCGCCCTCTAACCTTTACGATCGACTCTGAAAAAGCGCAAACCGAAGCAGGAGTTCGACCTTCAAAATACAATCTCTGGCCGATCCTGCGCGGGATTATCATCGCGCTGCCAATCGTGGCGATCTTCGCTTCTCTGCTTTCTTCTGCAGATGTAGTTTTCGGTCAACGGTTGAGTGATTTTATCAAGCTCTTTAAATTGGAAAACCTGCCAGAATATATATTCCGTCTCATTTATATTCTGGTGATCGGTTATGCTTTGGCAGGGGTGGTTTTGCACGCGTCGTCTGAATCCAGGGATGAAAAATTGGTCGGTGAAGATAAACCCATTATTCCGCCTTTCCTTGGATTTATAGAATCAACTATCATTTTAGGGAGTGTCAACGCCTTGTTCGCTGCGTTCGTGGTCATCCAGTTCCAGTATTTCTTTGGCGGGCACGCTAATATCAATGTGGCAGGATACACTTATTCACAGTACGCGGTGCGCGGATTTGCCGAACTGGTCACTGCGGCTTTCCTAGCTTTGTTCATGTTGCTCAGTTTAAGTTCGATCACCAAACGCGAAACAGAATTACACCGAAGAATCTATTCCGGGTTGGGAGTCGTGCTGGTTGCACTTCTGTTGGTCATGCTTGTTTCTGCATATCAAAGACTCGGTTTGTATGAGGCGGTCTACGGATTCTCCCGTCTACGCACATACACGCATGTTTTTCTCGTCTGGCTTGGATTGTTGTTGGTCGCCACCATCGTATTGGAGATGCTGCACAAGGAACGGATCTTCACCTTTGCGATGTTGATCGCTTCATTTGGATTTGCCATCTCCCTCCCGATCCTCAATGTGGATGCGTTCATTGTCCAACAAAACATCCAGCGCGAAGTAGATGGTGTTGCCTTGCAGGATAAAGACCGCGTGGATCTGGACGTACAATACTTTTTAGATTTGTCAGATGATGCGGTCCCAGTTCTTGTACATGCATACAAGGATGAATCTTATTCTGAGCAAGTGCATGAGAAGGTTGGCGCGGCATTGGCCTGTATCCGTTATGAACGCCGGTTGGATAAACGTAAATGGACCTGGCAAGCTTTCCATTTTGCGAGGTTTAATGCAGATCAAGCATTGACCTCCGTGAATAAGGACCTCGATCAATTCAAGGTTACAGATAAAGATTGGCCCACCATTGTTACGACTCCATCAGGTGAAGAATTCCAATGTTGGACGTATTATTACGATTAAGCAGTCAAATCCCGCAGGCAATTGCCTGCGGGATTTTTTATCTGGGTTGGCTTCTGAATTGGAATTTCAACTCATCCACAATGGATTGAATTTCTGCCGGCGCAGGTGGATGTTGATCTGCGTGATGGAAGATGACGGTCAATACAAATGGGCCGCGATGTTCTTCGAGCGGGAGCCACTGATAGGTCAGCAAGACCGCGGCTTTTCCATCCACAAGAACGCGCTGATGGTCGTAGTCCGCTAATTGTTCCGCTTGTTCGCGCGAGCAGATCGCAATCGCCTGTGAAGGATGGACCTTGTTGAAATTTGCCGGCCTGTTCATTTTTCGATTTCAACAGCCACGTTCAGAATGCGATCCAATCTGAAAGTGCGTTCGGCCTCGCGTGAATGGCAGTAGGCTTGCAGATAGATGTAATCGGAAAGCCCGATCACCTGCTTTGGTGAAACCCAGCGTTCAGAAACTTCACCATCTTTATTCATATATTTGATGAACAAGCGCCTGCCGCTGTTGATCGCTTCGCCTAATTCTGTGGGCAGGGTAATGCCCTCATCCGGCCAGGCGGGCGAGCTGTAAATGCCGATGAAATCATCCAGCGACTTTCCCATGGATTTGAGCGATTCCATCATGGCAAAGAAAACATTTTTCGCGGTGAGTGCATCCGCCATGGCGCGTGAGCCTTGAATATTTGCAGAGACTTTGAAAGCCTCTGCGAGCTGTGGCAGGTTGTAGGATGGGAATTCATAGAACTGGCGTGCCAGCAAAAGCGTGTCGATCAAATTGGGAAATTCGGCGGCGCGGCCGAGTTTGCGATATTCGCTGTCGAAGAACTGAATATCGAATTTGGCGTTAGGGCAGACCACGACCGAGTCTTTGAGCAAGGACTCGATCTTCCCGGCCACTGCTTCGAAGCGCGGGGCGCGGGCGAGGTCGTCTTCGTTCAGGCCGTTCACGTACGCGGCGACAGGGGAGAGGGGCTGCTCGGGGTTGACGAGCGATTCAAAGGTCTCCTTGACGCGCCTGCCCTCGCTTAAGACGATCGCGATCTGGCAGATACGGTCCCCGAACCACGGCGAAAGGCCGGTGGTCTCAATATCCAGAAAGGCGAAGCGGGCGTTGGAAAGATCGAACATGGAGTTCCATCCCTAAAAGAGAGTGATGAAAACAGTATAACATGTCACCTGCGCCGGGTATAATCCCTCTGAGGTGCCCGATGATGAACAACCGCCAACTCGCAGATACGTTCACGCTGATCGCCGACCTGTGCGAGATCAAGGGCGAGGTGATCTACGTGGTGCTCGCCTACCGCAAAGCCGCCGAGAGCCTGATGGCGCTTGGTCGCGAAGCCGGCGAATATTGGAAGGAGGGAAAGCTTCGTGAGATCCCTGGAGTGGGAAAGGCGATTGCAGAAAAAATTGATGAGTTGCTCTCAACGGGCAAACTTGAATTTCTGGAAAATCTCAAAAAGGAAATACCCGTAGGCCTGGCAGATTGGATGAAGGTGCCAAGCCTTGGGCCCAAGAAGATCGCACTGATCAATAAGACCTTGAAGATCACGACTCTTGCGGAACTCGAAGCTGCCGCGCAGGGAGGTAAATTACGCGGCCTCCCGGGCATGGGCGCAAAATCGGAGACTGCTATCCTCGAGGGGATTGCCTCGCTGGCGCGCCGCTCCGGCCGCATCCCGCTTGGACGCGCCTACCCGCTTGCGCAGCAGATCGTCGCCGCGCTCAAAAAGGTAAAGGGAGTCGTCGACGCGCAGCCCGCCGGAAGTTTAAGAAGGATGCGTTCGACAGTGGGCGACCTGGATATATTGGTTGCGGCGAAAGACTCCGCGCCTGTGATGGAAGCGTTCACCAAATTGCCCGGCGTCTCGCGCGTGTTGGGGAAAGGGGATACAAAATCGAGCATTGAATTTTCAGATGGCGTGCGCGCGCAGGTCTGGGTGCATCCGCCTGAAAAATTTGGAACAGCCTTGCAGTACGCAACCGGCTCAAAAGATCATAACGTCGCGCTTCGCCAGCTCGCGTTAGATAAAGGCCTATCTTTATCCGAACATTCATTGACGAAGACCAGCGGCAAGGGCGAAATTTTATGTGCGACGGAAGAAGAAGTGTATAAAACGCTTGGTCTTGCATGGGTCCCGCCTGAATTGCGCGAGGGCCGTGACGAAGTACAACTTGCCAGGGTAAACAAACTTCCAAAATTAATTGAAGTCAAGGACATCAAAGCCGACTTGCAAACCCATTCCACATGGAGCGACGGAAAGTTGTCGATGCTCGAGATGGCGCGCGCTGCGGCGGAGCGCGGCATTAAAGTGATCGCATTTACCGATCATTCCGCCAGCTTGGGTGTAACCGGCGGATTGAAAATAGAAGATCATAAGATACAAGCCGCGGAAATCAAGAAGATACAAAAACAACTTGGCGATCGTATTCTGGTTTTGCACGCCAGCGAAGTGGAGATCAAAGCCGATGGCTCGCTGGATTATCCCGATGAATTTCTCGCGACTCTTGATATTGTTGTCGCCTCCTTGCATACCAGTTTGCGACAGCCGCGTGACAAAGTTACGCAACGCGTGATCAACGCGATCCGCAATCCGCATGTGGACATCATCGGACACCCCACAGGCCGATTGATCCCGGACCGCGAAGGTGCCGACCTTGATATGGAGGCAGTGTTTAACGCCGCTGCTCAAACAGGTGTGGCCCTGGAAATTAACGCAAGTCCCCATCGCCTCGACCTGGATGATATGTACGCGCGCCGTGCAAAAGAATTGGGAATCCCTCTCAGCATCAACACCGACTCACATTCAAAAGAAGATTTCGACATGTTGTTTTATGGCGTGGCCATTGCCAGGCGCGCGGGATTGACGAAAGACGACGTGATCAACACCTGGTCAACGAACAAATTGCTGGATTGGTTGAAGAAACGCAGATAATTCTGTAGGGGCGACCCTTGCGGTCGCCCCGAATTGGGCCGGGATAAGCCCCGCCCCCGCATAACAAACGGAGATATAAAATGACCGCCCTCAAATCTCTCTTCTTCCTCATCTTTGTGCCAGGGTTATTCGTCGGCTACATCCCGCTCACCTTCCTGCTCACAGGTTCGCAAATAGACACGGGAGTCTTATCTTATCTTGCATATCCGCTTTGGCTGGCCGGTGCAATCATAATCATCTGGTGCTTCTGGGATTTCCTTGTAAAGGGACGCGGTACCCCCGCGCCGATCGATTCGCCAAAGGTATTAGTTGTGACGGGTTTGTACAATTTTGTGCGCAACCCCATGTATGTCGGTGTTGAAATGATGCTGATCGGTCATTTCCTGTGGTTTGGATTCTGGCTATTCCTGGCTTACGCGGTGTTTTTCTTCCTTGCGTTTCACACGTTCATTCTCATTTATGAAGAACCGACATTGAAAAAGAAATTTGGCGCGGCGTATGAAGATTATCTCAAGAAAGTCCCGCGTTGGATTCCGCGCTTTCGATGAACACGGTCAAAACCCTGCTATACATGGGGACTCTGCATGGTTTCTTTACGTTTTATTATCCCTATCAACTTGCCTCGGCGGATGTGTCTTTTTTTTATCCTGGCATTATTCGATTCCTTGCCATTCCGTCCTGGATGATCGGTACACTGGTTATCATTTGGTGCTCGGCGGATTTCATCCGCAGGGGACGGGGTACGCCCGCGCACCTTGACCCGCCCAAGCGCCTGGTGACAACGGGTCTATATCGTCATGTCCGTAATCCGATCTATTTCGGTGCGTTGCTTGTTCAGTTTGGATACATTATTTGGTTTGGCTCAGGATTGATCGCGATCTATTTCCTTCTGTTGATGCTCGCCTTCCATGTTTTGATCGTTTTAATCGAAGAACCGATTCTCAGGAACACATTCAGCGGGGTGTACGATGAATACTGCCGGCACGTGCCGCGCTGGCTTCCGAAATTAAAGCCATGGTTGGAGTGGTTATGAACATTACCGTCCGTCGCGCAACAAAGAAATATAAGACAGATTGGTTGGAGATGAGAAAGGGCATCTGGCCTGAATCGTCTGATGAGTATTTGAGCTATGATCTGGAAGAAATCCTGGCGAGCGACAGGGATGTTGTTTTCCTTGCATTTGACGATGACCAGCCGGTGGGAATGATCGAAGCAAGCTTGCGGGAATACGCAGAGGCCTGCGAGAGCAGCCCAGTGGGATACATTGAAGGCTGGTTCGTTTATAGGGGATTCCGTGGCAAGAATGTTGCCAGCCTGCTGGTGCAAGCAGCGGAGAACTGGGCACGCGAAAATGGCTGCACCGAAATGGCCTCGGATACCTGGCTGGATAACGAAAGCGGTATCCGCGCACATATCAGACTGGGGTATTCTGAAGCTGAACGGCTGGTGCATTTTGTAAAGCATTTGTAGGATTTCAGCCGGAAAACAGGCGCAGGTTTGGGGTAAAATGGAGCGGGTGGACGTGTAAAATGCTTCAATATTCCTGTTCCCCATCGTCCATCCCGATAGATCGCATTGTAATTCACTTGCAATTCTTTGAAGCGCCAAGCCAGTTTCTTATGATGCTTTCATAAAGTTCTGCGCAATGAGCATACGATTAAAAGTCATCCTGCCTTATTTGTTACTGACCCTGGTCGTTGCGGTGATCGGTGTCTACGTGGTCACGCGTCTGGTGTCCAATACCTTGAGCGAGAGATTGACGAATCAGCTGCTCGAGGCGGGACGCGTGGTTTCGGATAATTTTGTACGCCAGGAAGTGGCGCATGTGGAGACCGCGCGCATCGTTGCTTATACAACCGGGCTCGCGCAGGCGCTTAAAAACGAGGACCGCGAAACCGTACTGGCATTGGTCGAGCCGGTTGCAGGCGGCTTGGGAGTCGAGAATTTGATCCTGATCACTCCGCGCGGAACCGAACTGGTTCACCTCATTCAGGACGAAAATGGAGATCTGCAAAAGGTGCAGGAAAACACGGGCGCGGCGGCTTCGCCGATCGTGAGCCCGTATTTGAAAAACAAGAATGAGGCAGAACCTCCGCGGCGCGCCTTGGGCGTCAATTTGGTGAATGATCAATATTATTATTACACAGCCATTCCGGTGCCTTTGGGCAGTCAATTCGCGGGCGTGGTGGTCATTGGAAGTTCCATTGATAATATTTTGCCCTTTTTAAAAAGCACCTCGCTGGCGGATATTATCATTTACGGCGGGAATGGTCATGCCATTGGCACAACCCTCGGCGCCGGGAACCCAGATCAGAATACATTGCAGATGATCTCCATCTCTGCAGATGATTTTCAGGACATTATCCTGGCTGATGATATTGTGACCGGTGAAGATTTTTCTCTGGATGGTCGTGGGTATCGCCTTGCGCGCGGTCCATTGCAGGTCGGCAATGACCGGATTGGTGTCTTCGCGGTGGTGTTGCCATTGAACTTTGTGATCCAGTCCGCCGTGGATAACCGCACAACCTATGTATTTTTGTTCACCCTGGTCATGTTGGGCGTGATCGCGATCGGTTATTCAGTGACGCGTTTGATCATTAATCCGTTATATTCGCTTGTGCATACTTCAAAGGCTATTGCGGGCGGCGACCTGGATCAGCGGACAGGTATTAAGAGCAATGATGAGATCGGCGCGCTTGCACATACGTTTGATGAGATGACCGCGCGTTTAAAAGAGCGTACAGATGAGTTGGAGAAGACGAACGAGCTCCTGACCCGCATGGATAAAACAAAGAGCAACTTCATTCAAATTTCCGCGCACGAATTGCGAACCCCGCTCACGCTCATCATGGGTTATTCGCAAATGCTCGAGGATAAAGTGAAGGACGATGCCGAGGCGGCCATGTTCGCCAGGGGCATCCTGGATGGCTCAGACCGCATGACCGATATCGTGGGCAGCATGCTGGATGTATCGCGCATTGACAGCAACGCGCTCGTCTTAAAAAAGACCGGCTTGCAAATTGACCAGCTCGTGCATAAGGTGCACAAGGGCTTCGGTAAGGCTTTTGAAGAACGCGCAATAAAATTCGATACGGAAGGCCTGGCTGAATTGCCGCTTGTGCCTGCCGACCCTGAATTGCTTCAAAAGGTCTTTCATCACCTGATCATGAACGCGATCAAGTTCACGCCGGATGGCGGATCAGTAAAGGTAAGCGGCCGCTATCTCAACGGGGATCTGCCGCCGCAAGTGGAGGTTGCCATCCGCGACACGGGCATCGGAATTGATCCCGACTCTCATCAATTGATCTTCAATAAGTTCTATCAAACCGGTGAGGTGCTTTTGCATTCTTCTGGAAAAACAAAATTCAAAGGCGGCGGTCCGGGCCTCGGGCTCGCCATCGCGCGCGGGATCGTGGAAGCGCACGGTGGACGGATCTGGGTGGAAAGCCCGGGGCATAATGAACAGACCAACCCGGGCAGTGTTTTCTTTGTTTCCCTGCCTTTGGAAAAGAAAACGAAGTAGGAACTATGACTGCAAATTCGACGAACCGTGACAGCCGCGATTGGACCTTGATCATCTTCCTGCTTCCGATCGGCATCCTGCTGATGGTGCTTGCCGGGCAGTTTGCCATTCGTCTTGTCCCGAGTTGGAGCGTGGAGGGTGGCATGGGGTCCAGCCTGGACCCAGAGACTGCCTCGGGGGGACAATCTGGTTTGGTCGCACCGATATCTTTTGATATTCTGACGCCCATGGCATGGTTGGATACTTTCCTGACGCCGGGTCCTGATTCAGCGAATGAGAGTGTTTTTTTTGTGCCTTTCGTGATATTCGAGCCAAGTGCAACACCTTCGCCGATCGCATCGCCCTCCTTATCAAATACACCGGCTACTCCGGGCGCAACGCCTACGGGTACAACTACACCGGGCGGGACTGCCACGTCTACAAAGAAACCGCCTGCGGATGGGGGCGGTACATCCACACCTGCTCCTGCGGTTTGCGCAGACTCTACTGCCAACAACGTCGGTAGCCCTTTGCCATGCACGTATACTCCGGTTACTTCAACACCGGTAGGGGCACAAGTCTCAGTGCCGGGGAATACTAATATCGGTGCGCCAGATGGATTAATAGGAAATGTTCAGGATGGAAGATATGTAGTCTTGACTCTTGGAACTCCCATCACTGTCAATGGCCCGTCCGATACAAACTATGATTTTGTTTATTATGAACGTGCTAACCCGGTTAACATTGCTATGGACAGTGTTATTCTCAGCATTTCATCCGATGGAACCACCTACTATATAGTTTTCAATTGGGGCGACAATATTCCTGATAACAATTCAAATGTTGGCATAATTGCTTCCAATACAGGGACAGAAGACGATAATCAAACGATCCAATCAACAGATCTATATGGTACTCCGCCGAATCAAACTGGGATTCTAATTGATGTCGATAATGCGCCCAGTCATCCACCCGTTGGGTCATATGGATATCTAGCAATACAGGCACCAATTGCACCTACAAATGATGGGAATGACGGTGCGGATATAGATTCCATTCAAGTTACTGAAGTAGCACCGTAGTTCCAACCTTTTTCAAGAAGACATCCCGCAGGTATATAAAACCTTCGGGATGTCTTTATTTCCGTCTTGAGCCTTCCCATTCCTTAAATTTAACCTCCTTTCTCAGTGAATCTGATCGAGGCATGATCAATCAAACAAAATAGTAGCAAGGGGATGTAACCGATTGTCAAGAGCTTGTCTGAAAACGATGTGAGTGGAGAAGTGCTTATGTGAATCCATATGTCATTGTTTAGCTGACCTGCTCGATAAGCCAGATCTGAAATTTTTTCAGGCCGTTATTCCTTGAAGTAAGAATGCCATAAGGTGTAAAATTGTCTCACTAGCCAAAGGAGGCCAAAATGATCAAACAAGATTTCACCCAACAGATCAACGCTCCAATCGAGAAAGTCTTTGCCTTTATTACCGATTTTCGTAATAACGCCAAATGGCAGGATGGAGTGATCGAGTCCACGCAAACCCCGGAGGGTCCAGCGCAAGTGGGTACGAAGGTCAAGGATGTTCGAACCTTCCTTGGCAAAAAGCTGGAGGGAACCTATGAGGTGACTGAGTTCCTGCCAAACAAAAAAGTTATCTTCAAGAGCACCTCTGGGCCAATCCAGTTTCAATTCGAGCAAACCTTCGAGTCGGTGGCTGGCGGGACAAATTTGAGTGCCCACGTCGAATTGGAAGGTAGCGGTTTCTTCAAACTGGCCGAGGGCGTATTGGCCGGAAATTTGAAGAAGCAATTCGAGGCGCAGGCTGTGAAGTTGAAGGCGCTGTTGGAGGGATAAGCTAAAACTCATTCGGAATATCAGTATCAAATTCTTGTAGGGAACGGTAGTCATCGTTCCCTACATATCTTAACTTGCCCTTTTCCACTTGACCCTCTTCCCTACTCGTCCTACAATTCAAGGGCATGTAATCGGGAATCGTAAATCGATCCACGTGGATTCACGATCACCTGATTGCCGTCACGACTCACAATCCCAGAATCACGGAGACTAACAATGCCTGACTACTTATTCCGCGGCGACCTCGCAAAACTCGACCCTGATGTTTATGAATTAACTCAACACGAACAGGAGCGGCAGGCCCGCAAGTTGATCCTGATCCCCAGCGAATCCACTGCACCGCTGGCTGTGCGCGAGGCGCTTTGTTCGGGGTTCCGGAATTTTTAGCCCGAAGGCACCCCGACGAAGAGTCGCGTTGGATGACCGAGGAGCAGATCCTCGATTATCCTGCGCGACTGGCTCATTACCGCCGCAGTGGTGACCCGCGCTATTACAAAGGCGTGGAATACGCGGATGCGGTCGAGGCGCTGGCTCGCCGTCGATGTGCAGAAGCATTTGCCGCGAATGGGATCACGGCCGATCAAATTTACGTCAACGTGCAGGGGCTCTCCGGCGGGCCCGCCAACAACGCCGTGTATCAGGCTTTGCTCAATCTCGGCGATACGGTGATGGGCCTTAACCTGCTGCATGGCGGACATCTCTCGCATGGTTCGTCGGTCAATCGCTCGGGCAAGTGGTTCAAGGCCGTGCATTACACAATTGACCAGAACGAAAAGATCGACTACGAAGCAATCCGCGCATTGGCTTTGGAGAACAAACCAAAACTTTTGATTGCAGGCTATTCCTC
>CAZSVR010000024.1:35348-51136 GCA_964610295.1 uncultured Anaerolineaceae bacterium
TACCTCCGCCGGATCGCCGCCCAGGACCGTCGCATCGCAGACGAGGTCGGTGCGTATTTGCTGACCGATATTTCACATATCGGCGGATTGGTCGCGGCCGGCGTTGTCTCTTCACCGATCGGACATGCTCACGTGATCATGTCTACGACTCATAAGTCTCTCGATGGCCCGCGCGGCGCCGTGTTGATGACGACTGATGCAGTGATCGCGAAGAAGATCGATAAAGCCGTCTGCCCCGGTGAGCAGGGCGGACCGCACGTCAATGTGTTCGCGGGGCTGGCCCTGACGTTCAAGTTGGCACAAACAAAGCAGTTCAAGCAGTTGCAGGCGCAGACGATCAAAAACGCGCAAGCCATGGCGGACCAGTTCAAGGGGCGCGGATTCCGCGTGCCGTTTGGCGGTACGAATTGTCACATGCTGAATGTGGATGTAACTTCTGTCAAAGGGGAGGACGGCACAAAACTAAGCGGAGACCAGGCTGCCCGCATTTTGGATATTGCCGGCGTGGTGGTCAATCGCAACACCATCCCGGGAGATAAGAATTCCGCGGATCCTTCCGGTATTCGGCTCGGGACTCCATGGATCACACAGCGCGGCTTCAATGAGAAGACCACGCGCGAACTGGCGGATGTGATGGCAGATGTGCTCGAAGCCTGCGCGCCGCATAGTGTGGATACTGTCCGCAAGGGCCGGCAACGCCGCGCGAAATTGGATTTCACTATCTTGAATGACGCCAAGCTGAAAATTAGAAAATTCGCTGAGAAGGCAGGCATCGATTTCAAGTTCAAGAAGAGCGGCTATCCACATTTCTATTACATTGACAATGTAGGACAATTTGGCAAATTGTCCCACGGCGTTTTTGAGTTGAGTGGCCCTAGAGTCAGGCAGATGTTGGATCATGCCGTTTCTTCTGATCTATCTGCTTTGAAAAAAGGAAAAGTCCAGGGGACAACGATCGCGACACCCAGGGGCCAGGTAAAGGGTGAGTTGAAAAATGTAGATGGTTCCACCTATCAATTGCAAGTGCCCGCAAAGAATGCCACCCTTGTGGCAACCTGGCTGCGCGATCTCTCGGATGGATACATGTCGTTCAATTTGGACGGTAAAAAAGATTTTACGCCGAAGCGCATGCCCGGCCCGATCGTTGTCAAGGAGGTCAAGGCGCCCTCACCCCATCCCTTATCATCCCCGAAGGGGGCTCCCGTAGGGAGAGGGGGACTCGCCGTCAGCGAAGATAAACCTTATTATGTCGGAATCAGTTCCGTCGTCAAGAATGAGGCGACGGAAAAGCCGCCCTTCGTCTGGGTCGAACCTGCCGAAGGCAGTCCAAAATATACGAATCTGCACGAAACGCATAAGTCGCTGGGCGCGAAGATGGTGTCCTTCGCAGGCTGGGACATGCCCGTGTTGTACACATCCATCGTGGAGGAACATCTTATTACACGGCAGGCGGCCGGCTTGTTCGATGTCAGTCACATGGGCGTGTACGATGTGCGCGGCGCCGACGCGGCCTCATTCCTCGACGCGGTTTGCGGCAACGATTGCGGCGGGCTGGGACCCGGCGAGTCGCTTTATACACATTTCCTCACGCCCGAGGCTGACGTGTTGGATGACACTTTGGTCTATCGCCGCGGGCTGGATAATTATCTCGTGGTGGTCAACGCCTCCAACGATGACAAGGATCGGACGTGGCTGAAGAGCGTGCGTGACGGAAAGGTGAAGATCGACAGTGGACGGCCGTGGGCGCGCACGTATGGGTACGAGGCGAACATCCGCAACTTAAGGGACCCGAAAGCTGGTTCCGCCATGCGAGTGGATATCGCCCTGCAAGGCCCGAAGAGCCGCGACACCTTACTGGCGATGGGCGCGGATGATAAGACCAGGGCGCGCATCCTGAAGTTGAAGCGGACTGAGCTTTGTGATGCTGTCGTTGGCGGTTTTGATCTGATCGTTTCGCGCACGGGGTATACAGGCGAGAAGATGGCCTTTGAGCTATTCGTGCACCCGGAACGCGCAGTGGATTTTTGGAACGCTGTACTGAAGGCAGGCGAGCAATTCGGAGTCAAGCCAATTGGTTTGGGCGCGCGAGATTCATTGCGCACGGAAGCAGGCTTGCCATTGTACGGTCACGAGATGGGACTCGGTTCTGGGAAAAACGGTTCGCGTGATCTGGGTGTAGCTGAAGGCGGATTTGGTTCGTACGTCAAAGTGTACAAGCCGTGGTTCATCGGACGTGAGGCCTATGTTGCAAGAGAGAAGGAACGCAAGGGCGTGGTTATCCGCTTCCGCTTTGACGAACAGCGCGTTCGCCCCGCACACAACGGCGACCCCGTAGTGGACAAGGACGGGGTGCGCATTGGCTTTGTCACGTCCTGCGCATTAGACAGTGAACGCTTCCTGACGGGCCAGGCCTTCGTGGAATTTGCTCATACGGCAGAAGGTTCACCGATCTTTATCCATCAGGGCGGAGTGATGGATCGTCCCGCGACCGCCGCGAAGGTGGTGAGCAGGTTCGCGAAGTTGTAGGAAGTACGTAAATAGGGAATGGTAAATGGGACGGCAGAGGAGGGACGCCGTCTCCTTTGTTTTAACAAGTGGCTGTATAATTGCCACATTATGGTTGTTGTAAAGGTCCCCACGATTGACCAGCGTGAGCGCATTCCACAAGAAGCGATCGATGAAGTTGTGCGGCATATTGTGGAAAAGTTCAAGCCGCAAAAAATTATTCTATTTGGCTCGTATGCGCGCGGGGAGCCGCGCCCTGAAAGTGACGTGGATCTGTTGATTGTGATGGATACACTTCTCAGAGAGAGCCGACAATCTCTGGAGATACGCCGCCATTTGGGAGTAATGTTTGGTCTGGACTTGGTGGTTTACACGCCGCAACATTTGAAAGACCGCGTAGAAATGGGGGATTGGTTTTTGCGCGATATTCTCGAAGAGGGCAAAGTCTTGTATGAAACCCGCGAACGCTGAATGATATGGATCTCGACCAGAAAGAATTGATCCACGAACGGATTTTGGCCCGCGATACTTTTGTGCGGGCTGTTTTCAGTGGCGCGCAAAAAGGATCGCTGGTGGAATGGATCAAGGTCGTGGTGCGCCCGGTCGAGATCCAGGGCGAGGTCCATTTACAGTTCTCCTATTTCGACGAAAAAAAAGATATCACCAAGAATTACGAATTCGATAAAGCCACCCCCAAAGTGGATGAACTGCTGGCGCTCCCGTTCAGGAATATCTTCATCGAGAACAGCACTGGCAGCCTGCAGGTCAATATATCCAAAAAGGGAAAAGCCCTGGTGAAGGAAGTTAAAACCTCCGAGCCCGTTATCCCAGACCTGGCACATAACCGCCAGAAGCCCCGCATCTTATCCGTGGATAATGCCGAACCTTTCCTCAGAGCAGTCGGCATCATGACGCAGGACGGCAGGATCAAGGCGGATATGCAAAGAAAATATACGCAGATCAACGAGTTTCTGCGCCTGGTGGAGGATACTAATTTCTTTGAGGGGATTAAAGAGCAGCCGGTCCATATCGTGGACTTCGGCTGCGGGAATGCCTATCTCACTTTTGCGATCTACTTTTATCTGCGGGACATCCTGAACCTGGATGCGCATGTGGTGGGTGTGGATATTAAAGCGGATCTCATTGAAAGACATCAGCAGAAAGCCAGCTCCTTGGGCTGGGATCAGTTGACCTTCGAGGTTGGGCGGATCTCAGACTTCCAAACAGAGACCGTACCGGATGTTGTCCTGGCTTTGCATGCCTGTGATACTGCCACAGACGACGCCCTGGCGCAGGGGATCCGCTGGGAGAGCCAGTTGATCTTGTGCGCGCCTTGTTGCCAGCACGAACTGCAGGAGCAAATGTCTCATGTGGCCCTACCGGCCCCGTTATTGCCCGTTTTCCATCACGGCATCTTATTTGAGCGCATCGGAGATATTCTCACAGATACGTTCCGCGCGACCATTTTACGCATTATGGGATATCGCACGGACGTGACGCAATTTGTCCCCATTGAACACACTGCCAAGAACCTGATGATCCGCTCGGTGAAGACCTCACCCGCGGGGAATTCGCGTTGGGTCGAGGAGTATCGGAACTTGAAAGCGTTCTGGCAGGTGACACCCTACCTGGAACGATTGTTGGGTGATCAGTATGCCGGATTCTTATAGGGATGGATCGCCCACGTTGATAGGGTGTGGGGGTGGGTGAGGACCTACACCCCGATTGTGACGATTTTTTGTCGGGACGAGTCACCCCTCTCCCGCTGGGAGAAGGCAGGCGATGCACTGAGCCTGTCGAAGTGGTGAGGGCTGCTGTTCGCTTTGAGAGTGGGTGGTCAGGTCCGTTGTGGGGGAATACTTGAATCGTAAAACTGGGTGTAACAAAACGATAAGACCCGTGCTATAGTGAATGGGACAAAATAAGTCTCTTGTGCGACTTCATTCAAAAGTTGCACACCATTGCCAAAGGAGGCAAATATGTACGCAAGAGTGATCAATTCTCAATTGGTATCCGGCAAGACCGATGAGGTACTATCCATTTGGCGCGACAAGGTTGCACCTACCATAAAGCAGGCAAAGGGCTTCAAGGGTGCATACCTGGTGGGCGACCGTGGAACAAGCAAAGGCATAACCATTACGTTGTGGGAAACAAAAGAGGATGCTGATGCAATGAACGCGTCACTGGCACAGACCCTCGCTTTGTTCGATGGATTTTTTGCGGCTCAACCATCCTTGGAAACGTACGAGGTCTTGCTTCAAGTATAGATATAGACGAAAGCTGTATTTTCTTATTACCCTTCTTCCGCAAATTAAGAAGGGTATTTTTTTACAAGCAGGAAAATGGGGAAATGATTATGATAGCGCTTCGTAAAAAGTGCGCTCGTTGTTACGGAGTACTGCGTAAATATCTGAACTAAGATCTCAATTTTTTCCCAACTTCAGGCAAACAGAAGTATAGATTTAAATACAAGAAGCAGTAGGGTATGGGGGTGTGTGTTGTTACCCCCTCCGTCCTGCGGACACCTCCACCATTTTCGCAGAAAATAGGGGAGGCTGGTCGAGGGGCAGTGCTTTTGGTGGGAGAGGTATAATCAAGTATGTATTCGAAAGGATAATCAAATGACCAAAGAATTTAACGTCATTATCGAACGCGATGAAGAAGGCTATTACGTCGCCAGTGTCCCTGAATTGCCGGGTTGTCACACGCAAGCCAAGTCATTGGATAAGCTGATGGAACGAATTCGTGAAGCAATTAAGTTGTGTTTGGAAGTGGAAGGTGATGTTCCAACACAAGAGTTTATTGGTGTGCAACGTATTGCCGTTGAAGTCTGATGGCGAAACTGGCGCGGCTCACGGGGCAACAAGTCATTGCCGCGTTGAAAAAAGCGGGATTTGAAGTTCTGCGAATCAAGGGAAGTCATCATTTTATGAGTCACCCTGACGGCAGGCGAACTGCAAAATATTTTTTTATGAAACTCCGAAGTTTTCAGCTTCGGAGTTGTACATTTCTTATGCGGGTTGAAATGCAGTCACTTCCACCTGGCGATGACGTTTGCGGGCATCGTCCACCATACTTTCGAGTCGTTCGGCGATGTCATCGGCGATCCAGTCTGCACCGCATTGGGAGCAAACCAGCGCGGGTACATTCCGCACGACGACAACGCCAAAGCCCAGGTCAACGGTAAAGGTGGTCGTACCTGGCTGTTCTTGTCCGCCGCAATCAGGGCAGGTATTGGTTTTCACTGCGTTCATGGTTTTCTCCGTGTCCGAAAATCAGATTCGAAATGCTCAAGGGTTGGCTGATAGGCAGTGACGATTGCGACCACGTTATCGTCTGTATCCATTGTGATGACAACGTGTAAAGGCCTCTTACCTTGCCAGCCGAGGAACAGTCCGCTTGGAAATGGCCTGTCTGCGGAGTAGTCTTCAATCAATGCAGCATTCAACAACGCTTCAAACACAATCGAGCGAGTCAATCCGCGTTCCATTATTCTTTCCAGCGCGTGACGTTTCCAAATCACGCGTCGCTGGCGGATGAGTGCCTGGATTTTGGTGATATCAAGCCCGCTCATACGCCATGATTATAGTGCATAAATTTACGCCAACATTCAATCGCAAAGATATGGGGCATGGGGGATGATGGTAAAACGCCCTCGTGGTCGGGGCGTGGGGTGGGGTGGGTGGACCCCCTCCGTCCTTCGAACACCTCCCCCAAATACGACCTGGAAATTATCTTTGAATATTGAAAGCATTTCGTTGTCGGATTTGGGGGAGGCTTGGGTGGGGGCAGTGCCTTTTGGCGGGATGAAGGTCCATGCGGCGGGATGGGTAGGACACACGTCTTTTCTTCGGTTGAAGAGTACAAACATAATTAACCCCAAATCTAATATTGGACGCAGATGAACGCGGATTTACGCTGATAAAAAGCGAAAAATCCGCGTTTTCTGCGTTTATCCGCGTCCCATTTGCTCTTAAAACAAAAACTCGCCCGCGAAGATTAATTTCAGGGTGAGTCATGTTTGTTGACGACTGCAATTTAGCTCAGAGCGTTGTGAAGAGCGCGTTCGTCCTTAACGATCGGTCCGGCGCAATATCCACAAACCCGAGTTCATGTCGCTGGCATAGATGAGGCCTGTCACCGCATCGTAAGCCACGCCCCAAACTTGCGGCGCGTTGGAGAGTACACCGCGTTGAGAAGGTTTTACCGGATTGTTGGCGGAAGGCGGGACAAAGTAAGCCACCTCATGAATTGCACGCGGGTCGCTCGCGTCCACCACCCGAATCCCGTCCGAGTACCAGGCCATGTAGATATCTGTACCGACCACCAGCGCATTATGGATCGAGTAATCACCCGCGGCCTGGCTGTCAGTGCCGAGCGAATTCGGCGTCCGATACTCTCCAATTTGCAGCGGCGCGGCAAGGTTGGAATAATCGTATACGCGCAGATAACCGAGTCCCTTTTCGATGCCGGAGCCGGAGGTCTTGCAGAAATCCTCGTCGGCGCTGAACAACAGCTTGCGGGCGTCGTCATACGAAGCAGAGTGGGCATCCCCGTCCGCGTTGGCCGGGTATACGGTGCGGCCTTTGAAGATGGGCTGGGCCGGGTTCGTCAGATCCAGGGCGATGAAGCCGCTGTCCCAATAAGATACGAAGACCAGCTTGCCATCATCAGATGGCTCTGCCCCATGTCCGTAGTTGGGATCAGCGTCGCATCCCTGCCCCGAGTAGAATGGACCTCCGATATCCTGAATGCCCCAATCCGAAACCTGAACCGGATTGGCGGGGTTGGTGAGGTCAATCAGACGGAAATCGCCGTCGCCATTCTGATCGCGATACCCGCTTGGGGTGTTTGCGTCGGGATAGCGACTCGTCGGCACAGTTGCATAGGCGAAGGTGCGCTTAAGGTCCGCACGGTTTGTGACCTCGAACTCGTGGACACCGCGCGTGCAACAACCTGTATTGAGATAACCGATCTGGACCGGCGCCGCGGGTTGGGTAACATCCCAAAGCATCAGGCCGTGGTCCGCGTTCGCCCCATAGCGCGAGTCAGCGCAGTTTTGGATCCCGGCCACGGCGATGTCGCGGCCCTTGGAGCGCCCATACTGGGCAGTGTATACGACCACATCTTCGATGGAAGTATTGGGCGGATTTTGAAGGCGTCCCACCACCTGCGGATTTGCCGGATCGTGGGCATCCAGGATTAGAACACTGGTCTTCGAGCCTTCCGGGCAGAAGCGGTCTTTCGAACCTGCGGCCCAGTCGCCGAATCCCCAATGTCCGGCGTAGGCATAGCCCTTATACACCCAGACATCGGCATTGAAGCCGCGGCCGCCAAGATCATTGTGGCCGACGACCGTCATGTTGAAGGCTTGTCCGGCATTGTTGCCGCCGCCATCCGCGCGTGCCGCACCGGGGGATACCAGGATGAGCACGGCGATGATGCTTAAAAATAACCCAATGTTACGCATACGGTTCATAGTACCTCGTTTCATAAGCAGGGGAGTCGGTAAACGAAATAGCATAGGATTTGATCACATGAGGTGGTGTAGGCACTCCGTTCCCGGCTTTTGCACCCAAATCGCTGCAGTGTTCCGCCGAACCCAAAAGCTTCGTCCCACGGGCTTCCAATAGCGTCGCTCCGGGGAAGAGACAGATCGAAATTATGATGCAGGAACCCGATCTGGCTTGAGGACTTCCTGAATTACTTTCTTGCAATTAAGATAATCAGGATAGAGAATATCTTGATGATTATTATTATAAGGATTTCCTAACAAAGATGCAATCCCCTACGTTCCCACCTATTCGGCTACCATTCAACATAATTTCCACGCGGCCATGGCAGAGGTGAGCAAATCCGCGCGGATGGCTGCGTAATGGTCAATACTCTCGTTATTAGGCCGTGGGGGTGAACCTTACCCCCGTCCCCTTCGCGAAGCACCGCTGTGGGGGCAGTGCTTTTGGTGGGACCAAGGTCCATGCAGCGGGATGGGGCGCGAGGAATCGAGTCCGCGGAATCTGAGGCATGTGGACCCAGGACGCAGCACACGCGGTGGGATTGGGATAAAATGGGTATACATCGGGACCATTAATCCATTTCGGGAAAACAGGAGGATGAATGATAACCATGATCAAAAAAATATTTCGTGGGATCGGTCTTCTTTTGCTGATCGTCGTGATTGCCCTGGCCGCATTTTTGTGGTTCGGGAGCCTGCACCCGGCGGCCGTCGAGACCATGGCAGTTACCTGCCCGGAGTCCGCTCCGACCATTGATGCGGGGGGATCGCTCAAAGTGTTGACCTGGAATGTGCAGACCATGTCCGGGAAGAATCATGTTTTTTGGAGCGACCTGCCCGGTAATGACGGTCCCGATGAAAAACCATCGCCCGAAGAGATCACCCTGACCCTTTCTGAAGTGGCCCACATCATAAAAGATGAAAACCCGGATATCATCCTTATCCAGGAAATAGACAATGGCGCGGAGCGGACCTATTATGAAGACCAGCTTGCGCGCTTGATGGAACTCCTGCCCAGTGATTATGTGTGCAGCACCTCCGCTTTCGATTGGAGGGCCGCCTACGTACCGCATCCCCGTATTCACGGCAGCGTGGGTTGGCAGGTGGCGATCCTCTCAAAATACCAGATCAGCGCGGCGGAACGTCGCCAGTTGGCTGTGCCGCCCAGCAGCCTGGTTGAGAAGCCCTTCCGCATCAAGCCCGCGATCCTGGAAGCGCATCTTCCCATCACGCAGGGCGGCGAGTTCGTCGCCATGACCGTGCACCTCGACTTGTATGTCCCTGGAACAGATACAAAGGATATGCAGATCGGTCAGATCGATCAACTACTTGCCGGCCTTACGGATACGGGTGTGCCCTGGATCCTCGGTGGTGATTTTAATCTGCTGCCCTTCAATGATGCTGCATTCCAACGTCTATCCGCCGCACAGCAGCATTATTACAACTCACACAGCGAGATCAAGCTTTTGTTTGATAACTATCAAACAGTCCCTACTACGGCCGAGGTGACCGGAGCTGATTTTGCCAAATGGTTCACGCGCTTCCCCAATGATCCGGCCATTTCTGGCCCGGATCGAACGCTGGACTACATGTTACTCGCGCCTACGCTGGAAATTGGAGAACATTACGTGAGGCAGGCGGATACGCTGAAAATTTCCGATCACCTGCCCCTGATCTCCGTGATCCAATTGCCATAAACGAAACAGCCCAATGAGCGATCATTGGGCTCTTGTTTTTCAACCCAGAATATGTCCAAGCTCATTCCATGAAGATCACAAATCCGTTCACCCCTGCCAACCTTGCCGAATGGCCTGCCTGGCTCGAACAAAACCATATGCTATAATTTTGAAACAGGCCGTTATGAATAAAGTGCGAATCACTATTCCGCGAAAAAAAATATCTGAATTCTGCCGCCGCTGGAATGTGGTGGAATTTTCCCTATTCGGCTCTGTCTTGCGGAAAGATCTCACGCCTAAAAGCGATGTGGATGTCCTGGTCACCTTTGCGCCCAATGCACACGTAGGTCTCTTTGAAATTGCACAAATGCAAATTGAATTGGAGAGCGTGTTCAAACGGCCGGTGGATTTGGTGGAAAAGGCCAGCCTGCGCAATCCTTATCGCCGCCGCGAGATTTTGCAAACTGCACAGGTCATCTATGCCGCCTGACGATCGCGATCTCGCCCATTTGTGGGATATGCGTGAAGCCGCGCGAGAAGTCGTCCAATTCGTACAAGGCATGACATCGGCAAAGTTTGAGAAGGATAAGGTTGTGCGCTATGCAGTGGAACGTCAATTATTAGTGATTGGCGAAGCGGCAAACCACGTCTCAGAGAAATTTCGAAAAGAACATCCCGAAATTCCCTGGGAGCGGATCATTGGTCAGAGAAATGTGTTGGCACATGAATACGGGGAAATCTTGATCGAACGAATCTGGATAACCGCCACCAATAGCGTGCCAGAATTGCTCGAATTGTTGAAACCCTTGATCTCTGAAGAATAGAATTAGTGCAAGCGTAGAGAAGGATCGCGGGAGTTGAGTTCAGCTCAGGGTGAAACCCCCAGTCCGAAGAATCCAAGAAAGGTGATCGCGAGGCAACCCGCGATTCCACCCATAAAAACCAGAATGAGCGGAATGAGCCAAAGATTCATCGCCGACTCTATCTCCGCTTGTTGTGGATCGGCAGGATCATAGCGGACGGTCACGCTTTGACCGATCTTGTGTCCAGCCGGGAAGGAGCCAAACTCAGAGGTGAATCTGATGTTCCCTCTCGGTGGTGCCGTGAATTCAACGATCGGGCAGATCAGGCCGGCGCGACCACTGGCTGCGACTCGCGTGGTCAATTCAACAACAGTACCGACCGCCGCGACGCGACTCGCCATTTTGCGTTGCTGGCTAAAATACGCCCAGATCGCGCCGCCGAGCAATGCCAGCGCGGACAGGCCGAAGCATGCACCCATCAGCAAAAACATAATGTCCTCCGATTCAACGGCTTCAACCCCGCCCGGTACCTGATGATACGATAGTGGATAAAGTTGACCATTAGGGCATGGCATCCAGCGAGCATCAACTTTAAAATCACAAAAAAAACTGGAGGTGTCTTATGGGTACTGTGATTTATTCAACAAGTCCTGTGCAAGCCATGTTTTCAACATTGGGTACGGTCGCTTTTTTGATTGGGCTTGGTCTTGTTGGGATCGTAGCTGCCATTTTTCGGAAAGGGCAATCCAGGGGAGCACGATTCGCGTTGGGCCTTGCCGGTGTGTTTCTCATATTCGTCGGGTTTGTCACCGGGGTTATTTCTTATATTTCCCTCTCTTCTGGTGCACAGACGGTCGCGGCGCGTTTGAATGATAAAACCATCACACAGGAAAGTTGTGGACGGGGTGGGGAGGATCCCTGCACTCGCTACATTCTGGAAACAAATGCCGGCGACGTTTATTACGATTTCGTGGTTAACTCACAGGCGTACGACCAGGCGCAGGTCAATACCTGTTATCAGGTGGCATTTTATAAGAGCAAATCCCCTTTTAATGTGGTCGCGGATACGGATATAACGTATCACCGCGTCGAATCAATCACGCGTATCGAGGTAGCGGACGCGGCGGCTTGCCGTCTCCCATAAGCGAAGCACCGTCCGTGCCGCGAAGTACGACGGCACGTCGGTACGAGACGGCAATCCTGCGGACCGCCGTGACGCTGTTCGCGGCATAAGCAAAGCAATCCTGTGGATCAGCGTAGCAACCCTGTGGGTCAGCGACACTTGCGCCGCACTCCCACTTCGCTGCGCTGCGGGGACTTCGTGCGTTCGTTGCAGTGCAGGTGAGCGATCCTGCGGACGAACGGTGTCCCTGATTGGGGTAGAGCCATAACCAGATCCGCATTGTATGGAAGCAGCGATCAAGAGAATAACAGCTTGAAAACCATCCTCCCTGTTAGGGCGAACGCCTGCATGAAAATAATCTGTCTGCTAAAATCCAGGACGAAGGCAGAAAAATCATGAAAACAGTCCTGGAGTTTTTTGTCGTATTCACAATCGCGATCCTGCCGCAGATCCTTGGATCGATCCTTTCTTTGAAAGACAGGGAGTATTTCAGGAAGTTTTCACCCGATCAAAGAACAGCTTCAAACCTGGTCAGATGGATCGGGATCATGCTCCTGCTTTACTATATTGCGATGGAGCATGCGGCTGGTTTATCATCCATTGGATTAAGTTTCACAAAAAGTGAAATCCCCAAAATCAGCCTCGTTAGCGCAATAACGACGGCCTATTTATCCCTGGTGTTTGTCCTGTCCAGGTTTCGTTCCAAACAGATCCAGGAAAAGATCGAATCCCTGCGGCGATCCATATTTGAAGCTGGAGGTTTCAATAGCTATAGGGGATTTTGGGGGAAATTTGGATATTTGTTGTCATTGTGGTTTGGCGTTATTGCCGAGGACCTGGTTTTTCGCGGCTATCTGGTATTGGGCCTGGGAGCACAAACTGGAAGTTATTACCCATGGATAGTTTTATCTGTAATTCTTTCCGTTGCAGCCCATTTATATCAGGGAGTGAACAGGCAGATCATGATCGGGCAGGGAATTTTTGCCCTGATCTTCATCATTATTTCCCTGATAACAAAGAACGTCATTACCGCGATCATTCCACACTTGGTGTATGACACCATTTGGTTATTAAGAGGTTGGGGGAAAGATTCGAAGCAAGTACCCCCAACGACTTGAATCAGACGCAGAGGTATGCGTTGAAATTGCTGGACAATGCGGGGAAAGACAAGATCGTGGGCGCCCTACAATCTGCATACCGGAATCGTGGAGAACATTGCTTAACCCACTTTTTGAAAGATGAGTAATTCCTCCGATCCACGACGCGGAGATACCGAGTCAGCAGGAGTTTCGCGCGAGCTCAAATTGAATCCGCGTTCGTGAAAAAGTCCGAGGATTTCCGGGACTGAAACTGCGAAGGGAGGCCCGCCGGCGCGCTCGTCGAGTGGGAAGGCCAGGTCAATGTAAAGACCGTTGGGTTTAAGCAGGCGCGTCACCACATCCGCGTAGTCCGCACGACGCTTCGGGTCTATCGCGCAGAAGCAGGTGTATTCGAGGAGATAATCGAACGAGTTGTCCAGTTCACGCGGTAACGTGAAAAGATCATGCTGCAGAATATCCACCGGCGCTGCGGGGTCAGCCAGCTGTTGCATCTCACGAACAGCATGCGACGCAAAATCGACTGCGGTTACCAGATAACCCTGGCGCGCAAATTCACGGGCATCATGACCGCGCCCGGCGCCGAGCACGATCATACGTCCCGGCTTCAACTGTCCGCTCAACGCGAGACGTTTGAAAACTGGTGTGGGACCACCCAGATCCCAACCATCTGTCTTGTGTTCATAATCTGCTTCCCATTTGCTGGCTGAATTGACGTCGCTGGTCATAAGTTATTGAATTTGTGTACTGGACGATTCTTACACCAAGGAAGAAAGCGAGCTACGAAGAGTTGGCGAATATGAAAAAATAATACTGATCGATCCAGGCGGTTATCTCCATAGTTTGAAGATAATGTAGTATATTGGGCAATCCGATAATCGGGATTAAAATATCATCCAACTTCATCAAAGCATGGAAAGAGAACACTGAATTATGACCCTGACAGCACCGCGTTTTTATGGCTCCGATCCCAACTCTGGGAGGGGCGCATGTTGAATTTAACCAATCCTCCACAATTCGACCCCGAGCTGTATACGAAGATCGCCTTGAACGACCTCGTGGTTTATTCGATGCATTTTTTGCATACGCAGGGGATCGCGATCACCAGTGAGGATATTATCTCGGCTTGTTTCACTTTGTTCCCGAAACGGTTTTCCCTTGTGAAATATCCATACTGGCCGGATTCTGCCGTGGTCAGCCGGCGCTGGAGCGAATGCCGCCGAAAAGGATATCTCACCGGCAGTGTCGCGAATGGATTCAAGCTGACCGCCAAGGGGTTCAAATTCGCCGAAAAAGTGCAGAAGACGCTCGGTGGGCTGCGTCGCAACTCGATGCACGTGGCGGCGACCGAGGTGAAGACGCGTGCCGGAAAATTCGTGGGCGCCATGCAGAGCTCGGATGCCTTCCGGGATTACAAGAAACACGGCCGGCATGCAAAGTTCAACGAATTTGAATTTCGAAGCATGTTGCTTTGCACGTTGGAAAGTACGCATGAAACCCTGAAGAGGAATTTGGATCAATTCAGGGAATACGCGGATATATATACGCGGCAGGACTTATTAACGTTCTTGAATTTTTGCGAAGACAAATTTTCGTATTTGCTCAACCCGCCGAAAAAACGGGCCGCCCAGAAGATGCGTAAAGCAAGAAGCAGGTGAAGAAAGGTTAATGAATGACCAGCAGTCGTAAATTACAGTACGCTGACCGGGTTGCGCTTCAACAGGCGGACCAGGCGATCCGCAAGGACGTTCTGCGCGCGCTCGTGGAAGTCATTACCAATAGTAACGACAGTTATTCACGGCTCGAGTACAACGGTCAGGCAGTAAGCGGCGAGATCATTATCGAGATCCAGAGGAAGCACAAGAATTCGGTGATCCGCGTGCGCGATTATGCCGAGGGGATGACCGATCTGCGCATGGATAAGGTGGTGGGTACCTACGGCGAAGCGACCAGTGGTTTGAAGGAGGACAAGCACGTACGCGGCATGTGGGGGCGCGGGCTGAAGGATTCCATTTTTGGGCTGGGGTATGGGCATGTGCATTCGTTCAAGGGCCCTAATTTATATTCCTGTTCCCTGCTTCTGAAAAAAGGCATACCAACCTTTGAATTGGATACCCCCATACGCGCCACACTGCCATTGAGGGAGCAGTACGGGATCTTGCAGGGGAACGGTACGATCGTCGAGATTATCGTCTCACGCAATGACGTGAAGGTGCCGCAATTCGATAATTTCCGCAATTACCTGCAGCGACATTTTGAACTACGCCCGATCATGAGCAACCCGAAGCGCAGGATCACCCTCAAGGATCTTGTCGGGGATGGAAAAATCCGTCACGAACACGTGCTCAGCTACAAGGCCCCGCGCGGCGAAAAGGTCCTCAATGAGAAGTTCAGGATCAAGGGATATCCGACTTCGGCCCGGCTTGAGGTGTTGAGGTCGAACATCCAGCTTTCAACGCGAGCTGAGGAAGGCGATTACGCCGATGGTGGACTGCTGGTCATCAGCAAAGCCACGGTCATTTCGTTGACTATGCTCAAGTTCGAGAACGACCCGTATGCCGGCTATTTCTACGGTTCGATCCAATGCGATTACCTGCACGACCTTTTGAAAGCCGACGAACCTGTGTTGACCGCCACGCGCGACGGCATCAACTGGACACATCCGTTCGCGAAGGCCTTGAAACTCGCGGTTGAAAATAAGATCGAACCGCTCATCGAGGCCGAGCGCGCGCACGCCATTCACGACGAACAGACCAAGCTGGATAAGCGCCTGCGCCAGAAACTGGATCATGCACTGCATGAATTGAACACGATCGCAGTTACTGAATTGAGGGAGAGCAGGGATCAGGATGGGCTTCATAAGGAGATCGAACTGCCTCCATCAGGCATCGGCTTCTTTCCAGAACGTGTCTATGTGCAAACGGGGCAGCCCGTACCCCTGACCCTGCGTGTGAAATTCGATGAAAAAGCCAGGGCAGGCGCAACGGTCAATGTATTCTCTAATAATCCCGAAGTGATCGTTTTGAGTCCTCAAGCCGTCCTGCAAGCCTATAAGAATGATCCAACGAT
>CAZSVR010000025.1:0-49678 GCA_964610295.1 uncultured Anaerolineaceae bacterium
TGACCTCACCCTTACCAAGGGTGTGCTCTACCAACTGAGCTATGAGGGCTTAACGTGCTGACCCGAATAATCTGCCGGAAGTGGGCGGTGAAGGATTTGAACCTCCGAAGTCTTCTGACAACTGATTTACAGTCAGTCCCCTTTGGCCACTTGGGTAACCGCCCGCGAAAAGTTTTATTGCTGATCACCGACCGATCCATTCATCAATCAGCAATCACAGAGCCGACGACGAGAATCGAACTCGTAACCTCCCGCTTACAAGGCGGGTGCTCTGCCGATTGAGCTACGTCGGCGCGGGATTAAGCAGGCCGATTATACCAAAACAACACCCAGCGTCAAGCTAATTGTGCAGTATTGAACTTAATGGGAAGCGCGGGAAATCCCCTCTTGACAAGCGTTATCTTCCGGAGTAATATTTAGAACAATTGTTCTATTATGGATAATACAAACCGCACTGACTTAATGATTGAAACCCCCACCGAACTCGCCGAAGAAGATCGGGCGCATCGACCTCTACCCGCGGCTGGTCTGCCCTCTTTGAAATCCGTCCTTGCTGACGCAGGCTCGATGCCTGACAAGGCACTCTTCCTCGGCCTTGCAGAAGATGGGTTACCTGTTCTTTTAAATCTATACGACCCCATTCCCGGCCCCATTCTTATCACCGGGGATCAAACCAGCGGCAAGACCTTACTCTTACAAATGATCGCTCGCGCTGCAGAATATTTGCATACTGCTTCTGAAGTGCAATATGGAGTCATCACTGCACACCCTGATGAATGGACCCAATTCCAGAAGAGCAAAACCAATACAGGGATTTACTCCGTAGAAAGCGATTCTACCCGGGAGTTATTGCAATCTCTTGTTACCTGGGCACATAACAACAAGGGAGATCAGCAATCCATATTACTTTTGATCGACAATCTGGAAGAAGTACTAAAACTTAAAGATCAAGCCGAACAGAATCTTCGCTGGTTGCTTTTGCGTGGAACCAGCCGCCGCGTGTGGCCTATCATCACTTTGAATGCCGGCCGGGCTGGAGAAATAAACGAATGGATGAGTTTCTTCCGCACACGTTTATTCGGTCGCGTCCACAAGCCCCGCGATTCACAAACCGTTACAGGCGTCCCGGATGTCCCGCTTAACCGCCTGATCGCAGGTTCACAATTCGCCATGCGCGAAGGAAATAACTGGTTGAACTTCTGGGTACCCACGATCGATTAATCGTCATTCCGAGGACAATACTTTTCCGCCCGACACTTGCCCCGCATGTCCGTTCGTTGCACACTTGTCCTAGGTGCAAGTACCAGGGGTGCAGGTGAGCAATCCCCCGGCTATAAAGGAAGATGGCTTCGCAACAAACGCTCGCAATGACATGAAAAGGAGTCACAAACATGCACACTGGAATGTTATGGTTCGACAACGACCCTCGCACGACATTAAGCATAAAGATCCAAAAAGCAATGGATTATTACCGCCAAAAATATGGCCGTGTGCCCGACCTGTGCCTGGTTCACCCGAGTATGCTGGAGAACGGACAAAAACAGCTTGAACTCGGAAAACTAACTATTCGTTCCTATCAGCCTGTTATGCCAGGTCACCTTTGGATCGGCGTTGAGGACCAGAAATAATGTGATAACACGGTTGGACGACCTCCAGTCTACGTCCACAAAAGTGCCATTCACCCTATTCTTACACTGACCTAATAACCCTCCCGCGCAACGGGCCCTTCGGGAGGGTTGATTATGCCATTGCCACCACAAACGCGATCGCATGCTCATGTGTATGGCTCAAAGACAGTGACCACGTATTCAATCCCAGGCCTTTCGCCATTTTTTCTGCCGCGCCATGCAAAACCAAATGTGGCGCATGATTCTCATCCCCTACCACTTCGATTTCTAGCCAGCTCACATCACCAATACCACAACCCAGGGCTTTGGCCGCTGCCTCCTTCGCTGCGAAGCGCGCGGCAAGCGATGGGACTCTTCGACCACATTCACGTTGTTCCCCGATGGTAAAAATGCGCGTGACAAATCGGTCGCCCAGGCGGTCAATTGCATCACGAATACGCCCGATCTCGATCAGATCAACACCCGTGGTAAGTTTCATAAGGTGTGGATGCTACGGACCAGCCGTTGCTATCACCAAGCGATCGGGGTCGATATATTTGCGAGCGGCTTCCAATACATCCTGACGCGTTACCGATCGCACCATGCTCTCATATCTTTGATAGTAATCCAATCCGAGATCATATCTCTCAATATTAATCAAGGCACTGGCTACCCCACCGTTCGATTCCAAAGAAAGCGGCAAGCCACCGACATAATTTGCCTGACTGTCCGCAAGTTCATCTTTTGTGACACCACTCTTTACAAACCGCCGCAATTCTTTTTCGATCAAGCCAATCGCCTTTTGCATATTCTTTGGGTTCACGCCCGCGTTCACCTGCCACGAACCCGGACCAATCCCTGCGCTCAGACCGGAATATGCATAATAAGCCAGGCCGGATTTTTCACGTACCACATCACCAATGCGTCCCATCATACCGAATTGACCGAGCACTGAATTCCCCAATGACGCAGCCACGAACTCGGCATCTTTGCGACGCGGCCCCACCATGCCAATCACAATGTCAGATTGGGTTTTACCTGCAATCTGGTGATGTTGCTTGACGGTATCTTCAATGGCTTTCAAAGGAGGTAGAGCTGGCGCATCTATCTGAGCTTCGACCTGCCAGCCTCCGAATGCACGACCCACTTCATCATATGCTTTCTTTGGTTCGATCGCGCCAACAATAGAAATTACCATGCCTCTTAGTCCAAAGTGGAGACGGTGGAATTCTTCCAGATCGCTCCGTGAAATAGCCTGGATCGTCTCCACGAATCCATCGCCCGGTCGACTGTACGGATGGTCCGCATAAAGCATTTTATCGAAGGTAAGCCCGGCCATATCCGATGTATCCTGCGCGCGGATCGCGAGTCCGGTGAGCAATTGTGCACGCAATTTTTCAACTTCGTTTTCAGGGAAGGTCGGAGCGTTCAGCGATTCTGAAAGAATGGTAAGCAAGAGGGGCAGGTCTTCCACAAGTGAACGTCCTCCAAAACTGGTCTTATGCACACCCGAATCAAAACCCATATTCGCGCCAACCGATTCGAGTTCATTATAGATCGCATCAAAGGTGCGTGTTTGGGTCCCACGCATCAGCGAAGATGAGACAAAATCGGCAAGGCCAAGTTTTTCGTTATTCTCAAAGATCGCACCCACAGGCAGGTACCCATTAATACTGACGGATGGACTGTTAAAATTCGAGCGCGCCAGAACGGTAATTCCGTTGGGAAGTTTTGCGCGAAAAATGTCCTCGGGTCCGGGCAGGGATTTATTTGTAAGGGTCATTACCTTCTTCGCCATTTAGCCCTCTGCGCCATTCGGTATATAGGTACCGATAATTCTATTCCTGGGTTGGAAATATTCGCGCGCCACATGTTGTATATCCTGCGGTGTGATCTTTCCAAGTTTGTTCAAATAATTTGTGAACCAATCGTAGGTGGCGAACATTTCGGCAAAACCCATCCAGAAGGCCTGATTGGTGATGTTCTCGCTCCCATACGCGAAGATGGCGCGCGCTTGTTTGGTTGCACGCGTGATCTCATCCTTAGACACCAGCTGCTCCTGCACTTTTTTTAGCTCTTCATCCAGCGCCGCCAGAGTTTCTTCGGGTTTGCGCTTGGGATGAACGGTTAGTGTGAATGAATAAAGAAATGGATCAAGTGTGACGGAAGCACCGCCGGAGGCGCTGACCGCGTACTCTTTATCGACCAGCGCGCGGTAAAGGCGTGAGGTCTTGTTTGAAATTCCACCGCCGAACATATTGAGGTTGCTCGGCCCAGCCATTAAACTATCCAATCCGGCGAGCGCGAAGAAATCCGCATGTGTCGCGCTGGGAAAACGATAAGCCACCTGCAAGTAAGTGGTTTCGCCGGGTCCTTCCACAGAGAGACGAACCTCTCCCATTTGTTCGGGTTCCACACGGTGCAATCGGGGTGGGACCTTGCCCGCAGGGATCTTTTCAAATAATTCCTTGATACGCTTCAGCATGGTCCTGGCGTCAAAATCGCCGGCAACAGCCATGACTGCGTTGTTGGGAATGTAATAATTACGATAATGCCCGTAAAGATCATCGCGGGTGATGGTCAGCAGGTCTGCCATATCGCCGACCACTTCATGATGATATGGATGCACGCGAAAGGCAGTTTGTTGTACGGCTTCACCCAACCTGAAAAGTGGTTCGTTCTCATGACCTTCACGCTCAGCAATAATGACGGTCCTTTCAGATGAAACTTCCTTCTCATCGAACAGGCTTTTCACCATGCGGTCGGATTCGAGACGCAGGGCCAGATCAATCTTATCGGCGGGCATGGTCGCGAAGTAGGTCGTCCAATCGAGGTACGTGAATGCATTCCATGTGCCGCCTTCGCGCGAGATGGCTTTGTCCAAAATATTTGCAGGAAATTTCTGGGTACCTTTGAATTGCATGTGTTCAGTCCAGTGTGAGATGCCTGTTTTTCCGGTGACTTCGTCTTTTGAGCCAACGCGATACCACACCCACGAGGAGATGATCGGCGCAGTATGAATTTCTTTGAGCATGACTTTCATGCCATTCTTAAGCGTGGTTTGAGTGACTTTGTTTCCCATTTAACTCCAGGAGTATGTGTATCAGTAAAGCTACTTACAAACAGGCTCGCCATCCAGATCCAGGGCACCACTGTTGATCATGCAATAGATCGGTTTGACTACTTCCTGCAATCCGACGAATGGTTCGTGCAATTGTGTTTGCTCGAGCGGAATATCCACCGGCACATTGAGAGTAATGGGCACAGTCGTATCCACGGGAACGGTCAAGTTTAGCACAATCGGCAGGATGGTTCCCTGAGGTAATACGATGGTCGTTAACGCATTTGTAATATTCAAACCGCCTGTTTTTACCGTGACAACCGCGTTATCGATGGTCACAGCCTGGCTGAGGATGACGTTCGTTGATTGATTGAGTTGGAGATCGAACTTCACAGGGATGGTCGTATCTACCTGAACATTAGTGGTGATATGGGCGCGGTCCATTTTCTCAAAGTTGGTATATAACCCTCCGAGAAAACTATCGCCAAGATTCATTGCATTGCCCACATTGAATCTTGGTATATTGAACAATAAGCTCACCAGAACAATAACAAGAATAACATTCACCGTTAGAGAGATCACGCTCGCGATCGTCCAGAAGGGTGGACCGAATTTGATATTCAAGCCCTTCGAAGGCGGAGCAGCTTTGGGCGGGGTTTGGATCGCTCCTGAAAGGGAAGGTGAGGTCTTCTTGTGAGGCGGCCTAGCCCGTGTTTCATGCTCTGGATGCGGCAGAAAGGATATGGCTGAATCATCCTTTTTTGGAAGACGGGTCATCGGCGAAGCTTTCCCCCCTTTCAGCAGATTCCTCATTTTCCGGGCGGGGTCATTCCTGGATTCTTCGTTCATGGTGCCTCCTTATGGAACAATACTTAATCTTAGCATAGATGACGAATCAATCGCACATGATTTGCTAATTTGTTTGTAAGGCCTGTATTGCTTGTGTGACTGTAATTTTTCAAATATAATCAACCAGTTTTGGTCAGAAACCAATCCAGGCGAGAAACGCGAGGAGCAACGTGCAATTGGAAAATCAATATTTTATTGCTGTAATAGGCGCTGGACCTGCGGGCCTGTTCGCCGCGCGCGAACTCGCCCAACAGGGTGTGCATGTGGCACTCTTCAACCGTGATATTAAGGCGGGCGGGCTGGCCGAATACGGCATTTATCCTGATAAGCATGTTATGAAAGAAGGCCTTCGCAAGCAGTTCCGCCAGACGCTGGAACAACCCAATATAGATTACTACGGCAATATCAGCATCGGTTCAAATGGCAAACTGACGTTTGATGAATTGCGCGCGCTCGGGTTCGACGCGGTGCTTGTGACCGTGGGCGCGCAGGGCACCAAATCGCTTGGTTTGCCGGGCGAAGAACTTGAGGGGGTATATCATGCAAAAGATGTGGTCTATTTTTACAACAAGCTTCCCCCATTCAGCCAGAAGAAACATCGCTTTGGAAATCGTTGTGCGATCATTGGCGCGGGTAATGTAATGGTGGATATTGCCCGTCACCTGATCTTTGTTCAAAAAGCGGAAGAAGTGACCGCCGTTGTCAGGCGCGGTCCTGCTGAAGTGAACTTCACCAAGGAGGAGATGAAGCATCTGGTCTCTTATCTCGACCTGGAAGGGTTTGAAAAGGAAATGGCGCGCGTCCTCCCTGTTTTGCAAGCGATCAACCAGGACCCGGAAATTGGTCGCCACAAAGTTTTGGACGCGCTGGCGAAAGCAGATCCCAAGACCGAGAACGCTAAGTTCCACTTTGATTTTCTCGCTTCCCCCACTGGAATGATCGGTGAGAACGGGAAGTTGACCAAGCTCGAAGTGGAGAACAATACACTTTCATTGAGAGGCACAGATACGAAAGCAGTGGGCACAGGCAATAAACGAACCATAGATGTGGATAGCGTGATCTTCGCCATTGGCGATAAAGTCGACGAATCCTTCGGCTTGCCCGTAGACTCGAATGAGTTTGTGAAGAACCAGAATCCTCGTTTCCCGGTGGACGGCCATTCATACGAATCTCCCATTGAAGGTGTATTCGTTGGCGGCTGGTCGCGCAAGGCAAGTGAAGGCCTGGTTGGCGTTGCGCGCAAAGACGGCATCAGCGCCGCGAAAACCGTTCTGCAATATTTGCAGACTAAACAACCCGCGAATGCCAACCCGCAGGCGGTCACCGCCAGGATAAAAGGATTGAACAAACCTGTGATTATGAAGGAAGATATCAAACGCCTTGAAGGGATCGAGGCGGAAGAAGCCAACAAGCGCGGACTTGAAGAATTCAAGTTCGCAAGCAACGAAGAGATGCTGCAGGCGATGGGGCTGGTGGAAACGGCCTAAGATTGATCCCCTCGCTTGATGAATGAGAGGGGATTTCTTATATTGAAGGCACGGGAGTCTCATCTGGCGGCATGCAGACTTAACATCACCGGCCATCAAGGGCGGCGGCAGACGATATTCCACGGGGCTTTCACTCATCTTCAACGGCGATCCAACCAGAGGCAGATCACCAATCGTGGAGTGTTTCATATTCACGAGCATTCCACGCTCCCTCACTTGCGGCATGGAAAAGACCTGCTCAAAATCATTAATGGGCCCACACAGGAGTTCAGCCTTTTCCAAAATATTCAACCATTCGCTCGCAGAACGGGTTGTAAAGATGGCTTTAAGGAATTCAATCAATGCATCACGATTTTGTACACGTGCTGAATTTGTGGCAAAACGTTGAGCCATTGCAATTTCAGGTCTGTGGAGTAGCTCACACAATCGCACAAACTGACGATCGTTTCCCAGCGCGATCGCAAACCATCCATCGCTTGCCTTGAAACTCTGATACGGCACAATATTTGGATGCGCGTTGCCATGGCGCCTTGGTAATTTACCGGAGATCAGGTAATTACTGGCTACATTCGCGAGCCAGCCCAATTGCGAATCAAATAACGAAATATCAAGATGTTGTCCCTGGCCTGTCAGCGCGCGTGCCTGCAGCGCCGCCAGGACCGCAATGATCGCGTTTTGTCCCGCGAACAGATCCACAATCGCCACGCCTGCTTTCATGGGCTCACCCTCAGGCTCCCCTGTAATACTCATCAAACCACCCACGGCCTGGATCATAAAATCATAACCGGGCTTATCGCGCAGCGAACCTGTTTGGCCAAACCCAGTAGTTGAACAATAGATCAAACGCGGCTTTAATTCATGCAAGGCTTCAAAATCCACACCATATTTTTTCAACGTGCCTGGGCGAAAATTTTCAACGAGCACATCGCTCTTCATAGCCGGCTCGCGCAGGCTCGTTCTTCCTTCTGCTGTTTTCAAATTCACAACGATGCCGCGCTTGTTGCGATTGACACATAAATAATACGCGCTCTCACCACCCGCGAACGGCGGACCCCAGTCGCGCGTCTCATCTCCTTCCGCCGACTCCACTTTGATCACCTGCGCGCCCAGATCACCCAGAACCATCGTACAATAAGACCCGGCCAGCACGCGGCTCAAATCCAGCACACGAATTCCATTCAACGATTGCATAATTCTCCTGTTGGGCGGGATAATATCTTGCCCTGCCAAATAATATGAAACGCGACTTATATTTTAGCAAACCTCTGATGAACGCGGCGGGATCTCTCGGATTCGGTCCAGATCCACGAAATGGGATTTCACTGGATTCGTTCGGCGCATTTGTGACAAACCCGATCTCGTTCCGCCCGCGCCTGCCGACTGCCCAACCAGCCCTGATTGAATTCCCCGGCGGATTTTTGCTACATACAGGCCTGCCGAATCCTGGTCTATCGTCAGTGATCAAAAATCACGCGGCGAGATGGAGCCGCACGGACCTGCCTATTATTGTGCATCTCATGGCCGATCGCCCGGAAGAAACAAAACGCATGGTGCAAATGCTCGAAGGGATCGAAAATGTGATGGCGCTGGAACTTGGTTTTGCGCCATTGCTTGCAGATGATATTATCCTGTTAACTCTCGAAATGTGTTTGGGAGAATTACCCTTGCTCTTTTCATTGCCTTCTGAACAAGTCCTTCCTCTTGGACCTCGTCTTATCCAGGAGGGCGCGGTAGCGATCAGCATGGCATCGCCGCGAGGCGCGTTAGCTAATGAGAATGGACAATTGACCACAGGAAGAATTTATGGTCAATCTTTATTTCCGCGTTCACTCGAATTAGTCTACTCTTCATCAAAGATCGGCATTCCGATCATTGGAAGCGGAGGTGCCTGGGGCGAGAAAGAAGTGGCGGACATGCTCGCAGCCGGGGCAATGGCTGTTCAGATGGATACCAGCCTGTGGGTCCCGCGAGCGGCGGCGTAAGTCCTCATCCAATTTATGGAATAAAAAAAAGAGTCCCGTCTTTCAACGAGGCTCTTTTTGGTCAAATCGTAATTAGAGAATTACGACTTCAGCGGCCTGCAATCCCTTGGGGCCCTTTTCGATGGTGAATTCCACCTTCTGGCCTTCCTGCAGGTTCTTGAAGCCATCGCCCTGAATGGCGCTAAAGTGGACGAAGACATCGGGGCCGCCTTCGCGTTCGATGAAGCCGTAGCCTTTGGAACCGTTGAACCATTTGACCGTACCGACAATACGTTCTGACATTTTGCCTCCTAAGCAAAAAAGAAAAAAATTAGTGGCGAAGTAGTCTTCTATCGGACGGTCTAAAAAACAAACGGCTCAAAGGGTTTGCTTTGAGCCGTCGTCTTTTTACTTCCTAACGAAAACCTACTTGCATCCTACGAGCGCAACTTTATCATGGAAATATTATCTTGGCAACTATTCTAAAGGCTCCAAAACCATCACTGGAATCTCACGGTGTGCGGCCCGGATTTGGTATAGATCGTACCCTATGTAGAACGAAAGTGCCAATTGCCAGTATCTCTCACGCTCCTCCCCTGTGGTCTGGCGCGCAACGTATTGAGCAGTACCTCCTTTGAAGTTGACTGTACATATGGGATTTGCCTTAAGGTTGTAATACCAACCCGGGTTGGGCCTGCGGCCAAAGTTGGAACCGATGACCGCGATCTTTGTTCCATCGATCAGGCTGAGCAGGGGCCTGGTGCGCGGCTGGCCGGTCTTTGCGCCGATGGTGGTCAGTTGGATAATGGGCAGACCAACGATCTCAGTGACCGTATGCTGCTCTTTCGTCAATTTCAGGACTATCCGATCTGATTGATGAAGGATGATCGCGAGCAACACAGACACCGGCCGAAACATCAGGAACCGGTGGGTGAATTTTTGAAAGGCATTGGGAGTTGTTGGATTCATTGATCGTGTTTTTCCTTTAGAAAATACGATCCGGCTTTTTCCAGTGAGAGGAAAACGAACAACCACATCGTCAAAGCCAACTGCATCCCCACGGAGACTGCGTGACGATTCGGTGCCATGGCGTCAGCATGCCATGTGATGAACAAATGAGGGAAAATAGTGAGGCAAAGCATAATAAAAACAACCCACAATGGATTAGCCTGCCAGGCGCGCTTTAAGATCGCGACCAAGGCGGCAAGGGTTAAGCCTGCCCACAACCAGGCCAGATAATAGACAGGATACAAGATCCGTTCGAGACGCGAGGGCAGGAGATCCGTGTAATGTCTTGAAAAATACCAACTCACATTATCAAAATAGATCAACTTATTGAATTCTGAAAACGCTTCGCCGATACTTTTTACAGGGTTGGTCGCCAGCCAACGCATATAACAGGACTTGCCATGTTCAGCGACCCAAAGACGGAATCCATCCAAGGCCGGATCATCAAAGAAAGCCCGCTCATCCCCATTTGCAAAAGAGCCTGCAAGTTTTAGCAATTGCGGCGTTACCGGCATCCCACAAGACTCAAATTTTTGAATCGATTCTGTATAAGGGAGAATACGTTTCCCGATGAGATTGACCAGAGGGAAGATCCAACGCTCACTTGTATCGGCACTCAAATTGCTGATCATAAATATCAATCCAAAGACACCCACTATAACGAGAATTTTGGGACTCACCCAACGAAACAATACCCCGATCAGCAAGAGGCCGGCGAACATTACGAGCAGATATGCATTGGTATCACGCGTAAAGGCAAAAAAGAAGGCGGTAACGCAAAGAAGCACCACTTTATCAGTACGCCAGCCACGTAAAAGCCAGATCCCCATTGCGATCAGAAGCGCAAAAAGGGACAGCGAAAGCGACTCGGTCATCATCACAAAATCCCAGCCAGCGAGATGGCGCACGAGGCTTAACGCAAGGATTACAACGAAGGAGAACACTCTCAACCAAACCGGGCGAAAGGACTGGGCAATCAAAAATGCCAGTAACCCCCAGGCAAGCAGGGTCAGAGCAAGTTGAACGATCGCTGCGAGCTCAAAATTCTGACGGACCATTTTTATGAGGAGCGGGAATACAAATGGGCGGTCAACCTGCAGAAAGTTTGAACTCAATATCGGTTGGGCAGAGATGCGTAAATAAATGGCCGTATCCGCCAATTCACGTGGAGCCTTGAGAGCTGAAAGCGTCGTGGCCACTCGAACAAAAATATATACAATGAAGAGTATGGTCTGAAAGATATATACGATACTTTCTCTTTTTTGGAAAAGATTCACCGAAGGCTTATTCATTCTGGATCATCTTTCCAGCCAAATCGTCACAGGTCCATCATTGTGGATCTCAACCAGCATATGAGCGCCGAACTGGCCCGTTTGAGTCGGGACCCCATGTTCACGCAACAATTCTACAAAGCGGTCCACCATCGGCGCGGCCACCTCGGGTAATGCAGCATTCAAAAATGAAGGGCGTCGTCCCTTATGTGTGTCAGCATACAAAGTAAATTGTGAAACCACGATCGCTTCGCCTTTGACAGCCACTATAGAGAGATTGGTCTTGCCATGTTCATCTTCAAAGATACGCAAGTTCGCCACCTGCTCTGCAAGGAATTGAACCTGTTGCTCCCCATCCCCATGACCAATGCCCAATAAAATCAGCAGACCCTTTCCGATTTTGGAAATGATCTGCTGATCTACAGATACACTTGCTTGTGAGACTCGTTGAATGAGAACGCGCATGTAGTTAAAAGGCACGAATATTCGTGCCATCACCATTTACGGTAAGGCCATCGCCTCACGCACTTCAGCGATCGTCTTCTGTGCGATGGTGCGGGCGCGCCTGTCTCCATCATTCAATACATCCTGCACATGGGATTCCTGGGAGGCCAGTTCAGCGCGTTTGGCGCGAAATGGTTCGAGATGCTTGTTCAGATTATTCGCAAATAAGAGTTTGCAATCCACGCAGCCGATGCCCGCCCGGCGACATTCGACATTGACCATATCCACATCTTTCTGGGGCGAAAAAATCTTATGCATGGTGAACACATTACATACGTCTGGGTTGCCCGGATCCGTGCGTTTTACGCGCGCCGGGTCGGTCACCATTTCCTTCACACGTTTGATGGTCTCTTCTGGTGTGGAAGCCAGCTCGATATGGTTATTCAAGCTCTTGCTCATTTTGTCTTTGCCGTCAATGCCAAGCACCTTCAGCACCTCCGTATGTTTTACCTGCGGCTCGACCAACACCTTCGTATGGTAACGGTAATTAAATGAACGCACGATTTCGCGTGCAAATTCAACATGTGGCGCTTGGTCTATGCCAACTGGCACAACGTCCGTCTTGTAGAGCACGATATCCGCAGTCATCAACACGGGATAACCCACCAGCCCATAGTTTATGTTTTCGGGTTGCTCACGGATCTTCTCTTTAAAGGTAGGCAGGTCGGTCAACTTACCCAACTGCGTGACCATCGAGAGATACGTGTGCAATTCCATTACCTCTGGAACATGCGATTGCACGAACAAGATCGAGTCTTCAGGACGGATCCCCGCAGCCAGCCAGTCCAGTGCCATTTCAACTGTGTTTTGTTTGAGGTCCCGTGTGGTTTCAACCGTGGTCAGCGCGTGAACATCCACAATGCAATAGACACAATCGTATTCAGCCTGCAGTGCGACATAATTCTGGATGGCACCCAGGTAATTGCCCAGATGCTGGCGACCCGTTGGACGTGCACCCGAAAAGACCCTTCCTTTTTTTGCCATGCTTTATCCTTCAACCATTTTAAAAATAATATTGACGATCTCGCCCGCTTCCGCGTGACGTTTTGTCTTTAATTTGGAATAGACCAGCTTCCCGTTCACACTGACCTCGAATTTGCCTCCATCCGAGGGAATGAGCGTCACTGCTTCGACGAGATGCTCGAAATTCTTGAGCAATTCACCCATCAGGCCCACGGCCCGATCAGTGTAATGTCAAACCGCGCAGTAAATGATCTCGATCTTTAACATTTTACCCTCCAGCAAAATTGTTAGAAAATTATAACATGCCGCGTCTCAAAGCTTGCCACACCCCATTATGCAAGCTATAATCCCGCAGAGCAAAGCAAGGAGAAAAACAAATGCCTGTTTATACCTATCGCTGCGGCAACTGTGGTGTGCAGTTTGAACGCCAGCAATCATTCACCGATCAACCCTTAAAGACCTGCCCCGAATGTCGCAAGAAAGCGCTCAAGAAGGTCATCACCTCCACCAAAGTGATCTTCAAAGGCTCGGGCTTCTATGCCACAGACAACAAATCCCCTGCGGGTGATGCAAGCACGAAGAAATCAGAAAAGTCAGAAAAGAAAGAAACCAAAACCGAGAGCAAGACCCCTACCGAAAGTTCCTCGGACTAAATTCCAAAAAAAAGGCGGCGCCAGTCTGCGCCGCCTTTTTCTTAAGCCAGGACCGTCTTACTCGGCTTTCTTTGCATCCAGACCGTCACCGCGATCAACGGGATGAACGCCACGACCGCACTGATATGGGCCATCGTGTTATAACCCACTGCGGCAAAGATCAATCCACTGCTCAAACTACCGATTGCCGAGGACATGCCCACGAGCAGGTCGTTAAAACCCTGCATGCGCGAACGCTCCTGTTGTGATAGTTGATCGGCAAATAACGCAGAACCAGCCACAAAACAGAAATTCCAACCCAGACCCAGCAGGAAGAGTGCCAACCCAAGTGGAAGCACCTCCGCAGAAAAGGTTGCGGCCAGACATGCAAGGATAAGAGTCGCTGAACCGAAGAGAAGGATCGGTCCGCGGCCAAAACGATCAGCCAGCCTGCCTGAAATAACCGAAAACGCGAACATGCCAAAGGTATGCGACGAAATGACAAGCGAAATATCGCCAATATCATGATGCTGATCGCGCATGTGCAGGGAGGTGATGACCATGACCAAAACCATTACGGCCTGGCCGAATGCCATTGCGATGACCGCCGTGAATGCCGCGGGTAAACGTAATATCTCAAGCACGCTGCGCGCGCGGCCCGAGCTTGCTTGCGTTTCAGGATATTTCTCAGCCACCTGACGGCCAATTTCGCGCGGATCAGGTCGAAGTCCAAGAAAGACCGTGATCATCCCGATCGCGAAGAGAACAAAACTAACCACATAGGCGCCGGCGAGTTCATCCCCGGCGATGGGTTTTATCCATGCCCCGATCGGACCAATAATATTCGGACCGAACACCGCGCCAAATGTGCCACCCACCACCACATTTGAGATCGCGCGTCCACGCGCATCCGGTGGATTGACCTCCGCGGCTGCAAAACGTCCCAATTGCACCGCCGCATTCGCGATCCCCATGAATATCATCCCAAACAGAAACCATGCAAATGAAGCCTGTACAACTGCATAATAAGCAAATCCGGAGCCGATCACCCCAAACGCGAGGCCCAAGGTAAGACCACCGCGCCGGCCGATGGCTTCCATGACGTAGCCCCACACAAAGGCAGAGAATGCACCCGCCAAAAGATACACCGCGGTCGGCACTCCCGCCCAACCGGAATGATGGCTTAACTTCGCGCCCACAATTGAAGTGAGAGTTGCGGCCGCGATAAAACCGGCAGAAGCCAGGCTTTGTTCCAGAAATAAGATGAATGTGATCTTGCGCGCTATGCCTGTAAGGTTTTCCATTTTTAATTCCTATCGAGGAGATGCGGAGATTATACACTTGAAAAAACAAGGCGGCCTCTCGTCAAGGCCGCCTTGTTCGCAGTTCTCGATAAATTTTATTTCCTGCCCATCGCATCCATTACGGCTACGGCGGCGACCTGCACGATGGCGTTCACATCATCCCCGGTTTGTAAAACATGCACCGGCGCGCCCATACCAAGCAGGATCGGGCCAATGGCTTTTGCATTTCCAAGCCGGGAAAGTAGCTTGTAGGCGATGTTGGCAGACTCAAGCGATGGGAATACCAGCACATTTGCATCTCTCACCGCGCTGAACGGATATCTCTCTTCCGCGATCTCGCGCACCACAGCGGTATCGGCTTGCATTTCACCATCCACTGGCAGGTCCGGCCTGCGGGATTTTACCAACCCGACTGCCTTGCGAACTTTATCCGAAAGCGGATGAGGCGTGGAGCCGAAGTTGGAGAACGAAAGGAACGCGACATGCGGCTCAAGTTCGATCTTCCCTGCAAAGTCCGCTGCCAGCAAGGCGATCTCTGCGAGATCTTCAGCGGAGGGGTCGATGTTGACCGTGGCATCCGTAAAGAGGAAGACTTTGTCCTCCACGATCATGATATACACACCGGCCGCGCGCGCCGCGCCCTGAGCAGTATGATGGATCTGTAAAGCTGGGCGGATCACTTCGGGATAATCGTAGGTGAGGCCGGAGATGAAGGCATCCGCATCGCCTATTTTCACCATCAGCGAACCAAGGATATTGGGGTCGCGAACTTTCTTGAGCGCATCGCTCAGCATCATCCCTTTGCGCTGGCGTAATTCGTAATAAACCCTGCCATACGCATCCAGTTTGTGAAATTTATCGGGATCCACGATCTCAGGTTGATAATCAAGGCTGAGTTGTTTAAGTTGCTCTTCGATCGTGCTCGCGCGTCCGATCAAGACCGGGGTGGCAATGCCTTCCTCCTGAATTTGATACGCGGCCCGAATGATCTTTTGCTCCTCGCCTTCCGCGAACACGACGCGTTTGGTGCCGCCTGAGGAGCGCGCCTTATTCTGGAAGAAGTAGCGGATGCGCTCGCCCTTGCCTTGACGATAGGCGAGTTGCTCGCGATATTCATCGATATCGATGTGCTTGCGCGCCACGCCCGTCTTCATCGCCATTTCAGCAACGGCGGGGGCCTCCCATAACAGCACACGCGGATCAAGTGGCGTGGGAAGAATATACTCACGGCCAAACTTCATGGTCACACCGCCATAGGCGCGGATCACAGAATCGGGTACATCTTCCTTGGTCAGCGCCGCAAGTGCCTTCGAAGCCGCGAACTTCATCTCTTCATTGATCGCCCTGGCCCGTACGTCCAACGCACCCCGAAAGATGAACGGGAAACCCAGCACGTTATTCACCTGGTTTGGATAATCGGAACGACCCGTGGCAATGATCACATCCTTGCGTGCTTCCTTTGCCAGCTCAGGTCTAATTTCAGGATCAGGGTTCGCCATGGCGAACACGATCGGGTCGTTCGCCATCAGCTTGACCATATCCGGTGTCAGCACGTTCGCAACCGAAAGGCCGTAGAACACGTCTGCACCACGCAATGCATCAGAGAGCGTGCGCGCATCGGTCTCGACCAGGAAGCGTTCTTTATATTTATTCATGCCTTCCTTGCGGCCTTTATACACAACACCCTTGCTATCGCACAACATAATATTTTCGCGCGCCACTCCCCAACGGATGGCCAGTTCCGCACACGAGATCGCAGAAGCACCGGCGCCTGAAATGACAATCCGCACTTCACTGTGTTTCTTGCCCACAATCTCGAGGGAGTTCGCCAGCCCGGCAGAGGAAATGATGGCCGTACCATGCTGGTCATCGTGAAAGACCGGAATATCCAGCAGCTTCTTCAATTCTTCTTCAATATAAAAGCACTCGGGCGCTTTGATATCTTCAAGGTTGATCCCTCCGAAAGTTGGGGAGATGGCCGCCACTACTTTGATGATTTCATCGGGGTCGTGAGAGTCCACTTCGATATCGAAAACATCAATATCCGCAAACTTCTTAAAGAGCACGCCCTTCCCTTCCATGACCGGCTTGCCCGCCAGCGCGCCGCGGTCCCCAAGACCCAGGATCGCCGTACCATTCGAGATCACGGCGACCAGGTTCCCTTTCGACGTGTACTCATATGCATCCTCGGGATTTTTCTCGATCTCCAAAACAGGTTCTGCGACACCCGGCGAATATGCCAAACTCAGATCGCGTTGGGTGTCCATGGGTTTGGTTGGAATGACCGCGATCTTGCCCGGCTTCCCTTTCAAGCGATGATATTCAAGAGCATCTTCCCGGGTAATTGTAGCCATAGCGTCTCCTATGAAATGGGCAAAGCGGGTACATTTATTGCATGACTCCCCAAAATCCCATAGTTCCATTTGTCACGATATTCTGCATACTATTACCCCCCTGCCATGAAAAAGTTATGTTAACAATTCTCGAAATTCATGTATAATCATGGATATCCGCAAGGATAGATGAAGAAAACTTCTGCCGCATTTGCGGCCTTTGCTTGAAACTGACTGGAAAATTCGCGCACAATCCTCCCCCGGTTTTGGGAGTTACTCTGTGAAGTCTCATGTAGGATGATTTCCTTGAGAAAAAAGCTGGCTTCACCCTGGCAATCTTAGTGCCGAACGTGACGTAGCTTGTCACGAGATTTGACCTATCTACGCTCCGCTTATTGCGGGACCCTGAAACTGGTCAATCCAACCCAGACATTTTCCACAGCCGAGGCCGATTCGTCGGAAGTCTCGGCTGTGTACTTTAATGCGCAAGATAACCGCCATTGAGCCGCAAAAGAATCGGAATCGGGTGAACATTCACCTCGATGGAGAATTCGCCTTTGGCCTGGATCGTTTCGTGGCGGCCTGGCTGAAAACAGGCCAGGAGCTAAGTGATGAAAAGATCGCCAAACTGGCAGCCGATGATGCGCGTGAACGGGCTTATCAGCAAGCCATGCTCTTCCTGAGTTATCGCGTCCGTTCTGAGAAAGAAATACGACAGAATCTGCGCAAGCATGAGATCCCCGAAGAAGTGATCGAGCAAACGCTCGAAAAACTTCGTGAAGGTGGGCTTGCCAATGACAACCAATTTGCCCGCGCATGGGTGGAAAATCGCAACATCTTCCGCCCGCGCAGTCGCCGTGTACTGGCAATCGAGCTTCGCCAAAAAGGACTCGACCACGAAACTGTCCAATCTGCGGTAGCAGGTGTGGACGAGGATGCTCTCGCCTATGAATCTGCCATTAAACGAGCAAACAGATTCAAAAATCTGGAATGGAGCGAGTTTCGTAAGAAACTGTCCGAGTACCTTGCTCGACGCGGCTTCTCCTATTCCGTGATTGCGCCAATCGTGACCAGGATCTGGAACGAGGCGCACACGGACGCGCAGCGAGAACATTATGAAGATGAGGATATAACATGAGTCCGCTACTAAACCTATTGATAGACGTCCTTGCGCTCAGTATTGGCCTGGCGATCGGATACTTTTTCCACCGCTATCAGGCTGAGCGAGACATAAAGGGAAAACAGGAAAAAGCTGATGATATTTTAAAAGTGGCCAACACGCAGGCGCGCCTGATCGAAAGCGGCTCGCGTGATAACGCCACCAAGATCGTGCAGGCCGCCGAATCCGAGATCAAGGAACGGCGCATCGAGATGAACCGTGAGATCGAACGTCTCGACAAACGCCGTACCGAACTCGATGGCCGCTCAGACAAGATCGAACAGCGTGAACAAACGCTTAACAAGCGTCAATCACAAGTTGACAAGCGCGGTAATGATATCGAAAAACTGTACGAGGAAGAGGTGAAAAAGCTCGAACAGATCGCGCAGCTCACACAGGATGACGCCAAGAAGGAACTTTTTGCTGCGGTCGAAAAAGAGGCCCGCGGCGACATGGCACGCATTATGCGTCAAATTGAAACCGAGGCGCGCGAAGAAGGTGAAAAGCGTGCCCGTAAGTTGATCGCCGACGCCATCCAGCGCGTTGCATCTGAACATGTAGCCGAGGTGACCCGTGCGGTCGTCACTTTGCCCAGCGAAGAAATGAAGGGACGCATCGTCGGCCGCAACGGGCGCAACATCAAGGCCTTTGAGCAGGCCGCCGGCGTGGACGTGATCGTGGATGATACGCCGGACTCCGTCACCGTCTCGTGCTTTGACTCTGTCCGCCGCGAAATTGGCCGCCGCGCGCTGGCCAAGTTGATCCTGGATGGGCGCATCCATCCTGCGAACATCGAAAAGATCGTGGAAGACGAAACCAAGGCCGTTGAGAAGATCATAAACGAAGCCGGTGAGCAGGCTGCCTACGACGCAAACGTCACGGGCATGCACCCGGAGGTTTTACGGGTGATGGGTCGATTGAAATTCCGTACGTCTTACGGACAGAACCAACTCGCCCACGCCGTGGAAGTATCCAAGCTTGCGGGCATTCTCGCAGCAGAGATCGGGGCAAATGTGGAGTGGTCCAAACAGGGCGGCTTCCTGCATGACATCGGCAAAGCCATGGACCACAACCAGGAAGGCACTCATGCCGGCCTCGGCGCGGAATATTGCAAACGCTATGGTGTCAACCCGATCGTTGTGAATGCGATCGCATCCCACCACCATGAAGTGGACCAGGAGACTGTTGAGGCGGTCATCACCGAAGCAGCCGATGCCATTTCCGGTGCCCGCCCTGGCGCACGTCGCGAAGACCTGGAAGCCTATATCAAACGCATCCGCTCCCTCGAAGAAATGTCCCTTTCATTTGAAGGCGTACAACAGGCTTTTGCGATTCAGGCGGGACGTGAAGTACGCATCCTGGTCAAACCCGACCAAATTGATGATCTTTCATCCGCAAGACTGGCACGCGATATTGCCAAAAAGATCGAAGAGACCATGCAATATCCCGGTCAGATCCGCGTAACGGTCATTCGCGAAACACGAGCTACTGAATACGCAAAATAACCTCTTGCACGGTGATTGCGATTGCGGTCCCCCATTTCGCAGAGTGCTAGGATATCGGGAACGAACCTGAATTCCCGTTCGCCTCTTGTGAGATGGGGGATCGCCTTAGGACTGGCGTTGGGTTTCTGCTGTTATTCTCACTCTTGGAGCGTGTATTCGGTCCTGATCCTGATCGGTCATCGCGCACACGCATATCATCCCCTTGTGGGACATCGTGCCTATAGGGTATAGCATCCTCCCAGCCCTTGACGACCGACCCAACTGCAAACATTGGCGTCGAGAGACCAATTTGATTTCATGTATAATCTACCTGGATGTTCCAACCCATGAGCGAAACATTCCGGATAATTCTCAACCTTATCGAGCAAAATCAAATACAAATCTCCGCTCATGGATATGACGAATTGGCTGATGACAATATCCTCGTCCGCGATGTTCTGGCAGGTATTTCGGACGCGGTGATCGTTGAAGACTATCCTGATTATCCCAAAGGCCCCTGCGTATTGGTGTTACCAGGAGACAAGCAAGGCAAGCCGATTCATATCCTTTGGGGCATCTCCAGGAATCTCTCGTTTCCTGCCATATTACCGCTCATCTCATTAATTACTAAACTTTTTATCACAAAGTGCAGGCTAATATTTAAACTTTCAGTTTAGATATTTATGCGGCACCCTGTGGTGACGGCCTACAGACCTGACCCAACGCGCTGGTCGGAAGATTTTATGAGGAGAAAGAAATGACCAAGAAGCATATCTCCAAACTGGTTCACATTGACGAATACGTCGCGGAAGTGGACGTGGAGTTGATCTACACCGATGATGACTGGTCACCCTATTTGTCAGCAGACGATGCCATGAAGCTGGATGACGTCCGCGAAGCACTGAGAACAGAAAGACTTCGAAACTGCGACCAGATTAGCCCGCGTGTGTAAACTTTCACCATTGGCAATATAGAAAATAGTCCCTGAACAAATTTTCAGCCCGACGAGTCGTAGGGTCGGGCTTTATTGTAAATTGAAGCGCCTCGTACAGGCGCGGGCTGGTCTGCGCCGATTATTTGAATAGATCCGAGTGTGTGCCTGTGCGGATAAGACGCAATTCGTTTCCCACGATGCCGTAGATCAGAATCCAATCAGGGCCGATGTGACAGTCGCGCGCACCCGCATATTTCCCAAGTAGGGGATGGTCCTGGTGACGCGCTTCCAATTCCTGTTCGTTGACCAGTTTTTCGATCACAGCGCGAAGTTTCTTCACCTCATGGCCGCGCCTGCCCATGAGTTTGGCGTCCTTTTTGAATTTCCCCAAATAGCGGAGGTCGCGCATTTATGCCCCGAGTTCTTCAAAAAGCGCGTCCACGCCTGCCACCGTATGCAGATCGACTCCTGCCAACGCATCCTCGATCGCTTGCGCCGTTTCGGAGTTGGGTATGGCGATGGCGAAGGGCAATCCTTTTCTCAGGTTGATCTGGTTGAAGAACAAGGTAATGGCTTGTGTGGTGGTCAGCCCTAATTCCTTCAGGACCTTTTCGGTCTCGCGCTTTAACTTGGGATCAACGCGCGCGGTGATCATGGTGGTTTTACTCATGGCTCTCTCCTACCTGTGTATATCAAATGTAATACACAGATTTTACCACAACTGACAACCTGTACGATCCCTTCATCCTCTCGTCAATCTCCTTCTCTCTCTCTCGAAGGCCCGGCCAATCAAACCAGACCCGGCGGGCATGCTTCGCGAAAAATGGGGGAGGTGCCCGCCACATCGTCCCGGTGTCCTTCGGGAGGGCGGTGGGGGCAGGCATTTTCCTGTAAAATCCTGCTATGCCTCGCGCCTTCACCTACGGGGATCTTCGGTAGAAGCAAACCAGTAACAATGCATCGCGCAGCGGAGTTCCGCCGGGAGCCTACGCCTGCTGAGGCAAAGCTCTGGGCATATTTGCGAGGGGACAAATTTATTGGAGTTCGCTTTCGGCGACACAAGGTCCTGCCGTCTCGCACCGTCGTGCTCGCGGCACGAACGGTGGCGTTCCCCCAGGAGCATGCGATTGGCAACTATATTGCGGACTTCTGTTCTGTAAAAGCCAAACTCGTTATTGAGTTGGATGGGACCTCCTTCGGTCGCACCACTTGGAGCAGGAAGAGTACGACTCGCAAAGAACTGAATTGTTGGAAAATCAGGGTTACAGGGTATTGCGCTTTTGGAACGAGGATGTGATGAACCATATCGAGGGTGTGCTTCAGTCAATTAAATCAACGCTAGAGAAATCTCCCAATTCAGACGATTGAGATAAAATAAGCGGGATGATCAACAGCCAATCTGTCCTTCAGACAAAACGGTCCCAAATTCTGCAGATCGCCGCGCGACATGGAGTGAAGCGGCTGCGAGTGTTTGGGTCTATGGCGCGCGGCACCGACCATGCACAGCGTGACATCGATTTTCTGGTTGAGCTGGCCCCAGACCGAAGCCTGTTTGACCTGGGTAATTTCCTTTATGAGGTCCGCTCTTTATTGGGCAGGGAAGTGGATGTGGTCACGGAAAAGGGTCTTCAACATCGAATCCGCAACCGCGTACTGGCCGAGGCGGTGGAGCTATGAGAGACGACCGCGAACGCTTATTGGATATGCTGGAGGCGATCCGCAAGATTGGCACGCGATATTGCAAAAAAGATCGAAGAGACCATGCAATATCCCGGTCAGATCCGCGTGACGGTCATTCGCGAAACACGAGCTACTGAATACGCAAAATAACCTCTTGCACGGTGATTGCGCTTGCGGTAAACTTTGGCGGATAAATCGACGTTTTGAAGATGCAAGCCTAAATTCAGGCTTATTCCGCGCAATTTCAACAATTCTTCCTGTGGGAAAACCCAATCAGAATTTCGCGGTAAATTGGGTCTGAGTGGGAAGAAAATTATTCATGCGTAATGCATCAAAGCCACGCTGAACGACAGGATCAACAGTGGTGGACTGCCACGTTACCGGAGATTTCTTTGAAAAAGCTCTTCCAGCTTTTCCAACTGCAAGAGAAAAAATCCTCGCCCATTGACCCATTGGAAATCACAACCGACCAGGAACGTCGCCAGGTATTCCTGCGGTAAGTCAGCCGCGGCTGGCTCCTTTTTGGGATCGTGACGTTAATTACCTGCCCTTTTTTCCAGAACAGCGCAGCATATTTGGTTTTCTGGTCGCGCTGACGCTCCCCACATACCTTATCACTCGCTCCCTCAACCGGGCCGGGAGGACGTGGCTGGCCGGAGTAGTATTTAGCTTCTCAACAAATTTTGGCTTTTATGGCCTTTTCATGGTGCTTGTTGGAGAATTAGGGGCCTACAAAGCCTTTGAAACGGAGATGACCGTATGGATGTTGATGGGACTGGCCGTGCTCTTTGCCGGGGCATTTGTGGATAAATGGGCCGCGCCCGGCCTGGCATTGATCAATACCGTTCTGCTGATCGGGACGCGGCTTGCAATCGCGCCGGGTTCCGATCCAAGCCCCAGTGCAATTGTGTTTTGGTGGATGACGGCGCTCACGATCTGGCTTTATGAGGGCACTCTGCACGAGGCACTCAGACGGTCCCGGGCTGAAGTGATCGAGCGAAAGCAGACGGGTGAGGCATTGCGCGCAAGCGAAGAACGCTACCCGTACCTTGTTCGATAACATGCCGGACGGGGTGTATCGCAGCAGTCGTGCAGGCAGGTTTGTGGATGTCAACCCTGTCATGGTCAGCATGTTCGGCTACGACAGCCGTGAGGAGATGCTCGCGGTTGACATCAAGAAGTCTCTTTATTTTGCCCCCGAGGAGCGCGAAAGCTTCTTTCTCGACACGGGCCAGGAAAAGGTGGACCAGTTCCGCATGAAGCGCAAGGATGGCTCGGAAATCTGGGTAGAGGATCACGGCCACTATGTTCACGATCAGCACGGCAGGGTGATCTTCCAAGAAGGGATTTTGCGCGACATCACGGAGCGCTCTTCCTAGCGGACGGCTGTCCGGCCCTTTTTGATTCTTACACGACAACACGCGGTACAAAGATTGTGCCAACCTGTCAAAAGCAATTTTTACCGGGAAAGATAAAATGAAAACACCTATATCCCGTCTACGCGCATGGCTGAATGACCTTCCCATCCCAGACCCTGTTGACCGCCGTATGGCAACTTTGCTTCAGGTCATTCTGATTGGATTCATTGCCGTCATCGTCATTGCATCGGTATTGATTATGATGGTCCCGCCCGTTATCTCAGGGCAGGTCATCTTAGTCCGTAGTTTTGTCTTCATCCTCATTATCGGGATTCCGCTCGCACTGCTTCGGCGCGGCTATTTTCGCGGCTCGACCTTGATTATCATTGCCATCTTCTTTCTCTTAGAGACATTTGCCGTGACAAGGGCAAGTCTTCGAGAGATTGCAGAGACATTGTCCTTTTTTACACTCGCGATAATATTGGCTGGTCTGTTGGTCAGTCGGCGCGCGCTCGCGCTCACCTTCGTGTTAAGCGCGGCGGTGGTTGGCTTCGGCGCCTTGCGCGAGCAGAGCGCTGGGGTGGAGGGCGATAGTATCGCCATTGCAATCAATTTTGTTTTATTGAACGGCCTGATGAGCGTCTTTCTTGACCGGTTCGGCATTACACTTCGCGCCGTGCTGAACACCGCGGAGAATCGCGCGCAGGCGTTGCGCGGGAGCGAGCGGCGTTTCCGGGCGCTCGTTGAGCACGGTGCTGACCAGATATCGCTACTCGCGCCCGACGGCAGCCTGCTCTACGAGAACCCAACCGCTCTGCGACCGCTCGGCTACGCGCCCGGTACTTTCCTGGGCCGTAATCTCTTTGAATTAGTCCATCCCGACGATCTGGATAGAGCCAGGCAGACCTGGGAAGAGGTGCTTGGCAATCCGAGCGTCAGCCAGCAGACGGCCTTCCGCCTCCGTCATGCCGACGGCTCCTGGCGTTGGATGGAGGGCATAGCCACCAACCTGCTCAGTGAGCCAGCCGTGCAGGGTATCGTCATTAATTATCGTGATGTCACCGACCGCAAGCAGGCGGAAGATGCCCTCCGTAAAAGCGAAGAGCATTTCCGCACGATCATTGAACTCACCACCGACGCGTTTTCATTGATCAATGCGGGCGGCACGATTGTCTATTCCAGCCCCTCGATCAACCGCGTGCTGGGGTATGTGGCGCAGGAACGCGTCGGCCACAGCGCCGAGGAGTTGATCCATCCCGACGATCTACCTGCCGCTCACGATGCATTCCAAGGAATACTGGAGAAACCCTCGCAGAGCGTTAGCTACGAAATGCGCCTGCGGCACAAGGATGGCCGCTGGCTATGGTTCGTCTCTACGATTACCAACTTGTTAGCGCACCCGGCGGTGGGGGCCATCGTCAGCCGCGCGCGCGACATCACCGAGCGCAAACGGGCGGAAGATGCAGTACGAGAGAATGAAGAACTATATCGAAGCATCTTCGATGGCGTGCAGGATGCCATTTTTGTCGAATCAAACGACGGTAAAATCCTGGCGGTCAATGACCGGGCTTGTGAAATTTACGGCTACAGCCGCGCGGAATTTCTCACCAAAACGGTCGCTGATATAGTTCCCGAAGGGCACGCCATCATGACGTTTGACAGCGAAGAGCTCTCGCTGTCCTCCAGGCCGGTTGAGACCTTCAACCGGCGCGCCAACGGTGAAGTATTCCCCATTGAAATCAGCGGGCGGCTTCAGACCATTCATGATGAGGAAGTATTACTGGTGGTCGTGCGCGACATCACCGAGCGCAAACAGGCGGAAAAGGCCGAGCATCGCCGCGCCAACGAGTTCGCCTCCTTGTACGAGACGAGCCGCGACCTCGCCACAAAGAAGGATTTATACAGTCTACTGGAAGCCATCGTCGTGCAGACCACTCAGCTGCTGAACTCATCTGGCGGCGGGATCTATCTTTACGAGGCAGCGCGCCGCGAGCTGGAGATCGTTGTTTCCCGCGGAACAACGATGCGCCCCGGCACACGCTTGCAGCTCGGTGAAGGCATGGCCGGCCGCGTGGCGCAGACCCACGAGCCGCTGATCGTGGACGATTATCAAACGTGGGAAGGCCGCTCACCCCAATTTGCGGGCGAGCCAGTCTCTGCCGTGCTCGAAGTGCCCATGCTTCACGGCGGCGAGCTGCTTGGCGTTCTGATAGCGGAGCAGAGCCGGGAGAGCGAGCGCAAATTTACCGAGTATGACGCGCAGTTGCTCTCACTCTTCGCGGCGCAGGCCGCCATTGCCATCGACAACGCCCAGCTCCTCGAGAGACTGCAACACTCCAACCTGGACTTGTCCCTTGCCTACGATGCCACCATCGAAGGCTGGTCGTGGGCAATGGACCTGCGCGATAAGGAGACCGAAGGACATACGCGGCGCGTCACAGAACTGACACTGAGCATGGCGAGGTCCATGGGACTCAAAGAAGAGGAAATGACTCACATCCGCCGAGGCGGATTGTTGCACGATATTGGAAAATTAGGTGTGCCCGACAATATCCTGCTGAAGCCGAATGAACTTACCGATGAAGAATGGAAGATCATGCGCAAACACCCAACCTATGCCTATGAAATGCTCTCCTCGATTACCTACTTGAAGCCCGCGCTCGACATTCCCTACTGTCATCACGAAAAATGGGACGGCAAAGGCTATCCACGCGGACTAAAAGGCGAGCAAATCCCTTTGGTGGCGCGCATCTTTGCCATAGTGGATGTATGGGACGCGGTCACCAGTGACCGCCCCTATCGCCCGGCCTGGACAAAGGTAAAAGCCCTGAAATATATCAAAGAACAATCCGGAAAATATTTCGACCCACAAGTTGTGAAAGCCTTCTTAAGGCTGATCGCCGATCAGTGATTGAATCATGGTTCAAAGGCAATCTGTCATTGGATGCGAAACTTTTTTTGGCGAAAACTTGACCGATTTCCCCCAAAGATAACTTGGGAATCGCCGCGAATGGGCCTGATTTTGGGATTGCAGCTTTAAGAAGATGAACTATGCGCCTGGGCCCATGCCGTCCCCCATTTCGCAGCGTGCTACAATCTGAGGTATGAACCTGAATTCCAGTTCACCTCTGGTGAGATGGGGGATTGCGTTCGGACCGGCAGTTGGGTATCTGTTGCTATTCCCGCTCTTGGAGCGTGTATTCGGTCCTGCTGCAACCACTCTAGTGGCATTTCCTGTTGCAGTGATAACATGGTATTTTGGTTTGCTGGCCGGGTTGATTGCCAGTTTACTATCCATTCCCTTAAATGCCCTGCTTTACACGATCGTGCTGGCCAGTGGCTGGGACTTGTGGGTTGAGACCTCCTGGGCGGGGAATATCATGGTGGTGCTGGTCGGTTATATTGCCGGCCGCCTGCACAACGAGTTTATCGAACGCGAACGCGTGGTGTATGAGCTTCGCTCCCGTGAACGTTATCTTACCCTCGTCAAAATAACAATCAGTGATATTCTGAGCCCTAAAAACGCCGATGAAAGGTACGATTACCTGCTTACGCGCCTGTCAAACTTATTTGTAGCTGATTACGCTTATTTTATTCGCTGGGATGCCACGCTGGAACAGGCGATCTTCACGGCCTCCACCGTACCCTCTGATCAATCCATTCTCGGCGCCATATTAGCGCCAAACGGATCAGCTTTAATAGAGACGGTCTTGCGGTCTGAGCATCCGTTGGTCATTGATGACCTATCGGGCGATCCTGTTGGGCTTTCATCTCTATCGTTGTAGAGGTTGACCTGTCAGGCGGAAGGAAGGGCTGTGCCTTGCGCAGGCTTCACGTCAACTGTGCCCAACAGGTATACAAAGATTTGGTGAAAGAGGGGAAGAGTGACCGGGAAGCCCGCCGAGCGGTCTCGCGCCGGCTGGGACATAACCGCGTGGAGGTGACCAACAGTTACATTCCTCCCGGGATTCATAGAACTTTTTCAAGGAAAACTGACGACAAAAAGTAGTAGAAAGCCGTGTCATAAAGTCCTGGTAACTGTCATTGGTGACAGAAAGAAGTGTCGGAAACCCTTAAAGACCTGTCAATTACCCTCCCTGACCGTCAATAACAATTGAGGTTGCTCCGACCCGAAGGGTGGAGGGGGTTTGCACTTCCCTCCCCATAGAACGGGGACTGCGCAAGCGGGAATTTTTCGGGTATGCTTGGTAAAGTGAGCGGGGAAACCCGCACCAAGGAAATATTTCAATGCTGGATGAACAAATACAAGATTTCATTAGCAATCTGCGACATCAATTCATAGATATTGACGGGTATGAAGTGGCGCGCCGGGTCCGTAACAGCACAAAAACCGCGCTCGCGTACACCCCCATTATTGCCATTACCGCCAACGCGCTCAAAGGCGACGCTGAGAAAGCGCTCGACTCAGGTTGTGACGTATACATGGCCAAACCCATCAATATCCGCGAACTATGGGCACGCGTGGAAGCTTTTCTGCCGGCACCTGCGCTTAAATAACGCCAGTTCGGGATAAGACCAAACCAAATCTTTTGGACATCGTTCATGCCGCGCACAACGGCGGCACGTCGATGCGAGACGGCACGGATCACACGGATTATACGGATTTTTCCGTCAATTTAAACGACGTCCGTGCCTTCCGTGACCTCCGTGTCCAACAAAAGACCTTATCCCGAATTCACGTTAAATAGCAACTTAACCGACGCAGGACATATTACAATGCATCTCATCATGCCGGAAACGAATGCCGCTTCTGTAAAACTATCCTATATCAATGACCTGCAATGCTCGGATTGCGGAAAATCATTTTCGGTGGACGAAATCCACACGTTTTGCCCGGACTGCCAGGCTCCCATCCTCGTCCACTATGACCTGAAAGCCATCAGCCAACACGTGGATAGGGATCAGATCAAAAGGCGGCCAAAAGGGATGTGGCGCTGGCATGAACTATTGCCGGTCTTCGAACAGATAAATATGGTCTCCCTGGGTGAGGGAGATGCTGCCTTACTTGACCTGCCGCGGGTTGGCAATTCCCTGGGGCTTTCCCATCTTTATGTAAAAGATGAGAGCAGTAACCCCACAGGTTCCTTCAAAGCGCGCGGCCTCTCCGCCGCGATCTCGAAAGCAAAAGAGCTTGGCATTAAAAAGGTGATCATTCCAACCGCCGGCAACGCAGGCGGAGCCATGGCCGCGTATGCCGCGCGTGCTGGCATGCAGGCCCTGATCTACATGCCAAAAGATACGCCGATTGCAAATATCGAAGAGAGTCGCATCGCGGGTGCAGAGGTCGTCCTAGTGGAAGGTTTGATCAGCGACGCCGCGGGCATGGCCGGCGAAAAAGCACGCAATGAAGGCTGGTTCGATGTTTCGACATTCAAAGAGCCTTACCGCCTGGAAGGCAAAAAGATCATGGGCTATGAACTTGCGGAATTTTTTAATTGGACTCTTCCCGATGTCATTATTTACCCAACCGGCGGCGGTACAGGTCTCGTAGGAATGTGGAAAGCCTTTAATGAACTCGAACAACTCGGCTGGCTCGAAAACACAAAACGTCCGCGCATGGTCTCTGTTCAGGCCGAGGGATGCGCACCCGTCATCAGGGCATTCAATGCAGGCGCAGACTTTTGCGATTTTTGGACCGGCGCACATACCCTGGCCTCGGGATTGCGTGTGCCGAAAAGTTTTGCCGACCGCATGATCCTTGCAAATATTCGCGAAAGCAGAGGCACAGCCATTGCCGTCAGCGATGAAGTCATCACCCAAGCACAACGTGAGCTTGCAAAGGCCGAAGGCATCTTCGCCGCGCCGGAAGGGGCCGCCACTCTCGCTGCACTAAAAGAACTGGTAAAGCAGGCGTGGGTCACACCTGACGAACGCGTTGTGCTGTTCAATACGGGCTCCGGGCTGAAATACCTCGATCATAAAAGTTGACCTGCTTCCACCGGGGGATCTGATGACGACACGCGTGTAAATTTATTCATCCCTGCAGAAAAATCCGCAGGCCTTATCGTAATAAAACGACTGTATCCCGGGGTGGGAGATTATGATTCATGCGTTTGCTAATAGTTGGAAGTATAATCACCCCCTATGAACGTCTTTTCAGGAAAACATATCATCCTCGGCGTCACTGGGTCCATCGCAGCTTATAAGGCGGCGGACCTGGCTTCCAAGCTCGCCCAGGCAGGCGCAGATGTGGATGTAATTCTTACGGCTGCGGCGGAAAAATTCGTCACACCTCTCACATTTCAATCCGTCACCGGGCGCCAGGCGTATACAGATTATGATCTGTGGGGAAACGAAGCCCATGTACTACATGTTGGTCTGGGAAAATCCTCAAACCTGCTCGTGATCGCTCCATGCACCGCGGATACGATCGCGAAGCTCACACACGGCGTTGCAGATAATCTACTCACGGTCACCGCACTGGCGGCGCAATGTCCGCTGATCGTTGCACCGGCCATGGATGGCGGCATGCTGGATGCATCTTCCACAAGGGAAAATCTTTCGGTACTTCTTCAACGCGACGTTACGGTCATTGGTCCTGCCGAAGGTCATCTCGCTTCCGGCCTCAGCGGAAGAGGACGCATGCTTGAACCAGCCGAGATCCTTGGTCATATTCGGATGGCGCTTGGAAAGAATGGAAAACTCGCTGGGAAAAAAGTGGTTGTCACCGCGGGTGGGACTCAAGAGGCGCTCGACCCGGTGCGCGTGATCACAAATCATTCTTCCGGCAAGCAGGCATACGCGCTCGCGCAGGCCGCGCTCGATGCGGGTGCGCATGTTTGCCTGATCACAACCCCGACCGGTCTGACGCCACCTATCGGCGCGCGCCTCGTGCATTTGACCAGCGCGCAGGAACTACTTGACGCGGTCATGAACGAATTTGCCGACGCACTGATCATGGCCGCGGCCGTGGCGGATTTCCGCCCGAAGCAGGTATCCGGGGAGAAGATGAAGAAGCGCGACGGTATTCCGCAGATCAAGCTTGAGGCCACGCCGGATATTCTTAAAACTGTGGCAGATCTAAGGTCGGGAAAGAAGCGCTTTAAGGTCTTGGTGGGGTTCGCGGCAGAAAGCAGAGAGCTTCTCGAAAATGCCTCTGAAAAGTTAAAATCCAAGGGATTGGATTTCATCGCCGCGAACGACATCTCTGCAAAAGATGCGGGGTTTGCAGTGGATACGAATCGGATCACCTTGTTATTCGCCGATGGGACGAAGGAAGTTTTGCCGCTCATGAGCAAGGCCGAGGTGGCGGAAAAGATCATTGAACACACAGCCAGGCTTCTGGAGTGAGCATGCGAATTTTGGTGATGTCAGATATTCATGCAAATTACACCGCGCTGGAAGCAGTCTTGAAAGCCGCAGGGAAAGTGGATGAAACCTGGTGCCTTGGCGATCTCGTCGGTTACGGGCCGGACCCGAATGCAGTCGTGGAGGAGGTGCGCGACATTCCCCACCTGACCTGTTTGCTGGGCAATCATGATGTGGCTGTGACCGGCAAAATGCCGTTTGAAACATTCAATGGCGACGCACGTCGCTCCCTGATCCACCATGAAAAAGTGCTCACCGCGACCAATATTGATTACATGCGTGCACTTCCTTCAAACACAATTGTGCGAGGCGAGGCTACCCTTGCGCACGGAAGCCCGCGCGACCCCTTGTGGGAATATATAATGAATTCCTTAACTGCGCGCCTTAATTTCGATCACTTCGACACACCCAGCTGTTTTGTGGGACATACCCATATTCAAAGCATTTTCGCGTTGGATAAGAAAACCGATCGCGTCACCCTTGAGCAAACCAAACCAGACGTCACGATCGACCTCCACCCAAAGCTGATCCTAAACCCCGGCTCTGTGGGCCAACCTCGCGATCGCGACCCGCGCGCCGCCTTCGCCATCTACGACACCGAAGCCCGCACATGGACTGCACGCCGCATGGAATACAATATCGCCGAAGTACAAAAACGCATCCGCGAATCGGGCCTGCCCGAAAAACACGCGGCACGCCTCGCCGAAGGCTGGTAGATTCCCTCACCCTTGCCCTCTCCCTCCGGGACGTGTGCCCGCAAGGGTAGAGGGCAAGGGTGAGGGCGCAGCAGGAACTATTTTGTGATCACGTTCGTCCTTTGAGAAGAAATCATCAGAGGATAAAAAGGAGAAGAAGTCATGAAAAGGATATTGCCTTATGTTTTGTTCGCTGCGTTCGCATTGGCCGCATGTGGCATTAGCGCGCGCAATTATGTGGAATCACCGGCCGCCACGGAAGTACCCGCCATGGGCTTATACCCTGCAGCTGGCGGCGCCCCGGCCGAGCAAGAGGCCTTTGCGCCAGTGCCCACGGCTGGATTCAATGATGCAGCCGGGCAGGCGCCCTCCAACGGCTCCAACGTGGACGCTTCCGCAATAGACCGCCTTGTCATCCAAAATGCAGACCTCGCCATTGTCGTTTCGAATGTGGAAGGCCGCATGAAAGCGATCAGCGACATGGCGAAGGAGATGGGCGGTTTCGTCGTTTCGTCCAACCTGTACCAAAGTTACACCAGGGATTCCGTATTAGTGCCGGAAGCGCAGGTTGTCATCCGTGTGCCTTCGGAAAAACTTGAAGAGGCGTTGAAGCTTATTAAAGCGGATGTCGTCGAAGTCCAGAATGAGAGCCGCACCGGTCAGGATGTCACGGCCCAATATGTGGATCTGAAATCCCGCCTGAAGAATCTCGAAGCCGCCGAGGCCCAGTTGGACGAGATCATGAAGCAGGCCACAAAGACAGAAGATGTCATTAACGTCTTCAACCAACTGGTGTATTATCGTGAACAGATCGAATTGGTAAAAGGCCAGATGAAGTATTACGAAGAGGCTGCGGCGCTTTCAGCCGTCAGTGTGCGCATCATCGCCGAAGAGACCATCCAGCCGCTTGAAATTGCGGGATGGGAACCAAAGGGCGTGGCCCGCGATGCCATTCAAGACTTGATCTACTTCTATCAAGACTTTGTGGATTTTGTGATCCGCTTCGTGATCTACACTCTGCCCGTATGGCTCACCATCGGCATCCCGTTGTATCTGATCTTCATCGGTGGACGCGCACTCATCCGTAAACTGCGCGGAAACAAACCGAAGGAACAATCTCTGCAGGTCAGTGATGATCAGAAGAAGAAAAAGAAATAACTGGGGTCATGTATGAGGAGATTGCCACGCCCACTCGCCGCTAAAGGCTCGGGGCTCGCAGATCGTCCCCGACAGGGGAATGACATTCAAACAAAAGAGGACGGCAGGTTGCCGTCCTCTTTTGTCTTATAATCGCAGCATGGATCGATTAATTCATGACGCGCTCGCCTTGTTCAACGTGCATCTCAATTCAAGGCAGGTGATGGCGCTGATCAACTATGAACGCGAACTCATCGAGTGGAATCAAAAATTCAACCTGACCGCAATCCGGGATGCGGAATCGATCCGCGTCAAACATTTTTTGGATTCATTTTCCTGTGTGCTCGCCTGGAAGGCAAACCCGCCGCTTCGTCTCGTGGATATTGGAACAGGCGCGGGATTCCCGGGCATCCCCCTCAAAATCATTTATCCGAACATGCACCTCACGCTCGTGGAGTCCGTCGGCAAGAAAGCCATGTTTTGCCAGCATATCGTACGCGTGCTAGGGCTGGAAGGCGTGGAGGTCATCCAAGCGCGCGCCGAAGATATCGGACAAAGACCCGCGCAACGCGAATCCTACGACTGGGCTGCGGCTCGCGCGGTGGCGAACTTGAATGTGTTGAGCGAATATCTTTTGCCTTTGGTCAAAGTGGGTGGAAGGATGCTCGCACAAAAGGGTGAAAGCGGACCCGCCGAAGCGCAGTCCGCTGAAAAGGTGCTGAAGTTACTAGGTGGAAAATTGCAGCAGTTGATCCCGGTCCATTTGCCCGGCGTCGCGGATGAACGTTATCTCATCCTTGTAGAAAAGGTTGCGGCTACGCCGCTGAAGTATCCGCGCAAGGCGGGGATCCCGATGAAGATGCCGCTGTAATCTTCACGTAGGGGTGTCCAAAATCCAACACACTCATGTCTTTGCGAGGGTGATCTTCTGGAAGCAATCCCCAATTTTACGGGAGATTGCTTCGACGCCAAGAACGCGTCTCGCAACGACATCGAAATTTGTGTTCTTGAACTGAGACACTCTCCGCGCGTTGACACTCATTTTGAAACGACTTATACTCAATAAAATGATCATTCATGTAACAAATTTAAAGCTAGTTGGTCCCCACTCGCTTGCTCTGACCTTCGATAATGGCGTTCATAAGCGTATAAATCTGCGCCGTGAACTTTATGGCCCGATTTTCGAACCTCTTCGCGACCCCGCTTATTTTGCCAAAGCGTACGTTGATGCCAACTCGCGTACTGTGACCTGGCCCAACGGCGCAGATTTTGCACCTGATTTTCTGTATCAATTGGAGCCCGAAGAAACAGCGGTGACGCCTGCGGCCGCGTAAAACTGCGCCCGTCAATTCGGCCACACCATAGAATTATCCGCGCAAGGCAGGCGTCCCGATGAAAATGCCGCTGTAATTTATGTAGGGGGCCACTAGCCAGTGGCCGCCTATAATTAGCAATTCGTCCCATCCAGGATCCTCAGTTTATCCTCCTTGTTGGGGATGATGCACAGGAATTCAAACGGCTCTTCGCCGATATTCTCGTAAAAATGCACAGTGCCTGCCGGGATAAAGACTACATCGCCTGCGTTCACTTCATGCATATCCTCGCCAATGCCGATCTTCGCGCGCCCACGCAGGACATATTGCTCGTGTTCCACTGTATTCGTGTGACGCGGTATCCCGCCGCCTTTTTGCATGGAGAATTTCCGCAGCGCAAAATTTGGTCCCTCCTGTGAAGAGATCAATACCTGAATGGTCGTATCTTTTCCCGCGGCCACGTTTTTCGCTTCCACATCCACTGCATGTTTAATTGTCATCTAAACCTCCATTATTGTGCTTTTGGGGATGCCTAAACCCGAAGATAATATAATGTGTCACCCTGAGCGACTCTGCGCCGCACTCCCACTTCGCTGCGCTACGGGGACTTCGTGCGTTTGTTGCGCTGCAGGTGAGCGAAGGGTCTCCGCCGCAAAGCGGCGGGATTCTTCACTCCCTTCGGTCGTTCAGAATGACACTACGCGTTCAGGATTAGACACTCCCTGCTTTTGAAAGCGTCCCGGATTGCACGTTCCATATTTCTGCATCTTTCAGAAAGTCCGCCGCGAACGAATTCAGATCCGTCGTGGTAAACAAGACCTGTTCACTTTTATCGACATACTTTAATAGGTCGGCGCGGCGCTGCAGATCCAACTCGGCCATCACTTCGTCGAGCAGGATCACGGGCCATTCTCCAGTTCGTTCCTTCATCCACTCCACCTCGGCGAGTTTGAGCGCGAGCAGGGTCGTGCGCATCTGACCGCGCGAGCCGTAATCGCCCAGGTCCGCCTTATTGATGATAAAGCGCAAGTCATCGCGGTGCGGGCCGATGGTCGTCATGCCGCGCGCGATCTCTTCACTGCGCAGGGATCCCAGGCGCGCGATAAATCCCTTTTGGATCTCATCCAACTCGATCGACGAACGATCAATGTGTGTATCCAGCTTCAAGCCCAACTGCCCGTTCGGCTTGGGCAGCGGATCGTAGGCGGGTTCATAGGCGAGGCGCAGGATCTCGGTTCCGCGCGTCAACTCGTGATGAACGCGTGAGGCGAAGCGTTCGATCTCATGTACCGCCTGGATACGCCACATGATGATCTGGGCACCGAATTTCACCAGGGCTTCATCCCAAACCTGTAACTGGTTCGCGTCTCCGCCGCGCTCGCTCAACGACTTGAGCAACGCGTTCCGCTGTGTGAGCGCTTGATGATATTCACTGAGCATGCGCGCATACGAAGGGACAGCCTGCGCCAGTGCAAGGTTAAGGTAACGACGGCGTTCATCCGGCCCACCTTCGATGATCTGCGACATCTGCGGCACGAAGATGACCGCGTTGAAATGACCCATGATATCGCTGGTATGCCGCTTAACACCATCCAGGAGAACTTCCTTGCGTAAGCGTTGACCATTCACGCCGCTGGGCTCAAGGATCAGGCGCGCTTCGAGATGATGTTTGGTCTTGCCGCGTTGATAATCCGCCACGAGACGCGCCACTGCCAGCGGATTCTTCGCCTCGTGAAAATTAACGATCTGCCGGTCGACGTGCGTTTGAAAGGACGTGAATGCCGCGAGAAAATAAATGGCTTCAAGCACGCTCGTCTTGCCTTGTGCGTTGCTCCCCACCAGCACGGTAACCCGCCGTGGAAGTTCCACATCCAGGCGGGTGAGACTGCGAAAGTTGGTGAGGGATAAATGTTTGAGATACATTGGTTTTTATAAGTAGGGGCGACCCGCCCATATCAAGAAAAACAGCCTTGATGACCTTGACGGGTCGCCCCTACGTTTGTTTACAACAACATTTCCAACTCAATTTCATCGCGCAGTGGAATGTTATTCTCACCGATCCATGAAATGGACGGCTTGAGCTTGCGGGATTCGTTGACGGCGCCGCGCTGAATGGCCACTAATTCAAATCCGCGTTTTTGATAAAAGCCGAGTGCGCGCAAATTGTCGTTCGTTGTGATCAGGCAGATGCGCCGGCATTTCTGTTCCTTCGCTGCGCGTATCGCTTTATCGATCAGCGCCGTGCCAATTCCTCTTCCTTCCGGCAGGCTATTGAGCGACGTGATCTCACACTCATCGCCGCGCAGGATGTAGGTCAGCAGGCCGATCCAATCGCCGTAAATAAAACCTTCCACCCGGTCGTATCGAATGATCTGAGCGTGCATGAACATCTGCTCCCCGCCTCAAAAGTCGATCCAAAATTAACGCAACTGGGACAGGTCATCTTTCGTCAGACGGCGAATGGGGACCATCATACTTCTTCCGCCGAGTCCGGGTCGGGCAATTTCCAAACGCGCGCGGCGCGGTCCGTGAACAGGACCCCATTGATGTGATCGACCTCGTGCTGGAAGATGCGCGCCAGCCAGCCAGCCACTTTGATCTTATAAGGATTTCCGTAACGATTGAGTCCTTTTACCTGCAAGGCCTCGAAGCGCTCCACGTCGCCCTGCAAACCGGGAATGGACAAACACCCTTCGATGCCGACCACCGTTTCTGCGGAAGTCTTCATGATCTCCGGGTTGATCATCACAAAGAGTTTCTTGGGCTTGGGCGGCTTCTCTGCTGCATCCTCAAACTCCTCCTCGTCCTCCTCTTGATCTTCCGCATATTCCACCACGATCAACTGTTGGGAGATGTCCACTTGCGGTGCGGCTAGTCCCACGCCCGGTGCTTCACGCATCGTTTCGATCATATCGTCGATCAGGGATTGCAGATCTTTATCGAATTTTGTCACAGGTTTTGCCTTGCGCCTTAAAATGGGATCGGGCAAGGTCACAATTTGTCGCAATGCCATACGTGTCATTTCCTCTTTAATTTCCTAAGAATCTACCACTAAGGCACACACCTGCCTTGCCGTCTCGCATAAGCGAAGCACCGTCCGTGCCGCGAAGTACGACGGCACGTCGGTACGAGACGGCAATCCTGCGGACCGTCGTGTTCGCGGCATCAGCGTAGCGACCCTGTGGGTTAGCAAAGCGATCCTGCGAACGAACGCTGTGTTTTCGTGTCTCACCTGCACTGCAACGAACGCAGTGCGGCGCACGTGTGGTGGCTTAGTGGAGGGTTTTCGGATAAGTATTAAGGCTCACTTGTTGACTGGATCTTTGTCCACCGTACCGATCGACCCATTTACGAATTTGTCTTCATCTTCCTCCGGCGCGTTCCTCGGTGCATCGAATTCATCGATATTCTGATGATATGCCGCCAGCCAGACCGCCATGCGTTCGCGTTCCACATTGGCCAGGTCTTCATTCTTCCTCGCGATGCGGGTCATGCGCCTGCGGTTGATATCGGCCTGCACCCCGGCGGGGTCGAGCACATCTTCAAAGGCAAGTTGCCCACCGCCCACGGAGATGGTGACAGTACCGTAATTAAAAATATAGGCGATCACACCTGCTCTTTTATAGGCGGTGGTCAATATGTTTTCGATCTGCGCGGCGCGTCGCTCCTCGGTGCCGAAGGGTTTCTTGTCAATGTCAATGATCTCATCGGGCGTGACCAGGAAGATGTCGTTCTTCCAGTCCACGTATTCCCAAGCCAGCCAGCAGAGAAAGGGCAGCATGAACAGGGGAAGCGCGACCATGATCGTATCCGGCCTGAGCGCGCCAAGGGAATTTCGCTGGAGGAATGCCTGATCCGGTGATTGGAAAAGAATCCAACCACGTAAGACCATCAAAGCGAACATGCCGACGAAATACAGCAAAGGTCTCAACGCTTGTTGCAGGAAGACCACCCAGTGTTTGCGATAGGTAACCGTACCACCATCTTCCACCCGCAATTTGAACAGGTCGGCAAACGCCAGCAACCAGAGGGATCTGTTGGAGACCGCTTCATATTCCACCACGATCGGCGGAAGTTCGTCCTCCTTCTTCTCCACAGGCAGACCAAGTTTCTGGCGTATGGAATCTTTCATTGCGTCCTTGTGCGCCTGTGTGCCAACAGCCTTGGTACGCTCCCAATATTCACGGATCATATCTGCGGCTTGAACGGGATGATTGACATGATCAAATTCAAGTTTTCCAACAAAGGTTCGCACGATCACGTTACCGAAATCCAGCGCACGGCCGATCACGTCCGTCTCAATGCCCACGGAAAGGATCGTAGCCAGCGGCGCTTCCTGCCGGCTATCGTACAAACCTATCACCTTCTCCAACCAGATCACGCGTTGATTTGTGACAATGTAATAGTCATTGCTCCAGTCAATTGCATTCCAGACACCCCAGGCGATAATGCCAGTCGATGCAATAATGGCCAAAGCCATCGGGGTCGTCGCGCCGCTCACCACACCCCAGAGAAACAACAGGGTCGGCACGAGCATGGAAAGGATCGGCCCAATCAATGCCTGGATCAAACGGATCGTGTGCCTGCGCGCAATGAAGTAGATCACTTCCTTCGGGCCGAGCCATTTGAACTTCGTCCTGCGTGCCAGTCTACGGCTCTTGATCGCAACCAGAAAATTCGGTCTTAGTCTGGCATATTTTGCGAGCAGGTCTTCAAACCCCTCACGGTTGAGAAAAAATATTACGGAATCCTCCATCGCAGAGACGGTCGCGGAGCGGGTGCGATTCTCGAACAGGGCTTCTTCGCCAAAATAATCCCCCGCGGAAAGCCATGCAAGAAAATCCTCCCCTCCCTTCGCGCGCGCACGGCTGATCTTGACCTTGCCCTTAAATATCATATAAAACCCGTCGGGTTTGGCGCCGCGCTCGAAGATCACCTTCCCTGCAGGCACTTCCCGCTCATCGAATTTAACGCCGATCGCGGCGAGTTGGTCCTCCTTCAACCCGTTAAAGAGATGGATCTTGTTCAGAAAAAAGGCGCGTTCTTTTAATTCGATCACAGTTGGATTCTATCAAACTTCACGTACAATCGTACAGCCATACGCGGTGGATTCCGTCAGCGCGGGGAAATGCCCTTTGAGGAGCGATTCAAGTGCCTCATCCAGAAAAGAACGGGAGGGGATTGGTTGCCGAAAGGTGACATCGTCCACGGCGCCGCGATAACGCAGAATTCCCTCGCGGTCGATGACGAATACATGCGGAGTAGTCTGCGCGTTATACAGGTCGGCCACGAAACAATCCGCGTCCAACAAGACCGTGGGCAGGCGCCGGGCGGTGGCGACATCTTTCACCATTTGGGCGGATTCGTTTCGATTCGCCGCAATCGACAGCGTCACGACCTGCTCAGGCCATTTCATGAACATCGGCATGATGACTTTGTCAGTGCGCTCCGAGTGCGGACATTCGCACGACCAAAAGTTGAGGATGACGAGCCTGCCGCGGTATGCACTTAAACGGTGAACTCTGCCATCAAGATCAGGCGATGAAAAATCAGGAGCAACCTTGTTAATTTCGCTTGCCATTTCGGTTTACACGTTATGACGTTTGAACGTTCCAACCTTCAAACGATCTTTACACCCGCGAGTTTTTCGATCACGCCCACCACCGCAGAATTATCCAACTCGCCCATGCCCATGTCGATCATCTGCTGAAACAGTTTTGTGTTTTCGATCGTTGCGGAGATCGGCACCTCATATTCTCTGGCAGTATCCAGAACAATGTTCATGTCCTTCAATTGCATATAGGATTTAAAGCCGGGGCTGCGATTGCCCTCGAACAAACGCGGTGGCTTGATATCCAGCGCCCAGCATTGCGCCGCGCCCGCTTTGATCGCGTCCACCACCTTGCGCGGGTCCACGCCGGCTTTCTTCGAGAAGACCAGCAACTCACCCATGGCCACCATCTGTGCGGCGACCATAATCTGATTGGCGGCTTTCGCCACCTGGCCTGCGCCCGCGTCACCGACATGTGTGATGGTTTTGCCGATGGCTTGAAACACAGGCATTGCCTTTTCCAACGCGGAGGCTTCGCCACCCACCATGATCGTGAGCGTGGCATTGCGCGCGCCGATGTCCCCACCAGAGACAGGTGCATCGAGTGAGGAGACGCCATGCTCTTTTAACTCCTCTGCGATCATTCTTGCGGATGCGGGAAGAATGGTAGAGTTATCTATAAAAATAAGTCCTGCGCGCGCGCCCGCGATGATCCCTTTTTCACCCAGCACAACTTTTTCCACGTCGGGCGAATCGGGTAAATTTGTAAAAAGGATATCCACTTGTGAAGCCACTTCCGCGGGAGAGTTCGCGGCGGTCGCGCCTTCGCCTACCAATTCGTCTGATGCGGCGCGCGAACGGTTATGCACGACGACAGGAAAGCCGCCTTTGAGAATATTACGGGCAATGGACTTGCCCATTAATCCGAGGCCGATATATCCAACTTTGAGCATTTGATCAAACTCCTTTGGAGAATGTGGTTGAGAGATTATAACCCGCCCTCCCCCGTCCCCTCTACCCTTACGGGCACACGTCCCAAAGGGAGAGGAGACGGGGGAGAGGGGATAAAACAAAAACCTGCCTCTTGTTCAGAAGCAGGTTTAGGGCGAAACACGAAGCCGTTACTTGATCTCGTAGACGACACTGACCGAGACGGAAATGCTCAATTGTCCGGGCTGGATCGGTACGGAGGCATCCGCGGATATCAGGCCACCACCGCCACCACCCTTGCCTTCAGAAATCGGGTATGGGCTGTTATCGAAGAAACTGATGTTCTGAATGTCGCCCAGCGAAACGCCGGCGGCATCTGCAAGTTCACTGGCTTGTGTCTTTGCATCTTCCACCGCTTTCGCGCGGGCATCCTTCACGGCCGCGGTCTTGTCGGCTATGTCGAACTGGATGCTGTTGATGCTGTTCGCGCCTGCGCTGATGGCATTGTCGAGCAGATCGCCAAGGCCATCGAGGTCGCGCACCACAATGTAGACAGTGTTATCCACCATATAGACAGTGCCGCTGACGGTGCCATCGGGGGCATATTGCTGGGAAGGCCAGATGCTGAAGTTGGTGGTGCGAATATCCTTCTCGTCCACAGCTGCCGACTTGAGAGCCTCGATTACGGCCGTCGTTTGAACCTTATTGGCATCCACGGCATCTGAAGCGGTCGCGGCTTCGTTATGTACGCCGATATAGATATAAGCAATATCCGGCGTGAGATACACCTGGCCAACGCCATTCACATTCAATGTGCGGAGCACGGGTTGCGCCTCCTGGTTGATGGTGGTTGGGCCACAGGCGCTCAAGATGAGTGCGAAGGCCAGTAGTGCAAAAGCAAAATATTTTGTACGCATTGTTTATTCTCCTTTGTGGCGTAAAGTCTGCATCTAGACGCTGCAGTTGTAGAAAAGTTCCCTTGCACCGCAACCGTCTTTGAGTTTTTGTTGTAGGTTGCGGCACTTGTATTTTAGCCTGTTTGCGACTAAAATTTTGCACAAATGTTCTAATCTCATGCCAGTCGATTATCAGCAAATCCACGCACGAATTAAGGAAATTGGCGCAGACGCGCGCGCGAGAAAAAAGACTCTCGACGAACGCCGCATTAACGCGCGTAAATTACTCCTTGATTATGCAAATCAATTGGATTTATTGCGCTCCAAAGTGGATTCGGCCAAAGCAGTGGACGCGAACATCCGCTGTGCGTACCCGCTTAGCGAGAGCCTCGCTTCTTCCTACCCCGCGACTGCTCCCGCCTCCGAGGTGACATTGATCGCCGCGGACGGTTCGCAGATCAACCCGGACAGACACGCGGCAACTCAATTCTGCGTCGTCAACGTTGGCGCGATCCAGATGAAACTCAACTCAGGCGAAACGCCGGAGATATTTACAGATACCGAATTGCTCTACGGCGACGACCTTTTCCCAAATGACTTTCCCATGTCTGATGGCAGGCTGGCATTACAACGTGATCTAAAAGAGCGGGCAAAGCTGGATGAATTGTCCAAAGACATTCAGGGACCGGTCGTTACCTTTACAGACGGACCCATCGAATTGTGGGGTGCAAAAGGCGAAGACGCGCAATCCTATGTTGAGTTCGTGCAGAGCTATCTCGGTGCGCTCTCGCGTTTACAATCGCGCGGCGTGATCACGGCAGGTTATGTCGACAAGCCAAGTGCAGACCTGGTTGTCCGTTTGCTCGAGATCGCCATGGCAGATAATGAACAGCTCAAGAAATTGCGCGAGTTCCATCCCTTGCGCGGCGTAAGTGACATGTGGCTCCTCGGTGAAAAAGAAAAACCCTTATTGCAACCAGGCCATCGCTCGGCTGTGTTTGGGATGCAATCCGGCTCAGAAAAGAAATATACAGGCGTGTTGTCCTTGCACTTCTTCTATCTTAACGTCGGCACTGAAGGACATCCCTGGCCAGTTCGAGTGGAGATCCCCAAATGGGTCGCGGATGATAAAGCCAAATTGGACTTGTTGCACAGCGTTCTGGTGGAACAATGCCGCGTGATGGGCAGCCGGCCGTACCCGTATCTACTGCATCGCGCGCATGAGACCGCGGTGGTGAAGCAGGAAGAGAAACAGCAGATCGAGGAAATGCTCGCGCAGGAATTGCGCAGGCAGGATGAAGAAGTTGACGATGGCTCTTATAAGCAATCGGCAAAGGATTTAAAGGGAAGAACAAAAAGATAATCGTCATTGCGAGGAGGGTGTTCTTCCCGACGACACTTGCGCCGCACTCCCACTTCGCTGCGCTGCGGGGACTTCGTGCGTTTGTTGCAGTGCAGGTGAGCAATCTCTGATTAAGTTGGGGATTGCTTCGCCGAAGAGCGGCTCGCAATGACGGGAGGAAAATTTATGGCTAATCAAATCGAGATCGGACGTTTACTGCGCTCAGGGACAACCGGCTTTATCGCCGGGTGCCGCGTCTCGCAATTGGACACTCCCGCCTTCGGCGCATTGGTCCGCGCGCCGCTGAGTGAAGGATATCAAGTCTATGGACTGATCCACGACATTCACATTGACGATGACGGGCTGGTGCGCCAACTCGTGACTGCCGATAATGTCAGCGATGAAGTAATGAAAGATAACCGCGAGCGGCGCATCGTGCCCGTGGAGATGTCCGTGCTGGCGGTGGGATATGAGCAGGATGGCAAGGTATATCACCGGTTGCCGCCGCGCCCGCCGCTGAGTTTGGATGTGATCTTTTTGTGTGATGACAAGGATCTAGTGAAATTTACGTCCGCAGGCAGGTTTGGATATTTCAGGCATATTCTACAAAATAAGGATATTCCGATTGGAGAAGTATTATCCGCGCATATTCAGCAGGCAGGCAAGGCCCATGGAAAAGAAAGCGTTGCATGGAAGGAAAAAGCAACGCAGGAATTGATTACTTTATTGAGAGATGATTATCCAACTCTCATGTCTGTACTTAGTGCGCTAAGTGATGTGGTTGTCTAATGTCGTTGCGAGGAGCCGCGAGCCTCGAACGGCGAGTGCGGCGACGAAGCAATCTCCCAATATGAAGGGTGAGATTGCTTCGCAAAAACCGCTCGCAACGACATAACTAAGATGTAGATTGAGTTTTCAATATGGCTGTTCGTAAAGAATATTGTGTTTATATCATGACGAACGCTCACAATACTGTCATTTATAGTGGCGTAACGAATAACCTTGCGCGCAGAGTACATGAACACAAAAGTGGTTTAGGTGGCGTCTTTACCAAAAAATACAACGTCAACAAGCTGGTTTACTACGAAGTCAGTGATAGTGTCCATGCCGCCCTGGCAAGAGAAAAGCAACTCAAAGGCGGTTCACGCAAAAAGAAAATCGACTTGATCAATAGAGTCAACTCTGAATGGAAAGATTTGTTTGAAGAAGTAACATAAAGTTACGATGTCGTTGCGAGGAGCGCTCTTGTTCTTTGCGACGAAGCAATCCCCCTATTGAACGGAGGAGATTGCTTCGCAAAGGGCGCTCGCAACGACATATCTAATGAGGAGTTCTTATGGAAGATAAAGTTATCGGATACATAGTTGGCGGTGGACTCAAGGAGTCTTTCCGTATTCGTCTTACAGTGGACCCGCTGACGGTGCAGGAAGGGGCATTTGTGGTCATCGAGAGCGGGGACTATCATTTCTATGGCCTCGTGACGGATATGCAACTCGGTGCGACGGATGATCGCTTTGCAGATGAAAAGTCTGATAGGCTGCCTGCAGCTTTGGCGAAAGCTTTGCATGGACAGACGCTATTCACCAATCTGGAAGTGCTGCCCGCTTTGATGCTCGAGCGTGGACCAGACCCCGCTTCGCCTGAATATAATATCTGGGTGAAGAAGATCGGCGATAAGACTCCGCACCCGATCCCGGTGAAGACAGTGCCGCCTCATCATGCGCAGGTGCGGATGGCGAACCAAGGCGACATCGCGGAGATCTTCGGCGACCCGGGTGCCGATGGCAACTTCGTCATTGGGTATACGCGCGAGCAGGGACATCCTGTGTGCATCAATCTCGATAAATTCGTGCAGCGGTCATCGGGTGTGTTCGGCGCGACAGGCACAGGCAAGTCGTTCCTCACACGGCTCACTTTGGCGGGACTCATGCAATACAACAAAGCAACCGTGATGGTGCTGGATATGCACAACGAGTATGGCTTCGACGATGTGGCCTCAGACACGAAAAATCCCGTGATGGGATTGAAGACCAAGTTCAAGTCCCGCGTGAACGTGGTGGGATTGGGCGCGGGCGCGACCATCCGCGGTCAGGTTCCGGACTTTAATCTCGAGCTGGCGATGTCCGATATTTCGTCATACGATATTGAAATGCTGACGCGCGAGTTGAATCTTAAAGAGACCACACCCACCACGTTGAACGCGTTGTACACGTCGTTCCGCGAGGATTGGTTCAAGCGATTCAAGGAGATGAATCGGGATGAAGTGGAAGCCCCGGATGAAAAGGGGAAGATGAAGCGGGTTCCGCATCCCGATAGTGTCGCGGCGTGGGCGAATGACAACGGCGCGAACGTGATGGCGGCGGAGGCGCTGCACGATAAACTGCGCCGACTGTTCAACAAACATTACATTGTGGAGAGGCCCGCGGCCGACAGTGTGGCGCAGATCATCAACGCGCTTGAAGCGGGCAAACATGTGGTCCTGTCGTTCGGCGAGAATGAAAGCGACCTGGATTACCTGCTGGTCTCAAACCTGCTCACGAGCAAGATCCGCGCGGCGTGGGAGAAGAAGACGAATGAATTCAGGACACACGGTGGTCCTTCGTCAGGCTCAGGAGAGCCGCGTCCGTTGGTGATCGTGGTCGAGGAAGCGCATAAATTACTCAACCGTGAGATGGCGTCACAGACGACCTTCGCGACCATCGCGCGTGAACTACGGAAATATTACGTGACGTTGTTGATCGTGGACCAGCGCCCCTCGCAAATTTATGATGAGGTGATGTCTCAACTGGGGACGCGCATCAGCGGTTGGCTCGGGGATGACTTCGATATTCAGGCTGTGCTCTCGGGTCTTTCGGGGCGGGACGCCTTGCGCGGCATGCTGGCGCGTCTGCAACCGAAAGAGGAAGTGCTCCTGCTTGGCTGGGGAGTCCCGATGCCGCTGCCGGTGAGGTCGAGAAGGTATGATGAGAAGTTCTGGAAGGAGTTGCTCGGAACAGGTGGGAAGAAGAGTGAAGCGCAATTGAAGAAGGAGATGGGGTTTTGACGGAGTATGATTGACGCCGTTCTGTATATTATGATAATATACACTCATGATTGACTTGAGCCACATCACTGGCTTCGATTGGGATGAAAATAACCGCGAGAAGAACTGGAAAAAGCATCAGGTTCTGGCAAGCGAATGTGAAGAAGTGTTTTTCAATTTACCTCTACTGCTGGAGTCAGACCCCGCTCATTCCCAAAAAGAGCCGCGATACTATGTGCTTGGTCATACAATCTCCGGCAGACGATTGTTTATCGCATTTACGATCCGAGAAGACATAATCCGAGTCGTTTCTGCCCGCGATATGAGTAAAAAGGAGCGCAGTATTTATGAGCAAATCAATTCCTAAATTCAAGAACGAAGACGAGGAACGCGCCTTTTGGAGCAAACATGATTCCTCCGAATATCTGGATTGGAAAAGCGCCGAGCGCGTCTTATTTCCAAATTTGAAACCATCCACGCGCGCAATTTCCCTGCGGCTGTCAGAATCGCTTCTGGATGCTCTGCGCCAGATGGCCAATGAGCGCGATGTGCCGTATCAGTCGTTAATAAAGATTTTTTTGCAAGAGCGGATTGAACGCGATCTAAAATCGCGCCACTGATCAAGTGGAAAATAAAACTGCAACCGAAAGAGGAGGCGCTCCTGCTCGGCTGGGGAGTCCCGACGCCGCTCAGGGCAGGCGTTCCATCCGCCTGAAGGGATATGATTATTCCGAGGCCGGGGCGTATTTCGTAACCATCGTTACACTTCAGAGGGAATTCTTATTTGGGAAAATCCTGAGCAAAGAAATGATATTAAGCCCGTACGGGAAGATCGTTCAAAAGTGGTGGCATGAAATCTCGAACCATTTCCCGAATGTGGAGACAGGTGCATTTGTCGTCATGCCAAATCATGTCCACGGGATCATTTTTATTTCCGAACGTAGGGGCACGGTCCCCGTGCCCGATGAAAAGGATACCAAAATTTTGGATGCAAATGCCATGGCCGCGGAAACCTCGGGCGGGGAAACATCGGGCGGGAGGACCCCGCCCCTACAAAGGCCAACATTGGGGCAAATTGTGGCGTATTTCAAATACCAATCCACAAAGGAAATGAATATATTGGCGAACACAGGCGCGGTCACAAAATTCTGGCAGCGCAATTATTATGAACACGTGATCCGCAATGAAAGGGATCTGAAAAACAAAACGGACTACATCGAAGCCAACCCCATGTTATGGGATGAAGCTGATGAAAACCCGATCAATATAAGATAGGATGAAGAGGTAAATCATGAACACAGCCCCTCAATCCATAAAAGACGATAATCTGCCCTCGGCATGGTAGGGTAAAATAAAGGCAGGAGTTCTTATGAAAAACCTCAAACGCATTACGTTCGATCCAAATATAATGGGCGGCAAGCCGACCATTCGTGGTTTGCGCGTTACGGTTGGTACGATCGTTGGTCTCGTCGCGGCGGGTCATAATAACAAAGAGATTCTCAAGGCGTATCCATACCTTGAGGAAGAAGATATTCGCGAAGCATTGACCTATGCCGCCTGGCGTGTGGAAGAAATGGAATTTCCGCTTACCAGCGCATGAAGATATTGATCGATATGAACCTTTCACCTGATTGGGTGAAAGTACTTGAGCAGGCAGGTTGGGAAGCAGTTCACTGGTCAATGCTGGGAAATATGCGCGCAACCGATGATGTCATTATGTCTTGGGCGCGTGAAAATGGATACATCGTCTTCACACATGATCTCGATTTTGGCGTTTTGCTGGCTTTGACTCGCGCTGAAAGCCCAAGCGTGATTCGAGTCCGCACACAGGATGTGTTTCCAGATGTGTCGGGGGAATAAATTAATCAAGGTCCTTAAAGAGCATGAATCCGCATTGGAAAAAGGCGCCCTTCTTACAGTGGATGAAGGGAAGTCCAGAATTCGCATTTTGCCGTTCACATAATACTGATGAGCCTAACTCCTCAACCGATAAAAGACCTCATCCGCGCTGAATTGGAGTCCACGCGGAGGATGTGTTCTCGGTGAGTGAACCCAACGAGCTCACTGGGGAAAGCCTCACTTGTAAACACGAATGAAGGCACCTTTATTCCTCACCGTTATAATCCCCACATGGTTAGATTCGGCCCAAAGGTTCATCATCGTCCCTTCGACGCCGCTCAGGGCAGGCGTTCCATCCGCTTGAAGGGATATGATTATTCTCAAGCAGGCGCATATTTTGTCACCATTGTGACGTGGCAAAGAGAATTTTTGTTTGGGGAAATCGTGGATAAAGAAATGCGATTGAATAAGATCGGAAAAATCGTCGAATGGGAATGGTTGGAATTATCAAAACGGTTGCATTACGTTGAATTGGGTGCTTCCGTCGTCATGCCAAATCATTTTCATGGAATTTTATTTATTCATGAATCCGTAGGGGCGACCCGCCAGGGTCAAAGAATGTCCCAGCCAGGCGTGGAACTGACGCAAACCGTTACGCCCCACAGTCGCCCCTACTACTACCCCGTGGGCCAAAACCCGCATCACTTGGCGCAATCATTGCACAATTCAAATCCCGTGTTACAAAACGAATATGGAAAATCCCCGAATTTAACAACACACCCATCTGGCAGCGCAATTATTACGAGCATGTGATCCGCGATGAAAAGGATCTGCAAAGCAAAACGGATTACATTGAGGCCAATCCGCTTCTATGCGATGAGGATGACGAAAACCCAGTAAACCTGAAACGATAAATAAAATGCGACGAAGAGTTGCGGGAAACCTCTGCATTTGCATATAATACGCCGAAGCAGCTTTATCTTTACATCCATCAACTTTATCGAGGAAAGAAAATGACGAACTACATCTGTGTCACATGCGTCGCCCCTATAATTTATATGTCACTGCGGAATAAAATTCACGTAAGAATCTTGAGCGATGTTTTGCCAGCAAACGCGGTTCACTAAACCCGGCGTTTGATACGAGACTACGATAGGTTTCAAAAGTGAATGGATAAGGAACCCATGGATTCCCAGAGCCCACGTTGTATTCAACTATGAGTAATATGCCATTTGGTTTCACGAATGAAGCCACATGACGTAATACTCTTTCCCTGTCTTTGAAGTAGTGCAATGAGTTTGCCAGCAGCGCGCCATCCAACGGGGGAAGGTCGAGGGGACGCGAAATGTCATTTGGAAGCAGGAGCAGATTATCGGTCGTATTGAAGCGGGCGCGGTGGGCCTGTTCCAGTTCTTTGAGCGCAGATTTATCTTTGTCCACCGCGTAGATCGTCGCGTCGAGTCCGATCAACTCGCGCAATGCCAGTGTGAACGCGCCGCTGCCCGCACCGAAATCCGCCCAGATTCCACCCGAAGATAAATTTGCAGGTTTAAGAAGGTCGAGGTGGTCGCGATGATCCATGCGATAAAAGTCGGTTCAATTCAGCTTTACGATGGCTTCATGGATCAAATGGGCGTAGCGGTTCTGCAAACGAATGAAATGACTCTGGATCGCATCCGCTTCGGCGCCGTCGGGTGCGAGGAACTTGCCGCGCTCCACACCGCTGCGCGCGATTTCGCGGCAGACCGCCTCTGTGATCAGCTCGGCCAGCAACACCTGCCCGTGCACGGTAGTATCCAGCCTGTCTTGTTTATCGAGATAGATCTTGACCGAAGGCGCGGCGGTCGCGACCACGATGCTTGAATTAACCCGGTCAAAATAAACTCTTTGGCGCGGATCCATGCGGTCGTCGAAGCGGATATCCGTGAACAGGGCGTGACTGCTCCTGGATGGCGCGGCGATCATCTTATCCTTTTTTGAATGTACCTGAACCATTGCCTCCGCCCTGTGGTTTCCAACAAAAGCGGTC
>CAZSVR010000026.1:0-6173 GCA_964610295.1 uncultured Anaerolineaceae bacterium
TTATCGGTACAGGTGAAAAACTAGATGCACTTGAAACCTATGACCCAGCACGATTGTCTTCGCGCATTTTGGGTATGGGTGACATGATCGGTCTAATCGAAAAAGCAGAAGCCACTTATGACGCTGGGACAATGGAAAAACAGGCCCATAAAATGATGAAAGGCCAGTTCTCTTTGGAAGACTGGCTCGATCAAATGAAACAGATGAAAAAGATGGGCCCGCTCGCTCAAATTATGGATATGCTGCCCGGGCAAATGGGGCAGGTCGCGCGTCAGGTGAACCCAAGTGTTGTGGAAAAATCATTCAATCAGTCAGAAGCCATTATCAATTCGATGACCATGAAAGAACGGCGCGATCCTGAATTACTTAACGCCTCGCGCCGCCGCCGTATTGCGGCCGGTTCCGGCGTGGAAGTGCAGGACGTCAACCGCCTAATCAAGCAATTCCGTGAAGCTCAGAAGTTAATGAAGATGATGCAGAAGACTGGAGGGAAAGGTTTGCCTAAGTTGTTTGGGTAACGGTTTCGGCGGGGAGAGAGTGCGTCGCACCTGCCTTAATAAGATGTGTCTTGTCGAGGGGATAAATCCTTCTTAATCAGATTAACCCTACTTGTTTGGTGCGACGCACTCGCGTTCAATCCCAAAACAAGTAGTGCCGTAATTCTTTTTGGGTTTTTTCGGGCGGAACATAATTCATCACAAAATCCTCATACGCTTCGGGGGAGCCGAAGTTCATTTTGACAAACTCGCGGTCTACCAAAGTCCCGTTTCTTTTGCCGATGAATTCTGCATAATTGGAGTAGTGCCATTGCTCTGGTTTGACTACCAAACCCGCCTCCAGAGGATTTCGATGAATGTATCTGCACAGGTGGAGCAAGTATTCGTTTCTATCCACATGAATGGCTTCGTAAGGACCTTCAAACAATGTGCCCGAGTGATCGTATTTGCTGTTGAAAGTCTTGGAGTAAACGTTGAAAACTGCCTGCATGAATTTGCTGATTTCAATCTCCCCATTCTGGCGCAGAAGAAAGTGGTAGTGATTGTCCATCAAACAATAGGCAATCACGGTCACACCGCATCTTTCTATTTCCTTTTTGACATACTTCAACAGAAATACGTAATCCGCATCGTTGCGAAAGATATTGTTCTTATGCGCGCCGCGATTGTAGACGTGAAAGTAGTTGTTGGGTAGGAACAGGATTTTTCTGCGTGCCATGAGAGTGTGCCGCAAGTTTCTGAATGGGATTTGTTATGTCGTAGATTTTATCTGATTATTGAGATTTCTCCAGACACCGAGGGTACGTCGCACCTGACTTAACGAGACGAGTCCTATGGAGTTGACGAATCCCCTTGATCAGATTTATCCAATCGGTTTGGTGCGACGCACTCGCGTTGCCCTTGAAGCGCAAAAGATGATGAAGATGTTTCAGAAAACCGGGGGAAAGGGTCTGCCGAAGATGTTTGGGTAATTACGCTAGCCAATTAGGCTTTGGGTGCTCCGGGCAATCACCTACAACGCTTTGCTACTTTAATAAACTAGCGATAAGTTGATGTATTTCTTCGTTGTAATTCTCGTATTGATATTTGTCGCTAACCCATCGAATCGTGTGACCACAATTGGAGCAAGATTCAGTCTCAATATTATTTTGATATTTGTCAAGGTGGTTTCCTTGTAGAAAGTCGTCGGGAAACTTTCCTTCAAGCGAATCTTTCGGGGACCATACAATCCAAGTTGACATATTTTTTCCTTTCGACTTTATATGCTTTAGCACTCTCGATATTGCGTTTATTAGCTTTAGAATTATTTGCTTTCCTGTTCGACTTCGTTGTTTTTGCCATTTTCAGATATCTTCTTTTCCCTTGGATTCGCGACGAGTCCGAATATTCGTATGCATGCAAGTACAAGTAATATCAATGGAGTTTCGAGTCTTAATGTAGGTGGTAAGTTCGCGTTGGCCAAATAGTAAAAAGTTAATAGACCTAGCAATCCCAGAAGGCCACAAAATACTGTTAATGTCCAATAAGCTAGCAAGTCGAATCTTACGCCAGATCGACTTGCCACACGGGCATATACATATGCGGCTAAAGTCAACGGGCCGGTATAAGTACAAATGGCAAAGAACAGTTCATATGATGGGTCAATAAATTCGAATTTGAGGATTCCTAGAGCACCGAGAATCAATTCCCCTTGCGTAGTTATAGATTGTACAATAAGCATGATTAAAATAACGAAGGGGATTGAAACAAGTATTTTCTTCATACTAATCCTCCAATTAACTAAAGTACAGTATTATACGCCTTGAAGTCGAACAATAGCGATTTTATCTTTCTTATATTGGCGGCGGACTTGTCACCATCTTCCAGGTCGTGGAATACGGATTTTGCTGAGTTGGCGTATACAAACAGATGAAGCCGCCGTTCGTTTTTCCCCACACCTCGGCGCCGCGCGGACGATATTCTCTTACAAGCAATTGCCTTCCTTGCGGAAAGGCATTAAGTTTTTCGCTGTTTACGCTGGGGGACTTTCGAAGGTTCAGGCCAGACGCCCATTCAACTATTACATACATTGGTAGCGTGGGGAATGGTTCCAATGCGTCGAATGGCAATGCGGATCGAGCACGGGTAAGAAGCGGTACATAAATTGTGACCCCCTTACCCGCCTTGTATAATCTTCCTTGCTTGTTCACCGTTGTGAATTGATGTACCAGATCCGGGCGCTCCAGGTAGGTATACAACGGGACGTATTTATTGACATCGATTGTTTCCACCAGTGCGATATCATCCTTGATTTCGGTCACACTTACAACGTTCCCATCAAAGCCTACGGTGTTCAGGAAAGGCTTTCGGCCATTCTCATACCATTCTCTATCAATGCTGCCGTCCGCTTTTCTTGTGTAGTTGAAAATGCCTGCGTTAGGTACAGAAATAAGCCTCCAGGGCTTTGTGCTTTCAGCGGATACATTCAGCCTCCGAATATATTCGACGAAGGGGAGTTCAAGCTCGTAGATGTCGATATATCCCAACTCTCCCTCAGGCATGACCACACGTAAAGCCTCGGTCGCGGGTGGGGTTTTAAGCCCTGTTTCGCGCCAACGCGGTTTAATTCGGTAGTAAGCCAATGGTCTCCTCTTTCATGTTCTACCATAAAAATTATACTGATTGGGCACCGACCGATAAAGTAGAATTAATGACCCAATCTTGTATTTTGGATAGCATGATTCTCTGGTAATAAATGCGCCTCATACCTAACCTAATTGGCGCGGTTTGGTGAACATCGAGAGCGAGTATAGGCCGGCCACGATGAGCAGAAGAGCCTTTATTCCCACAACGAAGGTTACCGATTGGACCAAGGCTCCCACCAACGAACCGACCATATTGGCTCCCAAGGCCTCGTCTTTACCTTCTACAGTGGCGAAAGATCGAATAAATATTACGCCGCTGAAAAGCATAGGCAGGGTGGTCAGGCCGCCAACAACAAGGACCTTGGAAGCGTAAGGCAGGAAGGCAAATTGGGCAAGATCAACGAAATACAATGCCAGTGAAATACCAATGACGGCTACGTAAACTGCCCGGAGCTGCATTCCTGGAAACCTGCGTGCGATCCAATTCGCTAAAAGCGCCATGACAAGCACACCCGAGACAATGACGGCATTGGTTTCCCAGGTATTGCCCAAAACCACCGAAGCCTTGCTGATATTCTGTACTTCCAGAAGTAGAAAAGCAGCTCCCAGGAAGAAGAAATGCCAATGTGAGCGGCGCCAGCGTGTGATCATGTCTGATGCCTTCCATCTATTACTACTCCGGTAGAGGATCAGCAACATCAACCCGGCCAATAAGTAGTAAAGCATGGGTATTCTTGTGGAATCCAGGTAGATATAGGGCCAGTCGTCTGTGGCCACCCTGGTCGTATGCAGCAGGGATATGGGATAAGCCTCTTGCAAATGGTTGATGTATGATCCTAGTCTCTGATTTTGTGCGATCTGTTTCCTCGCGCTGGCTAAATCACCGGTGATAAACATCACTCCGCCCCATCCATATTGAGAGGAGGGTATACGGAAAACAATAGGCTCTTCTCCGAAGGTCTCCTGAAGAACTCTGGCCATGCGGTCAGTAATGTAAGGTTTCGTCGCCTCGAAAGTGAGGACCATGATACCGCCCTCAGCTAACAACGACTTTGCTCGCCTAATGCTCTCACGAGTATAAACATAATGATCCAGCCGCGCGTTGGTCATTGCGGTTGTAGTGTGAGAATCCAGAAGTCCGAAGGAAATGACATCGAACTTCTGGTCGGTGGTGGCAAAGAAAGAGCGTGCATCATCATTTACAACCTGCACACTGGGAGAAGAATAGGGTTGCTCGGGATGCAGGCTGCGGCCGATTGAAATGATGGCTGGATCTATCTCGACGGCAATGATCTCTTTAACCTCATGGCGTACTCCCGCGGCCGCATCGTTGCCGGTACCCGCTCCGACAATCAAGAATGTCTGTGGATCTGGATGAAGCAGCAGGGGAATATCATATTGGCTTAGGCCGCGTAATTCAGAGGGGAACTTTTCCGGATCCGACAAAGTGTGAGCTTCACTCAAATCAACCATTACCTGGTAGCCGGTATTATTTACAGTAACGAGGTAGTCACCAAAGACATTCCGCTGAACTATTTCTTCAACGACTAATTTTTGATAAGGCGACCAGATCACATTCAGCGCCCCAGGTACCAGTCCGGCGAACCAGGAGAGGAAAATGACCCCACCCAGCAATACGAGATTTATCCTGATATCGCGGTGAGACCAATTCACAAAAATTAGCATCAATCCACCTAGAACCAAAAACCAGGTAAAAGGGGGCTGGTAGAAAAAACTCATGAAGACGAAAAGCCAGGTCCCAACCAAACTGCCGGCAATATTGACCGAATAGGCCCAGATGGTATTTGGGTGTTGATCCAGCAGGCGAGCTAGTAACCGGCCAATGGGCACAAAGATATCAACGATCACGATAAGCAGGATATAGGTTAAGATCAATCCCAGGCTCACAAAGAGAATCGTGGTCAAAAGATCGGTGCTGGTAATCGACGCCCAAATAACCATATCCCCCAAGACACTTAGTAATTCGCTGGTTTTTCCCAAAGCAGATCTGCTCAAAGGAATCGCCAAAAGTACCATTAAAAAGGTCAGAGGCACCAGACTCTGTCGAAGCAGGATGGGCTGTCGGCTGGTGAAACAACCAAGCCCAAGCCCTAGAAAGCAAGCGACCAGAATCGTATTTTGCAGGTAGGCGAAAATACGAACTTCAGTGCCGATCCAACGTATGAGCAACATCTCTAGGAAAAGACCCAGCACGCTAATTAAGAAAATTGCCCAGGTGCGTTTGGTAGTTTCGAAATAGCTAGCCTGGTTATCGAGATGTTCAATGGACATGATAAGCTCTCCTGATAATTAAGATAATTGTACACGCAACCAACATCTTTTTGCAATGCGATTTTTCCTGAGAGGAAAATCATGAACCCAAACTCATTTTCTCTGGTAAAATATGCCCTTGTGATTTCAGCCCGCGAGCGTTCTTTGCGAGTGCGTGTGCACTACACGCCAAACCGCATTTTGCCTGCCTGAAACGCAATACATCAAAAGGAGTAAGTTAACATGGTTCGTATTCGTTTGCGTCGTATTGGTCTCAAAGGCCAACCCACGTACCGCGTTGTGGCTGCTGATAAAGAGTCCCCGCGCGATGGTCGCTTTTTGGAAATTCTGGGTGTGTACAATCCACGCACCAACCCCGCGACAATTCACTTAAAAGAAGATCGCATTTTTCACTGGATGACGAACGGCGCCCTGCCGACCGAATCCGTGGCGCAGATCTTCAGAACCTCCGGTACGCAGGCGCGTTTTGACCGCTTCAAGAAGGGTGCGGCAGTCGAGGCCCTTGCAGCAGAAGCCACCGAGGCCGAAACCAAGCGCGCTGCACCTGTAAAGACTCGAAAGGACTAGCGTCATTGCTTCGTCTGCGCCCTCGCAATGACACCAATACTCACTATGAAAGAACTCATTGAATTCATCGCCAAATCCCTTGTAGACCATCCTGAAGAAGTACAAGTACGCGAAAGCGGAGGTGGTTCACGCGTCCGCATAGAGCTGAGTGTTTCAAAAGACGATATGGGCCGCGTGATCGGCAAAGGCGGCA
>CAZSVR010000026.1:6183-23868 GCA_964610295.1 uncultured Anaerolineaceae bacterium
TCGGCCACCGCGATGGTAAACCAGTACGAATCGGTGAAGTCGTGGCCATCGTCAGCAGACAACGTCGAATACGTCACCGTGTAGGTGCCGTTCGGCAAAGGCGGCAAGGTGGCGAACTCCATCCGTCAATTGCTGCGAGTTGCTGCTGAGCGCGAAGGCAAACAGGCCACGCTGGATGTAACAGAACCCTGATGCCTACGAAGAAGCAAGCGCCAGCGCAGGCTGGGCTAGGCTCGCCAGCAGGCGAGCCTTTATATTTAGTCATTGGTTTTCTCCGCCGTCCTCATGGCGTGCAGGGTGAGATGATCATGGACCTGCATACTGATTTCCCGGACCGAATTAAATCCGGAAAAAAGATCTTTATTGGCGATAAACACGAAGCCGCGACCTTTGAAAGCACACGCATGCATGCAAATAGCAGGTTGATAAAACTGCGAGGTCATGATACCCCCGAAGCCGCTGGTAAATTTCGCAATCAATGGGTCTACGTCAAAGCAAAGGACGTTCCTCCCCTTCCCGAAGGTCAACACTACAAATATGAATTGGTCGGGTTGGATGTCGTGGATGATAACGGCAACGTGCTTGGCAAGCTGGCAGAAATTTTAGAAACTGGTGCAAATGACGTGTACATCGTAAGGGATGACTCGGGCAAAGATATCCTTCTGCCTGCCATTCCCTCGGTCATCCTGGACCTGGATATGGGACAGCGATTAATGCGCGTTCATCTCCTCGAAGGGCTTATCTAATTTGCTCAAGCCGCCAGCCCCGGCAGTGTTATGATATTCGCATGGACGACAAACGTTACTGGATCGGTTTTAATCTCATTAGGGGTATTGGTGCAGTCCGCTTGCAGGGATTGATCGCCTATTTCGGCGACCTGGAATCTGCCTGGAATGCTGATCACGCCAGTTTGGGTGAAGCAGGCTTGGGTCCTAAGGTGATCGAGCGCGTCCTCCAGGCCAGAGAAAACGTAAATCTCGATCGTCTCTGGGAGAAGATCGAAAAACAAGGGATCAAGGTGCTAACCTGGCAGGATGAAGAATATCCTGCGCGCCTGAAAGAGATCGACCAGCCTCCGCCCGTTTTATACATCCGCGGTGAATATCTGGCTGATGATCTGTTTGCAGTCGCGATCGTTGGTACGCGCCGCGTCACACCCTATGGCCGGCAGGTGACCGAAGAGATCGCCGCCTTTCTGGCTGCGAACGGCATTACCGTGATCAGCGGGTTGGCGCGCGGCGTGGACGCGATTGCTCATCAATCTGCGCTGAAGGCGGGCGGGCGTACAATCGCGGTGTTGGGCTCGGGAGTGGATAAGATCTATCCGCCCGAACACCGCGCGCTTGGCGAGCAAGTCATGGCGCGCGGTGCGATGATCAGTGATTATCCGGTAGGCACACCCCCGGATGCTTCCAATTTTCCGCCGCGCAACCGGATCATTTCCGGGTTGTCTTTGGCCGTGGTGGTGATCGAGGCGGGTGAGACCAGCGGCGCGTTGATCACGGCTGAATTCGCAGCAGAGCAGGGACGAGAAATATTTGCGGTGCCCGGAAGTATCCTGGCTCCACAATCCAAGGGAACGAATAAATTGATCCAAAATGGCGCGCAACCCCTATTAAGTGCGAATGATCTGATGCAAGCGTTGGATCTGACCCGCATCGGGGAGAAAAAATCTGCACGTAAAATTTTGCCTGCTGATGAAACCGAGGCGCGCGTGTTGAATGTATTAGGGAGCGAGCCCTTGCATGTTGATGAGATCCGCAATCAGGCCGGCTTGCCGATTGAGAAAGTTTCTGCAACGCTTGCGCTCATGGAGCTAAAAGGCATGGTCAGGCAGGTGGGTGGGATGAATTATGTCGCGATGCGCGAGGAACAAGCGGAATACAAGGTGGATCAATAAAAATGTCCGAACATCATTATGCAGTCATCATGGCGGGTGGAGGTGGGACCCGTCTCTGGCCTGTTTCAAGAAAAGAAAAACCCAAACAGTTGCTTCCTCTGCTTGGGGAGGAGACGTTGTTTCAAAGCACCGTGAAGCGTTTGGATAATTTGTTTCCACCCGAACGTATTTTGGTGGTCACTGTTGAAGAACAGGCGCGCGAGATGAAAGAGCAGGCGCCGAATATTCCCCCGGAAAATTATCTGATCGAGCCTGCGCCACGTGGAACGGCTGCTGTTGTTGGTTTGGCTGCCATGGTTCTGCAAAAGCGTGATCCCCATGCAGCCATGGCGATCCTGCCGTCGGATCATTTCATCCGAAATGTAGACCTATTTCATTATTTGCTTAAGACCGCGTTCGAAGTGGCAGAGAATCGTTATCTGGTGACGCTGGGCATTACACCCACTCTGCCTTCCACAGCATATGGCTACATCAAACAAGGTAATCCATTGAAGGGTGAGTATGAATATCCCGCATATGCCGTGGCACGTTTTGTGGAAAAGCCCGATGAGCACACCGCACAACAATTACTGCGCACGGGTGATCATTCATGGAACAGCGGCATGTTCATCTGGCGGGCGGATGCGATCCTGGCTGCGATTGATAAGCAAATGCCGCATCTCGGCAGTGAACTCAAAGTGATCGGCGCAAGCTGGGGTACGAAAAGGCAGGATGAAGTCCTGAATGAACACTGGCAAAGCTTGAAAAATGAGACCATCGATTATGCGATCATGGAAAAAGCTGAACACCTGGCCGTTCTTCCCGCGGCGGGTTTGGGTTGGAGTGATGTAGGAATGTGGTCTTCCCTGTTTGAGGTATTATTACCAGATAAGAATGGTAACATTGCCACGAATATGAACCTGCACCTTGCCCATGAAACGCATAATACGCTTGTTTATGGCGGAGCTAGTGAAAGATTGGTTGTCACGATTGGCGTGGATGATATGGTGATTGTTGATACAGGCGATGTATTGTTGGTCTGCAAAACAGACCAGGCACAGAAAGTGCGTGAGGTGGTTGAACATTTAAAGCAACACAGGCAGGATAAGTATCTTTAGCTTTGTATTTGAAAGATTCAGAAAAATCGCGTAGAATGCGTTCTCACGTAACCACACGGGGCGAATTTGTGTTACTGTGACAGAACCGCGCATTTTGCGCTGGAGGATTGATGGAAGCATATTGTATGAAGTGCAAGACCAAACGGGAAATAAAAGACCCCGTCGCAGCGTTTAATGCCAAGGCATCCGCGGTGACAACCGGGATTTGTCCCGTTTGCGGCACAAAGTTATATCGCATGGGCAAGACCGAGGCACATGCCGGTCTGATTGCACCGGCAAAACCCGAAAAAGTGGAAGTGCGCGCAGGAAAATTAGTGATCGTGGAATCGCCGGCAAAGGCCAAAACCGTCGGGCGTTTTCTAGGCAAAGGATATACAGTCCGGGCATCAGTGGGACATGTGCGTGACCTGCTCAAGTCGCAATTATCTGTAGATGTCGAAAATAATTTTGAACCAAAGTATCGCGTGCCGAATGAAAAGAAGGAAATCGTAAAAGACCTCAAGCAGCTTGCGAAAAAGGCCGAGGAAATTTTTCTCGCTACCGACCCCGACCGCGAGGGCGAATCGATTTCCTGGCATTTGATGGAAGCCGCACAGATCGACCCAGAACGTACGAAACGCGTGGTGTTCCATGAGATCACTGCGCCGGCCGTTGCGGAGGCCTTCGGGCATCCGCGAAATATTAATATGGACCTGGTCAATGCACAACAGGCGCGTCGTATTCTGGACCGCCTGGTCGGCTATAGTATCAGCCCAATTTTGTGGGAGAAGGTGCGCGGCCGTCTTTCGGCGGGACGCGTTCAATCAGTGGCACTCAGGCTGATCGTCGAGCGTGAACGGGAGATCGACGATTTCAAAGCTGTCGAGTATTGGTCGATCCACGGTGAGTTCAAGCTCGAAGGATTGAAGTCGTCGTTCCTCGCGAAGCTGGCTCGTGTCGACGATAAAGAACCTGAGATGCCCAATGCGGCAGCCATCCAGCCGCTGCTCGGGGATATGGAAACTGCTGCATACTTGATTACAAAGGTCAAGCGGGGAGAACGCCGCCGCAAACCTTCGGCGCCTTTTACAACTTCAACGCTGCAACAGGAGGCTTCTCGCAAACTTGGTTTTACAGCCAAGCGCACGATGGCGCTCGCGCAGGGGCTCTATGAAGGTCAGGATGTGGGCGAGAGCGGTACGACAGGCTTGATCACCTACATGCGTACCGATTCGATGAACATTTCCTCACTCGCACAAATCGAAGCGCGCGAATATGTAGCCAGTAAGCATGGGCGTGATTTCCTTCCCCCTGAGTCCCCGATCTATAAGACAAAATCTGCAGGTGCTCAGGAAGCACATGAGGCGATCCGTCCCACCTCTGTGATGCGTGACCCGGAGAAGGTAAAGGAATTTCTTGAACCTGCCATGTTCAAATTGTATCGTTTGATCTGGCAGCGCTTTGTCGCTTCCCAGATGGAAGCCGCTGTCTTCGATACACTTCAGGTGGAAGTGACAGGCAAGACAAGCGCCCATGAATATCTCTTGCGCGCCTCAGGTTCGGCGGTGAAATTTCCCGGATTTATGGTTGTCTACGAAGAGGCGCAGAATGAAGATGCGAGATCGGAGGATGAAGACGAAGAGAATGTAAAGATCCCTACTGGTATTTCAGAAGGCCAAAAACAGGAATTGGTACGGTTGATCCCTGAACAGCATTTTACACAACCGCCGCCGCGATATTCTGAGGCCTCGCTTGTGCAGGCATTGGAAGAAAATGGTATTGGTCGTCCGTCCACCTATGCGCCCACGATCTCCACGATCCAACAACGCGGTTATGTGGAGCGCTTCGAGAAAAGACTCGTTCCCACCGAAACGGGTATGCAGGTTAATGATTTAATGGTGCAATATTTTCCCGAGGTGGTCGACCTGCAATTCACTGCCCGTATGGAGCAGGACCTGGATATGATCGCGAGTGGCCAGGCCGAGTGGGTCGAGGTGATCTATGAGTTCTATCGCCCATTCTCGGAGGACGTGAAGAAGGCGCAGGCTGAAATGCCTGTCACGAAAAGCGGCCCCGAGCCGATCGGTCGTTCATGTCCCGATGATGACGGCGAGCTGGTCATTCGTTATGGCCGTTTTGGCAAATTCATCTCATGCTCCAACTTCCCGAATTGTCGGTATACTGAGCCGTGGCTGGAAAAGATCGGTGTCACTTGTCCGAATGACGGCGGTGATCTTGTGGAACGTAAAACACGCAAAGGGCGCACTTTCTATGGTTGTATCAATTACCCGAATTGTGACTTCACTTCGTGGAAGAGGCCGCTTGCCAAGCCTTGCCCCAAGTGCGGTGGTTTGCTCGTCATCGCGAACAAGCGCGAGGCGCAATGTACAAATTGTTCTGAATCCTTCCTGTTGGAAGAGATTATCCCTGAAAGCGTAGAATAGTAGGTAAAATGCACTTTACACCACTTCCTTATCTCGACCCAGGCTCGGGGAGTTTGCTCATCCAAATTTTGATCGCGGTCTTCCTGGGCCTTGGAGTCGCGTTGCGCGCTTCATGGGGAAGGATCAAAGGACTCTTCGGCAAGAGAAAATCTGTAGACGAAGACGATCATGCGGACGATGCCCGCGACTGAACAGCTCTCCGCTTCCTTTCGCGACCCAAGCGGGTTCCTGTTTTCTCGAAACGGGGCTTTGTATCGACAGATCAACCGAGTGTATGCCCAAGACTACACACATTTGATGGATTCTGGGTTATACGAAAAATTGGTCAATGCCGGGCTGTTGATTCCGCATGTTGAAACTGAACAAGCCGCGGCGGAGCCTGCGACGGTGTTCAAAATCATTCAGCCGGAGCGCGTGCCATTTATTTCTTATCCATACGAGTGGTCTTTCAGTCAATTGAAAGATGCGGCGCTGGCAACACTGTCGATTCAGAAACGCGCGCTAAAGTTTGGGATCACGCTCAAAGATGCAAGTGCGTATAACATTCAATTTGTACGCGGCAAGGCCACTTTGATCGACACACTTTCTTTTGAAGGCTATACAGTGGGAAAACCCTGGGACGCCTATCGTCAATTTTGCCAGCACTTTCTCGCACCGCTCGCGTTGATCAGTTATTGCGATGTGCGGTTAAGTCAATTGCTGCGAGTGTACATGGATGGTGTGCCGCTGGACCTGGCGGGCGGGCTGTTGCCAGTACGCACAAAATTCAATTTTGGTTTATTCACCCATATTCATCTCCATGCCAGCGCACAAAAGCGATATTCAAATAAATCGGTGAATACACATTCTGCTCCTATGAACCAGCAGGCAATGATCGGACTGATCGAAAGCCTTGAAGGCACCGTGAAAAAATTAACCTGGAATCCCATGGGAACAGAGTGGGGCGATTATTACGCCGACACGAATTACAGCGATTCCGCCTTTGAACATAAAAAGCAACTCGTCCGCGCGTGGACAGAAGAAAGAAAGCCTGCCTTGGTTTGGGATCTTGGGGGCAATACCGGGGTGTTTAGCCGTGAAAGTGCAGCCTCAGGTGCCCAGGTTATTTCATTTGATATTGATCCGGCCGCAGTTGAACAAAATTATCGATTGGTAAAAAAAGACAAGGAGCAGAACACATTGCCGTTGATTTTGGATCTGACGAATCCAAGTCCTGCATTGGGCTGGGATCATCGCGAGCGGGATTCTTTCGCAGCACGCGGCCCTGCAGATATGGTACTTGCCCTGGCGGTTATCCACCATCTCGCGATTTCGAACAATGTCCCGTTGCCTCGATTAGCAGATTTCTTCGCGGCGCATACGAAATGCCTGGTCATCGAATTTGTGCCGAAGTCCGATTCGCAGGTGAAGAAATTACTTGCTGCTCGCAAGGATATTTTCCCTGATTACACACGCGCGGGATTTGAAGCCGCCTTTTCGCCTTTTTTTGATGTGGTTAAGGCAGAATCTGTAAAAGATTCGCAGCGCACCCTTTATATGATGGAATTGCGGTAGGGAATTTGTAAGGTGGGTCTGCGAAATCAGATGTATAATTAATTGAGCGTATCCCCCTTAGGAGCCCATATGCAGTTTATTGTTGCATTGTTGAAAAAACTACCCATTGCATCGATCTTGGCAGTGGTGCTTGGGGTGATCGTTGGGCTGTTTATTGGGTGGCAGACGAAAGATTTCACAAATGCAACCCCTTCTTACCTGCGGCCGGATTTACAGGTGGATTATTTGCGTATGGCAATTGATTCCTTCCGCCTGAATCAGAATCCAGATCTTGCCGTACAGCGTTGGGATAATCTGGGCGTTGGGGCTAAACAAGCTTATGAAGAGATCCAGAGAAATCCAAATGGTGCGGACCCGGCGGTAATATTGGCGTACGGCGAATTGATCACCCGAGTGAAAAACTCAAATGGTAAACACAACCTGAAACCACAACTTCTCCGCTCACGCGATTGATTTTGATCGGTGGTGGTGGCCTTGCTCTGATCGTCATTCTTGGGGCGGCCTTTGTCTTCTATCGTCGTCTTTTCGGCAATCGCGGCAGCGGCGAGGTAACCGCGGTCATGCAGGCTACCCAGATCAGCCGTGATGCGGAGAAGACAAATTTCGAACAAATGGGTCTTGCCCCGCCCATCACCCAAACGATGACAACTTACATCCTTGGGGATGACCTGTACGACGAATCGTTCAGCATAGATACACAGGCCGGAGAATTCATGGGTGAATATGGAGTGGGTGTTTCAGAAGCCATTGGAATAGGCGACCCCAAGAAGGTCACGGCGCTTGAGATCTGGCTCTTCGATAAGAACGACATCAAAACCGCCACGAAAGTTTTGATGTCCCAACATGCATTTAACGATGTTAACATACGCTCACGGCTTGAGCCAAAAGGCGAGCTGGTGCAGGTTGAGCCGCAATCTCAAATTTTGCTGGAAACCGCTACATTACAATTGCTTGCAACCGTGGTTGATCTTGAATATGGGCATGGACCAATGCCGAACAATAGCTACTTCGAAAGGATCACGCTGGAGTTGGCCATCTGGCCCCGTCAGGGACAATAATAAAAATCAGCCCGACCTATGAACTTGGTCGGGCTGATTTTTATTCGATCTTTATAATCCTGAATTTGATCATGCCGCTGGGAGTTTCCGCTTCGGCTATATCACCGACCTTTTTGTCCATAACGGCGCGACCGATCGGGGATTCGTGGGATATCCGGCCTTTGCGCGGGTCGGTTTCAGTGGGGCCGACGAGAAAATAGGTTTCGGCATCAAAGCCATCTTCCTGAATGGTCACTTCCGAACCAATCGCAACAATCCCCTGATTGCTGCTTTTTTCAATGATCACCGCGTTCCGTAAAATGGCATCGATCTCCTTAATTCGGCCTTCGAGAAAACCCTGATCTTCCTTGGCCTTGTGATAATCTGCATTCTCTGAAAGATCGCCCATCTGGATGGCGGAGCGTAGTCTTTTTGAAAGTTCTTCACGCTTCGGTCCCTTCAATTTCTCCAGTTCAGCTTTGAGTTTGGCTTCGCCTTCTGCGGTAAGATAATTGGGCTGGGTCATCGTAACCACTCCTTTCCTGCTTGCATATTTTCGATAAAATAAAAAGAGGGGATATATGTTCCCCCCTTTATGAAAAAACCTTCTATGGCTTTTCCAGGGGATTGAACAGCTTTTGATGTTCTTCGATGGCATAACGATCTGTCATGCCTGCAATATGATCACAGACCGTGTGTTCGAGCCCGCGTTTTTCGATGGTACGCTGGATGTGATCGGGCAGGATGGCCGGCTCGGAGCAATAGGCATTGAACAAGTCTGTAATTAATCGTTCTGCACGGACTGACATCCTGACCACGCGGTAGTGTCGATAGAGCTTTTTGTAAAGAAAATCCTTTAGCTCACGATTCCGTCTGTGCATGTCTTCGCTGTAGCCGATCACATTATGCTTCAATTTCTGAATATCCAGTGATGACTTGACCTTGTCTTCCTTCAAGCGCGAATCTGTTGTGGTGATCATATCTGTGACCATCAAGCCTACGAGCTGCCTGATCATTCGATGACGTTCCATATCATCAAAACTGGGTCCGCGCCAACTATAGGTCTCTCGCAGAATCTCCCACAGGGCGATACCCTCAACCAGCTGCGGGCTGATAATGCCGGAACGCAAGCCATCATCGAGATCATGTGTGGTGTAGGCGAGTTCATCTGCTACGTTGGCGATTTGTGTTTCAAGGTTGCCGCGCAACTCAGGTGTGTAATCACGTGCATCTGATATATCGTATTCGGATTCGTGCTTGACCATTCCCTCCCGAACCTCCCAGGTGAGATTGAGACCGGGGAATTCAGGATAGCGTTGTTCCAGTTCCGTAACGATGCGCAGGGATTGTCTGTTGTGGTCGAATCCACCGAAGTCTTTCATGAGCCTCGTAAGCGCGATCTCGCCCGAGTGTCCAAAAGGAGAGTGGCCCAGGTCGTGCGCGAGACAAATTGCCTCAACTAGGTCCTCGTTGCCGCCGAGGGTGCGGGCCAAGGTTCGGCCGATTTGAGCAACTTCCAGTGTGTGCGTGAGGCGGGTCCGAAAGTAATCGCCTTCAAAATTGATGAAAACCTGCGTTTTGTATTCCAGTCTGCGAAATGCGGTTGTATGCAGGATTCGGTCCCTGTCCCGTTGGAAGGAGGTGCGGTACTCTGGTTCAGTATCCAGATAAGCGCGACCCTTGGAATCCTTGCTGCGCACCCCGTACGGCGCAAGGCTTTTATCTTCAATCTCTTCGAGTTGCTGACGTGAAAAGAACATATTTGCCTTTATACGAATATGCCATTGCGCCCGTTGACATTCATCAGGAACTACGCAATGACATTTTGTGTGGGGCGAGAGGGGGTCGAACCCTCACGGTATTTCTACCGACGGATTTTAAGTCCGTTGCGTCTGCCGATTCCGCCATCGCCCCGGCAGTATAATTCTACTATAAATTGAGATTCTTACTGATAACAGCCGCTTGTCAGTATCAGGTTTTTTGTCTATACTCTGTGAAAATTTACGTCAGGAGACGCTTATGTCGACCGTTCGAGACATGATCCGCAAAAAGGGCAGAGAAGTCTTTTCGATCTATCCCGATGCAACCGTATATGATGCGCTTTCGATGATGTCCAAGCAGAATACGGGTGCATTAATGGTGATGAGCGGAAAAAATGTAGATGGGATTCTTTCTGAGCGTGACTGTGTTCGTAAAGTGGAGCTGCTGGGAAGAACCGCGAAAAACACCAAGGTCAGTGAGATCATGACGACCAAAGTGATCTATGTGGAAGCCACCCAGCCGCTTGAAGAATGCATGGCTTTGATGATCGACAAGAACATCCGTCACCTGCCGGTATTTGATGGCAAGGAATTGCTCGGGCTGATCTCTGTTCGTGATGTGCTCAAGGAAGTGGTGGATGTGCAGCAGTTCCTGATCTCTCAATTGGAACATTATATTACCGGCGGTGGACGCTAATCTCTGAATGGACGCTGGCTAGCGCCCTTTCTTGATTGCGAGGCCTCATGCAGGAATATTCAATTCAGGAATTGCAGAATAAAATGATTTCAGGTGAATTGACGGCGCGTCAACTCGCGGAACTACATCTGGAGCGCAGCGACTCGATCGACAGGACCGGTCCTCGGCCGAATTCTGTCATCGAAACGAATCCGGATGCGCTGGCGATGGCCGCCTGCCTCGATCAGGGGCGGCGCGGCGGCAGGACGCGCAGTCCACTCCACGGTATTTCCCGTCCTGATAAAAGACAATATCGATACCCATGATCAAATGCAGACGACAGCAGGTTCGCTCGCAATGCAAGGACACATCGCAAGAAATATGGCAGGTTCTGATCGGCAAATCATCAAGATCTTTGAATCCTGCCTTGATGTGATGAAGGGACTCGGCGGGGTGATCATCGACCCGGCGAATGTTCCGAATTTCAATAAATTTGGCAAAACTGAGTTGGATGTTTTACACTCCGAATTCAAAGCGGATTTGAACGAATATCTCGCAAGTGCGAACGCACCCATGAGAACAATGAAAGATGTGATCAAATTCAACGAAGAAAATAAAACGCGCATCTTACAGTATTTTGGTCAGGAGCAACTGCTGGCCGCGCAAGAAAAGACAGGCTTGCCCGATAATAAATATCGCGAGGCCCTTGCAAAGAATCTTCTACTTACGCGTAAGAATGGCATCCAGGCGACCATGAAAAAATACAAACTTGACGCGATCATTGTCCCCTCGGATGGTCCAGCCTGGATGATCGATCTCGTTAATGGAGATGCGATCAATTGGGATATGGAAAGTACGTCACCTGCGGCAGTCGCGGGGTATCCGCACATCACGGTACCCGCGGGCTATATTTTGGTTTGCCGGTTGGTATTTCGTTTTTTGCGAAGGCATGGCAGGAGCCGATGTTGATCAAACTTGCTTATGCCTTTGAGCAAGCTGCAAAGATCCGCAAGTCGCCGGAGTTTTTGCCCAGTGCGAATCTTAAGTAAGTGTCCCTTCGTATAAGCCCGGATGAGTAAATAACTGGCTTGCCGGGCAAATTAATTCCGTCTATACTCAGTGTACTGGAGCATTCATGTCCGAAATCGATCTCAGCCTTCTCAAGCCTGCCATTCAAGACTACATTCCACGGGGTCGCTCGGGACTTTTGCCGGCCTTGCATGCCGCTCAAAAGGTCTATGGCTGGCTCTCTGAGTCGGTCGCTTCCGAGATCGCGCGATCGTTGCACATTCCGCTTGCCGACGTGCATGGTGTGATCGAATTCTATTCCCTCTTTTATAACAAACCCACAGGGAAACGGATAATTAGGGTCTGTACCGACCCGGCCTGCGCGCTCAAGGGCGGGGATCGACTTTTGGCTCATCTTTGCCAGCATTACGGCGTTGATCCGTATCAGACGACGGCTGACCTGTCCCTCACCATCGAGTCGAGTCCATGCCTTGGGTTGTGCGAACTTGCCCCGGCCGCGCTGGTGGATGATGAGGCTGAGACAAATATCTCGCCCGATTTTCATCATTTTGATCTTGGACGACCTGTCTCAAGAGTCTATGGAACCATTCGTGAGTTGACCCGAAATTGTGGAAATGGCACGACCTCATTATCAAAGTACGGTCGCTATCAGGGTTTCTTCAAAGCTTTGCAGATGAAGCCCGAGGATGTGATTGGTCAGATCAAGGCTTCAGGCTTGGTTGGAAGGGGCGGGGCTGCGTTCCCAACGGGTGTTAAATGGGAAGGCGCGGCAAAGGCTGAGGCCGATCAAAAATATGTTGTTTGCAATGCGGACGAATCCGAGCCAGGTACGTTCAAAGACCGTATTCTTTTATTGGATGATCCACACCTCACGATAGAGGGGATGTGTATAGCTGCCTATGCCATTGGTGCAAACAAGGGTTATATTTATGTTCGAGGCGAATATCCTTATATTTTTCCCGTGTTGAAAAAAGCACTCGAGGAGACTCGCGAGGCCGGCTATCTTGGAGAACGGATCTATAACTCGAAATTCTCGTTCGATATTGAGCTCCGCATCGGGGCGGGTGCCTACATTTGCGGCGAGGAGACTGCGCTGTTCGAGTCCATCGAAGGGAAGCGCGGATTCCCGCGGGTGAAGCCGCCTTTTCCGACGACATACGGTTTATTTGGAAAGCCCACCGTTATCAATAATGTCGAAACATTATGTAATGTGCCTCTGATCATCAAAGCGGGTGCTGAGGGGTATCGTAAGATCGGCACCGAGAAATCTCCCGGAACGAAGTTATTCTGTCTTTCGGGGGATGTAGTCAAGCCGGGCTTGTACGAAGTTCCATTCGGGGTCACTCTGAGGGAATTGCTCGACATGGCCGGCGGGGTCGCGAGTAAAAAGAAACTGCAGACCGTTCTTTTTGGCGGCGCGGCCGGCGCGTTTGCCACATCTGTGCATCTTGATGTGAAAATGACTTTTGAAGATTTGCGCGCGGCCGGTCTGCCTTTGGGTTCAGGCGTTGTCATGGTCTTCGACGAGACGCGCGATATTCGCGATGTGCTTAAAAGATTAGGACATTTCTTCGCACATGAGTCCTGTGGAAAGTGCTATCCTTGTCAAATGGGTACGCAAAGGCAAATGGAAATCCTGGACCGTGTAGCCGAAGGTGGCGCATTGCCCGATGACCTTATCCGCTTACAGGATGTGGGTTGGACAATGACAGACGCGAGTTTATGTGGGCTGGGTCAAACCGCCGCCGGCGCGGTCTTGTCTGCAATGAAGTTGTGGCCGGAGATGTTTTTGAATGGGTCAAAGGTTCAAGGTCAGCAGACAGTGGTGAAAGCATCGGGTGTTTCAAAAGTGAAGACTCAGAAAAAGCCTCTTGCCCAAAATGTTGTTGAGAAAAAAGCCAAACCGTTGTTAAAGGAATCAACAAGCAAGACCAAAGCGAAGAAATAATTCGTAAATTTGTGGATGAATTCGCGCTGCGAAAGGTGAGCTTATGACGATCACATTAATGATTGACGGGCAGGAAGTGACTGCTGAACAGGGAAAGACCCTGCTTGAAGTCGGGCGTGAGATGGGTAAGGAAATTCCCACCATCTGCTATCACGACGCGACGACGGCGAATGCGTTGTGCAGGATCTGTGTTGTCGAAGCGGAAGGAATGCGAGTGCTCCAGCCCGCATGTGTCGTCGAAGCGGGGGCTGGCATGCAGGTCCAGACGCGCAGCGAGAAGGTCGTCCGCTCACGAAAAACAATCCTTGAAATGTTGTCGTCCACGATGGATCTATCTGAGGCTCCGGAAATTCAAACGATGATCCAGGAATACGGTGCGGACGTGAATCGCTTCCCGGATGCAGAACGTCGCGAGTCTGATATCAAAGATGATAACCCGATGTACATCCGCGACTACTCCAAATGCCTGTTGTGCTGGCGTTGCGTGCAGGTCTGTGCGGAGGACGCGCAATATACATACGCGATCAATTTCAGCGGGCGCGGATTTGAAACGCAGATTGGCACCTTCTTTGATAAAACCATCCCCGAAACGTCCTGTGTATTATGCGGACAATGTGTTGCGGTTTGCCCCACGGGAGCGCTTAAGCCGAAGCGCGAGTTTATGCTGGAGCAGGGGATGACACCCCAGGAGATCAGTGTGTTGAATACCGGCAGAAAACAAAGGAAGCCAAAATGATCAAAGCAGATCGTGTGGTCACCAGCACCTGTCCCTATTGCGGCGTTGGCTGTAATTTAGAGTTACACGTCAAGGATGACTTTATCTTCAAAGTCACCTCACCATTTGACTCGCCTGTTAATCACGGAAACTTGTGCGTGAAGGGACGCTTTGGATATGACTATGTTTATCACCCGAAGCGGGCGACAACTCCATTGGTGCGAAAATATTTATTGGATGGAAAAAATCTAAACGGGAATCGGGATTCGGAATTCGTGGATCGTGGAAGCAAACCCCCAATTCCCGATTCGCAACTCCCGACTCATGACTACGATTGGGTCGAAACCGATTGGAAGACCGCCCTCGACATCGTTGCCGATAACCTTACCAGAATATACAAACGCGATGGTTCGGACGCCATGGCTGTCTACTGCTGTGCCAAAGCCACCAACGAAGATAACTATCTATTACAAAAGATGTATCGTACGATTTTCCGTACGAACAATGTAGATCACTGTACGCGCTTATGCCACGCCGGGTCAGTGGTCGCGCTGCAACAGGCGATCGGTTCGTCCGCGATGAGCAACACGGCTTCACAGGTGATCATGAATGACGTTTTCATCGTCACCGGATCGAACACGACCGAGAACCACCCCATTATCGGCTTGCAAATGAAGGCTGCAGTGGAAAAGTATGGTGCGAGGATGATCGTGATCGACCCGCGCCGCATCGAGTTGGTGGATTTTGCCGAGATCTGGCTTCAACTTAAGCCCGGAACCAATCTGCCGGTTTTTTCTGGCATGGCGCATGTGATCGTCAAAGAGAATCTCATCAACCACAAATTCATCGCCGATCGCACCGAAGGCTATCAGGATTTCATTGAGTCGCTTGAAAAATTCACACCCGAGTATGCGGAGGAAATTTCAGGGGTGCCGGCGGAAGACATCCGCAAGGCCGCGCGGCTTTATGCAAATGCGAAGAACGCTGCGATCTATTGGGGTATGGGTATCTCGCAGCTCTCACATGGCACAGCCTCCGCGCTTGCGCTAATCCATCTCGCATTCCTAACAGGTCATATCGGGCGCGATGGCACGGGACTTAATCCCTTACGCGGACAAAACAACGTACAGGGCGCGAGCGATATGGGCTGCATGCCATTCCATTACCCAGGTTACATGCGCGTGGATAACGACGAGAATGCCGCCAAGTGGGAGAAGACCTGGAATATTGAAGCAGGTGGCCTCTCGCGTAAACTTGGTTTAACGACGACTGAAATTTTGAGTCATGCACATGAGGGCGGTGTACGTGCTCTCTACATTATGGGTGAGAACCCGATGATGTCTGAGCCGAATTTGAATGAGACCCGCAAGCACATGCAGCAACTCGAATTTCTCGTCTCGCAGGATATTTTCATCAACGAGAGCGGCGCGTTTGCGGATGTCTTCCTGCCCGCGACGCCCTTCGCGGAAAAAGATGGGACCTTCTCCAACACAGACCGTCGCGTGCAACGAGTACGAGCGGCACATCCTCCGCGTGGAAAGTCGCGCGTTGATTGGGAAATTATCTGCGACCTGGCCCTGCGCCTCGAATCCCGACTTGGTCTGAGTACATCCAAATGGAACTATTCCGGCCCTTCAGAGATCCTGCGCGAGATGGCGGGCGTTAATCTGGATTATGCCGGCGTGACCTATGAACGCATTGATAAAGTCGGTCTCATCTATCCGGTGCCTGATATGGATCACCCCGGAACGCCGACTCTCTTCAAAGAATCCTTCCCGCGTGGACGAGGCAAGTTTCATTTGTTGGATTATGTCCCGATCATGGAAGAACCCGATGATGAGTACCCGTTCATTCTGACGACAGGTCGTGTGCTGGAACATTGGCATGGTGGCACGATGACGCGGAATTCAGCTCTGAATGAGGCCTACCCGGAAGCACGCGTGGAGATCCATCCTGCCGATGCTGAGATCCATGGGATTCGAAACGGTGACCCGATCAAGGTCCAGTCGCGACGCGGGGAAGTCATCCTGCGTGCTACGGTCACGGAGAAAACCTCCGTGGGTGTGGTTTTCATCCCATTCCACTTTGCGGAAGCTGCGGCAAATCTGTTGACCAATGACGCGCTGGACCCGCAGGCAAAAATTCCCGAGTACAAGGCCTGCGCCGTGCAGATGTTCCCGGCGCGGGAAGACGATCTGGCAAATCCGGAGGTGCTGCTGCATCGAGGCAGATATTAATCAAGCAAGGGCGGACAATTGTCCGCCCTTGGAAAATTATTATCTGGGTCTCGGGGGAAGCAAACGGATCAGGTTGTTCAGGTATCTGACCATGGCGTGGTCCTTGATTCCGTCTGTACCCGGTTTCAGCAGGTCATCGAGGCGCCCTTTCACCCGGTCCAGCAGCAACTCGTCCCAGGTCACTTTATTGTTGATTTTGCCTGTGTGATCGAAATATTTTAATGTGCCAACGTGACGATAACTCAACGTACGGAAGGGAACGCGTGGCACGACGTCGTTGTTGTTCACAAAGCGGAATGTCTTATCCCAGAAGTCCTCGTCAAAATTTCGACCAAATTGTTCATCGCCCACACGCGGCGAGCCAAAATTATATAGTCCGTTGACAGGATGGCCCTTCTCTAACCGAATCTTGGCTGTTGCCAAAGTGGCCAGTGCGGCACCCAAACTATGACCGGTAATCCACAAATTTCGATGACCTCGCTTTTCATCCAGAATTTTCCATAGATCGCGCCAGATGGTATTTAGTGCGCACAGGAATCCGTCGTGCACTTTTCCCCCCGGACCATTGACCAGATTGAGATCGGCATCGGTCATCCAGTCTTTCAGGGTCTGGGTGCCTCGAAAGACAAGAATCATCGCCTGATCATTTTGTGCCAGGAAGGCCTGAGTATCCTGCACATCATAGAACTGAACCATCTCCATCTTCCAGCCTTTGACAGCCTGCGCCACGCTGGCCTGATCCAGATAAGCCACGGCAGCGGCTCCACCTAAGAATCGTGCGATGCTTGCGTCGAAGTATTGGGCGTTCCAATTCGTTGCCATATTATCCTCCGTTTATTTAATAAAGTGACTCATTTTAGCATAGCAAGGCTGTCAATAGGCATCGTGATGTCGTCTTGAAGTTCATGAATAAAAATGCATGATGGTTATGACCCTCGAAAAAAACCATTCATGTCCAATCCTTATATTGTCCGCCTGCACCAAATTCGCCGTTAACATGTAGCTGCGAATTCCCGATTCATTTTTACAACTTCTTCACATTTATTCCGCAATTCCATCAACTGGAAACTCTCCTTTTCCATAGAGTGAGGTCAGACAACATAAAGGAGATTTTCGAATGTCAAAACAAAATATAACCAAATTACTATTCGATATTTCCACATTTACGGCATTTCTCATCCTGATGGAACCCCGCACGAGTGGGATTGCTGTGCACGAGTGATTGCGACGATCGTTGGTGGCGCGATCTTTGCAATTATGAATGACAAACGAGGCCCAAGCGTGAAGAACTTCGAGTCATTATTTCTCT
>CAZSVR010000026.1:23909-49414 GCA_964610295.1 uncultured Anaerolineaceae bacterium
GAGGCAGGTAGTGGAAAACCGGTAAATCAAAAGATCCGCAGGGTGGTTGCATCAAGGTAGAGAAATTGTGTGGAGATGGTGGGGTGGAAATTAATCCTGCTCTTGAAACAACGCGACTTGATTCCTACCGTGTACTTTCGCCTTGTAAAGTGCGGTGTCGGCCGCATGGATGAGCTCTTCGATCGACTTTTCGCTGGCGGGGAAGGAGGCGATCCCGGCTGTGACAGTGAATGAAAGTACGTTGTCCCCACTTGAGATTTTCTTTTCTTCCAATTTTACGCGCCATTCCTCGGCGCGCTTCAGGGCATCCGTCGCAGACATATTGTGCAGGATGACCAGGAATTCATCCCCTCCGTAACGACAGGCAATATCCTCCACGCGTGTCATGTTTTTTAGTTGGTCGCTCAACAATAGAAGGGCTTTATCTCCGAGGATGTGTCCGTACGTGTCATTGATCTGTTTTAGATGATCTATGTCCAGCATGACGACGCTGATGTGGTGTTTCTCGCGGATCGACCTGGCATGCTCCTGCTTAAGGGCCTCCTCCATATAGCGGCGGTTATACAGCCCGGTCAACGAGTCGCGAATGACCTGCTCACGAAGAACAGTCTGGAGTTGTTCGATCTCATCCAGCTGGGTGCGGACCTGATCATAGGCCAGGTGTAATTTGTCGTCCACCAGTTTTTTCTCGGTGATATCGCGATTGCTGCCGCGTGTACCAAGAAACTTTCCGGAATTATCGAAGACCGGCTGGCAGACGTGACTGATCCACCGCACACTAAGGTCATCAGCTCGAAGGATGCGGAATTCGATCTCACTCGCCATTTTCGTGTGGTTGGCCTCATGGCGATGATTTGCGAAATCGACACGGTCTTCAGGATGAATGATGCTCATCAGAAACTTTGAGTCCTTTATGAACTCGATGTCATCATATCCCGTGATGCGTTTACAGGAAGGAGAGCTGTAGATAAAGCGATTGTTGGGTGCCTGCCAGAATTCCCAGTCATAGGTGTTATCGGCCACGACCCGATAAAGTGATTCGCTTTCACGTATTTGAGCTTCCACCCATTTCCTTTCAGTGATATCCCTGACGATCGCCAGGCAGGCAAATGGCAACCCGGATTTATCCCGTATCAGCGCCGCACTTAATTCCGCAGGAAAATGGGTGCCGTCTTTTTTAAGCATATTGAACTCAATGTTCTTGATCATCCCATCCTGCTGTGCCTCACGCAAAAACCTGATGGCGCGCAGGCTCTCGCGGAGCGGGAAGAGTTTAAATGCGCTTTTACCGACCAACTCTTCCGGGTTGTCGTATTTATGCAGGATGGCGGTTTGTTTGCTGCAAAAGATAAATTTGCCGGTCAGATCCGTTACCGAAACCGAGTCTGGCGAAGTCTCGACGATCGCATGATACAGCAAGTCACTCATGCGCGTTATATCTTCGGCAACTTCCCGTTTAAATTCATTTCCTTGAGATCGTTTTGTAATGAAATAGATCCCCAATGTGCCTACCGCCCAAAGGAATAAGAGGTCGAATCCCTCGGAACCCATGGTTTTTATTTTGAAAACGTAATAAAGTAGAAGGACCAGACTCCACCCCGTGATCAATGGAAAAGTGGCTGCCCGAATCTTCAGGAGTATGGCCCTTGCAAATTTCATGTTTCTCAACAAATTATACGATACTCGCCTGGAATATGCAGGCCGATTCGGCTGCAAGAATGTAAACGAATGATTTAAGGATACATAATAAAACACACGTAAACAGGCATTGTTTACGTGTGTTTTTATCTTCTTGCCGGTTCATTCGCACGCCAATGTATCTGTGACCGTTAGCCTCGAAGCTCTGCGTGCGGATAGGGCGCTTGCCAGTGTGCCCAGGACCAGGGTAAAGAGAAGCCATGCCATGATCCCGCTTGGGATATGTTTCTCTGGGTTGATATACGGGTGGTCTTCATTTTAGTCGCAGTTTTTAGAACACAAAAATGGAGCGCGCCACCGCAAACCGGGTACGCTCCATAACAAACTAGATTATTGTATTGGGTTCCTCAGAACCATCCATCAGGTTGCCTCGCTTTTTACACAAAATACAAAAAGAAAGGGAAACAGTATTTATTTATCGAGCATGACGCTGGCTTCCTCGTTTAGCCAGCGGCGTCCATCGCGGGCGAGCAGATCGTAGGCCTCGGATGGGCCCCAACTTCCTCGTTTATAGGCAGCCAGGGGCGGAGTCCGGTGCGTGTCCCATGCCTGGAGCACGGGATCGATCAGTGACCAGGCGGTTTCAACTTCATCGGCGCGGGTGAAGAGCGAAGCATCGCCCTGCAGGGCATCCAATAGCAGACGTTCGTATGATTCGGGTATGGCGGTGCGGCCAAAAGCCTCTGCGTAGCGAAACTCCATATCCACAGAACGGGTTTCGGCCACAGTATCCGGCGCCTTGGCCTCAAATCGCAGATGCACACCTTCGTCGGGCTGAAGATAGAGTACCAGGATGTTTGGCTTCATGGTTTGCATGGGGAACATCGCCAGCGGTGGTTCCTTGAATTGGATAATGATCTGTGATTGTTTTTCAGCTAGATGCTTTCCGGAACGCAAATAAAATGGCACACCCTTCCAGCGCCAATTATTGATGAAGAGTCTCAAGGCGGCGTAAGTGGGTGTTGTGGAGTTGGTCTTGACTTCCGGTTCGTCGCGGTACCCTTTGTATTGTGCGCGGACGGTGTTGGTGCCAACCTGTTCGGGCGTCATCGGTTGAATGGCGCTGAGAACTTTCACTTTTTCATTTCGCAAGTGGCTCGCGCTGAACGAAGCCGGTGGTTCCATGGCAACAAGAGTAAGCAGTTGCAAAAGGTGGTTTTGGAACATATCGCGTAGAACGCCAACGCTATCATAGAATCCGGCGCGATGTTCAAGGCCTACCGTCTCGGCGACGGTGATCTGTACGTGGTCGATATAGGTACGATTCCAGATCGGTTCGTAAATCGTGTTCGCGAATCGCGTGAAGAGGATATTCTGTACCGTCTCTTTCCCAAGGTAATGGTCAATGCGGTAGATCTGGTTTTCGTTCAACGCCTTGTGGACCTGCTGGTTTAGCTTGACCGCGGAAGCCAGCTCTGTACCGAAGGGTTTTTCGAGCACGACGCGCCGCCAGCCGCCGTTCTCCTGGAGCTGGTCGGACGCATCCAGGTTCTCGATGATGGCCGGGAAAAGCGTGGGAGGTAGTGCCATATAAAACAGCCGATTTGCCTCTCCGCTTTCCAGCCCGGTCAGGTGCTCGGAAAGTCTCCTAAAATCAGCCGGCTCGGTATATTTCCCTGAGAGGTAGTAAAGGTGGGCTGCGAAGATATTCCATTCTTCATCCGTGAAATCGAAATTGGCATGTTCCATCACGCCGGCATGCAAATGCTCACGGAATTGTCCATCGGTAAACGCAGTGCCGCCAAACCCAACGATCTGGAATTTTTTGGGCGTGCGTCTCTTGCGAAATAAATTGAATAGCGAAGGGATCAGCTTCCGTTGGGTCAGGTCCCCTGAAGCGCCAAAGATGATAATAGTAGTCAATAAACCGTTATTGGGGAGACTGCTCATATTGCGACCATGTGATTGGTTTTATTCCGATTTCTCGATGGCGTGTCCGCCAAATTGATTTCTTAAAGCGGCCAACATGCGCGCGGGGTAATTCTCCACATCGCGGCTGGCAAACCTCATTTGAAGTGCGAGGGTAATGATCGGGGCAGGTACATCCAGGTCAATGGATTCAAAGACCGTCCAGCGACCCTCGCCGGAGTCTGCGACCCATGGTTTGATATCGGTCAGCGTAGGGTCTTCGTCCAGGGCATTCGCAGCAAGGTCCAGCAACCACGAACGGACGACGCTGCCGTGCTGCCAGATGTGCGAGATCTTGGCGAGATCCATGCCAAATTCCTTTTTGGATTTCAAAATCCCGAACCCTTCCGCGAAAGCCTGCATCATCCCATATTCAATGCCGTTGTGAATCATTTTTACGTAATGTCCCGCGCCGTGAGGGCCGACACGTCCCCAGCCCTTTTCCTTGCCTGGGGCGAGCGTTTCGAAGATGGCGCGTAATTTTTCCGTAACTTCGGGCCTGCCACCGATCATTAAACTATACCCCTCGGCCAATCCCCATACACCACCACTGGTTCCACAGTCCACAAAATCAATCCCTTTGGCTTCTAGCGATTCAGCGTGACGGATCGTATCTTTGTAATTTGAATTCCCCCCATCGATAATGACATCGCCCTCCTTCAACAAGCCGGCCACCTTCTCGATCGTATCCGTTGTTGTCTGACCGGAGGGAACCATGATCCACACGACGCGCGTCTTTGCTCCAAGTTTCCTGACCGCATCTTCCAAAGAATTCGCGCCTTCTGCACCATTCTTTACCGCAGACGCTACAGTTTCGGGCGTGCGCGCGTAACCAACTACGCGATGACCACCGCGCACCAGGCGTGCTGCCATGTTGAGTCCCATTTTACCTAAGCCGATAATTGCAAGCTCCATAATGTTTGACTCCTTTGATCGTTTCTAACTCTTTAATTGACTTGCCGCGGCTTCATCTACAAACCAGAATATCCGTCCGTTTTGCGGGTTGATTCGTTGAGCTGGAAAAAGGTCAGGTCTGTATTCGCCCTTTATCACCTTGCGTAATGCAACTGCCTTGCTTTCACCGACCACGAGAAAGAAAATATTCCGCGCGTCGTTGAAAACTTGTGGAGTCAACGTCACGCGATGGGCCGGGCGGTCTTGATAATGGGCGGTAACTGCAAGCGTGGCAGAGTCGACCTCCACTGGCGAACCCGGGAAGAGCGAGGCTGTGTGACCGTCATCGCCCATTCCCAACAGGACGAGATCAAAACGGGGCCACTCCAATGGGGCATCCGCGAACTGCTTGAGCGTTTGGGCATAGCCAACGGCGGCCCCAGCCGGCTCCAGTTCGCATTCGATGCGGTGAATGTGTCCGTCCGACACCTTCAACTGATCCAGAAAAAACTTCTTGGCCTGCCCATAAGAGTTTCCCGCATGATCCACTGGCACGCAGCGTTCATCACCCCAGAAAAAATGTGCTCGGTTCCAATCCACCTGGTTTCGAAACGGTTCGTTTCCCAACACGCCATATAGCTGCACGGGTGTATTTCCACCAGAAAGTGCCACAAGAAAACGCCCACGATCCCTGATTCCCCGGTTTGCAATTTCAATAAATGAGTGCGCCGTAGAATTGCTTAATTCATGAAGATCTTTAAAAACTTGGACGATTGGCTCTGCCATATTTCTTTGCGATTGTAACTCACTTGGACTAAAATTGAATGGATTCGTCATGTCCCAGATCAACTTGAAAAAATTGCAATCGCTGCGCGCGCGGACCTTCAACCTGCCTCCCTCGAAGAGGCTCTCCTCCGCATCCCAGGCGTTGACCTTCGTCAAAAAACGCGGCTTTGTCTACTTTTGGCCCATTAAAGGCGTTGATCTGCCCTCCCTGTGGATGGCTGTGGCAGGCGATCGGCCCGTTGCAGATAAACACGATGACCCTGGTCATATTACATGGAACTGGAAGGATAACGCGCTGGATAAAAAGATATGGTATTACGGCAAGATATTACGCCGCAAGGCCACGATGATCTCGCTCGATATCGCGCCTTATTTCTATGCACTCTCTGAAAATTATGGCTCACCCGATGAAGATTATTTGATCGCCTATCAGGAGGGACGATTGACCCAATCCGCGAAACAAGTCTATGAGACTTTGCTCGATAAGGGTGCCTCAAACACGATCGACCTGCGGCGTCAGTCGAAGCTGTCCAATGCCAGGGATACCGAGTTCAGCAAAGCCCTGGATCAATTGCAGGCGGACTTTAAGATACTGCCCGTGGGTGTATCCGATGCCGGTGCGTGGAAATACTCACACATCTACGAGATCGTCCCGCGCCATTTTCCCGATCTGCCGGCCCTGGCTCGCAAGATCACCGAATCGCAGGCGCGTGCGAAATTGCTTGAGTCATATTTTGCCTCAGTGGGCGCAGCGCAGATGCGCGATATTACAAAGTTGTTTGGGTGGCCGGGCGAAGTGGGAAATCGCGCAGTGAATAAATTGATGGAACAGAAAAAGTTAATGAAAGCAGAGCATCCAAAACATGCAGGGGAGTGGATCGCGGTTAAAGAGGTTTGCCGATAGAATATGGGTCGCAGGTACTAGGGTTATCCTGGAAATGAAAAGGAGAGAATCATGATCGCAACAGCTTTAATGGCATTTCTTCATCATGTTTTTGCGTTTGCAGTAGCCGCCTGTCTGGGGTATGAATTTGTCGCCTTTCGTAAAGGCATGAGCATCGAAGAACTAAAGCGAATTCAGCGCGTTGACCTGGTTTATGGAATTTCAGCAGGCTTGCTTCTGGTCGTCGGTTTGTTACGCGTCTTCGTTTTCGAAAAAGGCATAAACTTTTATGCTGACAACCCCTTCTTCTGGGTGAAAATGACGGCCTTCGCGCTGGTGGGTGTAATGTCGATTGACCCAACCATTCGATTCCTTCGATGGAATAAATCCTTGAACGAAAACAAAGCGCCAGAGATCAACGAGAATGAATTCAGGCGAACCCGTCGCCTGCTCTGGCTGGAACTGGCCGGGCTTCTGATTATTCCATTTGCCGCCCCGATGATGGCGCGCGGGATTGGGATGAATTGACCACTCACACCTCAAACTTTTTTTGCCGAGAAGCACCCAAAGTCCCTTGAGTTTTTTCGCAAGGCTTTCTGATCACTGTATCCATGTAAGCCGAAAACTCTTTTTGGAATCTTTCTTTTGAAAAGCGGGCCGCGTTTTCTTGCGCGGCTCTGCTATTTAATGGTTTGCTTTGGAACCGAAGAACCGCTTGCATCATGGACGACGCGTTTTGCTCCTTATATAAAAGGCCTGTCTCTCCCTCTCGAACAATTTCCGCTGCACCGCCCTTCATATACGCGATCACTGGACAACCTGCTGCTTGTGCCTCGACCATCGCGATCCCAAAATCTTCGACGGCCATGTAAACGAATGCCCTGGCGCGATTCATTAGATCTGTAACAACTGAATCGGGTTGATAATCCATCAATTTAATATTGTCCTTCGCCAGTCTCCGCAGGCGCGGCAATTCCGGGCCAGTGCCGACGATGTAAAGGGGAAGGTTTAGTTGATTGAACGCGCTGATGATCTCCGCCGTCATTTTGTACGGTACGAGGCGTGCGACCATGAGATAAAAGTCATCGCGTTCCTTGCACGGATTGAACCGCTTTACGTCCACGGGCGGATATATGACGTGCGACTCTCGCGCCCAGGCCTGGTTGATCCGCTCGGCGGTCCAATCTGAGATGGCGAGCAAATGATCGGCGCGCGAGGCCGAGAATTTGTCCCAAAGACGGAGCAAACCCAGAGTTGCACGGGCGGCGGTTCCGATAATCGGTTTATCCAAATGGTGGAGATGTAAATAATCCTGTCGAAGGTGCCAGGCATATCTCATCGGGGTGCAGACGTATGAAATGTGAATTTGATCCTTCGTGGTTTTTACTCCATGTGCAACCGCATGTGAAATGGACAGGACGACAGGGTATTTGCGAACGTCCAGGCTCTCGATGGCGACCGGCATGAGAGGTAGCAGGCCGCGATAAAGATGCTCGACGCGCGGGATCTTTTGCATGAAGGAGGTCTTTACGGGTCGCCCTGCAAGCGGGGTCTTCTCAAAAATATGTTTGTTGTGGATCAACGCGTGGAGTTGAGCCTGAGGATACAAGCCGAGGATCTCTGCGAGTAATCGCTCAGACCCCCCATAGGCGTTCAACCATTCGTGGACGATGGCGAGTTGCATCATGGGTCTCTCAGTAAAGATTCGACCTGCCGCGTGGACTCGTCCCACGAGAATTGTGCGGCGCGTTGCAAGCCGCGGGCGCGCAATGAATTTGCAAATGAGCGGTCTTCGGCGATCTTGTACATGGCGTTCACGATCTCTTTTGGGTTGTTTGGGTTGACGAGCAGCGCAGCTTCTCCCGTGACTTCAGGGAATGATGCTGTGTTCGAGGCGATCACGGGCGTGCCGCAAGCCATCGCTTCGAGCGCGGTCAAGCCAAATCCTTCATATATGGAAGGGACGATCACCATGTTTGCACCTGCGTATAGAGCCGGCAGGTCGGGGTCGGGGATATAGCCGAGAAGCCTTGTGCGTTTAGGTGTTTTGTTGAAGCCTTTATTTGTAAAAACCCTGCCGGCGTCGCCCGCGACGACCAGGCTATGCTCCCTTAGGGTATCCTGGGCGATCTGCCAGCTTGTCAATAAAGTCTGCAGGTTTTTTCTTGGCTCGTGTGTGCCGACGAAAAGAAGATACGGCTGGTTAAGGTCGTATTTGGTCCGGATCGCTCCAATCTGCTTACTGGTTTGTTGTTCGAATGGTTTTGCCACCCCGTTCGAGATCACCTTGATCTTATCTTTTGGCACTCCCAGATGACTTTGTAATCTCTCACGTGAAAAACTGGAATCTGTGACGATGGCCTTGGTAACCATGCCAAGAATTTTCCAGGACAGTCGTGTCCATGCCGCGAAGGATAGACGGAACCATTCAGGGTGGTCAAATACGCTTGCGTCGTGGATCGTGACCACCTGCCTGCGGATCATCCATGGACCGCTGTTGGCGGGCGACCAGAGAACTTCATCGCCGCGTACCTTCGTTGGCAGGAGGAATTGTTCCCAAAGGTGACCAGAGACCTGATTTAATGCCTGCCCGGGCACGATCAGGCGCGGCTTTGGTTGAATCCGTTTGCTTATTTCGTGCGCGTATCGCTCGACACCTGTGATGCGCCGGGTGAAGCATCTGCCGTTGACGACAATTTTATGAGTCATGGCGGGCAGTTTGTCCTTCCCATAAACCGAGCGCGAGACCGAGCATGATCCGCCCCGGGGCCAGCGTCCAGAGATAATGGTCGAAGAGGCCGATCAAACCCAGCCCAGCCAGCAATGCAGCGGCGATGATCGCCTTTGCTTCCGTATTTTTAAATGCTCTTTTTCCGATCAAAACTGTGATCGTAAGGAGGAGAAGTATCCCGAAAATACCCAATTCCGACATGACAAGTAAAGGAACGTTGTGTACTGCTTCGACGTAATTGAATTCCCCTGCACGGTTTGCGAGCTGAATGACAAATGAACCAATGCCTACACCGCTCATGGGGTGTTCATGGATCAGTTCAAGGGCCTGCTCTGCGAGGAATAAACGCCCAACCAAGGAAAACTTTTCTGTAGTTGCATTCAAGCTGATTGTTCGACTAAAGAATAGATCCCGAAGCGGAAGCAGGGTAAGGCCAAACGAAAGGATCACGACAAGGATAATAATTACAATCTTATTACGTTCAAGGAATTTTGACCTATATAACAGGATGGACAAAAAGAGCGCGGTGCCGATCCAGGCTGAGCGTGAGAAGGTAAGCATCATCAAAGATGACCCAATTGCGAGTAGGAGTAATACCAACGCTTTTTGTCGTCCTTCGCGCAGGAATAATGCAACCGGGGCTGCAAGGCAAAAAAGAACAATGCCGCCCAATATATTTGGATGCGGCAGCGTGCCATACGCTCTCAGAAATACCTCACCGTCTTGTAATTTAAGAATGCTTGCGCCGTGTGTGGATGCATCCAGCAACCCCGGCCATTCCATGTTGAGAGGCTCAAGAAATGCTGTTGACTGTGTGACAAAGCCGACGACCCCAGTAATTGCCTGGACGCTTAATAAAGCACACAGACCCAGCATGACGGGTTTCCAACAATCAGGCCAATCGTGCATCGAAAGAATCAGGAGGAAGACCAGCCAGAAATGCAGGGAAATATATGCAGAGGTACGCCAATCTGCGGACCATAGCGTGCTCGCTGTGATCAATCCGCAGAGCGCGAAGATGGCAAAAATAGTCGGAGAATATTTCCTGATCGTGAATTTACCCTCGTGTATTTGCACAGACAGCCAGAGTGTCACGGCGATGACAGCCAATCCGTCGCTCAGGAAAAAAAGGGCATGGTCATATGTAAAATAAACCTGCTTATGATCGAATTCGCCGAACAGCTTGAAATACCAAAGTCCCAGGCTTAGTGGGATCAGGCCAACAATAAATGCATAAACACCGCGGATCGCCTTGCCTGCATATTGCGGCCATACACTGAGTGAACCCAATGCGATCGTTGTCACGAAAGAAAGCAGGGGGAATATTCCCCAGGAGAATGAAGCAAACGGACTTGCAACAGGCGGATCGGACGGCTCGGGCAACCTGGCTTTCGGATCTTCCCAAACCTGGATCCCGTTCTCAAGAAATTTGACGAAAACCCAGCCGTTCTTTTTCAACTCGGGTATATATTCTCTTCGATAAACGAATCCCCAGCGGACGCCACGTTCGCCCGATTTCTGCAAGATGGGATCGAGAGCCGAGATTCCTTTATTACTCCAGAAGGCTGTATCAATTAAACCGATTCCACTTTCACGAAGTTCAGGCAGGGTACGCGCAGTGAAGTAACTTCCATCAATGGTGGTTACTTCTGTCAAGCGCGAAAGATAAGCCATTTGGTCTCCGAAACCAAAAGTTAGGTAGCGCCAGTTTGAGTGATCTTTGCTATCAAGAAAATCAACAATTGGTTGCACATCAAGGGAATCTGGCTGAGTGTGGAATAGGGTTGGAATTGAACCTGCCAAAAATGATATTAGCGCAAAAACAGCAAACGTCAAAATAGTTGTTGCGGCTCGCACGTTCAAGGTTTTCCGTAATTTAAAAAGAGTCTTTGAAGAAAGTGATCGCGATAATTCAATGTTGAATGAGAGCCGTGACGGTAAGATCCGCTGTAGATTGATTAAGATAGCCCCAAAGAAAGGGATGAGAACCAAAGATGCCCAAAAGGCAAAACGGTCATAAGTCAGCCATTCCCATCCTTTTCCGAATAACAAGCGAGGCAGTGGAGTTGTTCCTCCCAGCCCAAGCGTAAACAACGCAAGCAAGCCAAGAGTAAGTCCAACATAGCGGCGATTGAATCCTTTCCATAAAACGAAAGGAAGGAGGATTGTCAAACCCCCGTACGTTGGAAGAAAAAATGCGAGAAAAGCAAATGGATCTCTGAAGAAATTATGTCGCGATAAATGATCAATGGGAGTTTGTATTTCTTGTGCTGTGCCCCACACCCAGAATGGCCAGATCACGATGAGTCCACTTACTGCTGAAGATATACAGAACAAACACAACCGCCAAAGGAAGACAGGTTTATTAACTTTTTGATTTAGAAGGATATGCACAACTACTGCCATTGTTGGCCACGGCAGGAATAATAGTGTGGCGTGGTGAGATGCCATCGTCACAGTCATCAATGCAATTCCCAATATGCCGCTTAAATTATTTCCAGAACGCAGAAAATCTGCCAGCCCGGCTAGACCAAATAGTGCGAAGAGTGTGGCTGTCAAAGTCGGGAGCTGGCCGAACGCATAGGCTGAGTAATATATAGATGATAAGAAGGCTGTTGCAAGTGCCGCGTAGCTGCTTACACTCCTTCCCCAAAAAATCCGGCTGAAGGCATAAATTGCCAGCGGATACGTAGTTGCAACAGACCATTGAATTGCAGCATAAGCCGCGTCAATACCGATCATGTGGCTCAACAAGCCGATCAATTGATGAACGAGAGGGGGATAGGAGATTACGTCAAAGCCGCCGAACCAGCGCGCGTCCCACAACGAAAACCAGTTCTTTGCATAATGATCTGCGAAGAACATATGAGTGTACGCGTCGTAACTCAGCCGATAACGCGCGGTCAGGATAAAAAAGCCATGAAAAATAAAAGAGAGCAGGACAGCAAAACGGACGCGACGCGGGATCATGGCTGTAATATTATCCATGGGCAGGCAGAATCTACTTTTGTCCCCTGTGTTTTTTAAGAGCACGATCGAAGGCTTCTATATAGTGCTGGCTTGTGGAGATCGGACGGACGCGTTGAATTGAAATGAAATTGTGTTTTGTCTGTTCGTTTCTTAAGTCAGGCGAGTTGAGTAGCGCACTAATTGAGTTTTGTAAACTCTTCGCATCCCCACTTTGAAAGAATTGAAGGAGCAGGTCATTCTCACGTGCAAGCTTAAGGTTTTCACCCAGATCTGATGCAACCACGGCTCGTCCCCAGGTCGCTGCTTGATATAAAACACTTGAAGAGCCTGTTGAAGCAGTGTAGGGCAGGATCACGATCTGCGCGCGCCGGAATAGCTCCCTGACATTTTCTTCGGCGACCTTCCCGAGCCATTGAATATTGTGGGTGCTGTTAAATCGAGTTTTCAGGCCGTGCGCATAATTGGGAAAGCGTGCGTGCTCCACACCCGCAATCGTTAATTTTATTTGTGGGAATTCCGCCCTTAAATTTTCGAACGCAGTTAGTAGAATTTCCAGCCCTTTGAATGGAGCGAGGGTGGTGAAGAACAGCAATTCCTGCGTTTTCGTTTCCTCCAACAATTCCGGTTCGTGATATGCGCCAATGGGAATGTGAATGCAATCCACTCCACGCGCCGAGAGCCAGTCAACGTAATGGCGCATGGTCAGGCAGACCACGTCCACTTGGGTTGCGATCTTGGTAAATAGATGGGCGCCCAGAAGGGCAAGGTCTCCTCCCGGAGCCTTCAATGCATGCAAGTCTGCGAGTGCAATCAATTCGTGTAATGTGACGACGGTTGGATATCCCATGCTGCGCACGAGCATGGGTGTGAACACCCCCGAAAGATTTGACAGAGGAGAATTGCCGAAAATACTTGCGCCAAGATTGAACCAGACCAGATCGGGATTTAATCGCTTTACGCGGGAGAGAATAGTCCGCCGCGCTTTCAACTGGCCCGGTTGCCAGCAATATTCGACCTCGGTAGTGCCCAGGTGATTGGGATGGTGGTTCTGATCCCCGTTGGCCCCTGCCAGTACTGTGATGCGCGAGAATGCCTCCGTATTTCCAATGGCCCGCGTAACGTAATACCCGTATTGTCCAATACCAGTAATGCTGGGAGGGAATGGGCTGACAATGACAAGATGCATGGAAAGCGGAATTATTCCATTAATATGAGGATTAGACAACGTTAATTAATATCAGATTCCGTTGACAGATGGATGCGTACACAGTATAGTTTCTTTCGATATGTCGCTTGAGAATGCCATCCTTGAAGCGTTGGTCTACTCGGATATATTTGAGTATCCACTGACGGCTGGCGAATTACATCGCTTTCTTATCAAACCCGCTTCCAGGCACGCTGTTGAAGAATGTGCAGCCGGGATGAAAGATGTAAATTGTAGAGCTGGCTACTATTATCTCGCGGGCCGCGGAGAGATCGTTGAAATCCGTAAACGCCGCGAAGACGCATCTCATGAGGTTTTGAAGCGTGCTATCGTTTATGGGCATATCCTCGCGGCGTTCCCTTTTATCCGTATGGTCGCGGTGACAGGTTCGCTGGCCGTGCTCAATCTCTCCAAGAACCCAGATATGGACTTTATGCTGGTCACGGCGCACGGGCGTGTGTGGACTGCGCGCGCGTTTGCCATTATTCTGGGGCGCATTGCACGCTTCTTCGGTGATACCATGTGCCCCAATATCATCGTTTCGGAACGGATGTTGGCATGGCCGTTGCATGATCTCTACTCTGCGCGTGAGCTCTGTCAGATGGTGCCCATAGCAGGTAATGATGTCTATCTTCGGCTGTTTGCTGCAAACGCCTGGGTGGGGTCATTTTTGCCGAACGCGAATCCTGTTCCTGCTGCCATCCTCAGCGACGAGAAAAAGAGTCGCCTCAATATTTTTGAATCCCTGCTTCAAACTAAAATTTGTTCAGGTTTGGAATCCTGGGAAATGACGCGCAAGATCGCACGTTTCTCCAAACAGGCTGGCTTCGGTGAAGAGACCGTCTTTACCGCAGATGTGTGTCAGGGTAATTTCCATCATCATCGCAAGTGGACCGAAGATCTGTATAAAGATCGCCTCTCTGCGCTTGGCCTGCTATTTGAAAGGCGGGAACAGGCTCCTGCCATTTTAGGGGACGAGTTACCCAGCTCTAAAGTTAAATCTGCTGAGGTACTCAGTCGGTAAAATTTGCGAATAATAAAATGACTCCTATTCTCTTTGGCCAATCCTATTATCTGCGTTTCGATCGCAAACTTTGGGATGCCATGCAGCCGTATCCGCCGCTTGGAACGTTGTATGCGGCGAGTTATATCCGCGCGCGCGGGTATAAGGTCGCATTGTTCGATGCTATGCTGGCAGAGTCGGAGGCGGAGTGGGCGAAGTTACTGGATGAGCATAAGCCGAAGTACGCGATCCTCTTTGAGGACAACTTCAATTATCTTTCCAAGATGTGTTTGCTCAGAATGCGCCAGGCGGCATTCACGATGATCGAGATGGCGAAGGAACGGGGATGCACGGTCATTCTGTGTGGAGCCGACGCGACCGACCATGTGGAGGAATATCTAACCAGAGGCGCGGACTTCGTCCTGCTCGGTGAAGGCGAAGAGACACTCGGGGAATTGCTGGACCGGTTATCGGGCGATGCCCTGAGCTGGCAGTTTGAATCCATTTCAGGACTTGCCTGGAAGCGGAGGGTCAATGGTCAATCTCACGTGGTCTGCAATTCCCGCAGACCGGACATCAAAGACCTCGATGCGCTTCCCTTCCCTGCCTGGGATCTGGTGGACATCCAAAAATATAAAAAAATTTGGCTTGAGCGGCATGGATATTATTCAATGAACCTGGTGACCACGCGCGGCTGCCCGTATCACTGCAACTGGTGCGCCAAACCGATCTGGGGACAGCGTTATAACTCGCGCTCTCCTGAAAATGTGGCCGCCGAGATGAAATGGCTGAAGGATCATTTTCAACCCGATCACATTTGGTTTGCAGATGACATTTTAGGATTGAAGCCAAATTGGATCGAAAAATTTGCTAAGTTGTTGCATGAGAATGACGCGGTGATTCCGTTCAAGTGTTTGCAACGCGCGGACTTGGTGAACGAAAAAACTGCGCCGGCCCTTGCAAAAGCAGGCTGTAAAACAGTCTGGCTTGGCGCGGAGTCCGGTTCGCAAAAAATTCTGGATGCGATGGACAAAGGCGATAAAGTGGAGGATATTTATCATGCCACGGAATTGTTGCAAAAAAATGGGATTGAGGTTGGGTTCTTCCTGCAATTTGGTTATGCCGGTGAATCTTGGGATGATGTGCAAAAAACCCTGAAGATGGTGCGCGAGTGTGCACCTGATGACATTGGCATTTCGGTTTCCTACCCTTTGCCTGGGACCAGGTTCTACGAGCGTGTGAAAATGGAATTGGGCGAAAAACAAAACTGGGTGGATTCAGACGATCTCGCTATGTTGTACCGCGGTCCATATCCGCAAGAGTTCTACCGGGTTTTGCATGGACGCGTGCATCATGAATTTCGCATGAGGCATGCCTGGCGGAAGGCGGATTTGCGAGGTGTAGTCCGCACGCCGTATTATTTATTTGGAATGGCACGGGCAGAGTTAAAACTCCGTTCAATGCTCTAAGCTATGGTTGATATTAATCTAGGGAAAAACATCCTGTGGACCGCAGTTTCCCGGATTGGCGCGCAGGGATTAATCATATTTTCTACGATCTTGTTGGCGCGTCGTCTTGGAAGCGCAGGTTTTGGTGAATATGCGTTTATCTCAGCCATCCTACTGATTGCCAATTCACTGACAACTTTTGGTACCGATATGTTGCTCATTCGCGAGATTGCGGCGCAGGATGATCTATCCCGTTTGCCGGTTGCGTTGGTTCTGCAATTGCTATTATCAGGATTGTTCATCATAGCTGTTTGGATATTCGGCGCACAAATCCAGAATCAGAGCAGAGAGACGATTAAAGCGTTGCAAATTTATAGTTTGGCGCTCATTCCTCTGGGTTTTTTTACTATTTTCACAACTGCCTTGCGCGGCAAGCAAAAAATGGGCGCGTACAGTTTGTTGAATTTGATAATGGCTGTCTTGCAGGTTTGCATAGTTTTGTTAATACCCCGTGATATCGTTTCACTTTTTACATATCTGCTAATCATGCAAATTGTCGTTGCCTTACTTGCTGGCATAATTTGCGCTTCGACCATCTCGCATTTTTGGGGTGCATGGCATTTTTCTTCTTTCCAACTTTATGCTTTCCTGAAAGAAACTACGCCAATTGCCGTGCTCGTGTTGCTGGGAATGATCTATCAACGACTAAGTATTACCATGTTGTCCACCATGAATGGCGCAGCCGAGACGGGCATTTATTCCGCTGCAGCGCGCGCCGTTGAAGCATCCAAGATTGTCCACTTTGCGGTCTTTACTGCGTTGTATCCTGCAATGGCAAAATTCAAGAGCGACAGTCTCGCGAGCCGTTCTTTGACGATGCAATTTGCACTTTCAGAGGGCCAGGATAGGATTCGCAATAATGCACGACTTTTAGGCGTAGTGTGCGCAGGAACAATGCTGATTTCAACCACGCTATTTGCATTTTCAAGCTCGCTCATAAAATTATTATATGGCAATGAATTCATCCTATCGGCCGGTGTATTGCAAATACTTGCGTGGACGCTCCTCCCATTCACCATAAATTCATACCTCACATTGTCTTTTCTGGCGTCGCACAGAGAATGGATTATTCGGCACGCGTTAACGGCGAGCCTACTTGGGTTAATGATTCTGAATCTTTGGTGGATACCAGTCTATGGCGCAGAAGGTAGCGCGTGGGCCGTTTTGGTCGCAGAATGTCTTCAGTCCCTTGTTCTACTTGCAAGTGTCTCATCAATTTTGTTCGTCAAAGGAGAAGCGAGTGAACTTTCCAAATTTTCCTGAAAAATATGATAATGAGTCGTTGTTGAATCCCGATGCGATGTTTGCATTTCGACAACGGGTTGGGCATATCTCAATAATGGAACCGCCTGAGTCGTTGATCATTTGTCTGCAGAGGGGCTTGCCTGAACGAAGGCGAATGCGCTGGCAGCATCCGCTTCGTCATGTGGGTAGAATAATGGCTGATTTATATCTGCTCAAGAAAACGAAAGGGCGCGTGGCGGTCCTGACCAATCTTGGAGAAGGCGCGCCGATGATCGCCGCGCTCACTGAAGAGTTGATCGCATTTGGCGTGAAGCGTATTGTCTCGTTTGTGTGGGGCGGCGGATTACAGCCCGATCTCGAGCCTGGCGATATTGTGGTTTGTGATCGCGCAATTCGTGATGAAGGCGTATCGCATCATTATTTACCCGCTGAAAAATATTCGCACGCAAATTTGGAATTGGTTGACCAACTTAAACGCGCAATCGAATCGCGCGGGCGACGTTGTCAAGTAGGCACAACCTGGTCAACGGACGCGCCGTATCGCGAAACGCGCCAAGAGGTGCTGCAATATCAATCTGAAGGAGTGAAGACGGTCGAGATGGAAATCGCGGCATTGTTCGCACTCGGTCGATTTCGCAATGTGCAAGTTGCTTCTGCAGTTGCGGTCGGTGATAGTCTTGCTCACCTACGTTGGGATTTGCCCGATGATCTTAATCCCATTGAGCGTTCTCTCGAACTGATCTACATTGCCGCAATTGATCTTTTGAGCCAATAATGGTCTTCGCCTGCCCGCGTTGCCATTCTCTGCTTAAACAGATCGCACCCGATGAATTGCGTTGTTCAGCAGATGACTTGATCATTGCGCGCGTCGATGGAATTTGGAGATTTCTATCCCCTTTGCGGCAGGAGTATTACGCCCGCTTCATTCGAGACTATGAAACCATCCGCCGTTTCGAGGCGCGTGGCTCGACGGACTCGACGTACTACCGAACACTTCCGTATCATCCAACCAGTGATTGGCATATTAGAGCAGCGAGCTTCAACGCATTTGTAAATCAAGTATTGAGTCCGATTGAAAAAAATAGAGATCCTTTGCGTATCCTGGACCTGGGCGCAGGCAATGGCTGGCTGTCCAATCGACTTGCCTGCCGTGGACATGATGTGGCTGCTGTTGATCTGATGATCAACGATTTTGACGGCCTCGGCTGCTATCGTTTTTATGAATCGACATTTTTATCTGTGCAGGCAGAGTTCGATTATTTGCCGTTTGCTGATAAATCAGTGGATATAATTTTGTACAATGCATCTTTACATTATTCCATTAGCTATGAAGAGACATTACGCGAGTCGTGGCGTATTACGGATGTTGATGGAAAAGTTGTCATTTTGGATTCGCCTGTTTATCGCGATTCAAGTAGCGGCAGCAGTATGGTGCGGGAACGGCAAGCGCAATTTACCGAGCAATATGGCTTCTCCTCTGATAGCTTGAAAAGTGAAAATTTTCTAACTTACAATCGAATGATTGATCTTGGCTCGAAACTAGGCATTCATTGGCGCCACATCCACCCTTATTATGGACTTCGTTGGGTTGCGCGTCCCTGGCTGGCGCGCCTGCGCGGCAGCCGCGAACCCGCAGAATTTGGCTTATGGGTTGGAAGCAAATAGAATACTCGTTAATTATGCTCGCCACTCTTTCTTATCCCTTGCGTATATCCCACAGACCTTGGTTTTTACATGGAAAGTTACGAACTATAATTATTCACATTCAAAGGAGAATGCAATATGAATACACGAGGTCGTTCCCAACTCGCGCTCGGCATCATCCTGATCCTGCTCGGCGGGTGGTTCCTGATGGATCGCAGCGTGCCTGCATTTCATGCCATCTTTAGTAAATATACCGAATTCCCGGCCAACATGTTTTTGATCGGTGGCGGCCTCTTCATTTTCGGGCTTGTCTTGGGTCAGCCCGCCTGGTGCATTCCTGCCGCGATCGTCGCGGGGCTGGGTGGAATTTTCTATTATCAGGAGACCACGGGTATCGGCGGCTCCTGGTCTTACATGTGGGCGCTGATCCCGGGATTCATTGGCGTAGGTATTATTCTTTCCGGCCTGCTCGGCGATAGTACCGCGCACAACATCAAGCGCGGCCTCAATCTGATGGTCCTCAGTGCCGTGTTATTTCTGATATTCTCGTCCTTCTTCGGCGGCTGGAAATTGCTTGGCAACTACGGCCCTGCGATTCTGCTAATCCTGCTTGGGTTGTGGGTGCTTGGCAGCGGGTTGTATCGCTCATATCGTAAGCAGGGAGAGTAATATGCGTCGCGGTCAATGGGTTTGGGGCGTCGTCCTGCTTTTGCTCGGTGGTCTGTTACCCGCCGATGCCATGGGTGTCAAGCTTCCAGATGGGTTGTCGGCTACGGATCTCTTTTGGCCTGTTGCTCTCGTGCTCGTGAGCCTGTGGGTCCTTCTGGGCGTCTTCTTCCGCGGCAATATTGAAACGTCGACGGCGTCGATTGACCTGCAAGGCCCGCGCGCAGCGAGTCTCAGAGTTAATCATGGTGCGGGCGAATCGAAAATTCACTGCGGAGCCGGTCCAAACCAATTGGTGCGCGGTTTATTGACCTGCCCTCAGGTGTGAATCTGGTTTTTCTTCAATCCCTTCCATATAGGCGGGGAATTCGAGAATTACCCCCGTGTTTCTTCGACCGCTGCACGCCCTTATCGAACAGGACCTGCACTTCTGCGTGTGCATGCTTCCAGCGCGGAGACACAACATTGGCGAGTCTTTCCAAAATGATCCTGCCTGTCTCCGGGTTTTCAAGAACCAAATTCCACAAGTCCGAGCCGCGAATACGGATCGTCTCCACCTCGGACGTGCTGAAACTGCTGGATGTGTAATACTCGCTTCCCACTACAGCCGACCAGCCAAATACATCTCCCCTGTGTAGGTGGATGATGGTGATGGCAGGTCCGTCGTATGGCTTGAAGTGAATGGCAACCGTCCCTTTTAGGAGGAGGTACAAGAAATCGGCCTGCTCATCCTGCTTAAAGATGACCGTCTCGGCGGGACAGGCGAATTGCTTAAAGTGAGGATCGAACAGGGCAAGTTGGGCCGGGGCGAAGTCTTGGAAAAGCGGGAGGTCGGCAAGGGTCTCTAACACTCCCTTGGATATTAATTCAATCTATGGCCAGATTGCCAGTACCAAACATCCCGAAATCACTGACATATTACCTGTTTTTACTCAAAACTTGGTTGCATCGGATATACTCTTGCAGATCACGGAATTTTCCGGCGTCGATGTTTTCAAATCCATGATGATTGACAAAATAGCCACCAATTTTGCTCAGGGGCCCTTTTATGCCATGATGATGATCGGGACATGGCTTGTCGCGATAGGTATCATGGCATTGTTGCTGATGAACAAGACCAATGCCATTTCTGCCTCCCCGACGGACTTTTCAGCTGTTCCCGTCGAAGTGGATCTCCCAGCCCCAGAGCTCGATCTGCATTCTCTTGAAGGGGAGCCGGTTACTTTAATGGATTATCGCGGCAGCGTTATTCTTGTGAATCTCTGAGCTACCCGGTGTCCAGCGTGCCGTGAGTAAATGCCCACTTTGCAGGCGTTTTATGAAAAACATAAGAATGAAGGCTTTATCCTGGTGGCCTTGAATCGGGAAGAGACGCGTGCAGTTGTGGAGCCAGTTGTGAGGGAGTTTGGCCTGACATTTCCAATCTGGCTGGATGAAGACTATCTTGCGCAGCGGGAATTTAACACCATCAGTCTGCCAAGTTCCTATGTAATTGACCGTGGGGGCGGGTCCGATTGATGTGGATCAGCGGGATATCAAAAAGCAATCTTGAAAAACTTGTACCTGCCATGATCGCGAAGTAATTAAGCTGTGCAGGATTTACGGATAACTTCCACTGATGGCAGTGTAAGCGTCACCGCATACGCAAGCGTTGACGGCTACACTGCCTTTCGTGAGTGTGCCCAAATACTCGCGGCTGCCGTTATGCGTGACCCAGCCATTCATGTTAAACGGGATTGTGCTGTCAGCCATGATCCATTCGCCGTTATATTTTCGCGCGATGTGGACGTGAGTCCCCGTTGCATGACCGCCAACACAGGATGGATAGCCGATCATTTCTCCCGGGTTAAGCTCCGCGCCTAAGGGTGCGCGTTGATCCGGGGCAAGGTGCAGGTAGAAGATGACCCAGCCTGTACGCTCGTCTCCGTCTTTATCGAGATCAAGAGCGAGGCCATCGATGTTTGAACGGACCACTAATCCGTCCGCCATGGCGGTGGCATAATTTTCCTTCTTCGCCACAAAACATCCGGATTTCTCGGCAGGAGGTGCAAAATCCACAGCGGCGAAAGGCTCGCCTGTGCCCCATCCGGTGTGAGGCCCGCCGGTATAAAACCAGACCTGGTCTCTGGGAAATGGCAGCTTCAATTCTGGTTGTTGCAGACTGCCAGGAATGAGTGTTAATTTGTCGTCCCAGGGGTTGCCGAAGTAATTCGAATAAGTGTGGAGCAGGCCCTCAGGTCCGCTGGCCAGGGCGTACTTATCTCCTGAGTAAATCCTTGAAAAATAATATTGGATCGCGACCGAGCCGGCGTTCTGCCAGGGGTCCGGCCGGATCAAGAAACCATCCCTCTCTTCAAATTCCAACAGGTCGCCGGTGCGCCAACCATAATACCCATTGTTAAGGGAATTGGCGGCGATCACAAGCTGCAAATAGGGCGATTCCCAGTATGGTCTAATGAGGCCCAGTAAATTTTTCTTCACAGGTGGTTTAGGCTGTGACAGGGCGCCACCTTGATATTCGAGGATCGCAAGGAGCAAGCGCGGATTGATGCTGTAATTAATTGCAACATAATCCACTACTTCTGCACCGGAGCGCCATTGGCTGCCTGCGTAAACACGATAATTTTTTAACCAACCGGGGTTGGAAGCGACGAACGCGGTGGTGTTGAAACCAATCGAAGTTGGACTGTTTACAAAAGAATGATCTGGGAAGATCTGGAGCGGGCTGGCCCACAAGGCAAGATAGTAGATCGGGATCTTCATCGACATGCCGGGCGGCATGGTCGTCGCGTCCCGCGGGACCTGAAGATTGGCCTGCAATATTTCATCTACTGTGGTGTTGAAGCGCGCCGCCAGTCCGGGAAGTGTATCTCCGCTTTGTGCGACGTAATCCACCAACTCGCCGGGTTTATAAGTCGTGCGGGTTGGGAGGGGAGTTTGCAGGAAGAAGGGTGCAGAGTTATCCGGATGGTTCAAAGCCGGGGTTGGAGTAATATTCGGATATGCCACCCGCAAATTGCAGGAAGTCAGCAACACTGCTGCGCAAACGATGCTTGTTAAAATGCGATCCAGTGCGATTTTTTTATTCACGATCATCGCGTACAATATTAGACCACTTTTGCCCGACCGGGTCTGCGATGACCGTTTCATCGCCGCGAACCATTTTTCCTTCATAGGCCTTTTCGCCGGCGACGACGCGCCAGCCGCTCAAGATAAAGGGAATGGGGCCATCTGCCGTAACCCATTCACCGTTATATTTTCTCGCAAAATGCAGGTGTGTGCCTGTGGTGATGCCACCTTCGCAGGATGCATGGCCGATGCGATCGTCCACTTCGAGCCAGGTCCCTTTTGGGACGCGGTCTTCAGTGGCAATGTGCATATACAAGATGTTCCAACCTGTTTGCTCATAGCCGTCACCATCCAGATCCACGATTACCACTCCATTCTCCGAACGGACCACGAGCCCGGGGGCGGATGCGACCACCCAGGTAGGTGTGAGATCGCAACCTCCATGAGCGGTGGAAGGGGCAAAATCAATCGCGGCAAAGACGCTGTGCGATACACCATAGATCTCAGGATTGATCTGCCCCCAGGCGTTATGCGGTCCGCCAGTTAGATTCCAATCGGCCTTGGGTTCGAACGGCAAGACCATTTGTGGTTGATTTAATGCCGCTGGAAAAATGGGATTCAAAGCGTCTGCACGCGCCCATGCATCGCCAAACATCTGCTCGTACATGCCGGGGAATCCTGATTTTGGATCAATGATCTGTGCCCATTGCGACTGGCTGTGCAGGCGTGAGAACAGGTATTGGATCGCCACGCTGCCGGCATTCAGGCGCGGCTCGAGACGAAGGCGTGTGCCATCCGGAAATTCCACGTGAGTCAGCGTTCCCGCGCGCCATCCATAATATGCAATTGCCATGGTGTTGATGGCCCAGACCAATTGCACAGACATTCCCTTGTAATGGTAGTCGTTGAAACCCATTGGGAAATTGATGTGCAAATTATCCACGGGCCGGCCGCGCACCCAGCGGCTTTCATATTCGAGAAGGCCGAGGATCAGCCGCGGGTTGATCGAATTCTCGATGGCGAGCCGCTCCACTGCAGCGGAACCGGTCACCCAGCCGGAAGAGCCAAGGTATTCTTGGAAATCGCTCAGATAACCATTCTGGCTGTTAACATAAGTTTCAACATCGAAATCTGCGGCCGTGAGGGAGAAGATGATCTCGGCATCCGGCATGATCTGGATGTTTGGCGTGGTCGGTTCATAGATGTGGTTGGGGATGACGAGCAGGGTTCCCGGGTCGATCAGTGTGGTTTTGGTGAGATCGGCATCGGATGTGATCTCTGATTCTTCAACACCAAAACGGCTGGCGATCGCCGGGAGCATATCCGCGCTTTGGGCGTAGTATAGAAAAGGCGCAGTATCCAGAGCGGGTGTATATGTCGGATTGATCAATGGCGGCATGTCCACTGGCGTAACGGTGGGTGTATAGGCCAGTTCCGTGGCGATCTCCGGCGGGATAGTTGATGTTGGGAAAACGATCTGGCTGTCATTGACCACGAAAGGGTCGAATGGAGGCGGGGCAGGATTGGTGGAATTGGCAGTTGGAGTCTCAGGCACTCCCCAAATGGATGGAGATGAAGCACATGCCGAGATGGTCAGCGAGAAAACGATCAGGACGATGAGAATGCGCTGCATGGGTTGTGATGAATTATATCCACCTTGCTTAAGGTTAAATGAGTTAATGTGTGATCGGGTTGAGGTCGTTAGCGCCGTCAAATGCTTCGATGGTCCGGTATCCATTGGAAAGAAAACCATCATATTCTATTCCACTGCCGCTGGAAACCCAGCCGTCCAGATTGAAAGGCAGGGAACCATCCGCGCCGATCCACTCGCCATTATATTTGCGCGCAATATGAACATGTGTTGCATTTGCTAGGCCCCCTTCACACGAGGGGTGCCCCACGTGATCACCGGCATACAGGTAATCTCCAGGTGCGGCGCGTTGATCCTGGGCAATGTGCATGTAGAGGATCACCCAGCCGGTTTGTTCATATCCATCATTATCGAGATCCTGAATTAATGCGCCATTGGACGCACGCACCACAGGCCCGTTTGCCATGGCCGCTGCCCAAAATGGGCTTGCCAGACAACTGCCGTTATCGCCGGGCGGCGCAAAATCCAGCGCGGCCCAGGCGGAGCCGGCATCCCAACCTCCGTGAGGACCACCGGTGAAGAACCAGGTCTGTCCCTCTTCAAAAGGCAGACTCATCGCCGGTTGTTCCAAGGTGGAAGGAACGAGGGGCTCGGTGGCATAATTGAATGGATTGCCAAAGAAGACATAATAGGTGAGCAGCAGGCCGGTTGGCCCCGAGTCGGCTTCCCAGGTTGCATGGTCATCCAAGTGGGCGAAGAAATACTGTACCGCGGCTGTGCCGGCATTAATAGTTGGATCCATCGGTGCGACGGTTCCATCGTTCAAGACAACCGTGGAGATTGCATTCACCCGCCATAAATAATAACCTCGATTCAATGAGTCGGCCGTCCATGCAAGTTGCCGGTATAAACCGTAGTGGGATGCATCATCTAAGCCCATCGGATATTCTGTATTGAATGGCTCGGGATTGGTGACCCAGCCACTTTGATATTCCAAAAGTGCGAGCAACAGGCGTGGATTGACAGAATAATTTTGTGCCACGAGTGAAATGATCTCATCTGCAGATAAGACGACCCCATTCAGATCTTGTTCGTAAGTCTCGAGATATCCGTTCTGGCTATTGATGAAACTCCTGACGTCGAAGTAAACACTAGCTGGTCCATAAACCAATTCCGAATCAGGTATGACTTTGAAGGATGGGGCCTCTCCCAAAGGATTGGGCGCCGGGATATTCAGTGCCATGCCCACATTTAGTAAATTTGGGTCTGCGATCTCATTTGCCTCCATCAATGTTTCGACGCTGATGTCATACTGAAGAGCGATACTCCCAAGCGTATCCCCGGCTTGCACAATATATTGGACTGAATCCTGCCGCGGGGTCGGGAGGATCCTCAATTCATCCGGCGTCGGTGCGGATATCGGCTGTTGCGAAGCCGCGTTTGCCACCGGGGAAACGGTCAAAGGCACGCGCGTTGGAGTTGGTTCACGAGTAGGTGTGGGTGAACTCGTGCGGGTGACAGTTGAGAATCCAGATTGGATCGGAGTATTTTTCTCAATCGGTAAAAACGGATCGTAAGTGGAAAAAATTACCGGCTCGGCCGTGGATGGGGCACATGAGGATAGCAGCGCGGCGAAGAGTAGAAGGCAAACTGCCTTATGAAATGACATGAATAAGATTTTACCAAAGGGAACAATAAAATGCAC
>CAZSVR010000027.1:0-48943 GCA_964610295.1 uncultured Anaerolineaceae bacterium
ATTGGCTCAAACGTGAAGCACCCACTCTATACCTTGCTCGATACACTTGGCACGCTCATCCATGCTTACGAAGAAGAGCATTATCCAATAGATAAATTTACTAAAACCTCGAAATATGTTTTACAAAAGAATGCGAAACTCTACAAAAAGCTTTCTGGCTGACGCTGTACATTTCCTTTCTCCTGGGGAGAAGGATGAATGGTTGAGAAAATTGGCAGATAATTTCCACACACTTAAAAATATGCGTATAGAATGAAAAACCCAAAGTCACAACATCCCCTTTTTATTATGCAAATGATAAATTATTTGACTTGGCATAAGGTTAATATTCAGAGATTCCAAGCCGAAAAGTTTGTGTTTACAGTACAAGTAAATAATCAAAGGCATAAAATTTTCCAAATAGTATTTGGAAAATCAGATGGTAGTTTATACGTTACCTTTCCTTACTTTCATACCCAGAAAGGATTTGTCAGTATAGGGACATTTCCTAGGTTAATGAGACAAGGCCAAATAAATCTCGAACCAACTGGAAAAGTAACATCAAATCAAGTCAAATACGCTCACCACCCTGATGGCGAGGTTCATTTTTCACAAGCGGGAAAAGTTAAAACAAGCATTACACGCAAATGTTTGCCACTTAATAAGGCAGAGGGGCACCTATTTACAATTCATGTGCAAGATATTTCAAGTTTTGATACTGATCCCGTGAATGAAGATCATCCAACGAAACAATCGAGGACAACTCTAAATTTCAATTTCGATGGTAAAGAACCAGGCGGGATAAAGTTTATAGCCAGATGGTACAAACCTGAAACATTTTTGAGTAGGTCAAAAGTGAAAAGGAAAACATTCGGCCCAAACATACGTACACAAGCACCTGACGGGAGAGTTCAAATGGCCTTCTTAGCTGGCCCGCCATTAAACTGGCCATTACACGAATTTATGATATTAGTTGCTTGCGAGAGTACGCTGGCATTAGAAAAAGAAAGCAAGTCCCTATTAATGTTTATTGGGGGGTTTGATCCACCAGAAATAATGGATGACTTAAGCAAACCTTTCTCGTTCTTATATATGTCCTATCCCGCCTCAGATTATGAGGATTTGGAAAAGCGAATAGGGAATATTGACATAAATTTAGCGGAGAATTCGAAATAAAGAAGGTCAAAGGGCAAACATATGAATTTCATCGACTACCAACAGAGAGCCCGCGCGACCGCCAAATATCCCGCTATCGGACATGGTGTGATTTATCCCACGCTTGGACTTGTCAATGAGGCGGGAGAGGTCGCAACAACCATGATATACTACCGAAAGTAAAACTTTCATGAAAGTATGACTTTCGGAGAAATGCCATGACAACCTATGTGCGCATTCAGGAAAAAGGCCAGGTCACCATCCCAACAAAAATCCGCAGGAAGTTAAATTTGCGAAAAGGGGATATGGTCATGTTTGTGGAAACAGAAGCGGGGGTGTTGATCAGACCTGCTGAGACAATCGTTTCGCAGGCATTGGATAAAATCGGGGCAGCCCTCAAGGCGGATGGAATCACACCCGAAAAATGGAACAAACGAAGCCGCGCCATTCGCAAGCAATTGCTTGAAGAAATGTATGGATTAAAAGACGAATCATGATGCCGCGCATCTTTATGGATTCAAGCGTGCTATTTTCCGCCGCCAATTCATCAAAGGGACATTCGCGCGACCTGATCCTCATGGGCGCAAACGGGGAAATCACAATTATCATAAGCAATTTCGTTCTCCAGGAAACACTTCGTAACCTGGCCGGCCTGAAAAGGCCAACAGTAACAGAATTGGATCAGATCATTCAAAATGCAAATATTGAAGTTGTGGATGCAACAAAGCAGGCTGTTCTGGATGCCGCAAAATTAATTGTATTAAAAGATGCCCCGATTATTGCCGCAGCAAAAACAGCAAAAGTGAACATGCTTATCTCATTGGATAAAAAACATATTTTAGGACGTACAGATTTGGAAGCATATATCCACGCATCCATCGTGACGCCATTAATTGCATACCAAAAACTTAGGGCATCCTCATGAACTTCACAGACTATCAACAAAAATCACGCGCCACCGCAAAATATCCCGTCATCGGGCATGGAGTCATTTATCCCACGCTCGGACTTGTCAATGAGGCGGGAGAGGTGGCGGGCAAGATCAAGAAAATTTTCCGCGACAACGACGGGGTCATTGGCGAAGCGGAGCGCCAGGCGCTTAAATCTGAATTAGGTGATGTGCTGTGGTACATCTCGCAGGTCTGCACCGAGTTGGACATTTCCCTCGATGAAGTGGCCGAAGCCAACATCGCGAAACTGCTCGATCGCCAGGCGCGCGGCAAAATTCAAGGCGATGGAGATAAACGTTAATCCTTAGGGAACGCAATTTGGATTATTCGGTTCAACACTACATGCTGGAGGCGCAGGTGGCCCACCACCCGAATCTTCTTTTGGCTTTTTCGTCGGCTCTGGGACAGGTGTCGCAGTGGGTGACTCCCGCGTGATTATGATTACCTCGTCACCGGGGCCCTGCTCGATTGTCTCAATGGTCACAGGCAGGCACGGCAGCACCGCAATCCTTTTTGTACTTGTAAAATAATAGGTCTCTTCAGGGCCTGCAATGGAAGGTGAAAGGATCTTCGCAAATATTGTTGCGGCGAACTCTATGTAGCCTTCGCCAAAATACAGGATAGGTTCATCAGGAGCTGCGGAAGAACCTTCGCTGCCAGGAACAGAGATAGTTATATAGTCGTTGTACCATATGGGCGGCCGGCCCGGATATGGCGACAGACTTAACGTGCCTCCCTTTACTTTTTTGCCGCTGCCATCAAAAAGGTTATAGCCGACAATGATACTGTTGATCTTCAATCCCTCCCCCGGGCCTTTCACCGTAAAATCTATCACGGTCAAAGGACAGTCACTGCCGTAAAACAGCGGGTCAGGCGAACCACTTATTTCAAAAGTTGCCTTGGGTGGGGCACAGCCCGTCATGATCAAGGCAAACAGCCAAACCAGGGTAAAACCTTTTTTGGCATTCATATGCAATCCTCTTTCTCCTCGCGGCTTGACCAGTTCTATCAGTATAGCTAGATCATCCCGCAATTTCAAGTCCCCCATGGGTTTTCCCGGCTTTGGAATTCCGATATCGTGATTATGGGGTGCGTGGTAAGATTCAAGGCGATGGCGATAATAGATAAGCCGCCACCTGTTAAGAAACTCTAACCTTTTTCATACACGGCGCTGCCCTCTTTTTGGTAGAATCGTCCGCAGAGATTAGGAGAAAAATTATGGCTGGCATGGAACGATTTACACAGCGAGCAAGGCGTGTTCTCAGCCTCGCACATCAGGAAGCCGAACGCGCTCGCCAGAACAACATTGGAACCGAACATCTTCTACTGGGGTTGATGGACGAAGAAGGCGGGGTGGCCGGCCGCGTTTTGCGCGAATTGGGCATGACGCCGGATCGCGTGCGCGATATCATTCAACGCGTTTCAGGAAGCATTCCCAATTTCGATCCCAACCGCATTGAGCTCGCCTCAGAGACACAACAAGTTCTCGAATATGCTGTCGATGAAGCGCGCCGCCTCGGGCATCACTACATCGGCACAGAACATATCCTGCTCGGGTTGGTCCGCATCGAATCTGTCGCAATGGAAGCGCTTCGCAGACTCGGCGTCACGCCGGACCAGATCCGCAGGCAGACTCGCCGCGTCCTGAACGAATCCGTTTCGTCCTCACCGACGCCGGCCGGCCCAACCGCAAGCAGTCGCGGTGCTTCAGGCGCGAACCCCAAGACCCCCCTTGTAGATCAACTCGCCTCCGATTTAACCTCGAAGGCCGAAGAAAAGAAACTTGACCCGGTCATTGGCCGTCAAATGGAAATCGAGCGCGTCATTCAAATCCTTGCGCGCCGCACAAAGAATAACCCTGCGCTGATCGGCGAACCCGGCGTCGGCAAGACCGCCATCGTGGAAGGACTCGCCCAGCGCATCGTCGAAGGCGATGTCCCTGCGCCGCTCATGAACAAGCGCGTTCTTCAACTGGATGTGGGTTCCCTGGTCGCGGGCACCATGTATCGCGGTCAATTCGAAGAACGCCTCAAACGCATCATTGACGAGTTAAAACAATCCGGTGCGATCCTGTTCATTGACGAGGTGCATATGCTGGTCGGCGCGGGAGCCGCAGGCTCCTCGGTGGACGCGGCCAATATCCTCAAACCCGCTCTATCGCGCGGTGAATTACAAGTCATCGGTGCGACCACGATCGATGAATATCGCAAGCACATTGAATCGGATGCGGCGCTCGAACGCCGTTTCCAGCCCGTTCAGGTGGAGGAACCTTCTGAAGAAGAGACCATTCAGATCCTAAGAGGCATTCGCTCTGCCTACGAAGAACATCATCATTTGGTTATTTCAGACGAAGCGCTGGAAGCCGCGGCACATTTATCCTCGCGCTACGTGACCGAAAGATTTTTACCCGACAAGGCCATTGACCTGATCGACGAATCTTCCTCACGTGTACGCATGTATAAGAGTCCCGCCGCGAAACACGCCAAGGACTTATTCGGTCAACTGCGCCAGGCACGCCAGAACCGCACCCTCGCACAGGAAGAGGGTAATAATGAGGATATCAAAGAATGGGAAGAGCGCGAGATGGATCTCGGCCAGCAGATCGAACGTCTGCGCACCGGTTGGGACCGCGCCACCAGTCCCGTCGTTTCCGCGGAGGATATTGCCGAAGTGGTCTCCATGTGGACAGGTGTTCCCCTTATGCAACTCGCTGAAGCCGAGTCACAGCGCCTGATCAAGATGGAAGATGAATTACGCAAAGGAATTATCGGGCAGGAAGATGCGATCATCGCCATTTCGCGTGCAGTCCGCCGCGCACGCGCCGGGTTGAAAGATCCGAAACGACCGATCGGTTCGTTCATGTTCCTCGGCCCCACAGGCGTGGGCAAGACCGAGTTGACCAAGGCCCTCGCCAAATTCATGTTTGGCGCAGAGGACGCAGCCTTGCAACTCGATATGTCCGAGTTCATGGAACGCCATACCGCCTCGCGCCTGGTGGGTGCGCCGCCCGGATACATCGGCTATGATGATGCCGGTCAACTCACAGAAGCCCTGCGCCGCAGACCGTATTCGATCGTCGTGTTTGATGAAATTGAGAAGGCACATCCCGAAGTGCATAATATGCTCCTGCAGATCATGGAAGAAGGCCACCTCAGCGACGCCAAAGGCCGCAAAGTGGATTTCCGCAATGCCATCATCGTAATGACCTCCAACATCGGCGCGGATGTGATCAAGAATCAATCCTCGCTGGGCTTTGCGCTCAAACGCGATGAAGAGACGGAAGAACGACTCTCGTACGATGAAATGCGCAAGAAATTAAATGAATCCCTCAAGCGTTCTTTCCGTCCCGAATTCATCAACCGCCTGGATGCGGTTGTTATCTTCCGCTCGCTCAACAAGGAAGATATCCAGAAGATCGTCTCCTTGGAATTGGATAAGGTCGCGGAGCGCCTCAAGGAACATAACCTGGTATTGACCGCCTCAACCGAAGCCCTCGCCTCCATCGCTGAACAGGGCTATGATGCAGAGTTTGGTGCACGCCCCCTGCGCCGCGTGATCCAACAGAAAGTCGAAGACCCACTATCCGATAAACTCCTCTCCGGTAGTTTTGCGGACGGCGACACGATCGAGGTCAACGTGAACGACGACGGCGAAGTGGTGCTCGAGAAGGTTGAAGAGCAGGAAGAGCCATTGCCTGAGCCTAATGTTTAAAAATTACAAACCCTAAAGGTCTTTGCGGCCTTTAGGGTTTATCCCTCAAAATAATGTTTAAGCCAGATGAAGTGAAAGCTTTAAAAAATTATCGTCTTTTCATCAAATTCTCTGAGGGTGTCGAAGGCGAAGTTGACCTTTCTGAATTTGTTGGCAAAGGCGTATTCAAGTTGTGGGACGATTACGGCAAATTTGAGCAGGTTCATATTGGTCCGAGCCGGGAAATAGCCTGGAATGATCAGGTCGACATGGATTCAATTAATATGTACTTAAAGATCACAGGCAAGAAAGTGGAAGATGTTTTCCCAAAGTTGCGGGAATTAACTGAACATGCCTGAGATAAGCCGATTCTTCGGCATTAGCATAAAAATGTTTTTTGACGACCATCCACCGACGCATTTTCATGCAGCATATGGCGATGAAAAAGCAGTATTGGGCATCGCAACATCAAAGCGAACTATTAGACTTGTGGGATCGCGCGTCAAAACAGCAAGAGTTATACAAAATCCCGCCGTTAAAATAAGCAGGGAACATAGGGTTTTTAGTTTATGAATAAGCAAGAGCTCCTCAAACAAGCCGATTACACCTTTCAGCGCGGGAATCGCGCACTGGCACAAAAATATCTATCGGACGTCCTGGCGGCATATCCCAACGACGAGGCCGCATGGATGTTATTTGCGCATGTGGCGGAAGAGCAGGGCCGCAAGCTCGAGTGTTACGCGCGTGTGCTCAAGATCAACCCGAACAACAACGAGGCAAAGATCGGGCTCCTGCGCATCAAATCCATCAGTCCGACCTTACCCAAACATCATCATGTGGATCAAAACCCGTGGCAGATCACAAATCCGGTTAAGAGTATCCTGCGTAGCGTGATCGTGGTCATCGCGATCATACTTGGGCTGGGCACCACGACATACGCCATCGCACGAAGCAATCCCGAATCAACTGTTGCAAAGCTGATCATTCCCGCCACACCAACTCCCTTCATACAATCCCTTGCAGATGATATTGCTGCGCAAACCCGCGCCCAGGTCGGTGCCGTGTATCCGCAGTACGCGCCGCTTTTGGATGCATTGATCGGGCTTGCAGTCAAAAACGCGGACTCCGGCATGGATGGCGCACCGCAACGCCCGGGCGCGGAGATCACTCCATTCGAGGGCGCGGCAGAGGAAGCACGCACTAAACTTGAAGAGGCTCTGCCCCAATCGGGTGCATTATCGTCCGTGACGTTGAACGAACAACAGCTCACTTCTTGGCTGACAATGGAAATGAAGAACAACCCCGACCTGCCGCTTAGTGATATTCAAGTGTATCTGCGCGATGACAGGATCAAGATCTGGGGCATGGTATCTGGCAGCACGAACTCCACATCGGCTCTGATCGTCGGGACCCTCAGCGCGGCGGACTTGAACAGCCAACTCAGCGTTCAGCTCGAATCCGTACAGATCGGTCAACAGACGCTCCCTGATATGCTTGTCTCGCAGGCCGAATCCTGGCTCAATCAATGGATTTCTGAAAAAATAAATGACCAGGTTGCGGGGTTGGAGATCATGAACATCAACATCAGCAGCGGGCTGATCACGATATCGGGCATGAGATAAACCTTAAAAAGGATCACCTGATCGGTGGTCTTTTTGATTAAACTGTAATCTTCTTTTAAGAATATCCCGGCCTCCCGCCGCATCTGTATCCGCAGACAGGCCTGTCAATTATAGAAAAGGAGAATTTATCATGAGCAACCATTTTGAAACCGTAACGCTGGCAGGGGGATGTTTCTGGTGTTTGGAGGCCGTTTTCGATGAAATGAAAGGTGTGGAATCTGTTGAGTCAGGTTACACGGGCGGACATGTAGCCAACCCTTCGTATCGCGCAGTTTGCAACGGAGATACGGGCCATGCTGAAGTCGTGCAGGTCAAGTTTGACCCATCTGTCATTTCGTTGCGTGATCTGCTGAATGTCTTCTTCGCCATCCATGACGCCACCACACTTAACCGTCAGGGCGCGGACGCCGGCACACAATACCGCTCCGCCATTTTTTACCACTCACCTGCGCAAAAAGAAACGGCGGAAGCGCTGATCAAGGATTTGAACGCCCAAAAGATCTGGGACTATCCCATCGTTACAGAAGTGGCCCCACTCAGCAACTTCTACATCGCCGAAGATTATCATCAGGAATACTTTGCCAACAATCCGAACCAGCCGTATTGCCAGGCTGTGGTTGCTCCCAAAGTATCCAAATTCCGCAAGCACTTTTTGGAGCTGCTGAAGAAACAGCCTGCATAAACCAGTTATACTTGGGCGGACGAAAGATGTCCGCCCTTTTTATTTATGACAGATAAAACATTAGCCCCTACCTTTTACGTCCGCGAGGTCCCCATCTACGGCGACAGCCTGCTCGCGCCCATGGACGGCTACTCCGACTGGCCGTTCCGTTCACTTTGCCGCGAGTTGGGCTCAGCCATGAGCTATACCGAATTCGTCAAAGTGGAAAAGATCCTAAGCCGCTCCAGGGAGCCGGCCAAGAGACTGTATTTCACGGAAGTCGAACGCCCGATCACATTTCAGATCTATGGCGACGACCCGGATTTGATCCTGAAAGCCGCATTGGTCGTGCAGGAATGGAAGCCGGACATTATTGACATCAACATGGGCTGCCCGGCCAAAAGCATTGCGGACCGTGGTGCGGGCGTGGGTATGATGACAGTCCCGTTGAAGATCGCGCGTACGTTCAAGAAATTGACCTCCACACTCAAAGTTCCTGTGACAGGAAAGATCCGCCTGGGATGGGACAAAAATAAAAATTACAAGTTGATCGCGCGCATTGTGGAAGAGAACGGCGGCTCGCTGCTCGCCTTTCATGGACGCACGAAAGAACAGCGCTACAGCGGAGAATCAGATTGGGATGCGATCGCTGAAGTGAAGTCGCTCGTCAAAATACCGGTCATCGGAAGCGGCGATGTAAAAACTGTCGCGGATATTCAACGCATGAAAAAATACACAGGTTGTGACGGCGTCATGATCGGACGCGCTGCGCTCGCCAATCCCTGGATCTTCTCGCGCCTCGAACGTGAACAAGTCACGCCCGAACAAGTGCATCAGACCGTCCAAAAACATCTCGCCAAAAGCGTGCAATTCTACGGCGATGAAGACGGCTCACGTTTATTCCGTAAATACGCCGTGCAATATTTATTATTGCAAACCCTCACACGCGAAACCCGCAAAGAGATCCTCAAGGCGCGGCCCTCCGGCGAATTTCTTGAACTGCTTAATCAAGTCTACGCCGTCGCCGCTTGACGTATGATCTTTGGTTGCTTCAGCAGTTGCACTGCTGAACATCTCCCACATCGCAGTACAACTGCTCTGTGAACAAAGTTTGACTTATAATCAAAGCATGATCCTCGATCTCCCCCTGATCCTCGAAACACGACGCAATCACGCGCTTGAACACGCCACCATTCACCTGCTTGGGCGTCAATTCCCGCGTCAACGCATGGCGGGCCATTCCAACCCAACCGGTTTTTTGCTGTTTGGAAATTTCGAAACACAGGAAGTGTGGGTCGCCGCGACGGAGGCCTTCGAACGATTACACATCGGTGAAAGCGGACTTGCGATCCATCCCGGATGTGGGACCAATCTCGCCACCAGTGCGCTTCTCGCGGGAAGCTTCGCCTGGTTCGTGCTCCGAGGAAACAAGTCCACCTTGACGCGTATCCTGCTGCTGCCATTTGCAGTGACCTTTGCTGTGATCGGCGTTTTGCTCGCACGCCCGCTTGGGTCGTGGCTTCAGAAACATATCACGACCGAATCGAACCTGGGCAACCTGCAAATTGTGGACATCATCCCCGTCCGTAACGGCGTGCATCGCGTCATCACGCGTTAGTGCACCACAAAGAATACAAACGAACACGAAGAAAACCTTTGCCGTCTCGCATAAGCGAAGCAATCCTGTGGATCAGCGACACTTGCGCCGCACTCCCACTCCGCTGCGCTAGGCCCACTCGCTGCGTTCGGGACTGCCGCTTTGCGGCGTGCGCGAGGGACTTGGTGCGTTAGGTGCACTCGCCGTTTGAGGCTCGCAGGTGAGCGATCCTGCGGACGAACGGTGTGAACCTTCGTGCCCTTTGCCGTCTCGCACCGGCGTGCCGCCGTGCTTCGCGGCACGAACGGTGTGGTTAAAAAAACATGCCCAACATCTTCCTGCTCTACGGCAACGACGAATTCGCCATCACGCGAAAAATAAAAGATTTCGAATCCGATTTTACCGATGCCACCACCGCGGGGATGAACACCGCGCGTCTTGAAGCGCGTAGCATGGCCGACGACGAATTGAATAACGCGGTCAATGCCATGCCGTTCCTGGCGCCGAAGCGTTTGGTGATCCTTGCAAATCCATCCGCGAAATTCAACAACGCCGGCACGCGCAGGAAATTTGAGGAATTTCTTGGCAACGCGCCGGATACAGCAACGCTCGTCATCCACGAATTGATCGAATATAAGGAAGCCGAAAGACACTGGCTGGTGAAATGGGCGGGCAAGAATAAGTCCGCAATGAAAACACAGGCCTTCTTTTTGCCGCGCCAAAAGGATATGGCAGGCTGGATCGTCAACGAGACGAAGCAACAGGGCGGGCAAATCGAGCCACAAGCCGCGTCGAAGCTTGCGGAGATGGTCGGTGTGGATACGCGTCAGGCGGGGATGGAAATTGCCAAGTTGCTGGCCTATGTCAACTGGGCGCGACCCGTGCGCGGGTCCGATGTGGAGGCGGTTTGTATCGTCACCTCCCAGCAAAGCGTGTTTGACTTCGTCGATGCTTTATCCACTGGCAATGCCAAATCCGCGCAGCATCTTTTACATCGTTTAATTGAGAATGAAGACCCCTTCTCATTATGGGGTATGGTCGTGCGTCAATTCCGGTTTTTGATACAGGCACGCGAAATTCTCGATGGCCGTGGCAACAAAGATGACGTGGCGCGCGCGTTGGGTGTTCATCCGTATGTTGCAGAAAAGACCACCTCACAGGCGAATCGTTTTTCAATGGAATCATTGGAAAATATTTATCACCGACTGCTTGTCATTGACGAAAGAGTCAAAACCGGCCAGGTCGCGCTGGACCTGGCCCTGGATATGTTATCCGTTGAACTGGCGGGGAAATAAGCAAGGCAATCTGCCTTTGCTGCTCATGAAAGTTTTATGATCCGAAGGAGGCGATGATCTGCTGGATGAAATCGGGGATACCGCCGACTCCCGCCGCGAGCATGCCAATGACCAGCAAAATAAAAGGACATAAACAAATAAAATTCAAAACAAGCCCCAGGCTGGCAAGTCCGCGTTTCGGGTCTTTTTTGCGAATGGCCTGAATACCAAGCGTTGCACCTGCAATCCCAAGCCCAAGCGTGATCAATCCCAACACAATCGGCCCAAGAATAAAGCCGATGTACCCGGCGCCTTCGTCCAGAGTGTTATTCTCCGACATAATGCCTGGCGTACTGTAAAGCAGGCACCACATCAGCCATGAGACAAGGCCGAAAATAAAAGATAAGATGGCGAGCCGCGCCGGCTTTGGGGACTCTGATAAGCTTGTCATAAAGATTTCCTGTGATTTTTTTTAGAATCATAACAATAAGGGCTGACTGGATTCGGATTCGTCGCCCAAACCTTTCCATCCATATTTCTTTAGATCAATGCGATCCTTCGCATCGAACTGGACCTCTTCCTGCTCCAGCAAAGGACGCTGTCTCTCGGCCCCGGCACGTTCGCTAATCTCACCCTTGGAGTTGATCACTCTTTGCCACGGGACGTCATCGGGACAGGCCGCCATCGCGCCGCCCACCCAGCGCGGACCAAATGCTGCATAAGCTTCGATCTCCACGCCCAGCGGAGGCGGGAGCATTTTGGCGATCTGACCATACGTGGCCACGCGTCCATGCGGGATCTGGCGGACGAGGTTCCATACTTGTTGGTAATAGGCTTGCGGGTTGGGAGGCGAGGAGAAAACAGGCATGGTTTACTGAGGGGCCATCCATTGATAATAAAGCGATTGCCTTACATTGGCAATGAAATTCCTCGAGAGCTGGTCGTCCATAAAGGCGATGGTTTGGATCTCATCCGCGACGAGCGCGTGGGGATGCTCCGCTTCGGGCGCAACTCCCTGCTCAAGATGTGTTACTGGTTCAGAACCTGGTTGGGTGCGTTGGCTGTCATCGAGCAAAAAATTATATTCAAATGTGCGGTAGATCGAGCGATCGATCTCGTACAGGGGCGTCAACGCACCGATCAAAAGCATGATCGCAAACGCAATTCGATAAAAACGCGTGGCGGCATTTTGAAAGATGGTCTCACCGCTCCAGACCAGAAGATAAAACAAGGGAGCCATGGAGGCGCGCATCACAAAGTCGCGGCCATGGCCGAATTGAATGAACGGCATCAAGAACAGGAGCAAGCCGGTCACTGCCCAACGCGGGTCACGCCACAAGCGTGGCGCGAGCAAAAGCCACAAGATCCCGCCTTCCAACAGGAAGAAAACGAGAACGTCTTTTAGTTCAAGGGATTGAAGTCCGCGCGCCTGTGCCGCGGCGTTGGATGCAAAGAAAAGATAGGAGGTTAATACAATTAGCACGCTGGCGAAGAGCAGATCAAAACGAATTCCCTGTAAAAAAGATTTGACGGTGAATTGTGTCTGTTCAAACCATTCGGCAAGCAAATAAGGCAATAATCCAATAGACGCAAGAGGTGCGAAAAAGAAACATAAGGACCATGCAAACACGGCAACTTCGCGGCGCGGTTTATTTAACAACAACGCAATGCACAACCATGCAGGCACAGATTGATTGAATACCCAGAATAATTGCGTGGTGAACGAAGAATACTGCAAATTTCCCGCCCAGATCTCAAGATGTTGAACGGGAGGCCAGAGCGTTGGGTACTCGCCCGCAAAGAGCAGCGTACCCAGCGCGTCCATGCCGCTAAAAGCGATGAGTAAAAGAACTGTTTTGAGCAACGACGTTTTAAGTCTAAGATTTAAGTGCAGCACTGTGAGCAAAACCCCAAGCCACGTCCATAAGAAGAGAAAGAAATTCGCGGCGCTCCAGCCAAAGGCCTTGCCCACCAGCGCGGACGGCAGCCAGTATCCCACGTAATAGACCAGCATCTTTACAGGGCCATGTTCAGGTGATGAATAAACTACAGGCCAGTCGTATGTAATGAGATCACGCAAAACCGCATTGCGCCAGTGATGATCCCAGTTTTGAAAGGCATATCCACCCACGCCGGAAAGGAAAACCCATAAGCCGGTTAAAGCAATTGCAGAGATCGTTGCGCGGAGTGAAATCGACTCATCGGACGACCCTGCATTTTTCCATAATCTCCAGAATACCCAGAGCATAAACGCCGTGAGAGGCAGCGCGATGGTCGACCGCAACCAGCCTATGCAAAAAAGGATGAATGGGATCAGAAGGTAGCTGCAGGTCAGGCGGAAAAGCCAACGGGTTTTCATCATTTATTGTAGGGGCGACCCGTCCAGATAGGCACAGGCCCTATGAATTGCATTGACGGGTCGCCCCTACTGTTGCAATTCATATATTATATAATCATCTTTCTGGATTGTAACGGAATAATTCTCATCCAGAAAAGCGCGCAGTTCGGGGAAGTCACGGGAGGTATCTTCGCCGGTGATCCACGGCTTGTCTATCGCGATGACTTCAACAATAAAACGCGGTGACGATCTCTGTAAGTCCTTCATAAAATCCGCGCGCAGGCTTTGAATATATGGCTTGGAAACGTGGTGATAGAAATAAAAGTCAAATATATAGGGTGTCGCGATGTGTGTGTGTGTCTCAAGCATGGCGAGCAGTGCCCCGCCCGTCCAATCCAGCGGTTGGACAGTGTCACCCTGCTGCAAATTCTCTTCGAGGAAACGCGCGATCTCTTCAGCCCGGTCTGTGGAGGTGATGATGGGCCCGCCTTCGAGTTGTCGCAGGAAAGTAGAGGAAGGACGAATACTCAAGACGACAATAATTAAGAAAATGGCAAAAGCAGCAGATCGCGCTTTTGTTTGGGTCCCCACCAGGCACACCGAAGCCAGGAGCACAATGAAATAAATGAATGGTATGTAATGATATGGAAAGAACTGTCCTGAGAGTGCGGGGTAGATCGCATAACAAACCGCCAGGCTCCCCAAAAGATATACTGGTCTTTTTCGATCTGGAGGGAGGAGATAAATACCGACCAGGGCCGGGATCAGCCACAGTCCGCTGCCACCCAGGCGCCAGACCTGATCCAAAATAAATGACCATCTCGCCAGCCCGGCATTGACCTGCATTTGCCCATTGATCTGCGCGTATAAAGGCAGGTAGTTTGTAGCAATGTTCATGAAGGGAGTCAACGCCCCCGTAAGTGAAAGCCACGCAATGACAATAAAAATTGGGATCAAGAATCCTGCCAAAGCAGGGAAAATACTTTTCATGGCCGCATCGAGCAGGTTTAAGTCCCGGCGTTTGACCATGTCCACGATGTCAAAGAGCAAGATGGGGAGGAGTCCGAGCGATGCATGGGGCTTGATCACAGCTGCCAGACCGAAGAAAAATCCGATGAGCGCGCGATGTTTGAGAGTCAGGTCATCCCGCATACTGATCCAAACCGCAAGCGCGATGAAGAGTAGCAAAAGGTAATCCCGCTGAAGCGACATGGAGGGACCCCCCTCGAGATATTTCAGCCCGAAGAGCAGCGCGGCCGTGAGCGCGGGCGTTCTACCAAAGCCGCGCATCATGAGGAATGTAATGATGAGCAGCGCGCTGAGAGTCAGGAGATCAAGGATGCGAATACGGAAGTCGTTAAAGCCGCTCAAGAGGCCGAGTGCGGAATAAGCGGCGAAACTGCCTGGCATTTGAAAATCAAAGATGTCACGATAGGGGACGCGGCCTTCGGCACGCATCAGAAAGGCCTCGTAGAAAAGCGGCGCTTCGTCATGTGCAATCGGCCATTGTAAGGAGAACGCGGCTTGAAGGATAAGCAGCGCGGCAAGCAGAATGATCAGGATGTTCGAAAGACGGCGCATTATTTGTAAAGGACCCGGAAGCGTTCGGGCGCTTTTGCGTTAAGAACCACGCTTAAACGGAATCCCCGCCACTCGCATTTCGCTCGATCAATTCACGCCTGGGCTTAAACTTCAACGCCACTTCGACGTGCTGAAAACATATGCTGTTTCCCATCAAAACCTTGCGCGCATAAACTATGTCGCGGCCTTCTTCGTATTCAACACTGAGGTCGTTGTCGAGATCCACGCGGCCCTCAATCACCTGAGCGCAACGCAGGCGCTTTACGGAAAAGTTGTAGTATCGTTTTTCTCGTTTGGCGGAGAATCCGCCGAAGAATTTCTGGAGGAAGTTCATGTTAATTCCTTGATCATTTTAGTCATGGTATGCCCAACTGTAATAGATCAAAACTCCCACTTCTTCAACACATCCAGCGCCTGATAGTGGGTTAGATCCAATTGTAAGGGTGTAACTGATACATACCCGGCGCGCAACGCGCCGAAGTCTGTGCCGGGTTCGTCAACACCAGTGGGCGCTTCGCCGCCGATCCAGTAATAGGGTTTGCCGCGTGGGTCAATGCGTGCGTCGAGCGCATCATGATAGACGCGTAAACCCTGCCGCGTGATCATGAATCCCTTGATCTCGGTCTCTTTCAAATAAGGCACATTGATGTTCAGCACCACACCTTCGGGCAACCCATCGGCTATCACTTTTTCAGTCACGCGACGCGCAACCGCAGCCGAACATGAATAATCCAATGGATCGTTATATGCTTCCGGAGAATCCAACGAGACCGCGATCCCCTTCACGCCCGCGATCACTGCCTCCATGGCGGCAGTGACAGTACCCGAATAGGTTACATCATGTCCGATGTTGGCGTTGGGATTAATGCCGGAAACAACAAGGTCAATTTTCTCCTTGAGCAGACCAAGCAGGCACAAAGCCACGCAATCGGAAGGGGCACCATCAGATGAAAAGGCAGGTGTACCATCTGCAAGCAGGGTCTCGCGAGCGCGCAATGGCCGCTCCAGTGTTTTCACATGTCCTGAAGCAGACCAGTTCTTATCCGGCGCGAAGACACTCACTTTGCCGAGTTTGCGCATTTCCTGGGCGAGGGCGAGCAGTCCGGGCGCTTTAACGCCGTCGTCGTTGGTTACAAGGATGTTCATGCCATTTTTCCACTGTGTGATCTTGAATTTGAATTGGCAAATGAGCCTGGCATATTTTACTTCAAAGTCATTTTGATCCTGGCGAAGCAGACTGGTCCTCATAAAAAAGCCTTCCCTTCGCTCCAGGCAAGGAACAACCTCCAGGAAAGCAGATCAAGAGATCGGGATAACCAGAACAGATGAGCGAGTTTCCCAGTCATCCAATTTACACATCTTTCGGAATAAATCGTTATAATCAGGCGTATAGTCGAAAGGTCTGATAAGGACTTACATCTCAAATGATGAGGCCATAATAGTGGGTGCAGGATATAACAGCGACGAGGATGTTAAGAAAGAAACCCCCCTCACAGAATTTCGGGTCAGTGAGGGTGAACCTATTTTTGTTGAGCTCGACGAGAATGTATTACTCGAGCCAGTATTTCCAGAGTCCTATGACCTAAGCTATACCTGTCTGGTCATTCCTCGATTTCCTTCCCATATATTACGGGGCGATCTAGCTGAAAAATTACCTCAATGGTTGCAACAGATCTGTATTTCATACGGCTGGCGGCTTGGGTTTACCAATGTTCACACGGAGTACTTTCAATGGGCAATTCGGGTATCCCCCTCCGTTCCGCCGGGCTATTTCATGCAGGTGATCCGCCATGAGACTTCGGCCTTCACTTTCGAATATTATCCGCGCTTAAAGAAAGCAAAGCTGATGAACGACTTTTGGGCGCCCGGCTATCTTGTCATCCTGGGAATGCGCCCACATCCCGCGCAAATGGTCGAGCAGTTCATTCGTCTCACACGCCGTCAGCAGGGACTGATCAGATAGCAATTTTAGTTCCACGCCCAAATGCGGAAGTTTGTAAATGTCTGATATCACACTACAACGGGTCGGCGAGCTTTTGCGCGGGGTATTTGAAATATTATGGAACAAACCAGAGGGATTAACGGCGAAAGAAGTACTGAAACAGATTCCCGAGATCATCAAATTAACCGAATATGAACTAAGTCCCTCCCCCTCGACCAATGCTCCGCGCTACGAAAGGATCGTCCGCCTGACAACGATCCCGCTTGCGCGCGCGGGTTGGCTGATAAAAAACGACAAAGGCCGCTGGTTTATCACAGACGAGGGAAGACAAGCCTCCAAGAGATATACCAACGTACAGGATTTCTACAAGGAAGTCTTGCGTCTTTACGATGAACGCAGGCAGATCGTCCCTGAAAGTGTCATGGCGCTTGAACTCGCGCAGGAAATGGCGTGGGAACAGATCAAAAAATATCTGCTGCAAATGAAACCTGCGGAATTGCACACCCTATTCGCATATCTTTTATATGCAATGGGATATCATATCGCCTGGAGCGCGCCCTCCGAAAAACAACGCGGTTTTGTCGACCTGGTCGTGCAATTCGACCCGCTCGGGATGAAGAACAAGCGCATTTTTGTACAGATCAAGCACAAAGGTCAGGCCGTTACAGCCGAAGGGTTAAGATCGTTCTCGTCCATTCTTGGCACGGACGAATACGGCATCATTTTTTCCACAAGCGGCTTTACCAGCGAAGCAACGCAGGAGTTGAACCCCGGCGCCTCAAGCAAAGTAAACACTCTCGACCTGACGGGTTTCTTCGATCTTTGGAAGAAGTACTACCCGGAATTGAGCCAGGAGGCCCGCATTCAACTCCCTTTAAGAGCCATTCATTTTCTTTCGATCACCGATTAAGGATGGGATGGATTGAAAATGACAAAGGCCCAACCTTCCAAAGCCGGCAAAAAATCCAACAGCTTTTATAGCAAGGCGTTCAAGCAGGGGATCTCATCATTGATGGATGAGATTCGGCTCGCCTTTCAATGGTCAAGGCCGAGCATATTGGTGGCAGTCCACAAGGGAAGCGCGGGGCAGGAAAAAGCCCGCGCCGGGCTGAAAAAAGAGATCGAAGCGATCGGCAAAAAGGTCAGGAGCACTGAGGCGAACAAGGAAAACTTAAATGTGATCCAATCCATATTGGGATCCCCTGAACATGAAAAAACCGTGTTCTTTATCAGCGGGATCGGCAGGAACGACGATCCTGAGAGACGAAATATTTACAGGGCGCTGAATTTCCATCGCGAGCTGCTTGTGGAAAACCGCATCATTCTCGTCCTGTGGCTGGCTTCAACGGAAGCGGTAGAACTTCCGCACCTGGCACCGGACTTTTGGGCCTTCCGTCATCGTGTTGTAGAATTTGCCCCGGACCGCGGCGCAACAAAAAGAACATCTTCCTAACCATGCAAAACCAAACTGCAATACTTTCGTTCGCCATCATTGCTGCACTTGCCATTGGGCTGGCCTTGTTTTATAAAAAAAGAACACCGCGTAACAGTACCATCACGCGCGATGCGGTTGTGGAGGGGATGGACGATGGCTGGATGGTGGTCGACAATCAGAATATGATCGTTGACCTGAATCGGGCGGCCGAGGAGATGATCGGCCTGCCGCGCGAAAAGGTTTACGGCCAGCCGATCAACACGATCCTGAGTGACTGGTCGAACATATTCAAGACACCCGAGAGCATTAAAGAACTGGATATGCGCCGAAGCGTGAAGTCGCAAAATGACTGGCGCTATCTCAATATACGGATCTCCAAATTAAGCGACAGCCACAACGTCAATTTTGGACACTTGATCGTATGGCGCGATATCACCAAACGCAAAATGGTGGACGACGCCCGCCAACGCGCCCGCGATGAGTTGTTCGTGCTGTTGAATGCAATCTCCAGCGCGGCTAGTCATTCAATGAATTTGGAGGAATTCCTGTCCGAATCCATTTATCAGATCATTTATTCCTTCAGAAGCCAGGCGGTGGCGGTATTTCTGTTCGATGACAATGAGACGGAGGATGGGCATAACAAACTGGCGCTCAAGGCGCATTTTGGGATCCCACCTGAACACTTGGATAATGTTACCGATCACTCGATCAGGTCTGCGATCGTGGAATGGTTAAATGAGGAGCACGAGAATCAAACGCGGGTGGTCGAGGATCTCCATGGGGATGAATTACAAATGTATCCGATCGTTCAACAAATGGGTTTTTCCCGGCTTGCGATGATCCCGCTGGTTGTGGTCACACACAAGAAGAGCGATGTCCTTGGATGTTTATGCCTGGCAAGAAGCGAGGATATTCCATTTGCACAGGATGAGATCATTCGTCTCAAAACCATCTCGAACCAGATCGCGACGCTGATCGACAGCGATCGTCGTCGTCAATTCGCGATCGCCATATCAGAACGGCAGCGCTTGATGAGAGACCTGCATGACTCCGTGAGCCAAAAACTCTATGGGCTGGTGGCCCTGACCGAGGCCGCGCAAGCCGCCTTGGAGGCCGGATCCGAAATTATCCCTACCCAGGTGCTGTCACGCATTGGAGAGAACGCGCGTCAAGCTGTTCGAGAAATGCGTCTGTTCCTGTATGAGATGCAACCCGTGGATCTTGAGGATGGCCTGGTATCCGTCCTGCATCACAGGCTCGCCGCCGTGGAGGGACGCGCGGACATCAAGGCACGTTTGCTGGTTGACGATGAGATCAACCTGCCCAAGGATAAAGAGATCGCCCTTTATTTTATTTCCCAGGAAGCGCTAAACAACATCCTCAGGCATGCTCATGCAAAAAATGTTTCGATCACTCTCAAGCAGACTCGTCAAAATGTTATACTTCAAGTCAATGATGACGGGCGCGGCTTTGATCCGAAAAATGTAGATCAGGGAGGGCTGGGCTTGCGCAACATGCGAGACCGTACCATAAAAATGGACGGGACATTTAAAATTATTTCAAATCCCGGAAAAGGCACGAAAATCTCGGTTGTTGTACCCAGAAAGAGTTAGGAGCGTTCACAGGCATGAAACCGATCCGTATTATTGTTGTTGATGATGAGAGCGTGGTCCGTGAGGGCGTGGTTGCCATCCTCTCTTTTCAAACTGATATGAAAGTCGTGGGCGAAGGCGCGGATGGTGTCAAGGCCGTTGACCTGGCCCGTCAGATGAAACCAGATGTGATCTTGCTCGACATGGTCATGCCAAAACAGGGCGGTCTTGAGGCCATCCCCAAGATCAAGGAAGTCTCTCCATCCTCCCGCATTTTAGTGCTGAGCAGTTTTGCCGAAAGTGACCAGGTCTATCAAAGCATCAAAGCGGGCGCGCTTGGCTACCTGCTTAAAGATGCGACGCGCGTACAACTTTTGCAGGCCATTCGGGATGTGTCGAACGGCCAGGCCTCGATTCATCCATCCATTGCCATGAAGGTGATCCACGAGATCGATCATCCATCCGAATTGATGTACACGGCCGATCCCCTCACGCCGCGCGAGTTGGAAACCCTGAAATTGATCGCGCGCGGAATGAGCAATCAGGAAATTGCAGACGAACTGGTTGTCCACGACCGGACTGTGGCAAAATACGTCAGCAGTATCCTGGATAAGCTGCATCTTGCAAATCGAACGCAAGTCGCTTTGTATGCCATTCGCGAAGGATTAACCGAACAAAAGAGCGGACAAAAGAAATAATATCTGAATGAACCTGAGACCCGCGCCCGGGACCGGCGCGGGTTTTTGCTTTAACCGTTCTGATTGGGGGCCTTGGCTGCCGAAAATGACATGGTCATTTTTCCCCATCTGCATCCCGTCTTTGGTCATAAATATTTGGGGTGAATAGCCAGTTTTCTTCATTTCGCAAAACCCACCTGATTCTTATAATGGGTATCAATGAAAGAGCACGACCTGTAGACTTTTTAGGAGAAGAACCATTGTTTCTTGGATATTACACCGGTGAGATAAAACAGAATAACCGTCTGCCACTACCAACTGGTTTCCACGAGCTGATTTCGGACGGCGTATATGTAACACAGGGTTTTGATCGCAATGTGCTGGTCTTGACGAAAGGCACCTTCGAACAGCTGTACCAGCATATTACGTCGTTGAATATCGCAGACCCGTTGGCGCGATTGTTTTTACGGATGTTCCTCGGTACGGCAACCTACATGGAAGTTGGCAAGGACGGTATGCTTTCCATACCAGAAGGCCTGGTACAGTTTGCAGACCTGACGAATAAAGTGGTACTTGTTGGACTGGGCGATTATTTTGAACTCTGGTCCACCGACCACTGGGAAGACCAGAAAGCACAACTTAAGGATTTTCAGGCGAACGCACAGAGATTCTCCGCGTTCAGGATCACGACACGCTGACATCAAAATGCTAAAGGAACCCGATAATGAACAAAATCCGAGTACTTGTTGTTGAAGATCAAAGTATCGTACGAGAAGGCATGGTTGCGATCCTTTCGCTGCAACCGGATATCGAGGTCGTAGGTGAAGCGGAAGACGGGATCGTGGCCATGCAGATGGCGCGCAAAGCCAAACCGGATGTCATTCTTCTGGATATGGTGATGCCCAGACAGGATGGTCTGACCACCATCCCCAGATTGAAGGAGATCGTCCCCGGCGCGAAGATCCTTGTGCTCTCCGGTTTTGCCGAGAGCAATCGTGTCTATCAGGCCGTAAAGATCGGCGCATTGGGATATATGTTAAAAGATACGCCGCGCGTCCAGTTGTTACAGGCCATTCGCGATGTAGCCAGGGGGCAGGCATCCATCCATCCTTCGATCGCGATGAAGGTGATCAATGACTTTGATAACAATTCCGAGAACAGTGAAACGATCGAGCATCTTACCCGGCGCGAGCTCGAGACCCTGCGTCTGATCGCCCGTGGATTAAGCAATCAGGAGATCGCGACCACACTTGTGGTCCACGAGCGCACGATCGCAAAATACGTGAGCAGCATCCTCAACAAATTACATCTGGTAAACCGCACCCAGGCCGCGCTGTTTGCCATACGCGAAGGACTGGCTGCAGCACTCAATTAGTCCATGGGAAAAATTGACCAGTGGATGCTCAACAGTTCCTTGACAAACAACCCAGCTTTCTGGATATTGAAACCACGATTATTTTTCTATAATAAACACATCTTGAAAGAGACATGATGAAAAACTTCGATTATTTGATCGCATCAGACTTTGACCGGGCCTGGCTTAACTTTGAGCTGGATCTGCCGCTCAAACCCGGTCCAAACGGGGAAACCAACCCGTTCTATATCGACCGTCCCGCCAACCCGATCAACGAATTGATCGACGCCTTGCTTGCCCCTTTCTATCGCCCGCCCAAATTCTTCTTTTCCGGACACCGCGGTTGTGGAAAATCCACCGAGTTATTGCACCTGATGAGCAACACCGAGATCCAGAAGAAATACTGGCCGATCAACTTCAGCATCCGCGAAGAGACCGACATTATCGACATCGATTTCCGCGATGTATTGCTCGCCATCGGCAGCCGCCTGTTCCGCGAATACCGGAAAAAAGGCGGCGAATTACCGGACCAGCTTCTCAAGGAATTGAGCAGCTGGAAAGGCAAAGTGGAAAAGGAAATCTCAACCATCTTGCAGGGACGCATGTCCGAGCTTGAGATGGGTGCATCCGTTGAAGCCTTTTTTGTCAATGCCGGCATGAAAATGAAACTTGAACCGGCCACCCGTGTGGAATTACGTCAGATCGTCGAAACCGACATTACGGGGTTGATCGCCATCATTAACCACATCGCGGCTGCCATTTACAGCCAGGAGCATCGCATCCCGCTTGTGCTGATCGACGATATGGACAAACCCGACCTCGACAGGGCCTGCGCCATCTTCCATGATCGACGCGAGATCATGATGCAGCCAAATTGCGCCATTGTCTACACCGTTTCGAGCGCGCTCTTTTACAGCAAGGAATTCGACGCCATCCGCGATCAGGCGCTCTTCCTGCCCAATATCAATCTCCATCCTTTCACGGATGCCCAGACGAATAATCTGGAAGGCTATCGAACCCTGGATAATTTTGTATCTGTTCGCATGGAACCCAGGCTGGTCGATCCGAGGGCATTGGAGCAAGCCATTACCTATAGTGGCGGTGTATTTCGTGAATTGGCGCGCATCCTGCGCACCGCCATCGGCCGAGCCAGGCGACGCAAAGCCGCCTGCATCGAAGTGGAGGATATTGAATGGTCTGCCACTGAGATCCGCAACGAGTATCGCCGCATCCTCGACCGGGAAGACTTGAAACTGCTCAAGAAAGTGCTGGAGACCAAACAGCTCGAATACACCGACCGCATGCGGCCTTTGTTGCAGTTGCTGGCTTTGCTGGAATACCGCGATCAGGAAAAGAACTGGTGTGATGTTCATCCTGTATTGAGGAAAATGTTATGAGCGAACTTCAAGTCGTTCATCAATCGCTGAGCGAATCATTTGACGAGCGGGTTGAGATCCTTGCAAAGGAGCTCGAGCTCGCCATTCAATGGAATAGGCCGTGCATCCTTCTGGTTGTATACAACTCGGAGTATGTCCGCGCGGACGTTGAATCAGCGATTGAAAACTTCTTGATCGAACGCAGACAGAAGGTCACCGACATTGATCTGAATGAAAAAACCGGTTCACAGGTCATGCTCTACCTGCAGGACTTCCGAAACACAGAAAATGCAATCTTCCTTGTCAATGGAACAAAAAGGCCGTCGATGCAACAAACCAATCTCTTTATGCAGCTTGACCGCCACAAAGACATCCTCAACCGGAAAAAGATCCGCCTGGTATTCTGGCTCACACAAAACGAGATCACCCGCCTGGCCTACTGCGCACCCGATCTCTGGGCCAGCCGTCAGCGCGTGATCGAGTTCGTGGATTCGCCCAAACCCGAACAGATCCTGCATAGCGCCATCGAGACTTCATGGATCGGGACCGGTGAATTCACAGATCGATTTGATGATACCGAGGACAAGATCAGCCTGCGCGAGTCGTATCTCAACGAATTGCCCGAAGACGCTGAATCCACTTCCACTCGTGCAGACCTGCTGCTCACCCTCGGCATTCTGCACTGGCGCAAAGGCGATTATGAAAAAGCTGAAAACTTCCTGCACGAAGCGCTCAAAGTTGCAATTCGAATGGAAGACAACTGGTTTGAAGCGGAATGCTATAACGCCATCGCACTCGTTAAATCCAGCCAGGGCAAGAACGATGAAGCCATCGATGACTACAAACAAGCCATTCAGCTCGCGCCCGAGCAGATCTTTGTGTGGAATAATCTTGGCAACCTGTGCATGAAGATCATGCGCAATGATGAAGCCATGCTCGCCTTCCAAAAGGCCCTCGAACATAACCAGCAGGACCCGGTCGCATGGTGCGGACTCGGGAATGTCTACTATAAGATCGGCTACATCGACGATTCGATCACAGCCTATCGAAAAGCGATCGAATTTGCCCCGACGCTGACTCATCCCTGGAACGGACTTGGCGATGCCTACGCAAGTGTCGGCCGCGATGTGGATGCGATCGCCGCGTATCAAAAGGCCATCGAAGCGAACCGCCAATTCATGCTCCCCTGGCTGAGGCTTGCGGATATTTATTGCAGGCAGGGACGCAATCGCGACGCCATCAAGGCCTTCCAGCGCGCCCTGCATGTGGACCCGAAGAACAGCCAGGTTTGGAATGAACTTGGTCTGATGTATCTCAAGATCACATCTTATGAAGAAGCAGCACAGGCATTTTCAAAAGCAAGCGAATTGGATCGCGGCTTTGCCTGGGCTTACAGCAACCACGCGCTCGCCTACGCAAATCTGGGCAACCATCAACAGGCCATAGCCTTATGCCATAAAAGTCTGGAGATGTTCACGGAAGACAGCGATAAAGCCGTGGCGTGGAATCAACTGGCGAATTTCTATCGCACCGTGAGTGATTATGAGAACGCCATCCATGCCTACCGCATGGCGGACAAACTCAGTGGACATATCGTGACGAATATTCCCGCGGTCGTATCAAACGAACTCGAGCCTGCCTCTGCTTCAAAGAGCGACTCACAGCCTCAGGCGGTTTCCGCGTCTGCGCTTATGCAAAAAGGGGCAGAAGCGCCTGCACAAACACTCCAGTCCTCTGCACCGCTATGGCTATTTACAAATACGCTCGATCCAAACGCGGCTCTACCAAACGACTCTTCAAAGGACTCACTCTGGACGGAGCACATCATCCCTGAACCGCCAACAGAACAGTTGCCCATGCAAACAAAATCTTCGCTTTACTCGCACCCGATTACTGAGGCTGTCCTCAACCCGGAGATCGAAGAGAAGACAGACCAGCCTGATTTCACGATGGATGGAGAAGAAATGACCGATTCCACAAACCCCACAGTCTGGAACGAAAAAGGAAACATCCACTTCCAAAATGGCGCATACGAGGATGCCATTCGCGCCTACAACAAAGCCATTGAACTCGACCGTTCCTTTGGCTGGCCTTACAGCAACCTCGCGCTGACCTATCTCACGCTGGGTAAATTTGCCGAAGCCATCCTGCTCTATGAACGCAGCGCCAGTCTGCTCTCGATCCACACGGAAAAAGCCGCGGTCTGGAACAGCCTGGGCAACATTTATCGTCACTTGAACGATTATGAAAACGCACTGAATGCATATCAAAAAGCCGACGAGCTGGATCCAGAGAACACGGGCAGGCGCGGCAATATGGAACTCTCCTACTCTGAGCCGAACTCACGGAATGCCAAGGTGTGGATCGAACTTGGCAACCTGTTCTTCAAGGCAGGTTCCTACAACGAAGCAGTTGGTTCCTTTGCAAAGGCTCTCAAGATCGACGCGGCCTCCGGTTGGGCACACAGCAACCTCGCCATGGCACTCGTTTTCCAGGGCAATTATAAAGAGGCCGTGCCGCTTTATCTGAAGAGTATAGAGATGTTCTCAGATGACAAGGACAAGGCAGTGGCATGGAATCGCCTCGGCAACGTATATCGCAAAATGAACGACTACGACAATGCCAAGAAGGCCTATCAAAACGCGCTCAAGTTATCCGATGAGAAAACCTCATTGCTCACACGCACGCGCTTTACACTGTTGGGCAACGTCTTTGCGAACTAATCCCGGTTAAACCATTTTCCAAAATGGAGGTAAAAATGTCTGACTACGAATTCTGGAAAGATCTAGGCAATATCTTTGATGCGATCGTAAATTACCAAAAGAAGAACGTCGAATTCAACAACCGCTTTATCAACCCCTGGATTCGGCTGGGAAACATCTTTGATCGCGATGATCAACACAAAGAGGCAGTGCAGGCTTATCAACGCGCCATCGAGATCGACCCGCAAAACGCTCAGAATTGGGCGGATCTCGGCGATGCACTGTTCAAAATGGGATCCTATGACGAGGCAGCTGCCGCCTACAACAAAGCGGTCGAACTGGACCCTAAAGCCGGGTGGCCGGTGAGCAACCTTGCCCTTACTCTGGTGACTCAAGGCAAATGCGAGGAAGCGATTCCCCTTTACCTGGCCAGCCTCGATCTGCTCAAGGAGGATAAAGACAAGGCGGTAGCATGGAATCGTCTGGGCAATGTCTATCGAAAACTCAACGATTATGAAAACGCCTTCCTCGCCTTCCAACGAGCAGATGAACTTGACGGTGAAAACACCGGCTTCCGCGACCAGTTGGATGAAACGACAGAAACCAACACCATGGTGGCTCCGGAAGAAGTACTGGTTCAAATGGATATCGATCAGGCTTTGGAGGTCGAGGCACCTGTTGGTGAACTCACAGAGGAAATCATTGCACAGATCGCGCAACCTGAAGTGGATCTGCACGCAATGGATTCCACTGGAAGCGTGGTCAAACTCGACCTGCCAAATGAACCCATTGCGATTGCTCCCAACATGGAGATGAAAGTTGAAGAGACCATCTCTGTATCTGTGGAAATAGACATACAGGAAACTTTCCTTGAATCCCAGGAACCTTTGCCTGCCTGGCTGGCGCAGGAAACCCTTGACCCTCAGGAAGAATCGGTTGCCGAGGAAGTTCAGGAAGAGATCAGCTCTGAAGAACTTCCCGAACCCGTTACGCAGGTGATTGAAGAACTTGTCGCCTGGAGCAAGGCAAATCTTGCAAAAGGATCAGTTCCCGAAGTTTCTGTCGGGCCAAAGGCCGAAGAAGAGTCTGCTATCGAATCTGTTGAGGCAACTTCAGCGGTGGAAGCGACCATCGCCTCCAATACCTCATCCACTTCGTTGCAGATCGCGGAGACGTATACAGAATTCATCTCCACGGACACGATGACCCAGCTCACGCTCGAAGATACGCAACCCATAAAGGTTGTCAAGAAAGAGGCGGTTGAAGCTGTTCCCAGCGAAGAGATTGTTGATGAAATCGCGGCCCAGCCCGAGGTCCAGGAAGAGGTGAGCGAGGTCGCGCAGGAAATTCCCGTCTCGGAAGAATCCGCCGCTGTGATCGAGTCCTCTGAAGCTGCATATGAAGAGTATCTCAAGGATGCAGTGGAACCTGTGAGCACGCTTTCAGATCATCTTGAAGATGTTCACTCAGGAGCGCCAATGACAAAGGTGAGCGAGTCCGGGGATGTGCGCATTGCCATGGATACGCAGAATGCTCACGTTTGGAATGAGCTGGGCAATGTGTATTTGAACTCCGCTGCCTGCGACGATGCCGTCGCGGCATATAGCAAGGCCATCGAACTGGATCGTCAGTTTGCATGGCCGTACAGTAACCTGGCGCTGGCTTATGTGCAGAAGAATCGGTTTGCAGAGGCCATCCTGCTCTATCAGCGCAGCATTGAACTGTTCGCGTTGGATAAAGACAAGGCCGTGACCTGGAACCGTTTGGGGAATGTGTATCGCCGCCTGAATGATTATGCCAATGCGATCGCGGCCTATCAAACAGCCGATGATCTCGACCCGGATAATGCCACGCTCTCCCTGCGCTCGCATTACGGCCTGCTGGGCAACCTGTACATGGACCAAAAACCCAATTACGTTTCGTAACCCGGAGGACGCCATGAGCGAACATGAATTTTGGAATGAACTCGGTAACCTGTATTTCATCTCCGGCGCGTACGAACCCGCCATCCATGCCTATGCACGTTCCATTGAGTTGGAGCGTGGATTTGGCAGACCCTACAGCAACATGGCTCTGGCGTTCGTGCACACCGGAAAGTATCAGGATGCCATCCAACTGTATCAGCGCAGTATTGAATTGTTAAGCGACGCCAAAGAGAAGGCGGTCACATGGAACAGGCTGGGTATTTTGTACCGCCAGATCAAGGATTACCAGGGCGCACTAGTGGCTTATGAGCAGGCGGATAAGTTGGACTCGCGGCAGGATGAGAAGCGCGAAGAGGCCAGCCGCGATGCGAAATACCCGCTGACGATCTCGATGCCCGGGATCGATCTAAAGGCGATCCTTGCGAAACAGGAGCAAGCGGAGATCGAAGATGCTGATCTCGTTCAAAACCTGAATAAGGAATTGGAGGTGGCCGAAACACAACTCGAAATTGATTGGTTCGAGGGAGGCTTTGTGCCACCGAACCCGAACCCGGTCGAGGAGCCCATGATCGGCTATCGCACGGAGGAAGATGAACTGCTCCAGGATGTAAATCTGCCGTCTCGCACCGGTGTGCCGCCGCTGATCGCGGCACGAACGGTGAGCATGGAAGCAGAGGGTTGGATCCCACTTGTCTTTGAAGATGCCATCCCAGTGAACGAGTTTTTCCAGATGGGTGCAGAACCAACCGGTACTCAAACGGAAGAATCCTCCAGCACAACCACCCGATGGCAGACACAGTTTGAAGATTTTATTCAAGAGAACAAACAGAATGAGGCGCCGGCAGCCGGGAATGAGATCCCTGAAGAGAATGAAAAGCAGGAAGAAGCTGTAAACAAGGAAGCCGCCTCTGATTATCGATGGGTTCCTGTGAATTCGTTTCAAGTCAGTGACGAATCGGAAGGCCCACTAGAGGAAGGCCCCTCGGAGGTCGCAGAAAGTGAAACCACATTTGAGAATCGGTGGGTCTCTGTGAATGGATTTCAAGCCCCGGACGAATCGGTTAGTGATTCAGGCGAGTACACTGGTGAAGATCAGGCGGAAGTTGCCGAGAATATTTCAGATAATTTTGCTCGAGGCGGCGAGAGCGATTTTGAAATGGCCGCTGCGCATGCAACAAACTTTGAGGGTCAGTCGGTCGATATGAATGAATTTGACACCGGCACCGATTTGAACGTCCATTCAATGGATGTGACCGAGCCCGGGACACTGCAATATGCGCAGGTCGAATACCCGCTGGTGGAGCGTTCAGCCGCAGAGATCGACTCTATTCAGATCGATATCGCCCGCTTCAAGCGCATCATTCAGATCAACCCGAGAAATCCTTTTGCCTACGATACGCTGGGCGGATTATATAAAGCCCTCGGCAGGTTCAAGGATGCGATCACTGCCTATCAACAGGCGATCGCCCTCGACTCGACCAAGCCGTCCTATTTCTATCAACTGGGTTTGATGTATTCGGCTGAAAGACGCGACCAGGAAGCCATGGATGCATTCCAGCGGGTACTGAGCATAAATCCGCAACATACCCTCGCACATGCCTCTCTTGGAAGTCATTACCGCAAGATGGGACTGAACGATCTCGCCCAACAACATATCGATATCGCCTTGAAGGATGTGTACGAAGAGGAAAATGAATACAACCAGGCATGTCTCGAAGCGATCTGTGGAAATGCGGATCGCGCGCTGGAACTCCTCCAGGTTGCGATCGAGGACAATCCCACCTACATTAACTGGGCGCAACACGATCCCGACCTCGACATCCTGCGCCATGATGAACGCTTCTACATGTTGATACAATCGTTCGCACAAAACAAATGATCCAGACTTGTGTAAACATAACTTACCCCGAAATTAATCTTCGCGGGTGAGTTTGTGTTTTAAGTGCAAATCGGACGCGGATCAACGCAGAAAACGCGGACTTTTTGCTTTATATCAGCGTATATCCGCGTTCATCTGCGTCCAAAATTAGATTTGGGTTAACGATGTTTATTTTGCCTCAGCCATCGAGTTTTTAAAATTCACCAGGGCTTGCACGGGAGTAGGGTCCACACTATAAGCCATGGCCAGGTAATAAGCCATGTAATCGCCGAAGAGGATCAACGTCCACATGTGGGCGATCTGGGATTCGCCGCGCGCGTCGACGTGATCTGTGTTCATGCCCTCGAGCATGAACGCTTTGCGGGTCAGGTCTGAGCGCAGGCGGTTGCGCGGATGATCGGAAGGCGCGCGCAGAAACATGGTCATGCTGTGCGCGTTGAGCGTTTCATGCGGATTGATCGTAGCGGCCAGTGTGTTGTGATCTGCCTCAGGCAGGAATTCGAAGTTCGCGCCTGCTTTGGCGACCTCGTTCAACTGTCCCTTCCAGCGGCGCGCGACCGGGGCGAGCAGTCCCGCGCCCATCACTGTCACCCAGCGCCCCATCAATTGACCCGCGTAGCGTTTGGCCGGATTCTTTACGGCGGGTATATCCGCGCGAAAATGCTGTTGTGATCTTTTCATCGCGGCAACGGCTTCGGTTACGTCTTTGGATGGATCTGGAATCAACTTGAGGCGCGTGAACAACGCCAGCAGCAAGCCAAAGGAGAATCCAACCGCGGCGCGAGGCTGACCGTTGTGCGCGAACTTCCACACCGGAATCTTTTTTGCGGAAGCGCGCTTGGCCAGCTCGCCGCCCGTTGAAATGACAACAATACTGCACTCATTCTTGAGCGCGGTTTCAAAGGAGTCCAAGGTCTCTTCTGTGTCCCCTGAATGAGAGGAACAAATGACGAGGGTACCTTTCCCTTTTGCGAACGCGGGCAGGCCATAGTCGCGGTGGACGATTAGCGGGATTTGAATGCTGGAGAAAACAAGGGCAGCTACGAGGTCCGCGCCGATCGCTGAACCTCCCATCCCAGCAATGACAATGGATTGAATGTCCTTAAATTCGGGAAGCGGTTGCGTACCCCCGAGATCCCATGCATTTTGCAATTGATCGGGAAGCCCGTCAATTTCACCAATCATATTTAACGTATCGAGTTTTTTGAAATGATCAAGATCGTCGAGGTTCATATGGCAGTTCCTTTGTGTCATGCTGAGGAGCGGAGTGACGAAGCATCTCGAATTAAGGTTAGAGACTCTTCGCTGCGCTCACATCGTCCCGCTGTCCTTCGGGAGAGTGACACTATTGTGAGTCCTTTATGAATTTAGTGAGATCCTTCTTCATGGCCTTCAGCGATGGCATGTGGATATACATCATGTGGCCCGCATCATAATATCCCATGCTGATGTTGCCGCGCAGCGCCGGGTCGAGGCCGAGATGGTCGAAGGTATATTCGGTGGCGAAATAGGGGGTTCCGAGATCGTAATAACCGTTGGCCACGAAAACCTTGAGGTATTTATTGTAGGTCATGGATTGGCGCAAGGTCTCCGCGACGTCCAGGTACTGGTTCTCGAATTCCGAATAGGACCAATTCTTCCAGACCTTGCCGCTCAGGATCTCGTAGGGCAGGTCGGATTCAAATTTAAGCTCCGTGCGCACATAATCGTAAAATGCGGCGGTGTACGGTCCAAGCACATTGGTGAGCAGGGGATCATATTCGGCCGTCTCTGTCACGCCGCTGCGATCGATGCCGGTAAAGCGGCTGTCAAGGCGGCCAACCGTACGGCCGCGGTCGCGCAGTAATTCCTTGAAGAAGTGCTGATCGGTGATCCGCAGATTCGTACGTTCGATGAAATCCTTCGAGAGGCCGGTGTAGCGCGCGAGTTTATGAACGATATTAGAGCGCTCCTCCGGCGTTAGCGAAGCTCCTTTGTGCAGCGCGGCGGCGTAGGCACCTTGCGAAAATTCCTCCACTTCCTTGAGCAAAGCCTGTAACGTTGCTTTTGTGTTCAATTTTCCATGGTACCAGGCGGTGGCGGCGTAGGCAGGCAGGAACATCACGTAAGGCAGTTCGTTATTGAGCTTGAAATTGATCGTTGTGAAATCCAACACGGCAGAGATGAGCATGAGGCCGTTCAAGTACATGCCGTGACGGTCCTGCAAATATCCCGAAAGGCCCGCGGCGCGCGTGGTGCCATATGATTCGCCCGCCAGGAATTTCGGAGAGAGCCAGCGGTTATAGCGTGTGACATATAAACGGATGAAATCACCAACGGATTCAATATCCTTTTTGAAGCCGTGCCAATCCTTGGCCTTCTCCCCTTCCACCGGGCGGCTGTAGCCTGTTCCCATCGGGTCGATGAAGACGAGATCGGTTTCATCGAGGATGGAATATTGATTGTCGGTTAGCTTGAATGGAGGCGGAGGCAGTTCGCCATCGTCTTTGAGGACCACGCGACGCGGACCGAGCACGCCCATATGCAGCCAAACAGACGAGGAGCCGGGGCCGCCATTGAACGAAAAGGTGATCGGACGCTTGCTTCTGTCGTTCACGCCATCTTTTGTGTAAGCAATGAAGAAGATCTGGGCGCGGGGTTTTTCGACTTCTGTGTCTTTTTCTTTATCCGTGATCTCTTCCTTGAGGACGATCGTCCCGGCCGTAACCGTGTACTTAATGGCCTTCCCATTGATCTTCACCGAGTGCTTGCTCTGGACGAGATTGTCTTTTGGCGTGGGCTTTTCGTCTTTTTTTTCTTCGGGCTTCTTTGAATCTGTTGCTTCAGACATTGTTTGCTCCTTGAAATTATCGACTACCACTCTGCTGGTTTTGAAAAACTTCCTTGTGAGTCAGATAACACATCAGGAAATTGACTTTTTGCCAGAACTCCTTTGCGTATTTGTTTGACAAACCTTGCATTAGGCAACAGTGCAACACTTGGATATTGATGGGGGTTTAGCAATCCGACTGGTTTGCCCAACTCGCGAGTTACAAATTTCATTGGCTCCAAGAGATCCGAGTCGTTTGAAACCAAAACTGCCAATTCATATTTGTCACGAAACCCATCTACCAGCAAGTGAGTTGCTATATTGACATCCGAGCCCTTTTCCTCCGTTTTTATGACTTTTACGTATCCGCTTTCTGGAGGAGCGAGTGGCATCTTGATTTCGTGCGAAAGAAAAGTGCCGAAGATGATTTCAAGATTTGGAATTGTTGCTAGAGCACGCAAAAATAACTGCTGCCGCATAGGCTTATCTGGATCATTTGGCCGCGGTGCGACGAGTGCAGTAAAGTATTTAATTTGTAAGATTTCATCATTCGGTAATAAAAAACGGCACATCTGTGCCAAGTTAAGCCAGTGATAAGGCGTGTTCTTCACGCACCCGTAATACAGGTTGAAACCATCGACGTATACATTAGTTTTCATGATTAAACACGGAAGCCGCCAAAAGGCGGCTTCGTACCAGGTTCACCGAAGTTACTACTGGGGGATACGCCTCGTATTATCGTCAAATTTGGCGATGTTGTCAAGTGGACTGTTGTTATCCTTTATCCATTATACATTTTCTTGATGATTAAGTTCGTTGAGAAACTAAATGCTACTTCATAGAATTAATCAAATTATAAACCTCGCGCTTATTCCATCCTGCAGCTTCTGCGAGCTCTGCGGCCAGCTCTTTCGCAGGCTTTTCTTTTTTCAATCCCTTTTTGATGGCCGCACTCAACTTTTGTTCCGTCCATATTTCTCTTTCTTCTTTCACTTTCCCAGCTATTACCAGTGTAAATTCCCCGCGCGGCGACTGGGACTTGAAATGCCCAAGCGCGCCGCTCAGCGGTCCGCGCCAGAATTCTTCGAACAGCTTGGTCATTTCGCGCGCGACGGAGATCTGACGATCTCCTAAAACGAAGAGCAGGTCTTCAAGCGATTCAAGGATGCGGTACGGTGATTCAAGAAAGATCAATGTGTAGGACAAGTTGGCAACTTGTCCTACGGCTTTGCGGCGGTCACCGGCTTTGTGAGGAAGATAGCCGAGGTAGAGGAAAGAGTCCGTGGGCAGGCCAGAGACAGATAAAGCCGAGATCGGAGCCGAGGGCCCGGGAACAGGCCGAACGTCAAAACGAGAAGCGAGCGCGGCCTTCACCAATTCATAACCGGGGTCATTGATCGCGGGCGTGCCTGCATCCGAAACCAAAGCCACGTTCCCTTCAGCCAGCGCCTCGAGGATCAGGTCCAATTTATGGATCTTGTTGTGTTCAAAATAACTTGTAATGGGAGTCTTGATCTCGAAGTGTTTGAGCAATACACCGGTATGACGCGTATCCTCCGCGGCGATGAGTTTTGCCTCGCGCAAGATCCGCACGGCACGCGGGCTCATATCTTCGAGATTGCCAATGGGGGTTGCAACGAGATACAGTGTGCCCATGAAGTTATTTTATCATCCCGCTCGTGAAAAGAAGATCGGGCGTTCTCACGCCCGATGCTTATGGACAACCGCGAATATCGACCCTGGATATGCTACAACCTGCGCCTTCCCGCGGAGGCGTCATACAGCATTGATTAGCTGAGTCAAAGGTCGCATCCGTTGAACATTTGCCTGCATCTTCGCTTGAGATCACAGCCGGCTGGCAAACCTTGAGGCCGAATGAGAGTAATTGTTTTCCTGTGCAGGATAGAACTGTCCTGCCGCTGCGCGTGACCTCCACGAGGCAGGAAAACCCAGGGTCAAGAGATTCAAAGGTCGCGCCTTGCGGAATCGAAATGGAAGTATACGGGACCTTTCTTACGCAAACTTTATCTATATCTTGAATAACCGGCACGGGAATGGTCACGCCGGCCGCGCAGGCAGGTGCGAAAGGTAGCGGAGATGCAACTGATTCAGCTGGCTGTTCGGTGGGAACAGAAGTCAATGTTGGGATGGAAGTTGGAACAAAAGTGGGGGTGGGTTGTTCAATTGGCGAGAATTGATTGCGTAACAAAAAGAAACCAGCCACTGCAACGAGCAGCACAGCGCCGCCAATTGCAATCCCTGCCTTGCTTCGTGAAGCGGGTGTGGAAGAGGTTTCAAAAACATTGGTCCGCAAGCCGGTACTTGAGGCGGTCAGGCTGCCTTCGTTTCCAAAAGCCACCAGATTCAAAGCTTTGGCAAGGTCAACGGTGGTGGCATAACGTTGGTCCCTATCCTTCGCCATGGCCTTCTTGATGAATTGATCGGCCTCGACCGGAAGACTGGGAAAGACTTTGAGAATTTCCGGCACAGGCTCGGTAATATGTTTGAGCACCACGCCCATTGGAGTATCCGCGCTGTACGGTTGTTTGCCGCTCAACATTTGATAGACGATCACGCCCAATCCGTAGACGTCGCTGCGACCATCAACTTCATTCCCTTGGGCCTGTTCGGGACTCATGTACGCAGGCGTACCGATGATCCCGCTTCCGGTCAAACTTCCAGTTGATTCGGCCAGTTTGGCAATTCCAAAGTCCGAGATGAACGGATCTCCGGCATCGTCAAAAAGGATATTATCCGGCTTGAGGTCGCGATGAATGATCTTCTTTTTATGGGCGTACGCCAGGCCTTGTGCGATCCTCCCAATGATGCGCGCGGTATCCTGCAAGGAAAAATTTCCTTTTTCAATTTCGCCGGAAAGCGAACCGCCGCTCATAAACCGCATGACGAAGTATGGCTGTTCATCCTCTTCGCCCACGTCATAGACCGGCACAATGGATGGATGCTCAAGGGTGGCAATGATCTTCAGTTCACGTTGGAACCGCGCACGGAATTGCGGGTCATGCAGCATTTCACGCGGCAACACCTTGATCGCCACTTCACGGTCAAAACTCGGGTCGTAAGCCCGATAAACGGTCGCCATGCCACCGCGACCCAGTTCAGATTTGATTTCATACCGCCCGATCTTTGTTGGGATTGCCATGGGTTCAAGTATAAACCAGATCGATATAATGGCGCAAGCAAATGGAATAATTTTACTTGGAAAATAAAAGCCCTTTCCCTATCGTGAAAAATCAAGCAGGGAAAGGGGAAAGATGGTGCTCTGCACGTTTTACTCAGATGGCGTGGATTCGGATTTGCCTGAAGTTGCCATTATGAAGCCGGTGTACATCAGGATCGCACCCACGAACTCGCTGATATAAAGCAGGTCAGCCAAGCCAGCCTTCAGCAAACTGCCGCCCATGGCCGGGGATAATGCCCCAGCCGCGATCAGTATGTTACCGAACATGCGATTTGCCAATATCTTCTTCCGCCAAAAAAGGAAGGCGGAATAAATTGCGCCGCCCACCAACGTCAGTGTGCCATAGACGTTAAGCAGGATCGTTAGCAGAATGGTGATACCAGCGCGGGTTAGGATATCCTTATATTGCTCAGAGGCAGGATGAGTGACATCGTAATTTCCGCTTAGGGCTGGTGCTGACAAAACAAGGAAAAGTGCCAAGGCTGAAACGGCAGCCAATATCCAGGTCAGGATTTGGGCTGCGCGGCCCTTGCGAATGAGCAAGTGAACTGTTCCCATGCCAAGCCAGGCGGCCGTCAGCATCGCGCCTGTCAGATACCAAATTTTCAAAACAAAAACATTGAAGGTCAGGCTGAGAATAACTTCGCTGAGCGTACCGAGTCCGTAGAGCAACACGCCAACAGCCCATAGCAAAAGGTGGATTCCACCACGTTGACGATAGCGATTGTAGACAGCCACAACAAAAGCAAACGTGATAATGGTGGAAAGATACGGAATATAGTTCATAAGGTCTCCAGTTTAAGCTAGATTATGCTGATGCGATCACACCCAACAGCGATAAGCCAATGATAATGAGCACAGCCAACAAAGTTAACAAGAGCGCAACCAGAAAAACAGGCACAAGTTTTTCTATTACAGACGAAGGAGCAAAGCGCTTGGAACGGCGAGACTCAGGCACGAATACTCTTCTTTCCCGGGACTTAACGATTGGCATTTCCCAGCGACTCGTAGGTGTGCAAAAGGCTGATCAAGATCTCATCGGTAAAGGTGTTCATTTTCCCAAAGGTCTCTGCCGTTTGCCCGGAAGGGACATTCGCATCACCGTAAACTTTCATCACCGATTCGATCAGCGTATTCCTAAAGAACAGAAAAGCTTTTGCTGCATCCACATAGCTCAAACTGTAACGATGCGCACGCGATGCATATTCGTAACCGATAGCGTAAGCTTCAGAGTCGGCTACCTCCCCATTCGTCGCGATATAGGTCATCAGACCATGAAATAACGAGCGTGCACTTAAACGATATTGCGCACGCGCATCTTCGTCCAATTTTTGATACCAAGTCTCGGCTTGCAAGCGTCCTTCTGAAATTTGCATGCGGACATTTCTGACGACCTCGTTCATGATCCCATCGGGTTCGATCTCGCTGGGCCGTCGGCTGGTCTCCGCCCAAAGGGAAATTTCACTGCGTTTATAACGACGATGCCCGCCCTGCGTTTTGTGCGTGGGCAACACGCCTTTATCAGACCAAAGCCGCACGGTGCTGGGATGAACACCCAACACTTTTGCCGCGTCACTGAGAGAAAGCCATTCGTCAGTCATACCCTCACCCTGGCCCTCCACCCTCTCGGGCACGCGTCCCAAGACGGGAGAGGGAATTAGTCAATCAGAAGCGATTGCCACTTTCTCGGCAAAAGATGGTTCTTGCACATCTTTCCTGAATTTACTCACGTCAATTCCTATCAGCATGATCGCGGCGGCAAGCAACATCAACGCCTCAATACTGAACACGACGAGATACCCGCTCAATGCCACGCCTGTGACTTGAGTCACCACATCGCGCACAACACCGCCGAGAATGGACCCGGTCAACCTCGAGAGCGCGTTGGAGAATCCCCATGCGCCGATATAGAGGCCCACCATGCCGGGCACCGTGCAATCGAACATCAATGCCAGGTTGGCGACGGTGGAAAAACCTGTGCCAATTCCCAACAAAGTCACACCGGTGTAGAAGATGCTTGTAGAACGGGCAAAGCCACTTGCCACGATGGCCACAAATCCCGCGAGCGCGCCGAGATTGCCAAATTGTGCAACGATCTTTTTCGCAACGCGTCCCTCAAGTAAGCCAGCAAGGATGATGGCAACCAACACGAAGGTTCCCCAAATGGAGGTGATGCGCGTGGTCTGGGTCACGGTCATGCCAAAGGCTTCGGCGCCGAAGGGTTCAAGCAAGACGTCCTGACCAAGGATGGCAGCGAGCAATAAGAGCAGGTAAATGAAGAACAGGCGCGCGACAGGATTCGCCGTGATGGCAGAGGTCATCGCGCGAATGCTATAGTTTTCAGCCTGTGCGCTTGAGGCGGAAGCGCTTGAGCGAGGCTCCAAACCAATGAGGCCGAGCAGGCCGAGGATCAAGGCGGAAGCGCCAACAACTCCAAATGCGCGGATCAATGCTTCGGGCGTGTATGGATCCACCATGTGGCTAAGCGCGATGGCGGTTGCGATAATGGAAACGATCATCATGAACCACATGGTTGCGATCGTTTTCCCACGTCCGTTTTCGCCGGAGAGTTCAGAGGCGAGGGAGAGATACGAAACGCTGGACAGGTTGTAGCCCATACCCCACGCGCCGAACGCAAGCATGCCTGCGAAGATGCCAAGCGCGAAATAATCCTTCATCAGGAACGCGACATAAGGTGAAAGAGCCAGGCCAAGCACGCAAAGAATAAGACCGACCAGAATGTACGGCGTACGACGCAAACCGAAAATGGGATGATGGTCTGAATAGGCACCGATGGCAACTTGAATGGGAGCGAAAAGATAGGGAAGCGATGCGAGGATCGCGACGAGGGTCGCGGAGATCGCAAGCTCCTTGATCATCACGCGGTTAAGCGTACTATTGATTGGCACAAGGGTCATCGCGACCGCGACGTGGATGAGTCCGAGTTGAAAACGTTTGATGAACATAATCTCCTGTTAAACATGGCAAGGGCGTTTGCCACGCCCTCGCCTCTGATGAACGAATTGTACTTTTTAGGGCAAAAAAAGCAATGTAGATTTACGTAGAATTTTACTAGAGATTCGTGAGCAGATGGAAGTGATTATTGTTTCTCGATCTTTTGAATCAGCTGATCTTAAACTGGCTCCTGACCTTCCGCGTGTCCTCGCTGAGGAAGACCCCGTTTTTCAGGCGTTGACCAATCTGACAGGAAATGCTTTGCAATACACCGCAGAAGGCGGAAAGGTAATCATTTTTGCGAAACAAGTTAACAATGAAGGCTAGATCGCTGTCCGCAATACTGGCATTGGAATTCCTCCCGAACATCTATCGCACATTTTCGACCGCTTTTACCGCGTGGATAAATCCCGCCCGCGTCAAAGTGGAGGCGGAAGCGGCATTGGCTTGACAATTGCGCGCTCTCTCTCATCGAAGCTCACGGCGGACGTATTTGGGCAAAATCTGCAGGCGACAGGCTGGGGAGCATGTTCACGTTTACTCTGCCGAATTTAAAATAAAAACACCCTCAAGGGTGCGAATCTAGGCAGCCGTGCGCGTGTCTAATCGCGCGCGGGAACGCTGAGCGGCGGGCTCGTGGTGATCTAAGTTGTCAAGGGCAGATGCCTAGGCTCACCAAATGGTGGAGTGATCACAATCTCTCTCAGGTCGTAATCGAGCCTGACGTTCACTAACTGACCATCCAAATCCTTTCCCACCTCGTATTTATGACCACCCAAGCTAATGATACCTCCGCGAACTTTGCGTCGCAGTTCGTGAGATGCCAACTGGGATGTCCAAGTACGCAGGTCATCCTCCTCGTCCGACATTCGCTCAATGATCATCTTCAAGCTCGTACGCATACGCTCAATAGCCGCCGCCAATTCACCGATCTCGCCGCCGGCTTGCACATCGACTATTGTGTCCAAATCGCCCAGACTGATGTTGCTACTTATTTGAGTCAGTTGTGCCATGGGTTGGCTAATGGCGCGGCCAATTAAGCGAGAGAGAAGCGCGCCAAGCAGGAATGCCCCAACTGTGGTAACGATCAGGAATAACGACGTATTGACAATCGTTTCGTCCGCTGCATCTTGGCTACGGCTCACACTCCCCATTTGAACTACATGGATACTCTGTGCGAAGGCGGCCATACTCTGCGCCGATGCCTCCATTTTCTCCAGTTGATCGATGGCCTGCGGGTTGCCGACGGGATCAGGTATATCAAAGATTTTTTCTGCTCTATCACGCACATTCATCCACAGATCATTGAAATTTTCCAACAGTCCCAACTGGTCGGAAGAGAGCGGTATTGACTCCGAGGGTGCCATACCCTCCATCGTCATGCCACTCATCTCCGTTGAGCTTACCCGAACTCCGAGTCGAGTTATGATTGTATCGAGTTCGGCCGCGGCTTTCTCAAACCGCGCCCTGGCCGTTGGATCAGCGGTCAGAATGTAATCATGTATTGGAAGGAGCGTGGCTTCAGAGAGCCGTTGAAGATGTGATGCGTCCATGGCTTGCATCGAAGCGTCTTCCATTTTTTTTGCATCTCTGCCCACTGTGGCTAACTCGTAATAAGCCACAGCGCCACTCGCCGCCAGAAGCACAAGTATGACTAGAAATCCCAGCGTCAACTTCTGGCCAATGGTCTCAGCACGCCAGACGGAAGCTCTCGGTCGAGCGATTACGGTTTGGGGCGTATTCGGGCTTCCTGATACTTTCGTCATGGTCATAGTCTCTTACTCCTTTTGCTCGGCATTTAGCTGCCATACAAACTTTGATGCATGGCGGATCAACTTGAAGAAGAATTGTTCAATAATGAGTGGATTGCTTCCTATCTCATTATTAATTTCCGAACAGATCATGCGCGCTCTGGCGGATTTGTGCCTTTTTATCTGCATCTTTTATGCGGTATTGTATGGCAACTCGATCAAGCAACTCATCCAACCGCTCAAGTGGAAAAACTGCCTTATTCTCATGCATCGCATTGACGATGCGATCCACTTCCATGATCCGACCAACAGGTCCGAGTATCTGAATGAAGATAGAACGCAATCCATCCAGGGAAATGGTTTTTCGGGCAGGTATTGCCTGAGAGACAACAGGCTGCGGCGTGGGTGATAGAACTGATGGGGAGTCCAATACCTCTGTTTTTATCTCGGTCGAAAGTTGCGCCTTGCGCAGGGCATCCGCAAATTCAGCGCAGGTTTGGTAGCGCTCTTCCGGTTTCTTGGCTGTCGCTTTGTCGATGATCAGTTCAATCGCTTCGGGCACGCGAGCATTGATTTTTTTGGCGGAGGGCAGGGGTTCGTTGACCTGCTTAAAGATAATGCTAAGAGGTGTATTACCCTGGAAAGGAAGATGACCCGTCATTAGTTCAAAGAGCATAACGCCGAGCGCGTAGATGTCACTGCGCGCGTCACCGGACTCGCCGTAAGCTTGTTCTGGCGACATATACATCGGCGTCCCTACCACCAATCCGCTGGCTGTACTGGTAGTACCGCCTACGATCTTGGCTAAGCCGAAATCGGTGAGAACAGGTTGACCTTTACTGGTGAACATGACATTGCCTGGTTTTACATCTCGATGGATCATCCCGTGGGCATGAGCATAGTCGAGAGCATTGCACAAAGAGAGCAAAAGATCAACAGCCTCACTTAACGAAAACAGTTTATTTTGAGCCCGTATTTGTTCGAGTTTCGAGCTAAGCGTCAAGCCTTCAATATATTCCATGACCATATAATAGACACCGGCGTGGGTATCTAAATCATAGACTTGTACGATATTGGGGTGGCGCAGAGTGGCGACAAGCTGGGCCTCGCGTTGAAAGCGCTCTATAAAACCCTCCCTGCTACTGACCAGATGGCTATGGATTAGTTTTATGGCGACATCGCGCTTGAGGGCTGGATGCCGACCTTTGTAGACCTGGGCCATTCCACCCTCGCCCACCAAAGGGCCTATTTCGTACTTACCCAACATCTTGCCGGTCCAAGTACCAGCATCCATGACATACTCCGTTCAATCTGGCTACTCACTTCACTGAACGCCACTTTCGTCTGGCGCTGATTGGCAGCTTTATGAGGAACAACTCAGTCTAGGCAACTCCAATGTTTAATTGGGACTGCTCTTGTCAACTTTTAAAGTTTATCACACGGCATGACCAATCGCAATAGCAAGTGAATTGCAGTAGGTGTAAAAATGGCGATCACGTCTTCGAGTGGCTGACGAAAAAAATTCCTCGACCCTTGCCATTTGATTGAGGTAGTTGAAAAGAGGAAGCCTTCTGAATAAAGTTTTGTTTGAGAGGGCAAACTGCTAAATCAGGAGGCTTCCATGGTAAAGAATAGCACGTGCGTATGATCACGCGGTTAAGCGTGCTGTTGATCGGGACGAGAGTCATCGCCACCGCGACGTGGATGAGTTCGAGCTGAAAATGTTTGATGAATATAATCTCCTGTTAAACATGGCAAGGGCGTTTGCCACGCCCTCGCCTCTGATGAACGAATTGTACTTTTTAGGGCAAAATAAGCAATGTAGATTTACGTAGAATTTTACTAGAGATTCGTGAGCATGGTTAAAGTGGTGGTTAGGGATAAAATAGGGTCATGAAGAAAATCAAAATGAATTCGCTTCCCCTCTTTGGCGGCATCGAAGGTGGCGGCACGAAGTTTATATGCGCGATCGGTACAACGCCGCATGATATCCGAGCGGAGATTCGCATCCCAACCACAACGCCTGAAGAAACATTGACGCGCACCATTCAGTTTTTCAAGGAAGGGGCAAAGAAATTTGGAAAACTCGCGGGGATCGGGCTCGCAAACTTCGGTCCGCTCGACCTTTTGCCTGATTCGCCAACCTACGGCCGGATCCTGTCCACGCCAAAGCCACACTGGTCCATGGCAGACTTACTCGGCACGTTGCGCAACTCCTTTGACCTGCCGATCGGTTTTGACAATGATGTGAACGGCGCGGTATTAGGTGAATATCTTTGGGGCGCGGCCAAGGGATTGGATACCTTTATCTATTTAACGGTTGGCACGGGCATCGGCGGCGGCATATTTGCCGCAGGGAAACTATTGCATGGATTACTTCACCCAGAAATGGGACATATTCCACTGCCGCATGATCGAGCGCAAGATCCATTTGAGGGCAACTGCCCATTTCATGCAGATTGTTTTGAAGGGCTGGCTTCCGGTCCCGCCATGGAAAAACGCTGGGGTCAACGCGCAGAGACCCTGCCTGAAGATCATCCCGCCTGGGAGCTCGAAGCGCAATATATTGCACAAGCGCTTACAGCTTACATCTACACCCTCTCGCCACAACGGATCATCATCGGTGGAGGCGTGGGATCAAATTTGAATCTATTGAAAATGGTGAGAGAAAAGACCCGCACTCTCATCAACGGATATATTCCCTCGCGCGCGATCTTGAATGACATTGATTCGTATATCCTCCCGCCCGCGCTGGGAAATCGCTCCGGCGTGCTCGGGGCAATTGCACTCGCTAGAGAGGCTTGGGAGAAAAGCAAAATCGATTAATCTACTTCGCGATCTTCTTCAACGTCTCGCCAAACCGCGCGACCTCATCCAGCGTGTTGTAATGCGCAGCGCCTACGCGCGCCATTCTCGTTATCGCGATCACAGAACCCAAATCATCGGTGAGGATGTATTTTAATCCATTCGCATCTTAAAATGCCGTATAATTCCGAGCATGACCGAACGCGAATTCCTGATCTATCTTGATCCAGAAACTCGTTTGTGTCGTTACAGGCATTATCATGTTTCCGATGGAAAAGAGATCATCGAATTTTGAATTCAACTTGAATTTCTGATGAATGGCGACTGGCACGCAGTGGTTCGATATGACACGGCGCACGGAAAGCCTCACCGCGATATTCTGCACCCGAATGGGGAGCAAACCAAAGACTGGTTTGAAGGTTATTCTGTGGCAGATGTTCTCACGATTGGCCAGAGCGACATTATGGAAAACTGGCACTCGTATCGGGATCTTTTTACCAAGGAGATGAAGAAATGAAGGAATTCTATCGTGCAAAATTCAATGAGTTATTCATGGAATTTACGCGCTACCTCATCACCCATCCGGATTTTGGCGAAAACATTCCGAAAGGCGCAGAGCTGATCCTGCTGGACCGCCTCGACCCAGGTTATACACGCTTCATGCTCGAAAAAGCTCCCAAACAGGATGTGGTCTTCATAGATGTCGGCAAGCTGGCTCCCGTTCGTTCCAGATTGCAAAAACCGAAGATCATCTCCCGACCTCCTGCTGTGATTTCTGGATAACCCCCGCTCGGTGTAAGTATCCAACCCAGCCGAGAAATGATCGTCACCTTTTTATCAATCTACTTCGCGATCTTCTTCAAGGCCTCGCCAAACCGCGCGACCTCATCCAGGGTATTGTAATGCGCCGCGCCGACTCGCACCATGCCGCCTTTCTCCAACAGACCCAATCGTTCCACGACGGCCAATGCGTAATAGTGTCCATCCCACACGTAAAAGCCTGCATTCCCAAGTTGCTCAGCAACCTCATGCGGATGTTTTCCCTCCAAGGTGAACGACACGGTGGAGACGCGTTCATCCAATCGTTTCACGTCTGTGAGGCCATAGATGCGCGTGCCCTTTACAGATTGGATCGTCTCGATCAAGGCGCGTGATAACTCGAACTCATACGCGCGTAAGGCGGACATCGCCTGCTTGAAGACCAGCCTGCGCCCGGAGAAGCCCGCCTCCTTCCACGCCTGCGCCTGTGCCTGCCCGAACTGATTCGCGATCCACTCGAAGTATTCCAACGCGCCCAACACACCGGCGATGCCTTCGTGATTCTGTGTGCCTGTTTCAAATTTATAAGGAAGGTCATTCGAAGCCGGACGGACTTTATAGGCTTTCAATTCATTCAATAGATCATATCTTCCATACAAGGCGCCCGCGTGAGGGCCAAAAAATTTATAGGAGGAACACACCAGAAAATCACACCCCAGGTCCTGCACATCAATCGGGCCATGCGGGGCGTACTGCACCGCGTCGATATAAACGAGCGCGCCCGCATCCTTTGCCATTTTGGTTAACTTACGAACCGGGTTTACCGTGCCCAACGCATTCGACGCGTATCCAAAGGCGACGATTTTCGGCTTGCGTTCCACGGCTTTGGCGAACTCATCCACTTTCAGCGTGCCGTCTTCCACATCAAAATCGACCCAGGTTAAGGTACAGCCTTTGTCCTCCGCCACCAGCATCCACGGGGAGATGTTCGCGTCGTGATCGAGGCGCGTCACCACGATCTCATCGCCCGCGTTCAAATTGCGGGCCAGTGAACGCGAGATATGCAGGGAGAGCGTGGTCATGTTATTGCCGAAGATGATCTCCTCCGGCCGCGCCGCATTCAGAAAATCGGCCATGGCTGCATGCGCCTCGTGCAGAGTTTCATCCGATTTGCGGCTGGTCTCGAAGGCGCCCTCATGATTGGCATTATTTTCAAGCAAATATTTATTGATACGATCCAAGCTTTGCCTCGCAATCTGGGTCCCGCCGGGGTTGTCAAAGAAAACAGCCGGGCGATCCAGCGAGGGGAATTGTTCACGAATAACATCAAGATTAAGCGACATTACGAACTCCTCTTGAAAATAATTTTAAGGTGGCAGTCACTTGGCTCCCTTCGGGAGTGCTTCCCCAAGGGGATGATATCGCGAAAGTGACTATCACCTGGTATGCAAATAACTTTCATGCGCGGGCCAGCTCTTCGGCTTTTGCAAATTCTTCGGGGGTATTGAGATTCCAAAAACACAGGCCGGAGGGGTCAAGCGCTTCTACTTCTGCGGGCGTCAGCGTTCGCACTTTCACTTTCGGGAACCACGCGATCATCTTCCACTGGTCTGCTTCGATGGAGGACTCGATCGCGGGCAGACAGGTCTCGCGGCGATAGACCGCATGGAACGGTTCATAACCTTCGCCTGTTTTCCCGATGACGACATCCGCTGCCTCATCCACCAGGAGCCTGCGTGCGCTTTCGATCAGTTTTGCGCTGGCAAAAGGCATGTCACAGGCCACCACTGCGATCAGCGGAGAGGCGGCAGAAACGATCGCAGTGTAGAGTCCGCCCAGGGGGCCGCGCCCGGGTTTGAGGTCTGAAACGAGGCGCAGGCGGTGCACTGCCGTCTCGCACCGGCGTGCCGCCGCTGATCGCGGCACGAACGGTGAGCCTGTCGAAGTGTTAAGGAAAGTATAGTCACTGGGACGATTTGTCGTTACAATCAGTTCATCTGCAATTGGAGAGAGTCTGTCAACAACGCGTTGGATGAGCGGACGTCCCAAAAATAGTTTGAGCGCCTTGTCCTCTCCCATGCGTGAAGATTGTCCGCCTGCCTGAATGACGATGGTTAACATCGGCTTATTATAATGAGTTCACTGGCAAATGTAATAGATGGCTTGACCGTTGAAGGCGAGTTATACGAATCGCTGGCGGATAACTCGGTACGTTGTTACGCGTGCGGACATCGCTGCCTGATCCGCGAGGGCAAACGCGGCATTTGCCAGGTGCGGTTCAATGAGGCAGGAAAATTGCGCGTGCCGTGGGGATATGTAGGCGCGTTGCAAAGCGACCCGATCGAGAAGAAGCCCTTTTCACATGTGATGCCCGGAACAAACGCCCTGACGTTTGGAATGTTGGGCTGTGATTATCATTGTGGTTATTGTTTTACAGGGGATACGATGGTTGTGACCAATCGAGGACCGATTACATTACAAGATGCTTTTGAACTTGGCGAGTCTTGCTATGAAGAACCCGATCCCTTCGGGGAAATTTCATTCCCATTCAATTTTAGGGCAATTACTTCCTCGGGCAGTCTTCGAGATGTGAAAGGTGTTTTTCGTCATCCGTATCAAGGTGACTTGATAAAAGTAATGCCGTATTATCTACCCGCGATTCGTTGTACGCCAGACCATCGTGTTTATGCCACCATTGATGTTGGCATGTTGCCTGAGCCTGTTTACGCAAAGGATTTGACTAAAGAGCATTATCTCGCCGTTCCGCGATCTTATAAGTTTTCTTCTCCACAGGTGATTGATTCCGAGCGTTTGCTTGGGTCTCATCGAGTGACATTCGAAACCCCCTGGAAATTATCAAGTGATGAAATGCAGAAGATTATGGATTTGACCACTGAGGGCAGGTCATCACGAGAGATTGGAGAGATGTTCGGGAAGAGTGGTTCTTACATCCGTCACTTGCGGGTCAAAATCAGGAATGAACGAGTAACTGAATCAAAAACATCTCTTCCGTATGTTGAGAATGAATATTTGCGATTTCCCAACGAGAGGCAGCCTGGGATTCCATTGAGAATAAAATTTGGTGTGGAAGTTGCTGAGTTGTTCGGCTACTACTGCGCAGAGGGTTCAATTGTCACAGATAGAAACCGTCCAAATAGTTTTGATATCAACTTTAGTTTTTCAAAAAAGGAAACTGAACTGGCTGACCGTGTAATCAGTTTGCTCAATACCTGCTTTGGGGTTAATGCAAGACTTGTCCATCGTAATACGACCCTGGCAGTTTCAATTTCCAGGGCTTCGCTTGCCTTGCTTTTCAAAACGCTGGCTGGGGAACGGTCAACGAAAAAGCACGTGCCTGAAATGCTTTTTGATGCGCCGCGTGAAGTTGTGAAGGCATTCCTCGATGCTTACATCAAAGGCGATGGTCATCGGTTTCCAAATGGAAAAATCAGTTCAACAACAGTTTCAAGGGAACTTGCTCATGGTGTTGCGTGGCTGGCGTTAAAGTGTGAATATTTTCCATCCATTTATGACACTGCACTGCCAGAAACGGGTGTGATTCAAGGGCGTGTAGTGAGGCGCGCTCCTCATCAATATACGGTTGTCTGGTATGAGACCAACGATGTTGAGCATAAGATTGTTGAAACGGAAGACTTTCATTTGGTCCCGTTGCGGGGAATTAAGCGAGAATCTTTTAGCGGGGATGTGTTCAATATGGAAGTTGAAGTAGAGCACAATTATCTCGCAGGCTTCTTTCTCGTTTCCAACTGCCAAAACTGGTTGACCTCTCAGGCCATGCGCGACCCTGATTCAGATGTGTCGGCTCAATTGGTGAGAAAGATCACGCCTGCTCAAATGGTGGATTATGCTCATAGCACGAATGCAAGTGTGGTAGTCTCTTCTTACAATGAACCGTTAATTACAAGTGAGTGGGCTGTGGAGATTTTCAAAAAAGCAAAGCAAGCGGGATTGATGTGCGCGTATGTGTCCAATGGCAATAACACGCCTGAAGTGATGGAATATATCCGTCCATATGTGGACGCCTATAAGGTCGATCTCAAGTGCATGAACGATAAGAATTATCGCACGCTGGGCGGGGTATTGCAGCATACATTGGACGGCATCAAACGCGCGCGTGAAATGGGTTTATGGGTGGAAGTTGTAACACTAGTCATTCCCGGTTTCAATGATTCAAATGAAGAGTTATGGGAGGCAGCACGATTTATCGCGAGTTTATCGATTGACATCCCCTGGCATGTAACTGCGTTCCACAAAGATTACAAGATGACCGACCCCGATAATACCGACGCAAAGACCTTAATGCGTGCAGCAGAGATCGGACGCGAAGCTGGGTTAAGATATGTTTACGCCGGCAATTTGCCGGGACTTGTTGAAGAATATGAAAATACCCATTGTCCACAATGCAGCGAGCGACTGGTGAGGCGAAGCGGGTACGTCGTCCAGGAATATAACATTTTGGGCGATGGGACCTGTCCAACATGTGGAGAGAAGGTCGCCGGGCTGTGGCCAGCAGACCCCTCCGCAGTAGGGTTAAATGGAGTTGGGCATCCCTTGCCTGTCTTGTAATTTGCATTTTGTTGTATAATTTGCGTCCTGAGGAGACACACGGAGAAGTTCTCTTTCCCCGCTGTCTTAAAACCCCAATATTTCTCTTTAAGGAGGAGAAACGTGAAACGAAACTTGTACGTTCTACTGTCCCTTGTCGTACTCGCCAGTATGTTACTGGCTGCGTGCGGCACCCCGGCAACTGAGGCCCCGGCCCCAGCTACCGAAGCTCCGGCGGCGACTGAAGTTGCTGCTTGCGCGCCTGCAGTCCCAGGTTGGGATCCCACCAGTGCAGATACCGGCGAGAAGGGCATAACGATTGCCTTTGAGCAGGAACCTGATCAAGCCGTCGGCACCTTCAGCAACATGA
>CAZSVR010000028.1:0-11787 GCA_964610295.1 uncultured Anaerolineaceae bacterium
GGGATCAGGGCAAGGAGGTCCCCAATGCTGCCGATAATGCCGACGAGCGAAAGCGCCTTGATCCAAATACTGGGATCCACAGCAAGAGAGGCCAGGTCCGGCAATACGCCGATGACCGGGATCAAACTCAGGATCACATTGCCGGCTATCAGCGCGGGGTTATCGGTATCGCCGGTCAAAATGGCGGCGATCCACTTCATGATGTTTTCGGGCGTGGCCGCTGAAAGGATCTTCAACCCAGCCTGGGCGATATCCAGTGAGATCTGGTCGAAGAACTCCAGCCCGGCCACGATCAGCAGGCTGCCCTGATTGTTGGTTTCGTTGGATTCATCGAAGTCCCCAAGCAACAGGGCAATGTTCTGTACACGCGCGGCCTCCATTTGCGCCTGAGAAACGATCTTCGCATTCTTGATCGCGCTATCGGAGATCGGCCATGCGACCTTTTCGCGCACAGCCGGGGCGGTGGCCACGCGCGCCAGCGCATATTCCGCAAGCCCGGGTGAGCTGCGCTGTTCGTAATAAGCAGTTGCATTCAACCGATGGGCAAGCAAAGCCGCCAGGCTGTCCATCTCAGCCTTGGCATACTCTGCATCCCCGGTTCGGGCGCTGACCGCCAGCATTTGCATCTGATAGGCAAGGAATAACTCCACCACCAGGCCGCGGTTCTGCGTTTCCACGATGATCTTTTGCAGGCGTTCCGCCATGCGCCCCGCGTAATGCTCGATGAACCACCAATCGCCTTCGCCGATCTCGGCGCTGGGGTCGTTGCCCCACATGGCGTTCAAATGCGCAGTGTGCACCAGCAGGCGCAGTTCGTCCTCGGCAAGAGCCTGTAATTCTTCATCCGTTACGGCGCGCACCTGGGCGCCGCTCGATTGGCGCGTCGCGATCTGATATCCTAATAATTGGACCGCGAGGATCAACATCCCGCTGCGCGTATCGGCCAGTTCATCCTGCGTGGCGCGGAATTGTGCAATGCGGGTATTGAGGCTGGCATCCACCAATCCGCGCTGACCGACAGCCACCGCGATCTGGTCGATCTCCGCTTGTGTGAATCCGAAACTTATCAGGTCTGCCTGCACGTCTGCCGGCAGGCCGGAAGCAGCTGCCTGACGCCCGGAATAAAGCGCCAGCGTTGAGTCACTGATCTGATCGACCTGCGCCGACGGGATGCCCTGCGCGATCAGGTCCGCCCGCATCTCATCAGGGACGCCTGCCGCTGCTGCGATATCCATCGATGCAGGGAAGGCGCCTCCGAGCTGTTCGATCCCATCGGCTACGTCGTCCACTGCACCAAGGGCGATCGAGCTTTGTTCTGCAACGCTCAAGGCGCGCGCGATCACATCCGTGATATAGGTTTCGCTGACCTGGTCGATGGGCGTATTCTGGAGGACGTTGACATACCCAAGCAGTTCGGCACTTTCCACCACCGCGCTGGAGGCGCTGTCGAGATAACGATCTCCGCCTGCCAAAACCTGGTCCATGGCCTGCGCCTGCGGGTCCTTCGGCAGGGTCCTTGCCGCCACCAAAGCCGGCTCCGCGGAAAGGACAAAGACCAAACCAAGCAGGATGCCGTTGCGAAGAATGTGCTGCAAACGATGTTTTATCATGATCCAAACTCCTCGGCCATTAATGTCCCCATTACTGAGGATCGACGATCACTTCCACGAAATACACGTCCACTTCCGGGGCGATGAACGTGTTGTCTTTGATCTTGACGACCTCCCCATGATCGAACGTGCTGTTGAAGATCGTGCCGAACAATTCCTGTTCGCTGACGTAGATCGGAGCGCCGAATTTTTCGCCTGCATCTGTCGTTTCATAATAGCGGAATTGAACGGTCACCGGGCCCTGTACGGAAAAGCCGTTGTTCGTGAGCTCGGTCCACACTTCTGCAGCCTCTCCCTTGCGAGTGATCTTCTGAATGAAGACGCGCTTCACTTCAAAATCCGGCTGGGCGTTGACGGTGAAAGTCCTTGTATCCGTATCGGTCAAGCTGCCCAGTGAGGCAGTTACAGTGAGCCGCACCTCCCCGCCGTATCTGGGAACCCATTGCGCATTGAAATAGCGATCGTTCGCGGAAGCATCTGCATGCGCAGCAATTCCATCATCAAATAACATCAAATGCTCCGTAGGCGTGCCCAACTGATCCAGGTACTCAACCTCGGCATCTACTACATATCGATTGTTATAAGCGGGCAAATCATCCCCGACGAACGCCCGCACGTTGACCACTCCGTTTGAATCCAGCCCCACTGTACTTCCTGAGGTTGGCGCCTCGATCTGGACGTTGATCGTTTCAGGCAGGCTGACGAATCCATAGGTTTGTTCCGCAATTTCCCTGGCTTCTTCGGGGCTATTGGCGCATATATATATCGTGACGTCATCAAAGGAGACCAACAGTTCCCCGTCCGCCCAGACCTGATAATGGGCGAAGTTTTCGAAATCAGCGTTAATGTGGATGGTGTTGGTCACACAGCCTCCCATTCCCGTTCTCAACGCCTCCTTCGGTATCTGGAACCGATAGTCGCCTTCCAGAACTGTGTCGTCAACTTCTCCGATCGGCGTACCGTTCATGCTGATATTCACATCATATGCTTCCGGTGTTTGGCTGGGGTCGATGCCCAGGCTCAAACTCGCCGATGAAATGTTACCGGAATTGGCAAACGAGGGCATGCAGATTTCGATATAAATATTCTCACGATTCGGGCAGTACCAGCTTCGAAATTGCATGGGGATGGCAACATTTGTGAAAGTTACCGGGTAAACACTGCGTCCGCCATCACAATTCTGCTGTGCTTCATGTCGCTGTACCAATTCCCCCACCTGGGTGATCAGATCAAATGAACCGTCCTCGATCTTCGCAGGCCGCGCCAGTACGCCGCCCGAGGCGAAATTGCCCGGGCTATGTGCCACATCTTCCGCGCCATACATCGGGATGACCTTAAATTCGATGAACTCGCCGGTACCCAGCCGGGCGTGATAGACCTGCGGTGTAATGAATACAGCGGCCGGCTGGTCTGTGACCGGGTCAACCGCGCTGATCTTCAGGTCCGTGATGGTCTGGCCTAGGTTTGTGACCCTGTATGTGGCTGTGTTAAGGATGGGATCAGAACCGACCTTTTCAACCGTGTAATCCGCCTCAAAGAGCACCCTGGTGTGAATCACCGCACGATCGCTGATCGTTCCCGTTCCTTCACCGGAGGTGAGTACTGCACTCAGATCATAAGTCTTTGATTGGGCATCCTGGGCAAAGAACGCCAATTCAACGGCGCGTGTTTCCCCCGGCAATAAGGTGATCGTTTCGTCGATGCTGCCGCTGCCGCGAAAGTTCACGGTCAGATCTTCATAAGGATGCTCGATCTCAAGATGCACCTCATGCGGGGCGACGTCCTGGTTAATCACCTGCACCATCACCGTCTGGTCGTAATCCCGGTTGATGCTGTAGGTTTGCTCGTGGGTTTTGAAGACCACCCCATTGCCGATCGTAAACTGTTGGGGATTGGATGTCACGGTACCGCATGAAGAATCCACTTTAACAAACCATTCATAAATCGTATTCCGCAGAAGCTCGGGCACTACCACGGAATGCAGGAGGCCTTCCTGAGTCTGGAAGTTGAGTGGGTGATCCGCTTGCCCCACAGGGTAAACAGTCAACGAGCCGGAAGATGTCACATCGGTCCCCCAGCTTACGGCGACATCCCTTGAACCAAGCAGCAGTCCAGGCCTGGGTTGCAGGTTGGAAATGATCGGCGCGGTCTGGAAATCGACCATAGCGGAAACGGACTTTGCCTCGCTTTGAGCGGCGCCGCTAACAATCACATTGAAGGGAATGTGGCCGACCGCGGAACAATCATCGGTTTGAATGGACAATTCGATGTTGGCCGATCCCCCGGGCGCCAGTGTGACCTGATCCTGAGAGAGGGAATACAGTCCGGCACCAAGACCGGCAACAGAAAGGGCATACGTATCTGCAACCGCACCGGTATTTTTGACCGTGATCGTAAATACACCATTTGCACCGATCCCCAGAACCTTCGAAACAGGCGCGATCTTTACATCGAAAGCATACCCGTCGATGACCTGTGTGACGCGGCTGGCAGTGTTGTCCCCGGTATTATTTTCGTACGTCTGTGTAACAACTGTTGCCTGGGTTGTGTGATTCGTGCCCACAGCGGCTGATGACAATACTTCCCCATAAACGATGAAAGTTGTGCCTGCGCCGGGAGTGAAATTGCCCAAGTCCCACGCCAGGGATTGCCCATTGCGGGTCGGCGGGACATTGGAATTCGCGCCAGAATAAGAGACACTATCCGGTAATGTCATTTCGAGGCTGACATTATTTGCCATCACTGAACTGGTATTCTTGACGGAAATAGTAAATTCGATGGGATACCCGGCGACGATGGTCCCCGGCGCGCTGAGCGACAGTGATAAATCCGTGCCCGTGAAATTCACTGCGGCCGTATCCTGCAGGTCTACACCGTCCACAGTCGCCGAAATCGTCACACTTTCGCCAACAGTATTCGTAACCTGCCCGGTGGCACGGCCCAGGCTGTCCGTTGGGTTGACCGGCTGGGTAATGGAGGCGCTGCCGGTGGCATGCAACACCACGTTGGCCCCGGAAATTCGATTACTGTGCGCGTCATAGGCGGTCACGGTGATCGTACTCGGCGTGACTCCGTCCACGGGCGCCTGAACGGGGGTGGCGGATATGCTTGAAAGAGCTGCGCTGACCGGGCCGGGAAGAAATTCCACTGTCCCTTGCTGGGTAATGAGTTCCTGCCCGGTGCGGGCCTTGATCGTGCGTATGCCGGACGCGGTTGTCTTAAGTGTGGCGGTGACCACCCCGTTTGCGTTGGTGGTCCCGATCGTCACGTACTGATTGGATGTGACCGCCTGGCTATTGATAGAGAGACCGGGCCCGGATGAGACCGCGATCTCCACACCCTTGTTCGGCATGGGAAAGCCGTCGATATTAAGCATCGTCACAGTCACGGTCGCCAGGCTGGTCCCATTGGCTGTAAGTTGGGCTGGGGTGATTTGAACGGTTGAATTGATCAGGTCGAGAGAATCGAGATAAACAGTTCCCTCACCAGCCGTACTATTGTTTGGGTCGCCGGCCGCTGAAAAAGTGATGTTGTGACTGGCGTCCGCGGTATAGACCGCGATCCTGCCTCCACCACCGCTCCCGCCTCCAGTCAGTCCCGCGCCTCCATTCGCATGAATGCTGCCAATCCCGGTCAGGTTGGCAGCCTCGATCAAGATGCTTCCGCCGGAACCGCCCCCGGACCTTAGGCCTCCGGAAATCCCATCCGAGGAGATCTCTCCATTAATTGTCAGCATATCGCTTACGATCAACCAGATCGCACCACCGCCTGAACCTCCCGGAGTACGGCCTCCAAAAATATCTCCACCGCTGCCGCCGGAACTTCCCGGTAATACCGGCAGGACAACCGAGTCATAAGTAACACCGCCAACACCGGCTGCATTCTGACCGGGTCCGCCGTGGCCGCCGCCCCCGCCGGTAGATGCACCGCCGGCCTGTCCGCCGCCCGGACCTCTGGTGGAGTTCGCGACGCCCGGGTAACCCGTACCGTTGGCGCTTAATTTTCCGCCGGAATTTATGGTCAGGTTCGCCACATTCAGCTGCAGACCGGGATCGTTCGTATAATTCGTATCTCCGTTCCCGCTCGAAACCAGTTTTAACGTGGAGCCATTGTCTATGGTTACGTTTGTAAAAGTGTAACTGCCCGAACGAAGCGGGGATGTTGCGTACAGCTCAAGCCCGCCAACGTTCTGCAGGTTGACCGCTTGTGAGCCTTGCAGATCACCGCTAATGGACAACGTTAAGTCTGTCAGAGTAAGCGTATCCGTAGCCAGGACCGTCCCCTCCACCTCCAATCGCCCGGTGCCGTCACTCACCAGTGTGTCAGATTCAAGGGTCAGGCTCGAACTGCTTCCGAGGATCCGCAGGATCCCGCGTCCGCGTATTTCGATCGTGTTGTATGCAAACGTGCCGGCTGGCTGGGCAGCATAAGTGGTAACAATATTTCCGCCATTGCTCACCAGTAATCTGTCCAATCCGCTGGAAAGATCCTTGAAATAAACCGTTCCCGGGCCGCCACCGTTGCTGTTTTGAGAGTAGGCCCCCCGCGAATAAACATGTGCGGAATCCAGGAGCAACACGCTGTTTGTGTAGTAGATCGCGATCCGTCCTCCAGCCCCATCGCCGCCATTTTCGCCGCCGCCATTGCCCCCATTTGCGTGGATAACGCCATTTCCACTCAAACTATTCGCCTCGATGAAGATGCTGCCGCCTGACCCACCCCCAGACCTTCCATCAACTGGAGTTGTTCCATCCGCAGCAATTTCTCCATTTATCTGGAGTTGATCACTCACTTGTAAGCGGACTGCTCCGCCACCGGCTCCACCGACACGACAAGAGATTAGATATTGGCCGCATCCACCTGAACTGCCCAAAGCGACGGGGTTGGTCACTGACCCATAGGCCGTGCCTCCGGTTCCGCCAGTACTTTCCCCCAAACCGCCATGTCCGCCGCCACCTCCGGGACCCTGTCCAGAGGCAACTTTATGGCCTGCACCGGGCCCTGCGCCTGACCCGGCAAGACCCTGATATCCGGTCCCATTTGCGCTGATCTTCCCGCCTGATTCCACCGTGATAGTCACGGAATTAATCGTCACACCCTGATTTAGCGATGTGTTACCCAGAATGATCAACGTTCCCCCGGTTTGGATAACGATGCTATTGAATGTGTATGAACCGGCTGCCAGACTGCAGGTTTGCCCATTTCCAATGAGGAGATCCCCACTGGTCAGACAACTTGAGTTTTGAACCAAAAGCCTGGTGGCGATCTGGTTCTCCTGCATGAGTTGTCCATCGGCCAGTAATGGACGCGCCAGCACCGAAGCCGGAACAAATGCGTTAAATGCAATAATTGCAATCGAGAGCAGCTGTCTCGCAATTCCTGTGCTTTGTCTCATAGACATCACACCCGCCAGTTTTACACGACGATCGAAAATGGATAAAAATCTGGGGAATTGGGCGGCAGGCGATCTAGTACCCAACCTATTGCTGACATTTTATTACCAATGGATGATAGAGTCAACAGGAAGATTTTCATCTGGCAGATGGCAATCAAAGATTTTGATATATCGACCAGGCCCAGCAGATCTTAAATAAAAACCCGCCCGGCGTTTTGAACGTCGCGCGGGTTCCCTGCGCCTGGAATAATTGTATCCGCCTGCGCAAATCTTCCCAGGGAAGGATCATACCAGCGCGCATTGCCCACTCCGCTTCTTCTCCCTTCACCCATCCCCTTCGGGGACCTTCGGCGGGTACTTCGCGGGAGCCTTCGGCGGGGTGCTTCGCGATAGAACATCAAGCTGAAATCGTTTGTGTAGCTATATTGTCCCGCATAGGTGTAGTTTGTGGGGGTAGTGCCAGAGGAGTCACGTACCTCGCCCTCGCGACACATGCGCCGCACTGCGTTTGTTGTACTCGCCATTTGAGGCTCGCAGGTGAGCACCCTGTAAGGGCATGCTTTGTATTTCATTTCCGAAACAGGGTTGCCAGAGGCATGATCACTCCTTATACAAATCCTAAAGGTCTTTAAGACCTTTAGGATTTTCTTTGCGGGAATAGATGAGTTCCTTCATGCTGTGGATTTTACTTGAGAAACAAAATAACTTCGGAAGTTTCTTGACTATTAGACTATCGGACTGATAACCAGCAGACTGATCCATCCCCAGTGCGGGTCTTTTATTAATTAGCGTGCAGGCCTTGTAGGTGGGGCAAGCAATTCCGCCAGTTGTTGTGCGCCGTCTGTGTCTGTAATCGCAAGCACTTCATCATGCTGTTCCAATTTGGTATTGCCGCGCGGCAAGGTAACCTGGCCATTCCGAATGATGGCCGCGATCACACATTGGTCGGGCAGGCCCAGGTCCTTGAGTTGCATGCCAACCGCCTTGGCACCTGCGGGGACCTTCTCCTCCACCAGTGCGTAGCGCCCACGGCGGAGTTTAAGCAGGGTCATCATATCGCCAAGGGACATTTCCTCCTGGATCAGATGCGCCATTACATCAGCCTGATTGATGGTCTCATCCACGTGAAAGTTTTTATCAAAAAGCCAGGCATTACGCGGGTTGTTGATTCTTGCAATCGTACGATTAACCTTGAAAAGCGTACGGGCAAGATAACAAATCACCAGATTCGCGGCATCCTCATTTGTGCAAGCCACGAGCACATTCGCCTTTTCCAAACCAGCCTGCTTGAGAACATTCGGGTCGGTCGCCGAGCCTTCGTAGATCACTTCCGTGGGAATTTCATGGTGGAGATGAGCAAGCAACTCAGGACGATGTTCAACGAGACGCACGTGATAATTCTGCTCCATCAATTGAGTGGCAAGTTGGGCCCCAGTGCGTCCACCGCCAGCAATAAATACAAACATATTATGCCTCCTGCCCTTGCTGTATGCGTGCTCGCAGCGATGTCACACCTTCCAAGGTGGCGCTCACTGTGAGGATATCGCCGCTTCTCAAGATGGAAGAGGAGGACGGCAACTCCGCGCGGCCGGACCGCGTAAGTGCGGCAATCACCGTATCCTTGCAGCCCTCCAGCAGGTCTGCAATCGTTTTACCGTTCCATTTCTCAGCGATGTTCATTTCATACAATTCCACTTCGCCATTCCCGGCGGAGAATACCGCGCGAAAGGTTGGGTCAATCAGTAATTCCTGCACGCGCTCCGCACCCCAGGCTGTGGAGCTTACGAGTTGCAGATCAAATGCTTCAAGCATCTCGCGCATGGCAGGGTCATAATTGCGAACAACGACCTGTTTGACCTGCGGATAGTGCACACGGGCAATATGGCCGATGACTGCGTTCATCGTATCTGAGTTTGTGACCACCGCAATACCATCGGCTTTATCCAGACCGGCCCGCTCGAGTGTGTCCGAGGAAAGAGCCTCGCCTTCAACAGTACGCCCGCGAAAGTCCGGGTGGAGGCGATTGAAAGATTTCTGGTTACTATCCACCACCACCACTTGATGTTTATTTTTGAAGAGGCGGTATGCCAGTTCGGCTCCGACTCTTCCACATCCCACAATAATAAAGTTCATATTCATAGCTCCTTACTCTTGGTGCTCTTCATGCACATGATAAGGCACGTTGGTAATCACGATACCATGTTGATGCTTAAGTTGACTGCGAAGAAGATCTGCAGTGTTCGTGTGCAATGTGGCAGTCAAGCGGCTATCTGAAACAAACTCAGGCACCACAATGGTGATGGTTTCACCCGGCTGACGTTGCCGTGCAATGTCGGCGATATATCCCAATAAAGGTTCAATGAAGAGGCGATACGGCGAATCCAACACCACCATGCGCACACCTTCCCCCCAGGTTTCCCACTTTTGGCGGACCTTTTCAGACTCCGCCGGTTCAATCGTGACATGGACAGCTGTTACGTCATCCGATAACATGCGCGCATAACGAAGCGCGGTCAGTGTTCCCAGATGCACACCACTGACTGGCATAATGACGCGATGGCGAATGGTGTGCGGAGGAATGACACCAAAGTTATCAAGCGAAAGTTTTTTGGCAAGGTTATTGTAGTGGCGATGGATCAACCAGAGGATCGCAACCAGAATGGGAATAAGCATCAATACAACATACGCGCCATCATGGAATTTTGTGACTGCAAAGACCAGCATGACGATCGCGGTACAGAGCGCGCCAAAGCCATTTGTAACCATTTTCAATTTCCAGAGCGGATCAAACCGCAGAGTTGAACCACGTTCAATGATTTCCTGCCCGGGTTTAAGATGCCCGCACTTCCACCAGCGCAACGCCATGCCAAACTGGGAATAAGTGAATGAAAGGAACACGCCGATTGCATATAACGGAATGAGACGCGTGACACTAGCCTGGAAGATCACAACCAATATGGAAGCGATGATCGCCAGGGCGACAATGCCGCGCGAGTAAACCAGGCGGCTGCCGCGATAGGTCAACTGACGCGGTAAAAATCCATCTTTTGCCATGAGCGCGCTTAAACGGGGAAAACCAGCGAAGGCCGTGTTGGCGGCAAGGATCAAGATAACCGTAGTCGCCAGAATGACAGCGATGTAAAGGAAACCCTGCCCGTTAAATACCGTACGCGCCAGTTCCGAAATAACCGTTTCAAATTCAGATGGCACAGCGCTAATCTGGACTGTAAGAAAGGATATTCCCAAAAATAGGCTCGCCAGAATAGCAGCCATCCAGATCAAGGTGATGCCCGCATTTTTACTGCGCGGTTCTTTGAATGCGGTAATACCATTTGAGATCGCCTCGATCCCCGTCAAAGCGGCGGTACCGCTGGAAAACGCGTGCAAGATCAGGAACGGCGTTACTACTGCAAGCGTAGCATGTATCTCAACAAGCTCGGGTGGGTCGATCACAACGCCGAGAGACCCGCTAAAATACTTCACCATCCCTATACCCACAGTAATGAACATGATGATAATAAAGAAAAAACTGGGAACGGCGATTGCCGCACCGGATTCCTTGACGCCGCGTAAATTGATCACTGTAATAAACATCACAGCCACTACCGCAATATAGACGCGATATTCATAAACTTCCGGAAAAGCCGAGACGATCTGCGCCACCCCGGAGGAAATAGATACCGAAACAGTGAGAATGTAATCCAGTAAGAGCGAGGATGCCGCGATCAATGCAGATATCTCTCCTATATTGTCGCGCGCTACAATATAAGCACCGCCGCCATCAGGATATGCATGAATGATCTGCTCGTAAGAGATGGTGACGATCGTAAGTAAAAGAACGATCGCAATGGAGATCGGGAATACGTATCCAAAGGCCTGAGTGCCCGCTACTGCCAAAATTACCAGGATTTCCTGGGTGGCATAAGCATTGGACGAAAGCGCATCTGAAGCGAACACGGCAAGGCCGACCCTTTTACCGATTGTCTCGTGCGCGGCGTCTGCAGTGGATAATGGCCGCCCGATCAGCCAGGATCGGAGACTGCGCGGCGGTTTGTAATCTGTGGCTCGTTCAATAATGGAGGTTTGTGAATTATCTTCGTGATTGATCATGCATACCAGCTTACAAGCAAAAAATTTGCCCTCCTTATTAAATGAGAGGACAAGGCAGGATTATAGTACAAATCCATTTTTTACGCAGATCAGGATACTTTCGGTTGTGTAAGGGGAATTTGCAGGAAAAAAGTACTGCCTTTGCCCAGGATACTATCCACCCACCAGCATTTCACCGCCACAGGCCAGCGTTGCGACGCCCACGTTGCTCAACGCAAAATCCAATCGCGCCTTGGTTGGAACGATAATATCTGCACTCCATTGTTTGAATAACGCGCTGATCGTGTAAAACAGGATATGGATCGGAATTAACAACAACGCCGCCACACGCGGCTGGCACAATAAAGTATAAGCAGGTGTGCGGTAGCGTTGGCGCGTATTCATCGCGAACCACGCGCCTAAGCATGCCAGCTCCACCATCGAGAACAAGGAATACGCATCCCACACGCCGCGCAAGAGTCCCGCGAAGGCGCCAAGCAAGGCACAGCCCAGGGGTCCGAGTAAACTTCCGCCCAGCAACCAGGGCATGGCGGAAAAGATCATCAGCGCGGTCCCCGGTGCGTTGGCGGGCAAGCCGGGTGGAGGTCGGGTTGAAGCGGAGGAATGTCTTAATCCAATGAACAGCGCGGTCAGTGCACCAGGATCAAAAAGGCAACAAAAAATCCCCACTCA
>CAZSVR010000028.1:11887-48780 GCA_964610295.1 uncultured Anaerolineaceae bacterium
CGCGCCCAACAGGGCCAGCCACACCACCCAACCCGCAGGAGTGGGCGGCGCAAGAAAAGCAATGCCTGCATACAGCTTGAACAGGAATTCCATTGATCGAATTATAGTCGTAAACAATTACGAGAGCGTCTACAACCAAACACGTAATGTGTCATTCTGAACGACCGAAGGGAGTGAAGAATCCCCGAGGAAATGAGCTTTGCAGCTCATTTCCTCGGGAGACCCTTTGCTATGCTCACCGTTCGTGCCGCGATCAGCGGCGGCACGCCGGTGCGAGACGGCAGGGAGACACATAAGGTGTATCCTTGAAACCAGACGTTCCACAATTACAAATGAGTTGATTGGGTCGTTCGCATGCCTCGGATGGATCAGGAATACGCGCCGCGATATTCATGGGGAAGGAGATCGGCCAGCACCTGCATGATGAGACGCGTACCTTCGCTGAGCGCTTCCTGCCGGCCTGAGACCTGCTCGTTCAACTTGAACATTTTCCCCACTTTAAGATGGACCGGCGCGCGTTGAAACCTTTTTAAATGCCCATATACATTCTCATTCTCCGTGCCTGTGATCGCGACAGGCAGGATCGGAGCACCTGATTTATAGGCGAGAAATGCCGCGCCGCTACTGCCTTCCTCCAGCGCGCCCGTGAGGGAATACCTGCCTTCCGGGGCGATGACCAGTACGCGGCCGTCGGCGAGTCCATTTAGCGCGGCACGCAGGGCGCGTTTATCCGGCCGGCCGCGATGCAACCAGATGGCGCCGTACCAGTCCATCAACCTGCCAAGAATTGGGGCGTCGTAAAGTTCTATTTTGGCAAGTGCGTCGGGCGGATCAGGCAAAGACGAGATCAGTGCGGGGATATCCGAATCCCCAAGATGATTGATGACCACCAGGGCTGGGCCGCGCTGCGGAAAATTCTCCCGGCCCTCGATTGAAACGTTCAAACAAATCTTTGCAACAAATTTGAGCAACCCGTGCGAGAAGGCGCGAAAGGCGCGGCGCGTACGCGTCAACTCCGGTAGGCGCGTCAACTCCGGCCGCCATACTTCGCTTACAGGTTTGGGTTCGAGTTCATTCACAAATAATTATGATAATGTCATTGCGAGCCGCATTTGGCGAAGCAATCTCCAGTCTTACGGACAAATCTCATCACGGAGAAATTTCCGTTTAACCGGAGATTGCTCACCTGCGAGCCTCAAATGGCGAGTACAACGAACGCACGAAGTCCCTCGCGCAGCACCGTTCGTCCAGCTTGACTGGATCCCGAGCGCAGAGAGTGGGCCTAGCGCAGCAAAGCGGGACATAGTCCCCTTTAGGGGGTTGCGGCGCAAGTGTCGTCGGGAAGAGCGCCCTCCTCGCACATCGTCCCCGACTGGGGAACGACACGATCCTTTTTACGCAGAAATCGCCTGTCCTGCATAAACTCCGTGATATTCTTCCGGCAGCAGGCCGGCGATGGTACGCATCACAATATCTGCATTATGCTGGCGGGCCTCGCGACGCTCCAGTCCCTTTTCGTTCATGCGGGGGAAGTAAATGGGTTTGCCGATGCGCATTTCCAGCCGCGGCCTTTCGCCGCGTTTGGCGCGCTGCCAGAAATCGTCGGTTGTGCCCATGATGCCAACAGGCACCACCGGAACCTGCGCATGTTCGATGATATAACCGATGCCCGGCATGGCGCGCTGCAGGGCGGGTTGATGAGAACGTCCTCCCTCTGGCGCGATAAGCAATGGGCGGTTCATCGTCAAGATCTTCAGGATCTTTTCGAGCAGGACGCGGTCGTAATCCCCCCGATGCACGGGGATGACCCCATACACTGAAAGGATCGTTCCCTGGCCCCTTCTCTCGAACACATCCGCCGCGCCGATGATCTCCGGCTTTTCGGGCCAAAATGAGGCAAGCAGAGGCGGGTCGAAGATCGAGATGTGGTTCATGGCGATCACATAGGACGTGCCCAGGGGTACATTCTTTTTTCCAACCACTTGCACGCGTCCCAAAACACTAAATAGAAAATGCAGCCCGGCCAGCAGGAGGATACGGTTCATTTTGATACGCAAGGGTACGTGATAGCTTTTTATTGGCATAATTTAAGCACTTGTGCAAAAACATCATCCGCGTCCATTTGATCCGAGTCGATGATGACCGCGTCCGGCGCGGGACGCAAAGGCGCGACCGCACGAGTCGAGTCGATGTGATCGCGCTCGATCACCTTGCTGAGGATCTCAGCATAATCGGCCTTTTCACCGCGTGCAATCATCTCGTTGTACCTGCGTTTGGCGCGTTCCTGCGCGCTCGCGACCAGATAAACTTTGAGATCTGCCTGAGGTAAAACGACAGTGCCGATATCCCGGCCGACCATTACGACCTTGCCACGCATTCCAATGCAGCGTTGTTGCTCGGACAAGGCTTTGCGTACACCGGCATAGCCAGAGACCACGGAAACATTCGCGTCCACCTCGCGGCCGCGCATTTCCCAGGTAACATCCTTTCCGTCGATGACCACGTCGCAGGCGCGGCCATCTTTTTTGGTCGGAGGACGAATGTCCATTTGCGCTTTTTCTGCAAGGTCCGTGATCCCGGCTTCCTCGCGCAAGTTCATGCCGCGTTGAAGGGCGATCCACGTAACGGCGCGATACATCACGCCGGTGTCAAAGAACAGATACCCCAAAGAGTCGGCGAGTCTTTGTCCCAGAGTGGATTTGCCCGACGCGGCTGGGCCGTCCAGAGCGATGATGGAGGGAGGCATGGTTTTGGTCATCAATGAATCAGCTAGGGTGTAGACGGACGTGGAGCATTAATAAAGAGATCTTCGCGCGCCCAGAGGATGATATTCTCGCCGGTCTGGGTCATTTCGCGGTACACCAGCCAGCGAAGCCAATCCTCGGGTTGAGCAACCTCCCATGAAGTAGTCAGTCTCCAGGTAAAGTCCTGCCCGCGGTAGGAAGCCGCGAGATTCGGGTCACCCGCATAATTCGATATCACAAGTTCGGGTGTGGAGGTGATGTCGAGCGTAGCCACCACGATGGGTTGATGCTCACGCAAAGCCCATTCGAGCGCGCGGGACTTCACACCATAGATAACAACGGGCAGCGCGTTATCGTAGCCTCTGCCCCATTCAGAAAGGTCGTCGATGGTCCTATCGAGCAGTTGCGTCTGCATGGGAATATCCGGCTGCCACCATAATTCCGGGCGGGAGAATCCATGCAATCCGGCGGAACCAATCGTACCGCTAAAGCTCAAGACCATCAGCGCGAGGCCCAGTCCCCAGACCGCGCCAAGTTGCGCGATGCGAGTGGACCAGCCATAGGCCACGAGCATCAGGCTGAATACCAGCAAAATGAAGGAACCCAGCACAAGCCACAACCGCAAGCTATAGCCCGGCTGGCCGGGGGATATCCATACCAGGGCTGAGAAATTCAACCAGCCAAAAAGCCACAGGAAAGCCGTCAAGAGAACCGCGCCGATCGCTTCGTTGCGCTCATCGAGTCTGACGTCCAGATAGCGCGCCAACTCGAGCGCGGCCAAAGACAGGAGCGGAATTAACGTCCACGCCAGGTCTGCAACCTGCCGGGCGGGGGAAAAGATGGCAAGCAGCAAGGTAACGATCAGCCACAGGCTTAGTGGAATTACGCGGCGACTGCCATCTTTCCACCCGCGCAGCATGGCCACAATCGACAACAGGATCGCAAACGGTTGATAGACAAGCAGGGCCAGGAACATCCATCCGACGCGCATGCTTGCAGCTGAAACCCAGCCGGATATATAGGCTGGGAAGGAAGCCAGCGCGGCGCTCAACCCATTTGGCGCGGTGAAAAAGAGTGTGCCGGCAACAACAAAGGTAGCCACAAATGGGATGAGGGCTTCCTTAAGGTCAAATGTCGAGGGGTCAGTTGTTTCGAGTTGAGGGAAGAAACGAGGTTCCAAAGCCTGATAGATTGCCCAGGCGATTCCAAGCGCAAGCAAACCGGCCCAAATGGCAGGTCCGCCGAGCAAAGCCAGTGCGGCAAAGCCTCCCGCAATGCGATATTTCTTTTGGTTGAAAAAACCCAAGGCAAAGAGCAGGAAGGTGATCGCGAGGATCGGGCTGCCTGCCTGGCGTGAGATAGCTGTGAGGCCCGGGTCGATGGCAATGAAGAAGGCCAGCAGCAGGCTCGGGCGGGGTTTGAGTCTCTCTGCAAACAGGAGTGGCACAAAAACGAGTGTGCTTCCTACCAGCGCGGGGATCAGTCGCGCGAGAAAATTTGTCCCACCGCCGTAGAGGAAAAACAAAAGCGTGGTGGACATGATGGAGGCGGGGTGCGGACCCAGCGCTGGCTTGAGTCCCTGCGCGACCTGAAGCGCCTGTAATGCAAGATCGGCTTCCGTGTCGTTGAGCGATAGGAGGCCCAGCCCGATCAGGCGCAGGCCGAGTGCGAGAAGAAAGGCCAGCCCGTACAGCCAGCCTTCATATTTGAAGTGTCGATAATTCATGGGGGCAATTGTAATCGCTTAAATTTTATTGCGGCAAGCCGGATTGGAACAGGCGGAATGTTTGCTATAATTCTTTATCCGCGAAAGGGATTGGCCCATGACCGCACCCGGCATCGTCAAACAAGCGGGGATTACACCAAAGCCAAACGCTGGAAATTTGTCAATGATCTGGTACGTGGCAGGATCGAAGTGGATGCGTAATCGTGTACGCAGCCTAAGGTGACAGTCACCCCATCAACTTCACATAATGGAAATTAATGAAGATACAAAATAATCAAAACGCAAGCCTGTTCATCCCACTTGCAATTCTCTTCTTCTTTTGTGCGGCCATGCTCTATATCTTGGGAGCGCCTGCCTCCTACGTCTGGGTCATGGATGAAGGCAACTTCCTGAACGAAACCTATCTTGTAAAGATGTGCCCCGATGGAACGCGATTGTTGGAAGTGCAATTCGGGCAGAGCGGGGCCATTGGAATCGATCCGATAGCCAATGTCGTCTGGGCCCCCGAGATGCAGGACATTGACAGGATCAATTACGACCAGATCGTAAAAATAGACAGCAACGGAAACATCCTTAACCGTTTTCAAGGTCATCGAACCTCGCTCCTCGCCGTGGACCCCAACGACGGCAGCGTTTGGACGAGCAATCCAGAGATTGAGCCTAGCAAAGAGCTGATCGCCAAAGTAGATTCAAACGGGAAGATCATTCTCAGGGTGGGCGGTTTTTCTTCCGTGTCCGCCATTGCCCTGGATCCGCGCGATGGCAGCGTCTGGGTTGCAGATGGATTTGCACACAGGTTGACACATCTCAATACAGACAGAGAAAGATTGTTTGAGGCGACAACAGAAGGATTCTTTTCAAACACTCCACACCAAATTGCAGTCAACCCAGAAAATGGTGAGGTTTGGTATGGCGGCATGTCTGGGAAAATCACTAAACTGTCCGCCGACGGCCAAATCCTTGCGGAAATTGGCGGCTTCGACCGCCCGGTCGCGGTTGCGATTGATCCCTTCACTCACAACGTGTGGGTGGCAGACTTCACCCTGACTGAACTTGGGGCCGTTCTAAAACTTGATTCAGATGGAAAGCTGGTTTTTGCAGTCGCCATGCCAAGTCATCCGCACATCGTAGGGATCAATCCCTTCGACAAAACCGTATGGGTTGGAATTGAAGGGGAGATCATCAAGTTTTACGATAACGGCGAAATTTCGGCGCGTTTGGGCGACTTTAATAAACCCATATCCATTGCTTTTTGCAAAAGCAATGGTGACTTGATGACAAAAATTAAGTGCGCATATTATTTCTATGCCAATAGCTTCAAGTGATTTCTACAAAACTTCAGCAAAAAATCATCTAAGAAAATCTACCCCACCTTCCTCCCGCCATTAACCAGGCTGAAGGCGTGATAGAGACCCTTGCATGGCCAGGATGGCAAAGGGTACTTTATTTAGAACGGCTTGAACCTCATCAACCGGAATAAATCATAGACCCTAAAGGTTTCCTTCGTTAAACCCTCGCCGCGTCAGACAGGATAGTCTGACATAACAAGACGAGGGTTAGCATGGAAAACCTTGAGGGTCTGGTATTCGCCAGGGTGGATATGGTTTACCTTGACTTAGAACATGTGTTCTATTATAATCTCTTTCCATATGTCTATCTTGGATCGCTTTTTATTCTTGATAGGCTTGCGTCCCGAACCCGGCCCCCGAACCTATCAGATCAGTGAAAGTATGCACACGACACTGGTCACACTCGCATCGCACGAGGGTCGCCCTGAATATGAATTACTCCCTGACCTGCTGGCCGCCGGCCTCACCCAGTATCAAAACGTCGATGAACTCTGGAGCAAATGGCTCACTCTCACCGCGCGTGAACAGCATGTGGCGGCATTGGCGTGTTTGGAGTACACAAACCGCGAGATCGGTGGGCGTTTGAATATCTCACATGAAACGGTCAAGGTGCGTCTGAAGGCGGCCCTGCGCACATTCGGTGTACACACCCGGGCTGAACTGCGAATGCTGCTTGCCCGCTGGGATTTTAGTGCTTATGAGAGAGCCAAATACGATTAGTTAACGTGAATTCGGGATAAGGTCTTTTGTTGGACACGGATGTCACGGAAGGCACGGACGTCGTTTAAATTGACGGAAAAATCCGTTTAATCCGTGTGATCCGTGCCGTCTCGCATCGACGTGCCGCCGTTGTGCGCGGCATGAACGATGTCCAAAAGATTTGGTTTGGTCTTATCCCGAACTGGCGTTAGTTACTCATAAAGTCATGAGCACGATCGCGGTCAACGCCGCGAGAATGCCGATCCATTGGTTGCGCGAGAGGCGCTCGTTGAGGAAAATGGAGGCGAGCAGCACGGTCGCGCCGGGGAAAAGGGAACTCAAAACGGCGGCCACGTCCAAACGGCCTGTTTGACCGGCGAGGATAAAGAATCCGTTCCCACAAATATCCAGCACACCATTGAGGCAGATCATCGGCCACGCGGAAGAGTCCACTTTCCATGAGGCGCGCGTGATGAGCATGTAAATGACGATCAGCAACATGCCTCCGAAACGCGAGACGACCATCGGCCATACAATCGCGCCTTCGCGCGTGGCTTCATGCATCATTACAAAGTACAAGCCGAATCCAATGCCCGCGAGCAGAGGCAGTCTCAAGTCGGAGAGGTGAGTGAGGATGTCGGTCACACGCCCCGGGCCTTGAGAGACCATCCAGACTGCGAACAGGGCGAACCCAAATCCGACGAACGTCAGCCTTTCTGGCAGGCCCTCCGTGAAGGTCCCAACTACAACAGGCAGCGCGGCCGCCAACAAGGCAGAGACCGGCGCGGCAATACTCATTAATCCGAGAGTCATTGAATGGTATAAGAGTAACAGGCCAATCGACCCAAGTGCGCCTGCAAGCATGGAGAGAAGCGTAACCTTCAGAGCAGGGAGAGGCTCGCCCGCGATCAACACAACCAAGATAAGAACGGCAACACCAATAACTTCACCGTAAAAGACGGAGCGATACGCGCCCGTTTTGCGCGCGGCCAGCCCGCCTGTGAAATCGCCGGCGCCCCAGCTAAGCGCGGCGCCGAGGCCATATAATATGGAAAGCAAAGATTTATTACTCCTTCGGATTGCGGACTTCAGTCCGCTTTACTAGCAAGGGCGGACTAAAATTTGTCGTCATCAAACAAGTCTGAGACAGGGAAATCATTCAATTTTTCGTTCAGCCACTTATTTTCATCATTGCGCACATAAAACCGACAACTGGAAAACTCCCAATCTTCAGGGTTATCTACATACCCATGTTTAACTGGATTGTAGTGTATATGATTGAAACGCATCCAAAAAATCATGCTCATTTCGCATACATCTATCCCAGTAACTATACCAGACGGTGCGTCCTTGAAGATTGTCATGTAAATTCAATTTGTGTGACGTGCCGCCATTTGGCTGCTTCATGAAATTGCCAAGTTCGTTCGCTGTATTTGGCATGAATAAAAGATGATAATGATTTGGCAAAACCACCCAGGCAACTAGTTTGACCTCAAACTCAGTAGTTAACTCCCTTAATGGATCCATCCATAAATGAAGGTGAACCTCGCTGGAAAGAATAGTCACCTTGTTGACCGTAGGCGCAGTGACAAAATACCACATGCCGTCGACATAGAGATGACGAGGACGATGAGCAGAGCTTGACCATTTCATACAATGTGGGGCGGACTGAAGTCCGCGTTCCTATTTCCCTGCGGCTTTGGCTCTTTCCAACACCTTCTGTGCGTTTTTTAATAACGGCATGTCGATCATCTTTCCATCGAGAGCGTACGCGCCCTTGCCCGCTTTTTGACTGGCTTCGAACGATTCAATAATCCGCCTTGCAGATTCAATGGCTTCGTGATCCGGTGTGAATGCAGTTTGCACCGGCTCCACTTGGGCCGGATGGATAATTTGTTTTCCGGAATAGCCAAGCTGCGCGCCGAATTCGGATTCTGCGCGCAGCGCGTCCATATCTTTGAAATCAATGGTCACGATGTCAATGGCCTGAAGATCAAATGCTGCGCACGCAACCACTACGACCTGCCTGGCGTATAGCAGCTCAAGCGCATCTTTCGTACGCGTCGCACCGATGCTCGCGGCAAAGTCCTCGCCACCGAAAATGATCGCGTCCAAACGCGGATGGGATGCGATCTCTTTGAGATGTAGGATCCCTTTGGCGGTCTCCACACCGATCAACACACGGATGGAATTCACTGCCCAGCCATATTTCAATTCAGCGGCCTCAATGATCTGGCCCGCCCATTCAAGATGGTCAAAGGATTCAACCTTGGGAATGACGATCCCGTCCGGGCGATACGGCAGGACGGCTTCGATATCCTCCCTTTCCCAACCTGAACCAACCGAGTTAATGCGCACCAGTTTTTCGCTCGCACCGAAAGCCAATTCCTGCAAAGCCCTGACGATGGTGGCGCGTGCTTCGGCCTTCTTATTGACCGCCGCGCCGTCTTCCATATCCATGCAAATGGAATCAACGCCCAATCTGATCGATTTCGTGATCTTCTTCCAATCATCGCCCGGCATGTAAAGGAGGGCGCGTCGTGAATGCATGTGTGCTCCTGTGAATACTTTCGATGGAAGGGCGAACTAGCGGCCTTCCGAGCGATGATAGCATTAATCCTTTATTCGCGCACATTTTCCGTTAAAAAAACGAAAAGCCGCGAAAGCAAAGGCTGCGCGGCGGTCGAGAGTGCCTAATGAAGTTTCTATCTTACTTACGAATTCATTTCTTTCCACCAGGGGGAGAGTTGTAGATCACAACCAGTTTCAAGCGACCCAATTGAATGAGCCCTCCACTGGGTAGATCGTATTGCTGGGTAGGCAAAAGTATTTTTCCGTTAAACCACGTGCCATTCGAACTATTCAGGTCAATGATCACGTACCCATTTTCGCCTGAACGGATCATTGCATGGCGCCTTGAGACCCCCATCGCAAAACCATCCGGGTTTGTAAGATCAACGAGCGCTTCTGAAACCCCATCCGCCTTTCGGCCCAGCACGAATTCCTGGTCAACAGTGACGGCGATCGGCATGGTACTGCCCGAGAGATAGAAAGCCAGGCCGTTTGCAGGGCTGCCATATTCTCCAGCAAGCTGGGCCTCTCTTCTTCGGTTTCGGCTGAATTGGCTTTGGCAGAGGTTAAATCCAAGGACGCGCCGAGCAGGACTGCTTCATCTGCAAATTGAACGTTCAGTGCATCTTTATAGGCTTCAGAATAGACCGCGACCGTTTTGATGCCAAGTTCCCTGCAGGCGCGCATGCTGCGAATAGCGATCTCGCCGCGATTGGCGATTAAGACCTTGGTAAAGGGCGAATTTGGTGTCATTATGAAAAATGAAAAGTGAACCTGGATGGCTGCATGGCAGAAGCATTTGCTCCAGCGGGATATCTGGATCGATGCGGTAGGCCGCTTGTGCCTCGCGCAAAACCAGGGTTTTTCCACGTTGTTGTGGAACCATGGTGAGAAGTAATTTTGTGATCTGTGTTAAGAGTGAAATACGATGTTGAACCACTTCATCTTTCAAGACGTGATGAGATTTGCAATACCAATCGCGTGCTTCACGAGCTGAGCCGAGCGCATATTGATAATATTGAGCACGGGATTTCCCGGTAGGATGCGAATACCCTTCTGCAAGATTCGCGCTGACCGAGCCTAATGCGCGATACAACTGGTCAGCGCTTCCTTGTGTTCGTCTCTCTTTCATCAATTCAGTTACGTCGTGCCAGCCGATTTCAGTTGCAAAAAGCGCAAGACGATATGCCTCCATTTTCCAAAGACTATCGCCTGTTATTTCTTTTGGAAGACGCGCAACCCATTTATCAAACTTCATTTTGCAACGCCGCACGACTTAATTTCACGCTTCACTTTTCACTTAACAGCTTCAATAATTCCGCCTCACGTTGTGAACCCAACCCTGCGCGCCATTCATAGTCGTCTGGGAGAGTGGACGCCCACTCAAGCGTATCACGAACTGTATATTCAAGTGGACGAAATGTTAAACCTGCGTGGATGGCCTTTGAAATATCCACACGTGCAAAACCCGCGTCTTCTCCGCTATCCGGAAGCCAGGCAGGCATAGCACTCCACGGCGCGACCTTATTCTGGTTGAGGAATTCCACAGGCGCCCATTTGAAATTTGCATCGCTGGCGCTCATCTGCTTGCAAGTTTCAAGCATCTTTCCGAGGGTCAATGGATGATCCGGACCTGTGGCGTTGAACACACCGGACGTATTCTGTTGGATTAATTCAATAATGAAATCGGACAGGTCGCGTGCATCGATGATCTGTGTAAGCACCTCGGGCCTATCCGGCGCAAGGACATCTCCACCGCGCGCCATGCGCACAGGCCAGTAGGTAAAACGATCTGTTGGGTCGTGCGGACCCACGATCAAGCCGGGGCGGATGATCAGGGAGCTGATCCCGAACACACCCTGCACAGCTTTCTCACACAAGGCCTTGCGTGGACCATAAGTTTCGCCAGTCATTTCTTCATTCGTTTCATCTTCCATTTTCCCAAGAGCATCGCTTTCGTTGATGCCAATCTTGCTGAAATTTTCGTACACAGAAATACTGGAGATGAAAACATAACTTTCCACCGAGTCTTTCAATGCTTCCGCAGACATTCTCACAATGCGCGGGAAATACCCGCAGGTATCGATCAGCGCGTCCCAGTTACGGCCTGAGAGTTGATCCAGATCTTTTTCGCGGTCGCCAACGATCCTTTCAACTTGCGGAAACAGGTCGGGATTCGTTTGACCACGATTAAAGAGAGTCACTTCGTGTCCGCGCGCACGCGCGGAATTGACCAGATGACGCCCAAGAAAGCGCGTGCCGCCGATGATCAGTATTTTCATTTCTTCACTCGTCCTGAATTGATACGTCAGCCCTGACTTCGCTGGGTTCAGGGCTGATCATAAGAGCTATGCTGATTTTATCCGAGATTACATCTTAAAAAGTTAAGTTTCTTCTGCGGCAAGTTGAACCAGGTTTCCAAATATACCGATCCACATTGCTACAATAATTGCTGTTAACAATATTTGGGCTAAAGGCCAGGCGTAATCATACCGAAAAAGAGGGGTCAATTCTGTAACAGAATCCGCCATGGTGATATGGATCCACCAGGTCCCTAGAATTGCTGAAAATACAGCGCTGCTGGACAAGATCATTCTAATCGAGCGCCAACGAATCAATCCACCAACCGCATATGTGAAAGCGATCAGTACGCAACCGAGTGTGATCAAGATGCCATTGGGCGGTGTGTTAATGAAAAGTACGTGGAATATGAACAAGGAGATATTCATCCCAATCGCCCCCCCGACGGTTCCCAGAAGAACACGCAGCCAGGCACTTGCCCCGGAGAATCGTTCGACGATCACTCGTGCAAAGAGGATTCCCAGGCTGAAGATCGCCCCAGTGATCAACCCCTGTTCAAGGGAGGATGAGATTCGGGCAGCGTCCATAAATTCCGGCAGGCGATATGTCAAATACACCTGGGTGCCGATCCCAAACGTGGTGCCTACCAACGCCAGCATGTAGGCACCAAACAGCCGGGCTGGTTGGATCGTTAACCGCTGGATGATCCATTCCAAAGCCACCCTCAGGCGGGTGGTTCCCGGCACAAAAGCAGGGAGACTGCCTGCGGCTTGTTGGATTTCCAATAACACTGCAATAAGCCGGCCTTGGTCTGTATTATCTAATACAAAATTTACTGCCGGCTCGGAATGCAAGTGCCCTATTAATCGTGCAGCCTGGTCGCCAAGCTCTGAGTCTTCAAGCGCCAATGTTCCCAGGAGCTTATCCTGCTCTGGAAGCAGCGTTGAGTTATTCCATAGAGTTGTTGATGGAATGAGAACCTGCAAACCCGACAGCAATTTACGAGACAACGTTGGATTCGTCGAGTTGGCTGCCATCTCCAGAAGAGAAGCAGCTATCTTTGCAGATTGATCGCCCGGCATCAGTTGGATATTCTGATCGCTAACCAGATAATTTAGAACCCGTACTGCAAGAACTTCATTTTGTCTGGTGATGAGCCTGGAAGAGACCGAAAGCCTATCCCCGGAATTCGCGACCCTGGACCACCAATATTCATCCTGATGGCCATACATCAGCGCGTGAAACAACATAAACTGGCCAACTCCACCCTGAATTTTATTTTCATCCCCCATTTTATGATCGAGGTGGATCAGTGCAAATTTTGTCAGACCAAGTTCGCTTTTACCATCATCGATCGCCCAACGAGCGAGATTTTGATTGAACAATTCATCAGCATCGTGAGCACGGACCGCGGCCCGATCAGTTATTGACTCGCCAGACAGATGAAAATCCTTGATATCGAAGATGTAATAGATCATCTTCATTACTTCACCTGCTGAGGAAGGCCTGCGCGCCGGGTCCGCTGAGGTGACACGACGCAAGACATCCTTCATCAGAGGAGGCAAAGTATCATTCAGCTCACACGGGTCGGGAAGTTCACTGTTCGAATAGAGTTGTTGAATGCCAAGTACGGTCTCCCCACCCCAGGGCAATTGTCCGGCGAAAATCTCGAAAAGCAGAATCCCGAAACTATAGAGGTCAGATTTTGGGGTGATCTCGAACCGTTTGAGCTGTTCCGGTGAGGCATAAGGCGCCGTTCCACGCCCGGTGTGCATGGCCTGGGTGGTGACAGAAATAGACCGTGCCAGACCAAAATCTGCAAGATAAGTATGCAGCCTTAGGTTCAACAAAATATTTGATGACTTGAGGTCGCGGTGGACAATTCCCTGACCATGCAAATAATCGAGCGCAGACGCGATTTCGGTTGAAAAGCGCAGCGCGTCTTCCAACGGCAAGGAGCCCCTCTTGATCTTTTCAAATACCGATCCGCCCGGAACATACGGAGAAACCAGATAGTGCGGCTGGTCCTCCGAACCGTAGTCATACATCGGCAAAATATGTGCATGCTGAACGTTAAGCAGTTTTCCCAACTGCCGCTCAAACATCTCATCATCGATCTGCTGCTGATCCGAATCCTGGATTTCGCTAAATTTGATGGCCACGATCTCGTTTCGCTGGCTGTCCAGCGCCGACCACACGACACCCTGCCCCCCTGCGCCGATCTGCTCGAGGAGTTGATATTGATGGAATTGTAAACCGGGACGGAGGTCACTGAGCATAAATGGAGATATAACTTGCAGCCATGTGATTGAGGGGAGGTGCTGAACGCGTTATTTCGATGCCGAGACCCGACAGCCAATATTGAAATGCGCTATAACCGTATAACCGCCGACGGTGGGAGCAACCTGAAAGTTTATATACAATGTTTTCGTGACACCGCTACTAATCTCGCGGCGACTGGCTCCTCCGGTAAATAGATCTGGAGCAACAGGGAAAATGCTTGGGGAGGTGGTTTCATTGGATATTCCAATTTGATTTCCGGGAAGAAGACCACCAAGAAATTCATCCAGGATCGTAATCGATGTAGCAACGTTCCAGTCAATGATCAGGGCGTCAATTCTAATGGTTACCACCGGGTCATTGTTTGTCAAGTCAAGGGTTAAATAAGTAGTGCTGTCTGTGAGTGTACCCCAAGTAACTTGTGAGCCCGAGCAGAGCGGGTCAGCCCATGGATCAGGCGTATTTGTGACAGTAGGTATCAAGGTATCGGTCGGTGTCGATGTTGAAGTCGATGTCGGGGTCGCAGTGGCAGTATTTGTAGATGTTTGAGTGGCCGTATTGGTTGCGGTGGAAGTCGCTGTATTTGTAGATGTTAGAGTAGGTGTCAGGGTTGCAGTACGCGTCGCGGTGGGGGTCGGTGTTTTAGAGGGTGTGAGCGTGGGACCACCCGGCGTGATCGTACGAGTGGGCGTTCTGGTTGGCGTCTTCGTTCTCGAGGGAGTTACGGAGGGAGGGAGTGTTCTTGTGGGTGTGCGGCTGGGCGTCCATGAGGGAATCAACAGGAACGTTCCAGTGGTTGTGACTGTCGGGGTACGCGTAAACGTGGGCGTGCCTGTACGGGTCGCGGTGACAGTTGAGCTAGGAAGGCTCGTCGCTGTCCGAGTTGGGGAGATGCCAAGTGCTTCCTGAATTAATTGTTGAGCCTGCTCACTTGGGACAGGTGTAATCTCATCCTGCGAACAGAATTGCCCGGTCAACGCGCAGGCCGTATCAAGATCATCCTGGGAAAGCGACTCCGGCGCGGAAGGTGGGCCCACCGACTCATTGCCATTTTCGCCTCCCAACTGGACGTCCACCTGTTGCCCGGCGCCGAAGTATTGCTCCTGCCCATCAGACACGATGCGACCTGAACCTTCAAGGAGGCTTACTTCCATCTTTCCGTTTTTCACAGCTTTAATAGTGGCATCCCCAGTCAAGGTCAGTTCCGCGCCGTTGACAGTAAACCTAACCCCTTCCCCATCCGGCACACTGATCATGATCCCGTCAGTTGGAACCTTCTCACATACAATTTGACCAAGTTCACTGGAGAAGAAAAAGGATTCGAGATCGCCGCCCCCCTTGTCGAGCGTGGTATTACCAAATACGATCATCGTAACGGTTTGACCCGGCAATGAACGCGGCAGATTGGCAATGATCTTCAAGACGGCGATGCCCCACTCATTGCTGTCCAATTTAAGGGGCGAGGCAGAGATCCGGCGCACTTTGTCCACATCAACAATATCGCCGCGCGCTGAAAATTTTTGTATAGTCCCAGGCGCCAGGTCCGCCTGGATCGTATTGTTTCCATAACAGGCTTGGTTGGAATCGATCGTGCTGCAAAAAGTGCTGGAAACTTGCATCGCCTTTTCGATGAGCGCCTGACAACTGGCATTTCTTTGTGCAACCACAGTGGCAGTCAGGCCGGATGAAAATCGGGTGGGAATATACCCGGCGCGATAGAGGGCAAACCCAAAAGCACTGGCACACACTGTTGGGAATAACAAAAGGAACAGAAATAATGCAAGATTGGATTGCTGTTTTTTCCTGCGCCGCGGAGGTTTTCTTGGATCGTCCTGCATAAGGGGTGGCTGACTATTCTTTTTTCGAACTGGGTGGATGTGAATAAACCACAACTAATTTCATGCGGCCTATTTGGATTACGCCTCGACTGGGCAGATCATACGGCTTGGTGGGCACAAGCCGCTGTCCATTGAGCCACGTGCCATTCGAGCTATTAAGGTCGATCAATACATATTTATCTTCGACTGCTCTGATTATGACATGGCGTCTTGAGACCCCCATCGCATAAGCTTCATAGTTCGTGAGATCAACCATCGGTTCAGAGGTCAAAGCCCCGGCCCGCCCAAGGACAAACTCCTGCTCCATACGCAGAGCAATAGGTTCAGCGTTGTTCAGTAAAAAAAGTGACAGTCCCCTGGATGGTGGGGTGAACTCCTTGGTAATCTGCTCTCTTATTTCTTCTGTAAGCTCAAACGAATCATCGACGCTTCGGGTTGTCGGGGCCTCTGTGCTGTTTTCACCCAAGGGCGCGCCACAATGCTGGCAAATGGTCGCATTTGCTTCATTGCTTAGCTTGCAAACGCGACAGAATTTTCGAAAAGTTTGAGGCTCCATCCTGGGACCTTCCTACCTTGAATTTTTTTTTGGCCCTTGCAGGTCATCAATTGATATATTACTCTCAATAACCCAATAAATCAATAAAATCGCAGTAATTCTTTCAAAAATGCTAAATGCCATCTTCGCGACCGGCGACCAGAATTTAGCCAATCTTGCCTATTTCACCCTTTTCAGATTGGTTTCGGTGGCTTTCGCTTCTTCCCCTTCCGGGCTGATATTATAGGCTGTGATGGTTAAATGATCCGGATCGATCAACTGGACCTCTGTGCGCCAGTTCCAATCCGGGCCGCCGGTAGGGTCAGGATAACTGCCCAGGACGAAGAAGCCGTTCTCAATGGCCGCGCCCATGCAAAACATGATGGCGGTGTTGTTGTGGAACGAGTCCACCCAACTGGCTTTATATTGATTGGAGGTGGTGTTGAATCCGAAGGTGAACAAGCCGTGTTGCGGTTCGCCTTCAATGGAGCCTTGATAGAGGTAAAGGGCAAAGCGACCATCCAAAATTAATTGTATGCCGCCTTGGATCGGCGCCTCGATCGGGTCAACTTCAGGTTCAAGCCAGGTACGTGAAGTACCTGTCCATGCACTGGCAAGTTGGGCAAAAAGGTGATGCGGACTGCCGTGTTGTTGCGGATTTTCAAAGCTCATAAATTAACCTTTTCAAACTTCCGCGATGATATCACCACATAACAAAAATCAGATTGCTTCCAAACCATTTTCCTGTACAATGGGCGTATGACATTCCAAAGGAGGATCGCTGATGAGACCTGTTTATGCAATCTCAGGCGGGGTTTCAAAGTTCGCCAAGGCTCGACCAGATAAGACTTTCCAAGCCGTGATCAAAGAAGCGTATGACTATGCCATTGATGATATCGGACTGGACTTCCCGACGTTCACCCGCATCGTGGATGGTTCCGTAGCCTCGTACTTCTCGGATCATTTCGCCAGGCAGCTGATGGCTGGCATCATGGCTCAGGATTATCTCGGGCTATGCCCAAAGCCGAGTCATCGCGTGGAGGGCGGCGGTGCCACGGGCGGACTGTGCTTCCAGGAAGCGTGGAAGTCGGTTGCCAGCGGTCACATGGATACATGCGTGGCCTACGGCTTCGAGACCATGTCTCATGTGGAGACCTGGAAAGGAAATGAGTTCATCGCACTAGCCTCTGATGTGTCGTTTGACTATCCGGTCGGAGGTTTTTATTCCGGCTACTACGCCATGATGGTCACGCGGCATATGAAGGAGTTCGGCACTACGCCTGAACAACTGGCGCACGTCAGCGTAAAGAATTACATCAACGCCTTTCACAATCCGTACGCGCAGAAGAGCCAGCGTATCACGATCAAGGATGTGCGCAATGCGCCGATGGTGGCGTGGCCGTTGACGCGACTCGACATCTGCGTGATGTCCGATGGCGCGGCAGCGGTGATCTTGTGTTCAGAAGAAGGCTTGAAAAAACTCGAGGCCGCGGGTGCGAAGATCGCTCGTCCACTTGTCAAAGTGATCGGCATCGGCCGCGGCACGGATGCCATGCGCATGGCCGACCGTCCGCACGTGGATTACGACAACTTCATGGAGAACTATGCCACCGAGCAGGAGAAGTCGTCGGACGAGACGCGCGCGTATTACAAGAAACTCTGGGATCACGGTACGCGCTACCCGGGAGTCCATTCGTTCCGCGCGGGACGCACAGCAGGCAACATGGCCTGGAAACATGCGGGCATCAAAGATCCGTTGAAAGAACTGGACTTCATCGAATTGCATGACGCGTACACATCGTCTGAAATTCAAACATACGAAGATTTGGGGTTGTGTCGTTACGGCGAAGGCGGTCCGTTCGCGGAATCAGGCAAGGCCTTTTTGCCAAACATTGACTACGGCTTGAAACTCAAAGACAAACCCGTCTGCGCGGTGAACCCGTCGGGCGGGCTGATCGCGTGCGGTCATCCTGTCGGCGCGACGGGACTTATGCAGGGCGTCTTTGCGATGTGGCAGCTCCAGGGGACGATCAAAAAACATTTCCGCGACGACCAGCTTCAGGTCAGGAATGCGAAGCGGGGCGCGATCCATTCCCACGCGGGCACGGGCACCTACGTCTCCGTCTCCGTTTTGGAAAGAGAGGGTTAAGTCATGGCAAAGTTACCTTCGCAACGAGAAGAAACGCTGGGCGGCTACATCGTCCACGGCATTCCGTTCCCGATCGGGGCTGATGAGGAGTCGCTGGAATTTCTCAAGCGGATGGCGCCGATCCAGATCGAACAGGAATATAAGATTAAGTACCTGCATTCGTACGGACAGGACAGCCCGTGGTTCGCGGCGCTGACGAATAAACGACTGCTCGCTTCGCGCGACGCCGAAAGCGGATACACCTACGCAAACCCGCGCGGCCATGACATGTACTCGGGCGCAGAGACGAAGTGGATCGACATCACGAACGTCCCCGCGCACGTGCACGCCTTCACCGTCTGTTATTTCGGCTCGGAAGAGTTCCTGCCCGAGACGCCGTACGTGCTGGCGTTGATCGAGTTCGAGGGCGTGAACACTTTGTTGTTGACGCGTTTAATGGGCGTTGACCCCGATGCACCCGCGCTCGATTGGATCGGCATGCAGGTAACGCCGCGCTTCCTGCGCAATTCGAAGTTGAAGCCGACGGATGTTTACTTTATTCCAGCGAAGGAGTGATTGGGAGATTTGTGGTTGGTGGAATGATATTAGGGGGATGGATCTTGGAGGATGGATCATGGAGGATGGTTAATGGGGAGGTTGTAAAGGTGTTGGAAACAACATGGGCTTCTGAGACGTGTTCGCCTCGGAAGCCCATGCTCCATTAACCATGATCCATCTTCTTCACTCTTGTCTCTCCCCACTCCCCTCCGCACCCACCAATTGGCCCAACTGCTTTAGCATTCGTTCCGCCTCCTCATACGCCACCTTGTAATAATACGGCGGACCATCGCAATAGGCAAGATTCAGCGCGGTCTGAGCATATTCTTTCGCTTTCTTTTTATCCTTCTCTTGTTCCAGCGCGTATTGCGCCAGGAACAAATTCACATCCGCGCCTTGCAGGACGTAGCCGCAGCGCTCGGTAATGGACAAGGCTTCTTCGGCGAGGGAGTTGGCTTCTTCGCAGCGCTTTTGGTCGTAGCACAGGCCGGCGAGGTCGAGGAGGATGTTGGCTTCGACGTCAACAGAATTTATTTGCCGACACAGGCTGAGGGCTTTTGACAGATCTTCTTCCGCTTGGATCAAATCGTCGTTAGCGCGATTTGCCGCGCCGAGTAGCCAGTAGGCGTCAATGTAATCTCGTGGAATTGGGGCTGAAATCATACTGGTACTCCCTCTTTGCGGACATTGATCATTAGAGGCATTCCGCTCTCTGCATAATTGGTCTCGGATACGAATCTCCAAGAAATCAGGACATCGTTTTCCAAACACATCGCGGCGATGAATTCCACTTTTGCAAACAGGGGATTGTTCGTCAACAGAATGTCGATTTGTAGTTCGCCGAATTTTCCCCTTGCAAAATAAATATCCTGGCTTTCGATCTCGATTTCAGGGAGTTTCACCAGGGAAGACAATGCCATAATAAGGTCAATATCCTGTGTGTTGCGCCCTTCCACATAAGTGAGCAGAGCGATGCCGCCGACCAGAACATAATCCGCTTTACGGGAGTCGAGCAGGTTAAATAATTGCTCAACCTGAGTCAATAAGGAGTCGGCATTCATAATGACCTCAGAGGAGTTTTTGAAATTGAATGCGACAGCATTACGAAGAACACTGCCAATTTGTGGAATGCTGTGAATTGTCATGCTTCAATGGGTTAAGTATACACCGTCCAAGCCTTCGTCGTGTTACTATTGCGCTCATGGATTTTTCAGAGATCACTGAAGATCTCTTCATCGGCACTACTCCTTCGGTGTGCGATTACGACCATTTGCGCGAACTCGTCTTGAGTTGTGCCTGATCAGGCATTGTATTTCTTCTGAAAAGACCTATACTTATTCATATCAAGAAGGAGGAAGCGATGCCCAACCCAAGTGACCGCCCTGTCGCAAAACGGACCGAAAAAAAGGAAATCAAATGGAGCGAGGTCCCCGTCTTCATCCATGGGATCTCGCCGGATAAGGATCCGATCCCCAGCAAGCGAGAGTATCAACAATTGCTCGTCCGCGTCAAAGAGAAGCTGAAAGGATATCCCGGGAAGAAGCTCTCAGACGAGAAGATCTTCGTTACCTGGGGCGTGCCAAATCCGCCTCAATCCGGCGGCACCAACCAGTATCTGGCCGAAGTGGAAAGGAAGATCCAGGCAAAGGTAAAAGAGAACATGGGGCCGGCTTACAGCAATCCGTTCGGGCTGACCGGGTATGTGCGTGATCTGTTATTCTTCGGCATGTCTGACCTCTTCTATTACCTGTCCGCAGATGGGGAGCTCGACCTGCGCGAACATATTTTTGCCCAGATCTCCCGGGCGATCCAAAAACTGGACAAGGGCCCGGAGGATCATTTCTCACTGACGGTCTTTGGTCACTCCGCGGGCAGTGTGATCGCGCACGATCTGTTGTATCACCTGTTTTCAGACAAGAAGCATGAGAGCGAAAAAGGTACCGATTATCGTGAGGGCATGGTGGCGCTGCGCGAGATGGTGGATAATCGCCGCTTGCGCGTCCGCCGTTTATACACGTTTGGGTCGCCGATCAGCCTGCTGGTCCTGCGTGCCACTTCACTGGTCAACAGATTCCGGGCCGGCAAATTATTAAGGCCGGAAGTCCTGGGCTTCACGCGTGACAATGAACTGGGCAGCCCTCGCTGGGTTAATTTTTGGACCAGACACGACCTGGCATCCTATCCCGTTGAATTCCTGTATGAAAACGAGGATGGATTGGTCGAGGACCGGCAGATCTCATCGGGACTGAGCCCTATCTCCGCGCATACCGGGTACTGGACCTCGGATGAAATGGCAGAAACCATTGCCAAAACCTTCTAATGAACAACGGATTCGTGAAATGTCAGATCGCGTTTTGAATCCAGATAAATGCGGTCAGCAAGACGGGCGGCGCAAAGGACAGCCCGGATTACAAGAAGTGGGTATTAATTCGTGATACGATTCCCGCATGGATTTTTCAAGAATTACGGAAGATTTATTCATTGGCACGACTCCCGCTTTGCGCGATTATGACCGTTTGCGCGAACTGGGGGTGGAACTGGTGATCAACATGCGCATCGAGCATCGTCCGCGTAAGGATACGCATAACCCACCATTGTTTTTTCTATGGCTGCCAACATTTGACTCTCCACTAATTCCAATCCCGATCAAGTCATTCCAACGCGGCGCGCGGGCCGCGTTGGCGACGATCCACAACGGCGGCAAGGTCTATGTACATTGCGCGGGCGGAGTCCACCGCGGCGTGGCGATGGCCGCGTGCATCCTGATCGCGCAGGGACAGGATCCGCAAGAGGCGATGCAATTGATCAAGTCTCGCAGATTCTTTGCCGATCCGCATGTGTTCTATATTCGCAGGCGTATTCTAAAGTTTGCGCGTGAGTGGAATGGGAAATAAAATTTGGGACGCGGACGAGCACGGATGAACGCGGATATTTTCATGATCTTCTCCGCGTTTCACCTGCCTTTGCGGATGGTGCAAAGGTCAGGGTTTTTCCGAGTCTAATAAACCAAAAAGGACTCTCCCTCACGGGGTATCCTTTTTACCGATCACCAGTCAGTGAACTTATCCCTTCAGTGGCGGCGCATCCCTATCGTACACGAACACTTGAACATCCATCCCATCATTATTCAACATATCAATCGCAGGCTGGAAGGTCGCCTCTTTGATCTTTTGCATATCGCCCGCAGGCGCATACACCGAGAGCCGCGCTTCCTCGTCGGACATCCTGGCGGTCTTCACCTCCGCACTCCCACACGCGGCCTTGATCTTATCCGTCATTTGTTTGATGGCATCATCAATGGACATAAGAGGCTCCCTGTCTGAGTGGGAAAATTATATACCATCTTTCTGTGATTTGTTCATCCCGCAGTTGAACTGCGGGATAACATTCTTAAGCGCTATTCAACTTCGCGACGGTCACGCCTTCGCCACCTTCCTTATCTCCACCTTCCTCGAACGACTTCACATACGCATGTCCGCGCAGGGCCCCGCGCACCGCCTGCCGCAGCTTGCCGGTCCCTTTGCCGTGGATGATGCGCACGAAAGGCAGCCCCGCGAGATAGGCCTGCTCCATATATCGTTCCATCTTATCCAGCGCGTCCTCAGACATTAACCCGCGCAGGTCCACTTCCATGCCGGGAGAGGACCACGGACGATGGACAACGGACGACTGCTGACGAACTGTGGTCTGTGCTCCGTCGTCTGAGCTCTGCCTTCTCTGCAGATCAGAATATCTCGCGCGCACGCGCAATGTGCCGATCTGGACTTCCGCATCCGACTCACCCAAGGCTGTCACGACCCCCTCGGCATTCAACGTGCCGACATTGACGCGTTCCCCCAGCTTTATGGACGACGAACCACGGACGACAGACGACTGTGCTCCGTGGTCTGTGGTCTGTCGTCTCTCCACAGGCGCCTCCACTTTCTTTTCGATCTCCTCGATCTTCTCTTCAATGGACCGGATCGCTTCGAGCGGTTGTTTGGCCTTCTTCATTTGTTGTTTCAATGAATCGATGTTCTGCTTGAGCACGGCCACTTCCAATTCACCCTCGGCGCGCGCCTTCGCGATCGTCTCACGGCGTTCATCTTCGATCTTCTCAAGTCTTTTTTCAAGCTCGCGTGTTTGAGTCTCAAGTTTTGCGCGTGCTTTTTCAAGCTTCTCGCGCTCGCGCGACTTGCGATTGCGTTCCTTGCGGATGTCGTCGAGCAGCTTATCCGCGCGCAGATCCAACGGATTGATCTCCGCTCTGGCGGAGTCAATAATCGATTGTGGCAGCCCGAGTCGTTGCGCGATGGCTAGAGCATTAGAACGGCCGGGCAGACCGAGAGTCAGTTTATAGGTAGGACGAAGCGTTTTGATATCGAATTCCAAAGACGCGTTGACCACGCCCTCCGTGCTATGCGCGAAGGTTTTTAATTCGGGATAATGAGTCGCGACGAGGGTCATTGCGCCGGTTTCCAGTAAATGACTTAAGATCGCGCGCGCAATAGCCGCGCCTTCCTGCGGGTCTGTACCGGAACCGAGTTCATCGAAGATCACCAGAGAACGATGATCGATCTGCTTCAAGATGCGGATGATGTTGGTAATGTGTCCGCTGAATGTGGAAAGCGACTGTTCGATGGATTGCTCATCGCCGATATCGGCAGACACCGAATGAAAGCATGGCAATTCCGAGCCGCTTTGCGCGGGGATGTGCAGTCCGCTTTGCGCCATGAGCACAAGCAAGCCGACGGTTTTAAGCGAAACGGTTTTACCGCCGGTGTTCGGCCCCGTAATAACAATCGCACGAGTACCGGGGGCAGGATCAACGTCAATGGGAACTACCTTGTTTGGTTCAAGAAGGGGATGACGGGCCTGGATTAAATTGACGACGGACAACTGACCATTGACCGCGGTCTGTCGTTGGTGGTCTGTGATCGGCTGAAGGATCGGTTCAGATGCATTCAATTCTTCCGCGTATTTTGCTTTCGCAAAGGCGAGGTCCAAGACGGCGAGATTTTCAACGCCGTACTTCAACTCAACCGCGTGTTCTCCAACCTGTGCGGAGACCTCCGCAAGGATACGTCGTTCTTCATCGCGTTCGGCGAGTTGCAGCTCACGGATCTCGTTATTGGCTTCGACAACCGGCAACGGTTCAACGAATAAGGTGGCACCACTAGAGGATTGATCGTGAACAATGGATTTGATCTTTCCTTTAAATTCCGCACGCAAGGGAATCACATAACGTCCATCGCGCTGGGTAATGATGGGTTCCTGCAACATCGAAACCGTCTTTGAATCGGTTATATATTTTTGCAAGCGACTCATCAGCCGGTCCTGTGCGACACGCAATTTGCGGCGAATATCGGCAAGCTTGGGGGAGGCTGAATCCAAGACCTCGCCGTGGTCTGAAAGGATGCGCGTGATCGCATCCACAAGGCCGTACGTTTCAGGAAGCCCAAGTGCGATGTGTGCGAGGCGCGGATACTCGTCCGTTTTCTTTTCGAATGTCTTCTTGAGGTCGCGGCACGCGATCAGCGTGGATTTAATATCAAGCAAGGCCTGTGGGTCGAGCACGCCGCTGCGCGCCGCGAGATCGGCTGCGGGGCGAATGTCGCGTGCGGCGCCGATGCCGATCCCTTGAATCGAAAGGAGTTTACGCGCCTCAGTCGTCTCCGCGAGGCGGGAGAGGGCCGATTCATACGAGTCCGTGGGTTCAAGCCCGCGCGCCAAAGCCATCGAAGCGGAGAAATCGCAGAAGCCTGCGAGCCGCTCGAGGATCTTCGGGTATTCGAGGACGTTGAGGGTCTTGCCATCCATAATGATGGAATTATACTTCGCTCTGTCGGGGGGCTTAGCCCCCGACAGAGCCTAACGGAGAAAACATAAAACTCAAAGATAAAGTTACCATTATCACCGGTGGCACAAGCGGAATCGGAAAAGCTACGGCGTTGCTCTTTGCAGAAGAAGGCGCCTCGCTGGCGCTCACGGGGAGACGCGCGGAGTTGGGAAAAGCCGTCGAAGCTGAATGCGGGCAAAGGGGCGCGCGATGCGTGTTCATTGAGGCAGATCACACCAAGCCAGAAGACTGTCAAAGAGTCGTAGACGCGGCTCTTAAGGAATTCAATCGCATTGATATTTTATTTAATAACGCGGGCATTGTTGCAAAAGGGACGGCGGATACCACGCCCGAAGATGTCTGAAACGACACACTGGCATTGAATGTAACTGCGGTGTGTCGCATGTGCAAGCTTGTCATCCCACAAATCAAGAAGCAAGGGGGAGGCGTGATCGTCAACAACGGCTCGGATTGCTCAATTGTTGCCGGAAAGAATGCTCTTGCTTATATCATGAGCAAAGGCGCGGTGGCATGCTGACCAAGGCAATGGCGTTGGATCACGCACGCGAGAATATCCGTGTGAATGCAGTTTGCCCGGGCGATACCTTCGTGGACCGTTGGACGGAAAAGGGTTATTTCGAAGGTTCTGACCCGGTCATATTGGAAGAAGCCATTAAAGAATCAAGCGCATATATTCCGATGGGGAGGTTTGGGAAGCCAGAAGAGATCGCGAAAGCTGTCTTGTTTTTGGCTTCAGATGATTCGACGTTTGTAACTGGTCATTTGCTTTTGGTGGATGGCGGGCATACGGCTCAGTGAGTCGCTTGGCGTGCTATACTCAGAAAAAAATTCTATGGAAAAGGAGCCAAGATGATGAAGCGAATCAAATATTTTGCGATCAGCGTTTTGGGGATCATGGTCTTGCTGGCTTCATGCAATCGGCCCGCAAACGAAATCACCTTGTACGTTGGCGCAGAGCAGGTTGATTGCACGGGTTCCTCTCCGCAAAAATGCTACTTGGTCAAATATGCACCGGATGGCGAGTGGGAAAATTTTTATGATCAAATCAAAGGGTTCGATTGGCAAGCCGGTTACGAGTATGAACTGCGCGTCAGAGTTGTGCCGGTGAAAGATCCGGCGGCAGATGCGTCCTCTCAAACCTATGAGCTGATTGAAATTGTGAACAAGACCGCTGTCAAGTAGCGCGGCGCGTTTGGAGGGGGGCCGATTGCTGGAACAGTAATTTTGGGTGATTTGCTCACAGATTCGTCTCAGATAAAATCAGTGCACTATTCGTTATAGAAGTGAGGAGAGCAATGATGAAAAACAAATCAGTCACTTCAACCAAGGCGCGCCAGGTGGTCACCAGCATCACGGCGGGTCTGGTGGTGGGATTGATCGTGATCGTGTTCAGCATCTCGCTCGCCAGCCTGATCTTCAGCGGCGAGATGAGTTCGTATCTCTCACGGGGCATCGGCTTGTTCTTATTTGGCGGGCTGGCCATGTCCATCGTCGTAACATTTTTGGGATCACTGCCCGGCACCGGCATCGGTGCGCAAGATGGCCCGGCCGCCTTGATCGCGGTTGCTGCGGGAGGCATCACCGCCTCACTCGCAGGGACGGCTGATCCGGATTCAATTTTCTCCACCGTCGTCGCGGCGATTATCATTTGTTCGTTCGCCACCGGGCTCACCTTCTATTTGATCGGTCAATTCAAACTCGGGAATCTCGTACGTTATATTCCCTTCCCGGTCGTCGGCGGATTCCTGGCCGGCACCGGCTGGCTGTTGACGCGCGGCGCGATTGAAGTGATGGCCGGTCAAACCCTGAGCATCGAGGTGCTGCGCGGTCTGCTGCAATCACAAATGCTTGTACGCTGGTTGCCGGGCACGATATTTGCGATCATTGTCCTTGTTGTTCTGCGGAAAGTGAATCATTTTCTGGTATGGCCGGGCATCATCCTCAGCGCGATAGTTTTATTCTATGTCTCTTTATACGCAACTGGTACATCTATTGAGCAGGCGCGCTCCATCGGCTTGCTACTGCAAGCATTCCCTGCCGGTGGGTTGTGGAAGCCTTTCACTTTATCTGACTTCAACCAGGTGGATTGGAACGCGCTCTTACGTAACGTCGATAAGTTGATTCCCGTGCCTTTGGTGAGCCTGATCGCGTTCCTGTTGAATGCCACCGGCCTGGAGTTGGTTGCCAAGCGCGACCTTAACCTGAACCATGAACTGCGTATTACTGGGCTGGCGAACTTTGTTTCGGGGATGGGTGGCGGCCCGGCCGGGTATCACATGCTGGGCGCGACCTCGCTGGCTCAACGTATGGGCGCCAAGACGCGCATCGTCACCATTACGGCCGCGCTGTTCTGTGGACTCATCCTTTTTGGGGGTGGTTCATTTATCAGTTATGTGCCTGTTGCTTTATTGAGCAGTCTGCTTCTGGTGTTGGGCTTATCATTCCTGATCGACTGGGTCTACGACGCGTGGTTCAAGTTGCCACACTCTGAATACGCCATTGTGTGGGTCGGTCTCCTGGTGATCGCCACGATCGGATTCCTGCAAGGTGTCGGCGCGGGCATTGTGGTCGCGACGATCTTATTCGTGTTCAAATACAGCCACCTTAATACAGTGCGCGATAGTTTGAATGGAAAGATCTATCATGCCAACGTGGACCGGCCTGCCATCCAGCGCGAGATCCTGCAAAAACACGGCGAAGGGATTCACATCTTCCGCCTACAGGGATATATCTTCTTCGGGACATCCGACAAACTGCTTACCCGTATCCGTGAATTATTGGAAGATCAAACTTTCCGCGAACATTTCATTGTGTTGGATTTCCACCGCGTCCACGGCCTGGACTCCTCGGCTGTTTCCAGTTTCACGCGCCTGCGCCAGCTTGCAGAACTGCACGATATTTATCTGGTGCTCACACAGGTCACGCCTGCGATCCAGGGACAAATGGAGCGCGGCGATTTCAAGGCCGATCAACGCGTACAATTCTTCCCTACCCTCGATCATGGCATGGAATGGTGCGAGAACAAGCTCCTGCAAAAATATGAAGCCAGTACGCAGTTCATTCAAATGAACATCAAATCACAGTTGCGCGGCTCCTTCCCCAAACCGGACTTAATTGACCGCCTGCTCAATCATCTTGAAAGAATGGAAGTGGCGGAAAACTTCTATCTCATGCGGCGCGGCGACCCGCCGGAGTCCATGTACTTCATCGAGTCCGGGCGGTTGAACGTGCTTATCGAAACTGCCGAGGGTGAGATGACGCGCTTGCGCAGCATCCGCAGCGGCACGGTCGTTGGTGAGTTGGGTATGTATCTGAAAAGCGAACGCACGGCCAACGTGGTCACCGCACAGAAAAGTGTGTTATATCGTCTATCAGTTGACTCCATGAAAAATATGGAAGCCCAGGACCCGGAGGTTGCCTCCGCTTTGCATGAATGGATCGCGCGCTTACTGGCAGAACGCATGGCGGATAATAATCGCTCGATCGAAGCATTACTGGATTAATGGAGTAACCATGAAAAATCTCCTCCCAGGTGAATATGATGTCCTCCTGAATGGCGGGCAGATCCATTACACGGTACGCGGGTAAGGTCTGGTTTTGATCGCGCATTCCGGGGGTCCAGGTGCGGACGCGCGTGATTGGGATGACTTTGCAAAGATAGACGACTTCGTCACGATCGTGTCGATCCACCCGCGCGGCTCGGGTCTCTCCGGACCTGCAGCCGGGGACGCGTACCTTTTGCCGGATTAAGCATCCGATATGGAAGCCCTGCGCGTTCATCTCGGTTTGGAAAAACCGATCCTTACGGCTGGTCGCATGGAGGCATGGTCGCGCAACCATACGCGTTGACATATCCGGATTCACTATCAAAGTTGATCCTGTTCGATACCTCCGCCTATTTCGGCGAATTCCTGAACGATGTGGAAGCCTCCGTGCAGGAATTTAAAAATGAACCGTGGTTTGAGGAGTCACTTGCCGCGTTGAAGAAAGAGTGGGCCGGCCAATACGAAAGCGACGAAGACATGGCCCGTTTATGGCAGCACGAAAAGAAGTTTTACTTCAAAAAATTTAACGCACGTGCACAGGCCTACGCTGAACAGACAAAAGATTCACTGATCAAGGTTGCGCGCTTGCGTGTGTTCAACGAAAAAGAAGCACCCACCTCGACCTGCGCCCGCAGTTAAAGAAGGTCAAAGTGCCAACGCTTGTGATCGTGGGCGGCACGATTTCACCACAAATGTGGCCATGGCCGAGGAAATGGTGAAGCACATTCCAAAGGCACGGCTGGAGATCTTCGAAGAATCAGGGCATTATGGATTCGTGGAAGAACCTGAGAAGTTTTATGGGGTTATAAAAGAGTTCGTATTGAAAAATTAACCGGTATTCCTTAACCCTGCAGCGATCCCATTGATGGTCAATGCCATTGCTTCACGCAATGCTTCAGCTTGCGGACCCTCCGCGTTTGGTAACGCGCGCAGCCGACGGAGAAGTTCCACCTGAATATAATTTAACGGGTCCACGTAGGGATTGCGCAGGTGAACGGCCTGGCGGGTGGCAGGTTCAAGCTCCAACAAAGTTTGATGCCCACTGATGGAAAGAACAGCTTCGCGCGTGCGTTCGTATTCGGCGCGGATCGAATTGAAAATTTCGCCGGCAAGTTTTTTATCGGGGACAAGCTCCACATACAAAGCTGAGATTTCCATGTCAGCTTTCAGTAATGACATCTCTGTATTGTTGAGCAAAGTCTTGAAGAATGACCAACCTTCATACATTTCCTTTAACAAGGATCGATCTGAAAATGAAGCAAGCCCGCTGCCAAGGCTGTACCAGCCCGGCAGGTTGAAGCGGCTTTGCATCCACGAGAAGACCCAGGGAATCGCGCGGATTTCGTTGACCGCGCCGGATTTCGCACGCGAGGACGGGCGCGAACCGATCTGCAGTCGTTTGATCTCATCCAATGGCGTGGCGCATTGCCAGAAATCGACAAAGCCCGGCGTTTTATAAACAAGCGTGCGATAGGCGCGTTGCGCGACCTGTGACATTTCTTCCATTGCAGCGCGCCACTTCTCAGGGACCATTTGTTCCTTCAATCGTGCAGATGCAAGGATCACCGCGCTGGCGATCTGTTCAAGATGCCGGTGCGCGAGATCCGGGTTGGCATAGCGTGAGGCAATGATCTCACCCTGTTCCGTAAGGCGGAAACGCCCGTTAATACTGCCGGCGGGCTGGGCGCGTATGGCGCGGTTGGCCGGGCCGCCGCCGCGCGCGATCGTCCCGCCGCGGCCGTGGAAGATGGTCAGCTCGATGTCATGTTTCTGTGCGACGCGCGTGATCTCCTCCTGTGCCTGATACAAGGACCAATTTGCCATTAGATAGCCGCCATCTTTATTGCTGTCTGAATAACCGATCATTACCATTTGTTCATTGTCATGCGACTTAAGATGCTCACGATAAATATCAAGATTGAGGAGAAGCTCAAGGATCACCGGCGCATCTTTGAGGTCTTGAATAGATTCGAAAAGCGGCGTGATCTGTGGAACAAAATTGCAACCTGCCCACTTCGCGAGCAAGAGCACGGTCAACACGTCTGCCGCGGCATGCGTCATGGAGATGATGATGGGCCCAAGCAAGTCGCGTCCGTATATGTCCGAAGTGCGCCCGATCAGTTGAAACAGAGACCATGTCTCTGCTGTTGCGGCAGTCACACCGGGATGACGGGAAAGCAGCGGCACAGGTTCCTTCAGCAAACGGATCAGCAATTCCGTTCTTTTCTCTTCAGAGATATTTTCAAAATCGGATTCGATCTTGAGCGCGCGTAATACCTCACTCAGCGCGGCATTCAAGCGGCTTGAGTCTTCCCTTATATCGAGCCGCGCCGAATGCAATCCGAAAACCTGCACTTTGCGTTGAACGGTTTGCAATTCGTCCTGTGCAAGTTTTGGAGGGATCGCGGAGGCGATAATCTCCAATGAGTGGCTCAAATCTTTGGCATACATCCGCGCCTGATGTGGATATTTTTGCAGCAAATGGGTTTTCATATCGTCGCGCGAGGCTTCGGCCAGGTCATTTGCAAGCAAAGAAAGCATCAGACGATATGGCTCTGTTGCATAGCGTTGTTCGATATAAGCGACATGGGGCGGAAATGGCCGCCGTTTTTCGATCCATTCGACGAGTTCAGGCGGCGCTGGAATGCGGTATGAGCTGACGCTCAAATGACGCGCCAGTTCCTGAAAACTGCGGCGATGATTCTCAACCGCAAGGCCGCGATGCAAACGCAGAGTCTCGGCTGTGACCTCAAATGTGACGTTGGGGTTGCCGTCCCTGTCCCCGCCGATCCATGAGGCAAGTTTCAACCACGCGCGAGGCACGTGCAAACCGGGATAATTATCTTCAAGCGCTTTTTCGAGATCGTTGTAAACGGTCGGAATGGTATTCCAGAAAAAAGAATCGACGAAATACAGCCCTGTACGGACCTCGTCCGTCACAGTCAATTTATCAGCGCGGGCGCGATCTGTAAGCCACAGCGCTGAGATCTCGGCGCGCAATGAGCTGATGCTATCCTCTCGTTCGCGTTGAGAAAGCGAAGCGCGGCTGAGCAGTTTCAGCAGGCGCGCGATGCGTTCCATTTTGGAAAGCACGGTGCGGCGGCGCGCTTCCGTCGGGTGCGCGGTCAACACGAGCTCTATTGATAAGTTCTCAAGCAGGATGGACATTTGCGCGCGGCTGACCCCGTGCGCTTTGAGATGCGCGATCGCCTCCCCAATGGACTCGTTGATCGGCTGCGGATAATGCTCATCCTCGCGCTGGCGCAGCAACTTCACGCGCTGGTTCTCTTCGGCAAGATTGACCAGGTCGAAGTACGTCGCGAACGAAGCCGCGACCGCGCGCGCCTCGTCTGTTTTCATCGAAGAGATCTCGTCTTGCAAACTCTTGGCCGTGGCAGGTTCGTCGTCGCGATGGGCCTTGGCCAGAACGCGGATGCGCTCCTCGATCTCGAAGATGGCCGGAGATTCAAGCTCTGAAATGACCTGACCCAACAGGTCGCCAAGCAAATGAATGGTCTGTGATAGATCCATAAAATTTCGTTCAAGTATATCAAACCGGTTTTTAGTAGTATGATTATCGCGGGAGAAAATCGATGACGACTCGTGCTGAAGATTTACTCTGGGAAATTCGGACCTTCGTCTATCACCATTTTGCAGAGACGACTCGACCGCCAGCGGTGCAGGAGACTGCTGCGCGCTTCGCTCTCGCGCTTGATGAAGTTGCTTCCGCTTACGAGCAGCTTCATCAACGCCATGCTTTTTTCCTTGAGCCAGGTACGCACACGATCAGCATGGCGAATCCCTTTGCGGGAATCCAAACTCAATTCGAAGTGTATACAAATGGCAAAACTTATTTCGCCAATTGTGCCTGGGACTCGCTTGGCATTCCCGCCGCGTTACATGTAGACGCACAGATCAAAGCAGTCTGCTCTCAAACGGGAGCGCCTATTCACTTAAGCATAAAAGATGGACAAGTTTCAAACTCAGACGTGCTTGTCCATTTCCTTGTGCCGTTCAAACATTGGTATAACGATCTCGTCTTTACTTGAACAAATATGCTCTTCTTCCGGTCGGAAGAATCCCTGAATGAATGGCTTGAATCAAAAAAGGCCGCGCCGCGCGGCGCGGTATTGTCAGTAAATCAATTATGGGAACTCTCACAACGCTGGTATCACAATCGTTTGTCGCTTGAATATCATGGCAGGACGATCGAACAGGTGCAGAAGATCTTCGAAGAGCTGGGCTTAACCTTAGCATTTTGGCAGGTCGATTAGGGTGAAATCAAGATCAACCCGATCGAACGCTTGTAACGCGTCTCGATGGATGAAAGTGGGGAGATCGGCGCCTTATTCCCGGTCATGGATCTGGATTGCATGGGTCTCCTTGCACCTTACAAAGAAAGGGCGCGCCGCGAGCGCACCGCTGAATTGATTCTATCATCACAGATGTGATGCTATAATGGTCCTGACCCGTTCAAACCGCTGAACGCCTTTCATCAATATCGGCTGGAGCCCGGAATCGGTCAAAAAAATTTAACTGCTCTCATGATTGAGACCCTGCAGAAAGGATGAAAAATTGCCCAAGCCCAATTATCAATACGAAAAACGTCAAAAAGAAATAGCCAAGAAAAAAAAGAAGGAGGAAAAACTGAAACGCAAGATGGAAAAGAAGAGCGACGAACCCAGGGAAACCGCTGAGCCGACAAGGGAAAAAGACAAAGAAGAATCCGATAAAGCATAGCGAAAATCCTTTTTTCTGCGAGGTACTACATAAAAGAGAGACCAGCTCGCAAAGAGGCTGGTCTCTTGCATCTCCCTGCCCCTGCAGAAGAGAACCCTGCATTCATTTGAATAAATGATTGGTAACACTTTTTCGTTCTGGTAAGGCTACGGATTTAGATCATAAAGATATGCAGCCGATTTTATGTCGTGGACGCTATCCAACATCGGCCCATAATTGTCGAGGTAATTTGTAAACACCACCTGCTTATCTTCCGCGCAACCACCGCAATCAACGATTTCGACAAAGATAAACCAGACCCTGCCTTTTCCTCTAAGCCCTTCCACATCTTCAAAAAAGTGTTCAAACGCTTTATATTCATTCTGCCTCCAGACACCCATAACAATATTATCTGAATCAAGATTGTCGAAATTATAGAAGGGAGCATAATAAAGAAAGCCGGGCACAGCTCCATAATAAAGGTAAATAATATCCTGCGAAGCCCGGTTTTCTCCAACATATTTCATAATAGGTTTAATTTCTGATATGGTTTGAGGGGACTTAAAATCAACCGCGGCTTTTGAAATTGAGATCCAAAGCAGCACCACAACAGGAATTCCGCATAAAATTAAGGCAATGCCGCGCTGCCGTTTCGCTATGAACAAATAGATCCTTTCAACCCCCTCTGCCATTAATAACAACGCAAATGGAATCAGAAAGAGCATTAACCTGTACGTAAGAGGATATGTATGCATGGCAGAAGCGACCAAAGTCATGACAAATGGAAGAATAATCAACAGGGCAAGGTTACGCCTTTTTATAAAAAGCGATAAAATTCCGATTAAGGTTAGGGCGGAAACCAATAATGAGATGGCCTGATCGGTTCTGCTCATGATTATTAACAAGAAAAAATAGTAGGTTTTAACAAACCATTGAGGATTGCTCCAGGGCGGTAGAGGCACGAAGTTGGTTTGCCAGGACGTCTGATAATGTATGTCCGCAGCTGTATATTGCAAAGCGACCATATACTCCACCCCGAACGAGACAAGCCAGCAGGCGCCTAAACCAAGCAGCCAGACAAAAGGCACAAACTTTTTACGTATAATTTTTTCAAGGACCAGGACCAATCCGATTCCCGCCAGAATGAAAATGGAAATATGGGAAATCCATATTGTGACGATGCCTGCAACTCCCAGCCAAATAAAATCCTTGATCTGCGTATTTTCTTTAAGACAGCGGATCGACAAATAGACCAGCAGTAAAGCAATCGTAACATCACTGCAATATTGCTTGAGTTCGGAGGAATAAAAGATCAACCACGAGTTAACCGAAAACATGATGACCGCAAATATTCCGGTCACTCCAAAATTTTCCTTGGCAATGCGATACATCAAGTAGACTGCCAGTATTCCGGAAAACAATGGGAAAAGACGCAGGCTGTACTCGGTGTTCCCCAAAAGAATAATGGAAAGTTTCTCAATAAATAAAAAACCAAGTGGCGCGGCTTGATGGAAACCGAGCTTTTGAGTTAAGCCGGCAAACGAACGATCCACGATATTAACCGCCAGAGCGGCTTCATCACCCCACAGCGATCGATTTGCAAGATATTGCCGTAAGCGCAGGATGATCCCTGTGGCGATAAGGAACCACCAAATAAAATCCGTTTTTACCAATGATTTCAGACGATCCCATGTTTGCATCATAATTACTCCTGTCATCTCAATCCAAAATATCTGAACGCTTCTTTCCGTGCACGTCGGCCCGGCAAAAGAACACAGCGAGGGCGATTCTATCACTCTGGGTGTGCCTGATCTGTGCCATTTAATTAATTGCAAGATCGTTGATAAGCGACCTGGCTTGCTTAACGCGTACCTGCCCGGCCTTTCAAAAAATTTATAACTTGTTCGTGGATCGCCTCAGATTGCAAGGCGCCTCTATGACCCAATCCTTCAGTCTCGATATACTGCGCGCTTTTCCATGCTTTTGCGATGGCACGGCTATCCTCAACTGGTGTGACGTTATCCGCAGTATCATGGAACATCAAAGCAGGGATATTGATCTGCTGGGTCAGAGTCTGATTGACAATGGAATCCAATACATCCCCTTCAAAATTCTGATAGATCATGGCGCGTAATCCTTCGATGATCTCATCAGGTAAATTCGCCTGAGCTTGAAAGCGCGCGAGGGCGTCCATCAGCCGGTTGAAAGAGCCAAAATATACCAGCCTCGCAGGAGGTGGGAAATTTCGCTTGACGAGTGCATAGGAATTGATCAACGTCCCGAAGGAGTGAGCAATGATCGAGTCAAATTTTCCTTCACGCTTCGCGACTAGATCCATAGTGGGTGCGATCTCGAGGATATTGGTAGTCTTTCCATCTGATTCGCCATGCGCGGGTTGGTCATAAGCCACGACGCGATATCCAGCAGATAATAACGGGTCTACAAAGCCCGTCATCTGTGCGCGGGCTCCACCCCAGCCATGCATCAACAAAACAGAGCGGCCTTTATTTCCCCAGGTTGTGACAGCCAATTCGCCACCCTCAAATGAGATGCGGGAATTGTTCCCGCGCGCAAGGATATCCTCGTCTGCTGATTTCACTTCATATTTGCCCGGGCCGAAAAATGCACGATATGCCTTTTTCACGATTACCTGTGATTCGATGGGGGATGTTGAAGTGGTCATAGGTTCGCCTTTTTGTTTACTTACTAAGTAGTAAGTTTTGATGACAAAAAAATTTACGCGAGCAGGTCCTGTCTATTCTGTTCAACAACTGCATGAAACTTTTTTGTTCCCAGCGCACGGGCCATTTGCAAACCACCCTGCAAACTGGATAAAACCAAAGCCGCCTTGCTGACAGGCTCACCGTTGAAATGAAATACACCGGCCTCTCGTCCTGCTTTTAGCGCGGACTGCAACCAGGACAGCAATTCATTGGTCAACGCTTCCGTCTGATGGCGCAACGACTCGGGGATGGCATTGAAGTCGGTCTCCAATGAACCCGCCAGACAGACCTTGCCTTTGTCCGCGCGCATGCTGGTGTAAATGCCAAAGAACCAATCCAGTTTTTCCCGCGGAGATAGATCTTTTACGCGTGCATTGTTGATCCACAACTGAAAGCGGTCGCGATAACGCTGGATCACCGCGCATCCCAACTCCTCTTTCGAGGGGAAGTGATAATGAATGGCCGCGTTCTTTACGCCCAGTTCTGCCGCGATATGAGCATAGCTAAAGCCATTAAAGCCTTTATCCTGCAGCATCGACTCCGCTAAATCCAGGATTGCCCTTTGAGTATTGAAGGTTCTAACCATCTACCCTGATATTACTTACTAGTTAGTAAGTTGTCAAGGGTTTTGGCAATCAATCCTGGATGTAATATAATATTCTGATATATTGGTGGTTTGGGAGATTATCGATGAAATCACAACTCGCCATTGCACGCTCTTTCTCGTTCGAAGATTGGGTAAAAGGTTTGCTGGTCGTTGGCTATGTTGGCATCGTCGTGGTTTGTTTTACGACCAATTTGGGACCCCGTATCTTCTGGACGATGGCGCTTCCGTTATTGATCATCAGCATTGTATTGATGGGATTCAACACCTGGCGGCGGATTTGCCCACTCGCATTTTGGGGGACATTTGGAGTACGACTGAAACCCAAGAAGGCCAAGGTCCGCCATGTTCCCGAATGGATGGAACGCTGGTTTTTCGTCATCTCTCTAGCGTTCCTTGTGGTGATGCTTGTCGTGCGTTTGGTATTGATCGATGGCGATGGCCCCATCCTAGGCTTCACCCTGATCGGGATCGCGGGCATGGCCGCGCTGACGAATTTCTCTTTTTCAGGCAAGTCCTGGTGCAACTTCATTTGCCCGGTTGGCACGGTTGAACGGATCTATACGGACCCAAATTCCTTGCGCACGATCAGCAATTCACAATGCGGGAAATGCACCGCCTGCAAACGGCATTGCCCGGATATTGATCATGAAAATGCGTATTGGAAGGATGTAACGCTTCCCTCTCGCCGCATTGCATTCTACAGTTTTCCGGGGGTTGTGCTCGGTTTTTAT
>CAZSVR010000029.1:0-12619 GCA_964610295.1 uncultured Anaerolineaceae bacterium
GGTCCACAGGATTGCTCACCTGCACTGCAACGAACGCAGTGCGGCGCAAGTGTCGTCGGGGCGAGCGTCCGTCTCGCAGAGTCATGTTCGATTTTCCCACCAACCTCTTAACGCCTCCATACCAAGGCTCGGTTGCGCGTCGCCCTGCCGGCCTGAATTCCACGTCACGATCAAATCCTTCTTCATGTTATACCCACTCTATCTTCATTTCCTTTTCCAGAGCCTTGAACTCTTTATCCCCCGTCACCAAATCCGCCTTCTTCGCTTTCGCCAATGCCGCCGCGTAACAATCTGCGTAAGACATCTTATGTTGCGATTTGAATCGTGCGGCTTCCTGGGTTAGTTCCCAATCCACATCTACGAATTGAATCCGCAGGTCGCGCAGTTCCTTGACGCTACTGTTTGCGTCATCTTCTGAGATTTCACGCGCAATGTTGTACCAGACTTCGCCAACGTTGACGACTGTCATATAAACGGGAATTTCCTGCTCGTGTGCGCTGGCTATCAGGTCGGCAATCTGTTTGGCAGATGCTTCGTCTTCAAGGTAGGCAATAATTGCCCAAGTGTCCATGACTAGGGCTTTAGCTTTGGATTTGCGTGTCATTTAGTACTCCTTCTCCCGCTTTTTGTCAGCCATCAATGCTTTCATCAAGCCTTTCCCCTTATATTTTCCACGCAAAGAATGCACAAATTCGCGCGTAACGGGTGTGAGGATGAGACGGTTGCGCTCATCCACGTCAATTCGCAGGTGTGTGCCTTCCTTGATACCAAGTTGCCGCCGAATTTTTGACGGAATGACCACTTGTCCTTTGGATGTCGCAATGGTTTCCATTTAATACTCCTTATGAAATCTTGCTTGTAATATACCAATGAACAAAAAGTAAGTCAATAGTAAATTATCTTACAAAATACATATTTTCACCCATTTAGATAAGAAAATTCCTCCACTCACTGATTTCTCTTCACCGATTCCCACCATCCTCGTAGCGCCTCCATCGCCAGGCTCGGTTGTGCGTCGCCTTGCCGGCCTGAATTCCACGTGACGAACAGGTCTTTTTTGGCGCGGGTAATGCCCACATATAACAGCCTCAATCGCTCGCGCGTGTAATCGGCGCGCGACTGCACGGTGGCCGCGCCCTCTTCATACCATTCGTACTCACTCTTGGAATTCAACGCGCGTAATTGTGCCAAAGCTTCTGCTTCAAGATTTAGCCCACTGCGCAAGAACCACTTCTCCGAAATGTAACGATCATATGACTGGAGCGACGGGAAGTCATAATTATTCACGCTCATCAAATACACCCTGTCCCACTCGAGCCCCTTGGCCTTGTGCATGGTCGTCACCACCACCACCCCGCGGTGCGCGTTCGGGTCAAACCCCGAGTCGTCTGACGAGAAGCCGATGAAGCGCCGTTCGTTGCGCGCGATCACGCCCAACTCCGCAGTCAGTTCGGGCAGGCGCCAGTCGCTGTGATCGTCCGCGGCCTGACTTAGCACGAGTGCGAGCTTGTGCGCTAACGCCAAATCTGCCGCGTCGGTGAAAAGTTCCTGCGCAAGGGTCAGGATCAATTGGTCAATGGGAAGTGTGCCCGCTTTCAACCAGCGATTGACTACCACGCGGAATTCTTCTAATTCGTGGATGACTTGCTCCGCTTCGGACTCGCCCAGAGTTGACAGCCAGTCACGGTCAGGAGTCGGTGCTATAAATGTTTCCACTTCGCCAATCTTGCGGAGTAATCCACTCGACGTCGAGAGGAGTTCCTTTTGTAATAAGGCAATCTCCTCCTCGTTAGATGTCGTTGCGAGCGCACTTCGCGAAGCAATCTCCTCATCGTTAGCATTCTCCTCGTCCACAGGAGATTGCTTCGTCGCTGTCGCTCCTCGCAACGACATGCTCTCCCTCCATTCTCTTCGCCACACCTGATAGGCCCGCGTCAACTTTGGCGCCGAGGATGGATCGGATAGATACGCCATCACGTTCGCGATCGCGCCCGCGGCGACGCGCGTCTTATTGGTGCTGGCGAGGATATCCACATAGTCGATCTTGTGTTTCTTCAACATTTCGATGACGTCGAACCCCCGCAGGTTGCGTGGAACTAATACTGCAACGGTCGATTCTTTATGATCGGGCAGCCACTTCTGGATCGAGCTGACGACCGCGGTCACTTCTTCTTCAGGTGTGTATTTCTTACTAGCGAAGCGGATCGCTTCCGGGTCCGCCGGCGGATTCGGCTGCGGGTCATCGGGCGCGGTGGGTTGGATGTGAGGGATCCCTAGTGCCTCGCGGCAGACTGGGGCGGGGTGTGAAGTGTTTGTCCAATCTATAAGATAGTTGGCGAGGTCAATGATATGTCCCTGCGAGCGTCCACTGACTGGCAGTTCATTATTAGAGTCCGCTTCACGCGCGATGAAATCCTTGAGCAGTTTAGGGTCAGCGGTGGTAAAGGTCTCAAAGATGGCCTGATTCGGGTCGCCGACGCGCACCCAATTCCCGTGACCTGCAAGCAGCCGCAAAATGTTTTCCTGAATTTCGCTTGAGTCCTGCGCCTCATCTTCGAGGATGAAGGGGAAACGATATTGCAGACGGGCGAGGTATTCCGGATCAAGTTGCAGGATCTTATAGGCGAGCGCGATGAGATCGTCGAAGTCCACTGCGCCGCGATATCGCAGGGCCTGTTGATATTTTTCATAGACCCACCAGCCCATTTCAGCAAGCGGCAACGCACCCGGACTCGCATCTAGTTTGCGGCGCAGGTCTTCCGGTGTGAGCGTGAGATTTTTACACGAACGGATGAAAGCCAGCGCGAGCCCGTGGACCAGGTCAGGCAGTTGCTTGCGCTTTACCCAATCGCGTTTGGAAGCGTCCATTTGCGGGTCGAGGTAATCATCGAGCGTGTAGGGGAAGGTCGCGAGCCACGCACCGGCGGCTTCAGTGCGAATGAGTTCTGCCTCGCGTTCGTCCACGATTTGAAAGCGCTCCTCCAGCCCGGCCAGCGCAGGCTTCTCACGGACGATGTCATGCGCGAGTCCATGCAGCGTGCGCACGCGATAGCCGAGCTGTGGGATGAGTCCGCGTTGTTCGACCATTTTTCCAATGCGCGCGGAAAAATTATCCACCGCCGAGTTGACGAGCGTGACCACCAGCACATCCTGATCGGTCTCGAGCACGCCGCTGGTGATGATCTGCGCAGTGAGGGCGCTGAGCGTAAAGGTCTTGCCCGAGCCGGGTACAGCGGAAATGCCGAGCTTGCCGCGCCGGTACTTCAGAATTTCAATTTGGGAGGGGCGGAGGGTGAAGTTAAGTGTCATGTGTTGAGGTGTCAGGTGTCAAGTGACTCATGGAGATGGTATTGGCAAATCGTCAATATCGTTTGAGTCCCAGCCTTCTGATATTTCAAAACCTTTGGGCGGGTCGTAGAAATGATACGTTGGTCTTCATAGACTTTGAATATATTCGGCGGTCATTTTTAAAGCGGTCGAATCGTTTGTAGCATTGGCCAAAAAATTGTTTCTTTCCCCAGCCTGCATTTCTTGAATCGTAAACAGGATTGCACGGCGAATATCTTCGCGATGCTCATCATGATAACATCCTCGAATTTCTCTTCTATCCTGATAGTCCCCATTTTTGCCCCAAAACACAAACGCCCGTTCTCTGCACGCCTCGTGCTTTTGGTCGTTCTTTGCAATTGAGCGAGCGATACTTAAGGCTCTGTCTTTTACTTCAGGTCGCATTTCCAATCTAATGAGGAGCTCAAGCAATAACATTTCTTGCCAAGAATAAATGTTGTAGTTGCCTTCCAAGAATTCAATGACTTTGATTTGTACAATTTCACTTTCAGGAAACAACGATAAGTAGTCAATGAATATATCGGTTGAGTAAGGCATCGTTATTAAGCGTCGTAATACTTCTTCGACAACATGCTCGTGTGCCTCTAATGCCAGATTGTTTATCTTCATTTTTTTGAAACGATGTACACAAAAGCGGAAATGTCTATCGTTAAACTTGTCGGGATTAGCAATAAGCTCGGTAATCAGGTCTTCTAACATGTGGGCAGCGTTCTCAATTCGAGATGGAATCCGAGTATTTATTTCCGCCTCTATTAGATTCATGTGTTTTGAATTTTCTTGTATTTCTTTCAGCAAAGGAGCAGTTTCTTTTATGGAAGTCTTGCCTGATGCAATATAAAGGCCCATGTCTCTTAACTGTGAAATAAGTTCTGCTAAAGCGCGCCGTGCTTTCGGTTCATCTTCAGCAAAGACACGCATGTCATCAACATATCTCATGAAAACAAAATTATTTCTTAACATCCATTTGTCTAATTCGTCTAAAAACAAATTGGCAAAGAAAGATGACGCGTCGTTAACTTGGGGCATTCCAAAATCCTTGTTTTTATTCCACCTGCGCCACAGCCGTGGCAAAAGAACTTTTATATCTTTCAAAACATCGTCATCAATTCTTCCCGCGAATAGATCTTGAATTCGGTTGGTTAAGTATTTATGGCCAATGTGTTCAAAATATGCAGTAATATCTGTTTCAACAACAAAGGGGTACTTGTCGCAATACTTTCCGACATCATCTTGAAATTGCAGCCACGATTCGACACCTAATGAAAACATTCTAGTCGAATTTAAATTACTTGAAAGTTTGTTGCTATACACGCAAGATTCTGGTTGGAAGTGTGGGGCTAAAAGGTCTGCAATTGCTTGGTAAAGAATTCGGTCATCAATTTTTGGCGCGGCTACAGGTCGTAACGTAAACCCTTTTTTGGGAATCTCAATGTAGGACGGGGCTTTTGCTTGATATTGATTCGGCACCTCAATTTGCGATTTGAGAGACTCAAGGTTTTCTCTTACTAATCTTTCATAATCCCGATAATTCACAATGTCAGGCAGCGTATCGTCTCTTTTATCCTGTTGAACCCTTTTATATGCTTTATGCAAATCGAGATGGTCTTTTAATGGCATAAATTCTCTCCAGCCTCATTGTAATACCTGAACGCCTTCTGAACCGCCATTAATCACCCTGTAGATCACAGGCAGGGTTGTTTCGCCCAATGCCCGCACGGTGATAAACCACCGTGCTATTGATACGAGGCCCGCTTCCCTAAAGGGTACTTCGCGAAAGCGGGCTAGTCGGCTTTAGCCGACTTTGTAGGCGTAGCATGGGCATTTATGCCCGTGCGGCGTTGAGGCACCCGCCAATCCATATTGCGCAGATTATCGTTCATTTATTTGCTCCATTGCCGCGATCAACGTCCCGTCCGCGTGATGTCGTTTTTGGTTGTGAATATATCGTACCACTGCCGTGAGGTTTTTCTCGCCAAAACTCAGAACGCCGTATTCATCCTGCCAGTGGAATTCAAAATCGGGCCTGACAACATGATTGATGTAATGTGAGCTATTCCCCTTCACGTCGCCGATGAATTTTGCCGGCGCAACTTTTGGTGGAACAGAAACCGCGAGATGGACGTGGTCTTCAATCCCGCCAAGTGCGTGAAGGAATCCTTCCATATCCTTTACCTTGGCCGCGATGGCGCGGTACAGTTCAGGCGCAAGTGCAGAATCGATCAACGGTAATCGATTCTTTGTACCCCAAATAAAATGATAGTAAAGTTTCCAGTATGGCATAGAATAATAATTATTGTGGGCGCGTTGCACCCGAATTCACATCTATCATCAACACTGAGGTATCCACGGCTTCAAAGTCATTTCCCGGCAATGCATCCAGTAAATGCAACATGTCATTGTCCCAGCGTTCGTCGGGCGCGCCGCTGACGTACCAGTTCGAGCCGTTATCAGCCAAAATAATTCCGTAAGTTTTCATCGCTTGCAAGATGATCTGCATTTCGGGCGGAAAGCCCGATGTCCCGTAACTTGATTTCAAACGGAAACGCGCACCCATCGGTGGGATTCCATCGTGCGGGTCAGAGGTTTGATGACGCGCAGGCCAGATGTAACCTGCCGTGTCTTCGGCAGTGAAACGCAACGCGTGATCGATCGCACCCGAAACAATCTCATCATAACGAACGAGACCAGGCAGAATGGGCAAACCGGCTGCGTCGGCAGAGGTCCAGTCTGCGGGGCGCAAGGCATTGGAGTTCAAATCCCAGATCGCGCCGGAGCCGCCGCTCCACGCGCCGTCATCAAAACTTGCATCGTAGATTTCGTACAACGTGCAGGTATCTGTGTCTACAACAAGGATATGATGATCGCTTCCCCATTCGATATTTGGATTTCCGGGAATTGGATAGGGCCCCGCGTCAGATTCATCGGGATAATAAAACTCAAGGGAATATTTACTTACGGTTGAGCCGGAAATAATATTGAACGGAATGCCTATGGGTCCGCTGTCCCATGTGCCTGAGCCAAAGTCCATGTGGAAGAGCTCGTCGCGGCCGATGCTGTCGATCCACGCGTCGGATTGCGGGTGGATGGGTAATGTGTCCACACGCGCGTTGAGAATGTGATCACTCGGGAAGAGCGGACAGTTTGAGAGGGCCGGCCCGTCCGAGGTCAACGCGGGAGACGGTGATGTGAGAGCAGATTCTGTTGTGGGCGTGATCAAAGTCTCTTGAGAAGAAACAGGTTCGGGCGTGGAGGTCAGATCGACGGTGACATCACAGGCGAGGATCGAAAGAATGAGTCCAGTCAATGGAAGAATGTTCTTTGATCTCATCACAGATCAACTCTCCTGGTTTTGCAGGACTTTCTGGAAGGCCCTCAGCAGGGTGCCGCGTTGTTCGAAACCCGCCTCGCCGAGATCTGATAATGCCAGAATTATTTTTTCGCGGCAGCGACTGAGCAGCCCGCTCACGAGTCGCGCGAGCGATTCAGATTCCGCGCTGACTTCATCTGCATCCGTCCAGACACGGCCTTGTTCCCAGTGACGTGAGAGGATGTAGGGTTGTGTCAAGGGCTGCGCGAGGCGTTCCACCCAGCCATTGGAGCCCGGGTCAAGCCAGAACTGCACTTTCACCGGGCGGTTCATCATCAGGAAGGTATGCGCGGGCGCGATCAGCACCGCCTCCTTATTTTCATTCCGCCACGACTCCAAATATTGTGCGGCGATGACGCCATCTTCCAGCATGGCGAGATATTCCCTGCCGAGGTCGAAGGCGGGACTGTCCATCTTTACATAAGACGGTTCCATCGCATAACGGAACTTCTTGATCGATTCGATCAGGCTCGCCGCGACGCGCACCGCGTCCATGTCCTCGTGGAATCCATAATTGGGTTGAGAGAGCACTTCACCAAATAGTTTTCGCAGGAAGAAATCCAACGGCAGCGCGCTGGAGGCGCGGTATCCCATGACCCAGTTTTGAAATGTGGAATAGCGTTCGCCGAGGGCGTAGGTGATGCGTGCCTGCATCTCAGGGTTGATCTGCTCGAAGGTCGAGAGACGCAGGTCGCGCGGATGGTATACGATCTCGGCCAGTAATTGGGCGCGCACCAGATCGGTATCGAGCGCGAACATCAACGCGTGTGCCACGTCGAATTTGGTGGGATGAATATTCCAATGCGGGTGCGTGAGCGCCGAGAGTGTGAGCAAGGTCTGGCTGGCGGATTCGTCGCGCAATGAACGCGAGGGACGGTGTGTGCGCCAGGGGATCCCGGCTACATCCAGGCGGTGTGTGATGGAAAAGCGCAACGCGTCCGAGAGATAGGGCGCGAGGATGACGATCTCGGAAGGCAGGATCTGGCGATCAGAGATCAGGGACCGCACTTCAGCTGCGACCGCATCCAGCATTTGAGGGTAAAACCTCGGCGTTTCATCCTTGTTATCATTCCGCTTCAATATCTCAAAAGGCCGATGTTCTTCAAAAGAGTCGACGTCTTGAGGCATATCCTTCGATGAGATCGCGGCAACCAGCCCTCGCGATAATTGGTCGACTGCTTCAGACAAAACGAAATTTTCATCAAGCGATATGATTTCGTCGCACAATGCGCTCAACGCGCGGCCCGTAACTGCGTCGCCGCCGAGGAAATAGCGATAGCCCGCATCTTCGTCGTAAAGGAATAAGATGGATTGAAAGTCCCCGCTCCACTCACTGACGATGTCGTGCGCGCGCGGGGTATCTTCTTCGATGTTGTCGTAGATCAAATGATGATATGTATTCGAAAGATACTCGCGTACTTGTGCCTGCGGCCAAAGGATATCGGTGAACACTTCCAGTTGAAGCGAGAAGTCGAGGAGATTATGTTCAAGGCAATAGATGCGGAAGAGGGAGGCGCATTCCTGCGCATCTTGATAGATGCGGCGCTGGACCGGGTCGCCGAACCAGGCAGAATCCAGGCGCGTCGCGATCTCTGTATAAGGAAAGCCGACGACCGCGGCTTTGTTCAGGTTATCGAGGATCTGGGAGTACAGGCGGTTACGATCAATGGTGAGGGATTCAAAATAACCTTTTTCGAGCAAGGGCTTTACCAGATAAGCCATGTAATATTGCGCGGTTTCGAGGGTCAGGAATACGGGCGGGAGCTGCGGGTTTTTAAATCCCGCAGGATCTGCGGCGATTGGCCAGAACAAGTCGCACATACGGCGCGCGAGGCCGCCCAGGGTGGCAGAAGTGGCCTCACCGCCGGCCTTGCGTTCAGGGCTGTAAAGCAGATCCAGGTATGGCTCTTGCAAAGTCCGTTGCGGTGTGAGCATGAGGATCGAATCGGCAGGCACACCTCCTGCGAGCAAAAAACGTAAGCGTTCCACGCCGGCAGTGGTTTTTCCGGTCCCCGCGCTGCCAGAAACGAAGAGACGTGAGTCAAGGGGTGATTCAACGATCTGATGCTGAAGGCGATTCAATTCAATCATGAAACGAGGGTACAGGATGGGTGGGGATTTGTCAATAAAAAGACCATGGACGACAGACCACGATTCACAGTGGTCTGTCGTCCATGGTCAGCTGTCTGTAATTCAGTTCAGATTCTTTGCGAAGAATTTTTTGGTCCGCTCCCAGGCATCTTTGGATGCTTCCGGTTTGTATACGCTCGGGTCGCTGTCGCGGAAGAAGGCATGACCGGAATTGGGATAGGTAACGACCTCATGCTCCACGCCAACTTCATCCAGTAGCTTTTCGAACTCTTGAACGGTGCCGGCAGGAATGGATTGGTCTGCGTCGCCGAAGAAGCCCAGCACGGGGGCTTTGAGATTTGTGCGGAGTTGTTTGAAAACATCCTGCATGCCACCCCCATAAAAAGTGCAAACGGCGTCCACCGGACGCAATGTGCTCAGTGAGAGCGACACGCGTCCGCCAAAACAAAATCCCACGCTTCCAACTTTTCCATTGCAATCAGGACGTGATTTGAGGGCGTCGAATACAGACTCGAGCTGAGCAGGTGCATTCGGACCGTATTTTTGCACGAGCTTCATGGCAGTATCAGCATCGCCGAGTTGCGCGAGTTCGCCATGATACAAGTCCGCTGCGAACGCGAGATACCCTTCTTTTGCGAAACGGTCTGCAATGGATTTGGTTTGCGCGTCCAGGCCCCACCATTCCTGAATGACGATCACTGCAGGCCAGGGACCTTTTCCAGAGGGTCTTGCGAGATGACCTTTCACAGATCCGAGTTCAATTAAAGCATTCATGCTGAGTCCTTTCGATAAATCAGATCTTGATCAATCTAACCGGCTGGAGTTTCCACTGGTGCTGGGGTTGGCGTTCCCTCACCGCTGGTCGGCTCGGAGGTCGCTTCACCCTCTCCGAAGCCTTGAGAATCTCCGGACCCGTCCGAAAAACTCCCGCCGAACCCGACGCTGCAAACACCGATCTGATCCTGCAAAACACAGGAAGCCAGACTACCACTGCTCACGGTATCCAGCAATGAAATGAGATCCTCCAACGTATCTGAAAGCAGGACAAGGGTATTGCCCTTTTTCCCGGATTCAAAGAGCAGGACCCCGTTGCCCGCACGGCCGATGTCCCCAAAGCCGGGGATGGTCACAAATTCACTGAAATCATCGGTCACCAGGTCGAATCGACCAATGATCGGGTCCAGGTCTTCAGACGGAGCGAAGGTACTTAGGAACAGAACCTCTCCATCCGCTGGGTTTTCAGTTGCGATCTCCATCGAGATATTGATCGCTCGCAGGGATGTTTGCAGCCGGCTGAGCGCGGCGATCATTTCCGCGGTGATTTGCACATCAGAAGTAGGAAAGACCTGCACGACTCGCTGGCTGAAAACATAAGGGAAGTTCGCGAGGGAGGGAGTGCGCTTCCCCCCCAGCAGGAAATCTGCAATATTCGTGATCAAAGTGGAATTATCCGCAACGATGTCATACGGCGGTGTCAGGAATGTGAAATCGCCAAATGCAACGACATTCCCGTCCGCACTCATTGCCGCGCCGCCCTGAGCTGGATCATGCGCATCTGAAACGGACGAAAAGGTTGAGTCTGATCCTCGAAACAGGACCAGCCCCGAGTCCGATGAGACCGAGTGCGCGCCATAAAGGGCCACTTGTTTAAGACCAAATGTCAACTCAGACTTGCCGAACTCATCAAAGAACACATTGCGGAAATTTCCCTCATTTTCCGCGAGGTTATACATGTAATCGTTGTTGACCGTGATGCCGAAGTTTTCCAGCAACGGATTGGCGGCGTATGTATCCGGGTAAACCGTGGTCGTGCCTGTGAAGAAATCGCTGAAGACCATGCCGCGCGTGGCGTCAGTAAAAACAACCAGCCGGCCGCCGCGGTCTACAAATGCTTTAACAAGATTGATCTCGCCAGTCGAGAAAGCAGTGGAGGGTGAAAGCACAGCGTACGCGCTGGCATATTTCAACTGATTTTCGAGCAATGTGGAGTCTGTGATGAATTCCAATTTACCACCGCGGTCTTCAATGGCTTCTTTAAGCGATTGGGCTTCCGCTGGCTGGAATTGGTTGGCGTGGGTGGCGTCCATGACCACAACACCACCCACCTGTTTGATATCTTCCTCTGCGACCGGCGTCTGCAGCGGAGGCTGGGGGATGGTAAGGGAGGCGTAATCCGGCGTCTCGATTGTCGGCCGGTGCGACACGCCCTGATAGAACCAGAGTCCGCGTGCAAGGATGGGTAAGAGTAGGGCAGCGAGCGCGATCCATAGCATTTCCTTTTTCATGTCGGCCTCCTATTCCTTCACCGGTAGTTGAGGAATGTATAACATATACATGCCTGGCTTGTTCGGATACGGCAGGGTAACGCCTTCCGGACTTTGGATGAAGAATGAATAGCCGGTGCCTTGGATACCTGCGAGCTCACGCAGATCAACCACTTTAAAATGTGAGACCAGGGCAAGTTGCGCGGCTTTCTTGATCGCATCCGTCTCGGTGCCTAATGCGTCGATGATGCCGCGGCGCAGCGCCTCTGTGCCGCTCCAGATCTGCCCGCGCAGGAGGATCTCAGGGCCGATCTTGAGACGGTTACCGCGCCCGAGCATGACGGCCTGATAAAAACCCTGCTTGACCATTTCGATCTCGCGCATATCTGAATCACGCGGCGCACCCCAGAGTTTGTACGGGCCGGTCGAAATGATATTTTCGAAAATGAATGGTGTGGGTGGCAGGTAACCGATCACACCCACGTTGCCTACCAGTGAAGTCGGTTTGGCGTAGATATAGTCCGTATTTGCCGAGAGGTAATAGGCCCCGCTTGCAGACATCCCGTTGACAGCGGTTACGACGGGTTTCTTTGCCCGCAAGCGGGCCAGTTCCATATATATCGCTTCGGTATCCACAACTGTGCCGCCGGGGCTATCCAGCGCGAGCACCACTGCGCGAACTTCTGAATGGTCGATCGCGTAATTGATCTGCGTCACCATGTCGCGCGCAGTCTGAGCGTAGATCGCATCGTCGAGGCGAATAACGCCGATCACAGGTCGTGGGATGGTGGCTGCGATCAGCATGCCAATTATCAGCGGAAGAACCATCCACCCGGACCATTTGCGAATGCGATCCCATTTTAAATCGGTTTCATTCATATTCTCTCCTTTTGTAGCAAGTCAGACGATGCCAGCATATACGAGAAAGGAATCTTTGTCAACAAGGATGTTATTGAAAAAGAATTAAGGTATATCTGCTTCACCTTACCTTTGTGCGATCAGGTAAATCATATTCAAAAATTTTCCCAGGAGATATTGCCATGCCCACAGCGATCAAATCTACTTTGAAAGGCGGGGCTCAGCCGCAAAATCCAGTGCGGGACCCTGCGTCCGGTTTTCAGATAAATTGACGGCTTCTATGACCGATATCACCAGGATTATCGAACAGCATAAAAGGATGATCGATTCAACCCAGGAGGTCGCGCTCGAGCTTACCAACCTGGAGGGCATTACGCAAAAGATCATTGATCATGAAGCCTCCACGACCCGGACCATCGCGGATGCGCAGTCCGGCTTGCGCACCGGTGACGTGAACAAGATCAAGGGCCATGCAGGTCAGTTGCAGGCGGTCACCAGGAGCCTCACAGCAATGCTACCCAGGTAATATGCGATGTTTATACTGCAGTTTAACTGCCGCATAAACTTAGGTCAAAATTATGCAAGAAAATTATTGACAAGAGCGTCCTCCCGCATGTATAATATTGTCCGCTTCTGCCCCGGACTAGAAAACCGGGGCGGTTGACTGTAAAATAACCCAGCTTCCCCACGG
>CAZSVR010000029.1:12629-48040 GCA_964610295.1 uncultured Anaerolineaceae bacterium
ACCTCCGCAGGACGCGCGGCGAAGTGAATGACTGGAGAAATAAAATGAGATTTGCAATCGTCGAAAGCGGCGGCAAGCAATACCGCGCGCTCGAAGGCTCCACCATCGATGTGGATCGCCTGGCCCATGAAGTGGGTAAAAAGTTTGACTTTGAACGTGTCCTGCTCATGGGCGATGATGATACGTTCATGATCGGCACTCCGGCGGTCAGTGGTATTCTGGTTTCAGCCACTGTTGTGGAGCATCTCAGGGGCCCCAAGGTTATTTCATTCAAGTACCGCCCAAAGAAACGCATCCGTGTGAAGGGTGGTCATCGCCATCATTACACCCGGCTGATGATCGATTTCATCGGCAAGCCTGGTGAAGAGCGTAAAGTTGAAAAGCCTGTTGTAAAAAAGGAATTTGAAGCGAAGACGGAAGTGGCTGAGCCGAAGAAAGCATCCAAGGCTGAGAAGCCGGCTAAGGCTCCCACTCCCAAGAAGGAAGCGGAGAAGTCCTCCGCAAAGAAAAGTGAAAAGAAATCTACATCAAGCAAGTCGCCTTCCAAGTCCACGACGACAAAGAAGCCCGACTCCAAGAAGAAGTAAGTGAGGCAGAAATGGCACATAAAACAGGCGGCGGCTCAACCCGCAACGGACGTGACAGCAATGCCCAGCGTTTGGGCGTGAAGCGTTATGCCGGTCAATTCGTTCTTTCCGGCAATATTCTTGTGCGCCAGCGTGGTACCAAGATCAAGCCTGGCTTGAACGTTTTGGTTGGCAAGGATGACACCCTGTTCGCGGTCGCGGATGGGATCGTGATGTTTGATATTGTCCATGGGCGCAAGCGTGTGAATGTTGTTCCCGCTGAGGTGGCATAATTATGAAGGCAGAAATCCATCCCCCAGTATTTGAAGCAAAAGTGACCTGCGCTTCGTGCGGCACTACATGGGTGACCACTTCCACAAAGAAGGAATTGCGCATCGACGTGTGCTCGAAGTGTCATCCGTTCTTTACCGGTGAGGCCGCCCGACTCATTGACATCGAAGGTCAGGTTGATCGCTTTTACAAGAAGCTCTCTGCCCGCCAGACCTACGTGGAAACCCAGAAGCTCAAGGAAGAGGCCAAGAACTCTCCTGATCGCGCTGTGGATGATCTCGGAATTTCACCCCGCGCGACAGACGCGCTAAAGAAGGCCGGCATCCTGACCATTGGTCAATTCCTGGCAAAGTTAGCTGAAGGTGACGCGGGTTTGCTTGCGATCAGCGGTTTTGCCCAATCTTCCATGACCACGGCAAAGAAGAAGCTGCGCGCCCTCGGCTTCGAGGTTCCCTCCGCTCCGGCTGCAGAGAAATCATAAGGTTTTACCCTTCGGGTACTTTGTCAGCAATAAGGTTCTCAGGTAAACTAGACAGGCAGATGCAAAAGCATCTGCCTGTCTTCTAATTTCATGCGTCATTGCCAGGGCCGCAATGATGAGAGGTGATATGCGTCATACGCAGGGTTCGATCGAGGTCGTGTGTGGTTCGATGTTCAGCGGTAAAACGGATGAATTGATCCGCCGCCTGGTGCGCGCCAAGATCGCAAAACAAAAAGTGCAGGTCTTCAAGCCAGCCATTGATATTCGTTATGCAGCCGAAAAGGTGACCTCGCATGCAGGCTCGAATTTCGACGCCATTCCCGTGGAGAAGGCTGCGGATATTCGCTTGAAGCTGGATCAAGATACAACCGTCGTCGGGATTGACGAAGCACAATTTCTCGATGCGGAAGTTGTGAATGTAGCTCAGGAACTGGCCGATCGAGGCGTGCGCGTGCTCGTTGCAGGCCTGGATACGGATTTCCGCGGTGAGCCATTTGGCTCCATGCCCGTATTGATGTCCAAGGCCGAACATGTTTCCAAATTACATGCCATTTGCATGGTCTGTGGTGATGAAGCCTCCCGCACGCAGCGTCTCGTCAACGGCAAGCCCGCGCGCTACGACGATCCTGTTGTCATTGTTGGAGCGTCTGAATTGTATGAAGCGCGTTGCAGGCAGCATCACGAAGTCCCACGTTAGTGGGGCGAAGTCCCGCGCTAATTCCTGGCGAAAAGGTGGAGCAATGCAAAGTTATGAAGAGGTGCTGGCTGAAATCCTGATCGAGCCTGAAACTTTGCAGGCGCGCATCAAGGAACTCGGCGCGCAGATCAGCGCCGATTATGTCAATGGCGACCTGTTGCTCATCTGCATCTTGCGAGGGGGAGTGCCTTTTTTGGTGGACCTCAGTAGAAGCATCAGCACACCGCATATGATAGACTTTATGGCAGTTTCATCCTATGGCGCGGGGAAGCGCGAGTCAAGCGGGTCTGCGCGTGTCACGCTCGACCTGCAGACCGATATTCGCGGCAAGGATGTCTTGCTTGTTGAAGATATTGTGGATAGCGGCCATACCATTTCTGCAGTGCTTCAAATGCTTGAAACGCGTCAGCCGAAGAGTCTCAAGGTCTGTGCGTTGCTCGACAAACCCGAACGGCGCGAAGCGCACGTCCCGATCCATTATTTGGGCTTCAGCATCCCAAACAAATTCGTCTTTGGTTATGGCCTCGACCTCGATGAGTATCACCGCAACCTGCCGTTCGTCGGCGTGGTTGACCTGACAAAATACAAGCCTTCCATTTAATCCACGACTGCCGATCAATCATTGAAAATTGAGATGAACGAAGAACCCTCTCAATCCATACAAAGCAGTGCCCCGTATGCGGGACGCTGGGTGGCGCGTCTGCACGGCAAGATCATCGCGCAGGGCGGAACGCCCGAACAGGCCTTGCGCGCCTCACAGCAAAGCCGTTATAAGGAAAAACCCGAAATAATTTACATGCCCACATCTTTTCCACTTCCTCCTTTGATCGAAAAAGTGAAGAAGGCTTTGCCTCCAGACCAGCAGGTCTATCTTGTGGGTGGCGCGGTGCGGGATCTGTTACTTGGCCGCTTCGCACCCGACCTCGATTTTGCTCTGCCCTCAAATGGCATTTCGCTTGCCCGAAAAGTTGCAGATACGCTCAAAGCGGATTTTCTCGTTCTTGATGAGGAACGCGAGACAGGCCGTGTGATCGTCACTGAACAGGATGGTTCGCGGACCTATTTAGATTTTGCAACCTATCGAGGTGCAAACCCCTCGACGGACCCAGGGCAAAGCCTGGAGCAGGACCTGAGTGCGCGGGACTTCACCATCAACGCGCTCGCCTATGACCTGCAAACTGACGCAATCATTGATCCATTGGATGGCGCCCGGGACCTGCGTGCGAAGATCATTCGCGCCTGCGCTTCAACCTCGCTGTCTGATGATCCGGTCCGCATTTTGCGAGCAATTCGCCAGGCCGCGGCCTTCGGTTTCCGTATCGAAAAAGGAACGCGTGAGGCGATGAAGCGATCTGCGATCCAGCTAGGACGCGTCTCTCCAGAACGATTGCGGGATGAGTTGTTCAAGATCCTGAATGGGCCCAGGCCAGATGCATCCATGCGTGGGTTGGAAATGCTGGGCGTGCTTCCGCACTTTTTGCCTGAACTTGTTGCTTTGAAAGGCCTGAAGCAGTCTCCGCCACATGTCTATGATGTGTGGACTCACACGCTGGCCGTACTCGGCAGTCTTGAAGATATCCTGGCTGCGTTGCGGATCGGTTACTCAGCAGAAGAGACGAATGACACGCTCACCGGTCTGCTCAGCCTGCGACTGGGACGTTATCGGGAACAATTCGCAGATCATTTTTCACAATCCCTCAACGTCGACCGCTCCTTGCGTTCATTGCTTTTCTTTGCCGCGTTATACCATGATGTCTGCAAGCCCCAAACAAAAGCAATTGATCAAAGTGGTCGTATGCGGTTCTTCGATCACGAGATCAAAGGAGCAGAAGTTGCCGCGGGCCGCGTCCGTGCATTCAACTTGAGCCATGACGAAATGGATCGTGTGCACAAGATCATTAAAAATCATATGAGGATCCATTTCCACGCCACCAGGTTTGAAGGGGAGAAACAAAGGCCATCACGGAAATCCATTTATCGCTTCTTTCGAGATGCCGGCGATGCAGGCATTGATCTCGTTTTGCTCAGCCTGGCGGACTTGCGCGGCACGCGCGGCGCAACTCTCACCCAGGAAACCTGGGTCGCCTATCTCGAGATCGCGCGCATCCTTCTTGAAAATTACTGGGAGCGTCCCGAGGAAGTCGTTTCCCCGCCACGCTTGCTGGATGGTCACGAATTAATGAGGGAACTCGATCTCAAACCTGGGCCCCTGGTTGGTCAATTGTTGGAAGCCATACGCGAGAATCAAGCCGCGGGTGGGATCGAAAATCGTGAACAAGCCCTGGCCTTTGCACGTGAAGAAGTGGCAAAAGGAATGACAGATAGATCATGAACTATGTATTCTTTGACCTGGAATCGCAAAACCTGTTTCAGGATGTAGGTGGACGCGAAAACATTGAGAAATTACGCGTGGCCTGCGCGGTTACCTGGTCAAGACTGCGAGATAAGTTCACTGTGTATTGGGAAAATGATGTCCCTGCGCTGATCGAAGACTTAAAGTCGGCGACGAAAATTATCGGATTTAACTTGCGCGGCTTTGACTACCGCGTGCTTCAACCGTACGCACCTGGGACGCGCTTTACAGCCCTCCCGACCCTGGACCTGCTGCTCGACCTGCAGAAGACTCTTGGTTTTCGGGTTAGCCTTGATTCCATTGCCAGCGCGACTTTAGGCGCGCCGAAAACAGCCGACGGGGTACAATCAGTGCAATGGTTTCGTGCGGGCGATCTGGATAAAGTGGCTGATTACTGCAAGGCTGATGTGGACATCACCCGTCGCGTCCATGAATTTGGGCGCGAGCATGGTCACATATTCTATCGATCAAAATTGGGAACTAAATTGAAAGTGGAAGTTAAGTGGAATTAGGTAAACAATGATAGAGCAGAGAGGCCTGGGCTAAAATGGAAAAATTCTCGGTAAACGGTATTACTTTGGCATATGTGCGCCGTGGAAAAGGGACCCCGCTCGTTTTAATTCATGGTTTCCCACTTGATCGTTCCACCTGGGATGAAGTTATTCCTCTGCTCGAATCTCAATTTGACCTGATTGTGCCGGACTTGCGCGGGTTTGGAAGCTCATCGACGATGAGTTCATCTTACGAGATCTCAGACATGGCGGACGATATTGCGGGCCTGCTGGACCATCTTGCTATTAAAAAAGCCGCGCTCGCCGGGCATTCAATGGGTGGGTATGTGGCGCTGGCTTTCGCGAAGAAATATCCCGATCGTGTCAGTGGCCTGGCTTTGGTTTCATCACAGGCGGTGGGGGATACCCAGGAACGTAAAGATGGGCGCTACAAGACGGCCGAGGAAGTCGCACAAAAAGGTGTCGGCCTGGTCGTGGATGCGATGACCCCTAAACTTTCGGCAGACGAACGCGTTCAAAAATTCGTACGCCCTTTGATCGGTAAACAGAGCAAAGAAGGAGTGATCGGTGGGTTGAAAGCCTTGGCCGAACGTGATGATCTTTCCTCTCAACTTTCTTCTTTTTCCTTTCCTGTGGTGCTCGTTCACGGCGATGCTGACGCATTAATTCCCGTTGATCGCGCGCGCGAAATAAAATCTGTCCTGCCTTCGGCGAAATTGATCGAATTGCCGGGAGTCGGTCATATGCCGATGATGGAAGCGGCTGAAAAGACCGCCGAAGCGCTGAGCTTCTTGAAATAAACAAGATGCCCGTCACTTATCAGATGGCGGGCTTCTTCTTCATTCGGGATCAGCATTCATTTATCAGTTAAGGGAAGGAAGCGGAGCGGTATTTCTTCCAATTCCGGCATCATTTTTTTTTCGGGGTAGCCCGATCGAGCCGGTCTGCCTGACCATCTTGCGGATATGCGCGACCAGCACTCCACTTGGAACAGGTTTGACCAGGAAGTCGTCTGCGCCCAGATCCAACACACTGGCGACCATGCGTGGATCATTAATAGCTGAAAGGATCAGGATCGGGACGTTGCTAAAGGCGCGGATCGCCTTGCATGCCTGCCAACCGTCCACGTCCGGCATCATCAAGTCAAGCAGGATAATATTCGGGTTTTTTTCCTCCGTCAGTTTTATTCCCTCGGCACCGCTATTGGTTGTGATCGCCTCAAAACCATGTGTCTTGAGTAACATGCTCATCAACTCGGTGATGGCGATGTCATCATCTATTACGAGAACTTTTGTTTTCATGTTTATTCCTTGTTGACCTATTATCCCTGATAAAGTAGGAATTCAACTTTGCAGAATGTTTACAAATTGCGGGCTGATCTCGTGAAATTCGCCAGTGGCCAATCCAGCCATTTTTGATAGAATTTTACCAGTCCTTGGTGAAAATCATTGCATAGCAGAAGAAGCTGGAAAGAACGTGAACACCCGGTTATTGTAAAAAACGGGTTTTTTTTGGAACTATTTTGCTATTGAAATAATCCTGCATATGTTGCATAATCTCCACCTATTAGGAAAGCGAGCGAGATGAGAACCTATTCCCATATTTCAGTTCCTCTCATTATTTTGGTATTTGTAGTGTTGGCGTGCAGTCTTCCAGGTAATGTTACAACCTCCCAGCCTGCATCTGTAGGAAATTCGACAATTGTCTCGAACCAGCCTGAAGTCCTGGGGGACGCGAGTGTAACGAGTACACCCCAGGTTACGACCACACCCACCCTTGCGGTGGTGCATACCATCACGCCACCCACCGTAGTGGACTCAGGAAAACCGGTTTTCGATGTTGAGTCATCGGGAACCGCCGCAGAAAAACGCGCGCCCTACGGTGATTCCTATGATATCAACCGGCTTGAGCGCCCATTTTTACAGGATATGACGTATGTTCCCGACCTTGATATTGAGACATTCAGCTTGGGAAATGACAAAGACTTTTATTACGTATCGATCGACCTGATCGGTCTTGACCCAAACAACGCGATTGGCATTCAATATGGTGTTGAGCTAGACGTCAATGCAGATGGGTTTGGTGATTTCATCGTTCTGGCCCACCCACCCTACTCGATGGAATGGTCCACGACAAATGTCCAGGTGTATGCAGACAGCAACCACAACACCGCAGGTCTTTCCGGGGATAAATCTGATGCACCGATCACGACGGATGGATACGATAAACTGATCTTCGACGGTGCAGCTGGATCGAATAGCGATCCCGACCTGGCATGGGTGCGGATCAATGCGAGCCAGGGAGCAGACGTGCAGTTTGGATTCAAAAAGACCTGGGCGGGTTCATCATTTATGTACGATGTAATCGCGGATGCAGGCTTGAAGGATGCGGGCAAACTGGATTATGTTGATCGATTTAGAGAAGCCGAAGCTGGCTCCCCGGTTAAAGATAAAAAATATTATCCTCTGGGAGCTTTGTTTGCTGTCGATAATACCTGTCGCGAAGTATTTGGATTCAAACCGAACGGATATGAACCGATGCTATGCCCAAGAGATCAACCGAATCCCACGAAGAAGGCTACCAATGTACCAATACCTACACCTGTACCTCCTATACCCTAAATTTATTTACTCCACAAATCGCATGAAGACTTGATTACCTAATGAGCGGCCGCGTTTGGTAAGCCTGAAGGAGTATAAGAGAAATCAAGGCAAAGGTGATATTTTCTTCCTTTTATGCATTCTTGAATTTGTGTATGAAAAGTAGCACTATAGGAAAGGAGTAATGCGATGAAAAAGAATAAAACCTGCTTCTTGTTTGCAACCCTGATCATTGTGATCCTTGCCTGTAGCCTGCCAAATACTGCCCAGTCAGAAACGATTCCTATTCCAATTGAATCTGAAGTCCCGGCGGAGGTAGCGCCGCTCGCGACCTCCACAGTTGCAGTAGTCCATGTAAAGACACCGTCCACCTCGCCCGCTTTAGGACTTTATATTTATGATGTTGAGTCTTCCGGTACCGCGCTTGAAAAGCGTGCACCCTATGGCGACTCTTATGATATCAATCGTCTTGAAAGACCATTTTTGCAGGATATGACCTATGTCTCTGATCTCGATATTGTGAAATCCAACGTGAGCCAGGATGCAGATTGGTTCTATGTTTCGATTGACCTGATTGGTACCGATCCAAATAACGCGCTTGGCATTGATTATGGTGTGGAACTCGATATCGATCATGATGGTTTCGGCGATTATATTGTTTGGGCAAACCCGCCTTACACATCTAACTGGGATACAGTAAATGTGAGGATCTTTAAAGATAATAATCATGACACAGGCGGCACGCGCGGCGACAAGTCAGACGCGCCAATTACAACTGACGGGTATGAAACGCTTGTATTCAATCGAGGTATAAGCGATGCTGACCCAGATATGGCCTGGGTTCGTTTGGCTAGTGGCGAATCCACCATTCAATTCGCGTTCAAAAGATCCTGGTCCGGCACAATTTTTATGCTTGGCGTAGTTTCAGACGCGAATTTACGTGATGTACAAAAGTTCGATCTCGTGGATCGATACACCGAAGCCGAGGCTGGTTCGCCGGTGAAAGATAAGCAATATTATCCGCTCAAAGCCTTATTTGCAGTGGACAATACCTGTCGCGAAGCCTTCGGGTTCAAGCCGACCGGTTATGAGCCGCAACTCTGTCCGCGCCAGGTTGCGCCAACCAGGCGGCCCGGAGAAACGGAGCCTGCTGGATGCCAGTTGAACGATGCTATCTGTGGATCACAAGGTCCTGGGTATTATTTCGACGCGCCAAGCTGTTCGTGTTATTACTTTGGCTAACTGGACCGTCTTATTCAGGGTTGCTCGCACAAATTTCTAGGCTACAAACTTAATAAAAGCTTGATTACCCAATAATCGTCCGCGTTTGGTTAATCTGTAGACCTCCGAATTTTCGGAGGTCTTTTTTTCGAGTAAGCCCGCTTGGATGAGTTCCGCGATCTCTTTTGGATAAACCTCCTGAAGGCCGCTTCCGAATCTTGACCTGAAATCTGATTCTGAAACCCCGGCACGTACCAGCCTCAGATTGGTGATCATATATTCGGACATATCATCTTCGAGCGATTGTTGGTGTTGATTGACGGTGGCAGGTGAGAGAGGAAAATCGAGGTTCGATGTGCGGGATTGGGTATTGGTGAGGCGATCAATATAGGTCTTAATTCTCAATACATTTGAGTAACGATAGTCGTTGGCGTATCCATGCGCGCCTGCGCCGAAGGCCAGGTAGGGGAGTCCGCGCCAGTATTGCAGGTTGTGTTTGCAGGCGCAGGACGGAGGACCGAAGACGGAGGCTGGCGACTCGCTGCCTTCTGTCCTCCTTCCTGTGTCTAACGCCCAGTTTGAAATTTCATATTGAACATATCCATGGTTTGCAAGGAATTCCTCCGCGTACTCATACATTTCCGCGGCGAGATCCGGGTCGGGTAAGGGAAGCAAACCTCTGGATGACCAACGCCCAAATGGGGTACCGTGCTCGAGTGTGAGCGCGTAGGCGGAGATATGCTCAGGGTGCAGATCCACAATCCGTTGAAGGGTTGTTTGCCAGGTTTGTAAGGATTGCTCCGGGAGTCCGTAGATCAAATCGAGGTTGAGGTTGTCAAAGCCGGCTTTGCGTGCGGTGGATACTGCCTCGATCACGTCAAAGAAACTGTGCTCGCGTTCGAGCATGTGCAACTCTTCTGTATTTGCAGATTGCACGCCGAAACTGATGCGGTTGACGCCTGCTTTATGGATGGCGTTCAACTTTTCAGGTGAAACCGTCCCGGGATTCGCTTCGATGCTGATCTCGGCATCAGAGGTGAATGTGAAGGCTGCGCGCAAGGCGTCCATGATGGCGGCAAATTGAGGTCCGGAAAGAAGCGAGGGAGTCCCACCTCCAAAGAAGACAGTCTGCGCACCCTCACCCCCGGCGCCGATCCGAAAAGGAGGAGAGAGTCGCTCGCCAACAAATTCGATCTCCCTGATTAAAGCATTGACGTAAGGTGGAATCGAATCTTCCTGCCCCGCGTAGGTGTTGAAGTCGCAATAGGCGCAGCGATGTTTGCAGAAGGGAATGTGGAGGTAGAGTGAACAAGGCATCAGGGTGGCCAATCACTTCCAATATATTTACTCGGTAACCCAATTAATAAGACGATCGGGCCGGCGATCAAAAGCCAGATGGCCGTGCCAAGCCCAAATGCCTGGGCGGCGAGGCCAATGCCCAACGGGATAAGTTTACCAATCATGCCGGAGACGTTATCCAGCGCGAGAGCCGCTCCGCTTTTACCGGGCAGGGATGAAAATAAATTGGCTTTTAAGATCGCGTACCAGCCGCCGTTAAAGAAACCAAGCAGGCCAAGTAAAACTAATTTCAGCCAATAATCGTGCGCGAGTAGAAACGCGGGAAATAAAATGAGTTCGAGCACAACGCTGATGCGCAGATAATCCAGTCCTTTCACGCGCTCGACGAGTGGGATCAATAAAAGGTCGCCGAGCAGGCCAACGCCGGTCCAGATGGCGACCGCGAACGCGGCGGATGCGGGGGTAACGCCGGCAACATCTACAAAGTAGAGGGCAAGAAAGCCGTGAAGCACATCGAGCATCAGGTCGGAGAATTCCAGCAGAATGAGCCAGCGTAAAACAGATTTATCTTTAACGGCGGAAAACGCGGAACGCAGGCTATCGAAAAAAACACGCGTGGAAGGGAACTCGGCCGGAGATCTTCCTGTGTTTGGCATTAATCTGGAAGCCGCGAGCAGGATCAGCACCGAGCAGGAAGCGAGCGCCCAAAATCCGGTGCGCCATCCGAAGCCGACTATGATCAAGGCGCCGAGCAAAAGTGGACCGAGGCACACTCCCAGCGATCCGGCGGAAGTCCAGCGCGCCATGTTTTGTTCGTGGCGTGTTTCGTCAGTGTCCATGAGTGTGGCTTGTGCGAGCGCGACGAATGCCCCGGAAGATGGATTGAACAAGATGAAAGCCAGCATTAACCCGGTAAAGTTTTGGCTGGTGGCGGTGAGGATCATGGCGAGCGTGAACAAAATTCCGCCAGTGAGAATAATGACGCGTCGTCTCCAGATGTCGCCAAGAATGAACAGGAATGGTTCAATGATGTTTGCGATCAAACCAGGCACAGAAAGCAGAATACCGATCTGTGTATAGGTGAGCTGCAGGTCGCCACGGATGAGCGGCCAGGCTGCGTCTGTGAGACCAAAGACCAGTTCGTCAAGGAATTCGATTAGAAGGTAGATCATGAGTCGATTCTTTGAATTTAACCATAGTTTTGCTGCTTTTCTCATAAATTTCCAAACTTTCCAGCGCCAAAATACGGGTGAAAAAAAAGATCATGGTTTAGCAAATTGCGCAGTACTCTGTGATTTCTTATCTCCAATTTTCATGTAATTTCAAATCATTAGTCGAAAGCTCATTTGAATAATGATAATAACCCTTTAGACCTGTGTGATGATGAATATGATTTCAAAGAGACCTCGGGATAAAAAATATTCACTGGCTTAAAAGATTGACATCACAGGGTATTGGCACGAAAATCAAAACCTATTCCAAATTTACCCCAGGAGGTGTGAGTGAACGCGACTTTGAAACTTGGAGAGCACTATATATTCGATTTCTCCAACTGCAACCGGGAGGTGCTTATGGATAGCGAGCGGGCTTATAACCTTTTCGCGGATGCCGTCCGTGCCAGTGGATTGACGGTTGTTGATGAGGGCTTTTACAAGTTCAGCCCACATGGCTTTACCTGTTTCTTGCTGCTCGCGGAGTCGCATGCAAGTTTGCATGCCTGGCCCGAATACGGTTATTGCGCAATTGACCTGTTCACCTGCGCAATTGGTAAAGACCTTTTTCCACTCATTCAAAACATAAAAGGCGCATTGCGTGCAGATAACTTCACGCTCCGTAAGCTTGATCGCGTCGCGGAGATCGAACCTAATAAATTTCCCATTGCGGCCTAGGACAGTGAATGAGCATCTGGTTTACAGAAGAATTACATCCCTATTATCGGAAAGGCCTGCGCATCAAGCGCATCCTTGCAGAGGAACAGACGCAGTATCAGCACATTCAGGTTGTTGAAACTGAATTCTTTGGTAACGCGCTGATCCTGGATGGCATTATTCAACTGACCGAACGCGATAACATCGGCTATCACGAAATGATTGTGCATGTGCCCATGCTGGCAGTGGGCAAACCCAAACGGGTTTTGATTGTAGGCGGAGGTGACGGTGGTTCCCTGCAGCAGGTATTGAGGTATCCATCTGTGGAAGAAGCCGTTATCTGCGAATTGGATCAACGCGTCGTGGATCTTTCGCGTGAACATTTCTCCGCTTCCTTCGGGGACCCGTGGGCTGACCCGCGTGCCAAATTGCTCGTACGCGACGCTTTTGGCTTTCTCGAAGAAAACCCTGGCCAGTTTGATGTCATTATTTCAGATACCACCGACCCGATCGGCATGGCGGAACGACTTTTCTCGGACGAGTTCTACAAGTTGATGGTGCACGTGCTCACGCCAAACGGCGCGGCCGCGACTCAATGTGAACAGCCTTTCTTTGATACTGAACTGATCAAAAAAATATATAGATCAGCCAGGGCATTGACGAAGAATCCTGCCTACTATTATGCCAATGTCCCCACTTACCCCGGCGGGGGCATCGGCTTTATGTATCTATCCAATGCGCCCTGGGAAAATGGATTGAAGACACATCTCCCGCCCGGTGTGAATAATTACATCAACCCTGAGATTCATAAGGCGGCGTTTGCCCTGCCGGAGTTTTTCAGAAAAGAGTTGTACGGGTAAAACAAGACTGCCAGGTTCATTGAGAACCTGGCAGTCTTGTTTTTGCAAGTATGTAGTAATATTAGTTTGCTTGGGGGTCAGTAGAATGATATTTAGTTGTGTTGAGTGGGTTTCGTTGGAAGGAGTAAATGATGAATTCCAAAACCCTGAAAATACTCTCACATGGCCTGGCGATGACGATGATACTTGGTTTGCTGTCAGGCACTGCGAGTTCGGTCAACGCTGCTCCGGGCGACCTCACGCGTGTCTCTGTCGATTCAACCGGGGTGCAGGGGAATGGCAGTTCTCGTCACGAGCAAATCTCAGGCGACAGCCGGTTTGTCGTCTTTGAGTCTGACTCCACAAATCTGGGAGGCGGAACAGGCGGTCTTTTTCTAAAAGACCGCCAGACCGGCGCAACGACCCGCGTTGGTGTCGATGGCGAGGACGCGGCTATCTCAAACGATGGACGCTTCATAGCCTTTGATTCCGGTGCCACCAACGAGGTCAGCGGAGATGCGAATGGCTTGTTTGATATCTTTGTGTATGACCGCCAAACCGGACTGACGACTCTCGTCTCTGTAGATTCAAGTGGAGCCCAGGCAAACGCCGATACTTACGGTCCGGCCATCTCAGGCGACGGTCGCTACGTAGCCTTCCCTTCAGATGCTTCCAATCTGGTGAGCGACGACACCAATGGCGCGTCGGATATCTTCGTGCATGATCTACAGACCGGTACTACCGAACGCGTTTCGATTGCCAGCGATGGTGCCCAGTCAAATGGTGGTTGCTCCGAGGTGTCCATCTCGGCAGACGGACGTGTAGTAGTATTCACTTCGAATGCAACAAACCTGGTGAGTGGCGATACAAACGGCAAGACTGATATCTTTGCGCGCGATCGGCAGACCGGTACCACGACCCGAGTCTCAGTCAATTCGAGCGGAGTAGAAGCAGATCGTGGGGCCAACGACTCTTCTGTCTCAGCGAATGGCCGCTTCGTGTCCTTTTCCTCCTTTTCGGAAAACCTGATGAGCCAGGAGCCGCTCGAATTCGAACATGTTTTTGTGCATGATCTCCAGACGGGCGTTACGACACTTGCATCGTCGTACTCCACAGGCTATCAATTGATAGGTCGATCTGAGCAATCTGTGATCTCAGCGGATGGGCGCTACGTGGCCTTTCAATTCGACGATCGGGGAGACGGGCTGCCCTTCCTGGAGATCTATATCCATGACAGCTTGACCGGTGCAACCATTTCTGCTCCTGGAGGTTATCATCAGGAATCATCCTTTACCCCGTCCATTTCGGCGGACGGCCGTTACCTGGCTTATTGGACTCCGTTCGCCCTGGTAGCTGGCGATACGAACGGAACGAACGACATCTTCGTGTACGAGCCTGCATTTGGTCCCGATCTTAGCCCGACGGTCACTGAGGTTCAACGACTATGTGGAGGGGGGTGCACTTCTTATCCAACGCCTGCCCTTGAAACTTTTAGAGTGACCTTCTCTGAGGCCGTCACCGGCGTCAGTATGGATGATTTCGCGCTGACCACGAGCGGCAGCGTTTCGGGAGCTTCCGTAACGGAGCTAACCGGCACCGCCAATGTATACAGAGTCACGGTAAATACCGGAACTGGTGATGGGACTCTCCGCCTGGATATTGTCGATAACGACAGCATTCTGGATCCTTCGCTTAATCCATTGGGTGGACCGGGCGCGGGCAATGGAAGCTTTACTACGGCTGAGACATTCATTGTTGACAAGAGCGCTCCGAGCGTGAACAGCAGCTTGCGCGCAGATCCCAATCCCACTGTCGCGGGGAGCGTGAATTTTACAGTGAGCTTCTCTGAAGCAGTTACCGGTGTGGATGCAAGTGATTTTGCCCTGGCCACGACCGGCAGCATTTCCGGCGCAAGCCTTGCGATTGTAAGTGGATCTGGGAATACTTATTCAGTTAACGTTAATACCGGAACAGGAGACGGCACTATACGCCTGGAGCTCGTGGATGACGATAGCATTCTTGATTCTGTTATGAATCCACTCGGCGGTGCGGGTGCCGGCAATGGCGATTTTTCCGGCGGTGAGGCATACACGGTTAATCCAAATGTCCCGAGGGTAATTAGTAGCTTGCGGGCGGACGTGAATCCCTCTCCTGCAGATAGCGTTCATTACACTGTGACTTTCTCCGAGCCTGTCAGTGGTGTGGATGCAAGCGATTTCGTTCTGACCACTACCGAAGCCATCTCCGGTGCGGCCACTACAGGCATCAGTGGCTCAGGCAATACTTACATAGTAACGGTTGGTACCGGGAGTGGTGATGGAACGATCCGGCTGGATGTGATCGACAATGACAGCATCCTCGATTCTGAAGGTAATCCACTGGCCGGGCCGGGCGCGGGAAATGGCAACTTCTTAACGGGTGAAGCGTATACGATCAAGAAAACACAGATCAGCCGGTTCTCTGAATCCTTCCGCTCGAATGGCACGAATGATGGATGGATCCTGGAATCGAGTGAAGACAGCAACCAGGGAGGTTCAAAGAATGCCACGGCCATTACCTTTAGCCTGGGTGACGATTCCCAGGACCGCCAATACCGCGCGATCTTACATTTCCCCACTTACTATCTGCCGGACAGCGCGGTGGTCACTCAAGTCATATTGGTGATCAAAAACCTGGGCCTGGTTGGTACCAATCCTTTCACCACCCACCAAAATATCAACGTCGATATTCGGGGAGGCTATTTTGGCCCCTCCGGTCTTTTCGGTCTTAATGCTTTGGATTTGATGGATTTTCAAGCAGCGGCCACCAAAAACTCGGTCGGGACGATCAGCAACAACCCGGTCAGTGGTTGGTACTGGACGTTGATGGATGCCTCGGCCAATCAGTTCATCAACCTTCAAGGTGTGACGCAGTTGCGTCTCATGTTCCAGAAAGATGACAATGACGATTCGGGAGACGACTACCTGACGTTCTTTAGTGGGAACTACGATCTGCTCTCTGATCGTCCCCATCTGTTGATCGAGTATTTTACTCAGAGATGATCATTTTTCTCGCGGAAGAGTTTTCATGAAATCGCGATCTCAAGTTTTGCATCCCGCGCTTAAAACAGGCCTGGTCGCTCTGGTTCTAATTTTCCTGTCGTCTGCAAGTACTTCGGCGTCTGTGTCAGCATTTGCACCCACCGCTGCGTCCATAAACCCGGTCTCCAATTTTATTACCGGCCCGGCTCTCGGCAAGGTTGCCACCTTCGCCCAACTTGATTTGTATCCTAACATCGAGACCGTTGGTATTGTCGTGAGCGGTGCTAACTTGCCCAAGACCGCGGAGCTGATGTATCGTCAAATCAGCGACAGCAACTGGCATTCCGGTCACCCGCTCATGCGCATCGACGACGGTCGTCTTGTTGGCAGCTTATTTGGGCTTTCTCCGGCCACCTCATACAGCATTAAGGTATTGGACGGAGTCACAGAAATCAGCGGCTCGATCGCCACGCAACCAGACCAGCTTCAATTCACGCCCTCGGTGATTGCGCATGTAAATGACGACGCGCCATCTGGCGGCGATGGCTCTGTTACAGCGCCGTTCCAGACGATACAGGAGGGGGTCAACCACGCCGGCCCGGGGACACAAGTGCTGGTTGCCGATGGCATTTATCACGAGTCGATCTCATTTCCAACGTCGGGCAGCGCAGGCAATTGGATCCAGGTTAAGGCTGAAGGCAGCAGCGCGATCCTGGACGGCGCGGGGGATCTTGCCGGGACCACATGGAAACCCGATGACACGAAGGCGCATGTGTGGTTCACTAAGATCGGGGCATCCATCACGTATCTGGCGCGTGACCAGAATCGCTTCTACATGTACGATGATCGTTCAGGGCTGATGCAGGGAACCGGACACAACGGTGTACCGATGAATGAGGGTTGGTACTTTGAGCCGAACACCTTGAATCTTTATGTTCGAAGCCAGGATAATCCTGCCAACCATACCTGGCAGGTCCCTCTTCTCAACCATGCGTTCGACGCGGACAGCCGCGATTGGTTGTGGATCGAAGGATTTGAAATGCGGTTTTATGGAGCCGCAAATGGCTGCGGCGTATGTACTACTAACGCATCTCACGTAGTGATCCGCAAAAACAAGATCCACAACATACAATTAGGAATCTTCGTTAACTGGACGGGCGGCGAGGACCGCGGCAACGACGCCCGCATCGAATATAACCAGATCTATGACCCGCCCGTGAACGAATGGCCCTGGTCAGCAGTCAAAGGCAGCTCGATGGAAGGGACGGCGATCGTGGTCAGAGGTCATATCGGGGCGATCGTGCGGAGCAACGAGCTGCATAACTTTTTCAACGGCATCTACGTCGGCTCATCGGCCGGCCTTGAGAACTCCGGGATTGCATTTGATACCGACATTTACAACAACCATATCCATCATATTAGCGACGATGGGCTCGAACCGGAAGGCGCCTGCATTAATTGCCGTTTTCGGAACAACACGGTTGAAAGCGCGTTGGTTGGCATCTCACTCGCCCCGATCACGCAGGGACCCACCTGGGTATTACGTTCGGTGTACAGCAACTACACTGGCAGGGGCATTAAATGGGACAGAGGCTCGGATGGCCTGGTGCTGATCTATCACAATACGTTTTGGACACTTGTGAATACTACAAACGGTATGGACATGATCAGCCGGGTATCCAACGCGGTGATGCGGAATAACATTTTCCAGGTCACGGGTTATGCGGTTGAGGAGGCCCCCACCGGCTCAACGGGACATGACTGGAACTATGACAACTGGTACACGACACGTGCAAATCCTCACTTCAAGTGGGAGAACGTACCCTATAACACCATCACAGGGTTGTGCGCCGCGACTGGCCTTGAATGCCATGGGTATGAAGATCCCCCCGGATTGGCCAACCCGAGTGGCGGCGACTTCACGCTTCTTTCAACTAGTCCCAACATAAATCGGGGCGTCGTTATCCCCGGGATCAATGACAATTTCAGCGGGAACGCACCGGATGTCGGTGTGTTCGAATATGCGTTGGACCAACCTCCCACGGTTTCATCGAGCATGCGCGCTGATGGGGATCCCACCGACGCCGCCAATGTGAATTTCACAGTCACCTTCTCCGAATCTGTAACGGGCGTGGACACTGTGGCGCCATTCACTGACTTTGCCCTCTTAGCAAGCCCGAGCATCACAGGCACTTTCATCACAAGCGTAACCCCCGTTTCGGGGACAACGTATACGGTTGGCGTTAATACCGGCTCTGGCAATGGCACCCTCCATTTGGATCTCCTGGATAATGATTCAATTGTGGACGCGGCGGGTAATCCGCTGGGCGGAGTCGGCGCAGGTAATGGCAACTTCAACACCGGCGAGGTATACACCGTTGAAAAGCAGCTTCCGACGGTTGGCGGCATTTTACTCGTTGATCCAAATTTCACTGTCGCAGATAGTATTCATTTCACGGTGATCTTCTCTGAGGAAGTCAGTGGCGTGGATGCAGGCGATTTTACTCTGGTCACTACGGGAGGTATATCTGGCGCAAGCATGGGGGAGGTAAGTGGCGCTGGAACGACCTATTCTGTTACCGTCAATACCGGCATCGGTGATGGGACTCTGCGTCTGGACGTCAGCGATGACGACAGCATCCTGGATGCCGTGGCCATTCCGTTGGGCGGGGTGGGCGCTGGCAATGGCAATTTTACCGCCGGCGGTGTATACACGATCGATAGGAGCGCCCCAACAATTATCAGTAGCCTGCGTGCTGACCCGAGTCCAACGACGGCCGCGAGCGTGAATTTTACGGTGACCTTCTCTGAGGCAGTCAGTGGTGTGGATGCAAGCGATTTATTGGTGACAACAACTGACAGCCTCTCCGGCGCATCCATCACCGGCTTGATCGGTTCCGCCAACACATACACCATCACCGTGGCGACCGGGAGCGGCAATGGCAGCCTGCGTCTTGATCTAGTGGATAATGATAGCATTCTGGATTCTGCAAACCATCCTCTAGGAGGATTGGGTACGGGGAATGGCAACTACACAACGGGTGAGGCGTATACGATCAGTAAACCCAGTGTGACTCTGCTAACCACAAACTTCAGATCGAGCGGATCGAATGATGGCTGGGTGCTGGAATCAAAGGAAGAAAGTAATCGGGGCGGGACCAGGAATGCCAGCGCGACCACCTTCTATCTCGGCGACAATGCGCAGGATCGTCAGTACCGGGCGATTCTACACTTTCCCACCGTCTCCCTGCCTGATAACGCGGTTGTGACCCAGGTCATATTGATGATCAAGAACCAGGCTGTGGTCGGGACGAATCCCTTCATCACCCATCAAAATATCAGCGTCGATATTCGGAGAGCCTACTTCGGATCATCCGGCCTCTTTGGGATTAATGCCCTGGATTTGACAGATTTTCAAGCACCCGCCAGTAAAAACTCCGTCGGGACGATCTACAACAACCCGGTCAGTGGCTGGTACTGGTCACTGCTGGATAACTCGGCCAACCAGTTCGTCAATCTTTTAGGTGTGACACAGTTACGTCTCATGTTTCAGACAGATGACAATGACGATTTGGCAGCCGACTACCTTGCGTTCTTCAGCGGGAACTATGGCGTACTCTCAGATCGCCCCCAATTGCTGGTCGAATATTATGTCCCGAAATAAGCAAGACGGTGCTTAACTTACCCGGATTTTTCAAGAAATAAATATACGACTTATAAAAAGATGCTGCAAATTCCTTATGAAGCGCAACAATGGAAGGATCAGCATTAGCGAAGCTGCGCAGCTGCGCAGCTTCTGCATTAAATAAGGTCTATCACTATTATGGCCTCACGCAGCCGCAGCAGGACATCTGGAAGGTTATATCGCAACCTGATGCTCATGGTGGTCGCTACGCCATGACTTACCGGCTATCGTTTGATGCAAGGCAACGCGGTCTCCATGTCGTGGCGATCAAGGCCAAAGACCCAATCCTTGCGGGACGGCAACTGCTGAAAAAAATATACCCGTGATCATGAATCATCGTGTCCGGGAAGACTCTTCCTCCGGGCATTTCACCGTGGCGACTGCAGCGGGTACGCGAGCTATTACCTTTCACGACCCCGAGGTTGGACCCAATCGCGCTCCCGGTCGAAACTCTCCGCTCATTATGGCAGCCGAATTTGGACCCCCATTGTGAGATCGTTGGCAATATGTTGATCGCAGTTTCCAAAGAACCCTCACGGATGCGGCGCTGCAATAGATGCGGGACGACCCTCTCAACCGAGATTCAGTGTCATTCCTGCAATAATACCTTTTCGCTGCAACCATTGGCAGCCTTGGGATGTTCCAATCCAAATTGTGCTGCGCGGCTTTGGGAAGCGGTCTTATGTTCTTACTGCAACACTCTCTTGGGATAATCATGAATAATAAAGAAGCAGATAAATTTTCTTACTCAATTGCTTCTCTATAAAGCGTTTATACCAACATCCTGACAGGATTCTCAAGGAAGCCTGCTAATGCTTGCATGAACTGCGCGGCTTCGGCTCCATCGCTGACGCGGTGGTCAACGGAGATGGTCGCATTCATGCGCCAGCCAGGTTTGATCTGTCCGTTCTCGACCACAGGTATTTCTCTTGCAGAACTAATTGCGAGGATCGCGGCTTCGGGCGGGTTGATTATGGCGATGAAATCTTCCACGTCATACATGCCCAAATTGGATGTGGAGAAGGTTGAGCCATCCACATCATCGGGCTTGACCTTGCCCTGACGGGCGCGGCCCGCCATGGTTTTGACCTCGGCTGAGATCTGTCGCAGGGATTTCTGGTCTGTGTCGTTGACCACCACGGTCATCAATCCGCCAGTGACTGTTACAGCGACACCTACATTGACATGTCCAAAGTGAATCACCTTGTCGCCATTAATGGTCGCGTTCAGGTTCGGGAACTGGCGCAGCGACAACGCCACGCCTTTGAGAATAAAGTCGTTGACCGAAATCTTTTCGTTATCGGGCAGGTAATCGTTAAGTTGCTTTCGTACGTCCAACAACGAGTCCATTTTGAATTCATGAGTAACATAGAAATGCGGGATAGTCGTTTTGGATTCAACAAGCCTGCGGCCGATGGCCTGGCGTAACTTTGTGGTTTGGATGACTTGATCATCGTGGGAGACAATCACCGCGGACAATGGACCACTGACGACGGTTTGTGGTCTGCGGTCTGTGGTCGGTTGTCCACCCGCGAGCGCAGACTCAACATCCTTACGAACCACACGTCCGCCGGGGCCGCTGCCTTGCACGCCGGATAGATCCACTTGATTATCCTTGGCGATCTTCTTGGCGAGGGGCGAAGCCTTTACGGTGGACGATTGACCAGGGACGGAGGACGACGTTTCAGACGCGCCAATGCTGCTCGAAGCTGGAGCAGCCATCGAATGAGTCTGCGTAGTCCCTCGCGAAGCATCCCGTAGGGGCGAAGGGGGAGGCGTTGCTGTGGTCTTCGGTCCGCCGTCCACCGTCGGCATTTCGATTTTTTCATCCAGAGAGCCAATGATCGCGATCGGGTCCCCGATCGGCACAATGGTTCCGGCCTCCACAAGCAATTTACGAACGACGCCGCTGGCAGAAGATTCAACTTCAACAGTGGCTTTGTCGGTTTCGATCTCGGCGAGCACGTCGCCTTTATTCACTTTTTCGCCCTCGTTCTTCGCCCAGCGAACGAGCAAACCCTCGGCCATGTCGAAACCGAGTTTGGGCATGGAAATTGTTTCAGCCATTATTTCAAGACCTCCTTTGCCGCAGCGACAATATCTGGCACTTGTGGTAGTGCGGCTTGTTCGAGCGCGCGGTTGTAAGGAAGCGGGACTTCTTTTTGCGCCACGCGAATGATCGGCGCGTCAACGTAATCGAAAGCTTCTTCGTAAATGCGACTCACAATCTCAGAACCAACGCCGTAAGATTTCCAACCTTCTTCGACAACGACTGCCCGGTTGGTTTTCTTGAATGACTCGAGCACGGGTTCCATATCGAGAGGCCGCAGCGTGCGCAGGTCAACGATCTCGGCCTCAATGCCTTCCTTGGCGAGCTCTTCCGCGGCCTTCATCGATAACTCAAGACCCTTGCAATACGTGACGATCGTGACGTCTTTTCCCGCGCGCTGCACTTTGGATTTACCGATCGGGATCAGGACCTCACCATCCGGCACTTCACCACGGACTTGATACATGGTCGCGTGTTCGATGAAAAGGATCGGATCATTCGAACGGATGGCTGATTTGAGCAATCCTTTGGCATCTTGCGGCGTTCCGGGCGAGACGACCTTAAGGCCGGGGAAGTGCGCGAAGATCGCGTCGGGAGTCTGTGAGTGGGTCGCGCCGAGTTGACGACCACCACCGCCAACCGCGCGAATGACCAATGGCAGGGTGAATTGTCCACCGAACATATAATGAAGTTTCGGAGCCTGGTTGACGATGTAATCCATCGCGGAGAAGGCAAAGTTGATGGTCATCAATTCCGCAACCGGTCGTTGGCCGACCATGGCCGCGCCAATGGTCGCGCCAATAATGGCGTTCTCGGCGATCGGAGTGTCTTTGATCCGCCTGGCGCCGTATTTGTCATAAAAGCCTTTGGTCACGGCATACGTGCCGCCCCAAACGCCGACTTCTTCTCCTATGATAAATACAGCAGGATCGCGATCCATTTCTTCCATGAGTGCTTGCGAGATCGCCTCGCGGATTGTGATTTTGGCCATATATGTCCTCGTGTACTTCGAACGACCACAGACGAGAGACCACAAACCGCGGTCTGCCGTCTATTGTCCGTCGTCTATTCCGTGTATATATTCGCGAACAATTCTCCCATGCCGGGCTCGGGGGAAGCTTCGGCGAATTCAACCGCCTTAACCACTTCTTCATCCGCGCGCGCTTCGATCTCATCCAAGACCTTGGCGCTGGCAACTTTCTTGTCGATCAGGAGTTTGCGGAAGATCCCGATCGGATCGCTCTCCTGCCACTTCTTTACTTCTTCCTGCTTGCGATAACGCTCAGGGTCGCCCATCGAGTGACCGCGGAAACGATAGGTGGTCACCTCAAGCATATAAGGTTCGCTGTGCTTGCGGACGAACTCCAGCGCTGCCTTGGCGGCTTCATAAACTTTCATGACATCCATGCCATCGACACGGGAATTTTTCATTCCATAGGCGTCGGCTTTCTGATGGATCTCGGAAACTGCCGAAGCCCGTTCCACCGCAGTGCCCATGCCGTACTGATTATTTTCGCACACCCACAGTACGCGCAATCCCCAGGTCTTTGCGAGATTCAACGCTTCGTGGAAATAACCGATGTTGGTCGCGCCGTCGCCGAACATACAGATCGTGATGTTGTCGTTGCCCGCATATTGGTCACCGACCGCAAAGCCCGAAGCGATCGGCAGATGTCCACCCACTATGGCATGTCCGCCCCACATATTCTTTGAGGTATTCGCCATGTGCATCGAGCCACCCTTGCCTTTGGACGTGCCCGTTGCTTTGCCGAGGAGTTCAGCCATGACCTGATTTGCAGAAATGCCACAGTTCAATGCCACGCCATGGTCCCGATAGGCGGTAATCACGCGGTCGCGCGGCTCACGCGCCGCGATCAAACCCGTTGAAACAGCTTCCTGCCCAATGTACAGGTGCATGAATCCGCCGATCTTTCCCGCCTGATACAATTCGGCGCCGCGCTCTTCCACGCGGCGGATCAAAACCATCTGATGATACAAATCCAGTTGTTGTTCTTTCTTCATTATGTGGGAAACTCCAGGAAGATTTAACTCACGCTGTAGAACTTTACGCAATTGACCTTAGAAAATAACACCAGATGGTTGCCGGCGTTATGATTTCCGAGTCGAGTCGGGGGATTATATCAGAGAATATTTGCCCATTTCTGGCGCCAGCGGATCGTCCATTCTCCGCGCGGCATGGCGGGGAGTTTTCTTCATGCAAGAAGCGGTAAAATAGATTTATGGATTGGCTTACCGGCTCAAAACAGGGCGAAGCGAAAAAACTCATTTCCCAAATTGCGGATTTCACCAAGCGCGAGCGCGCCGCACAGGACTTGATCAAACTGGGTGTGGATTCTGTTGCGCCGCTTATGGATGCGCTTCAGACTCAAGACTTGGAGCTGCTTCCGGTATATCAGCAGATCCTGGCCCAGATCCCATTTGCTACGCCTGCATTGACAAAAGCTCTTACCACCGCGCATCCTCTCGTTCGCGGGCGAGTGGTCGAAGTGCTTGGCATCAGCAAGGATAGATCTTCAATTCCTGAGTTGCTCGAGGCGTTAACAGGGGAATATTTTACAGTCCGTTCACGCGCCGCGCTTGTATTGGCTAATTTTGGCGACCCCCAAGTGATTCCCGCACTACTACCACTTTTCAAAGATAAAGAAGATGAAGTCCGTATTGCTGCATGTATTGCACTTGGCAAATTCAGTGACCCATCCACGTTTGACGAGATCACAAATGTATTGCTCGATGATCCGAAGATCGAAGTTCGTCAAGCCGCAATGCATGCTCTGGGGGAGAGCAAACATCCGGCCGCGATCCCATTTTTGATGGAGGCCTTGCGAGACTCTTTCTGGTGGTATGAACGCGAACAATCTGCATCTGATTTATTAAATGTCATTGAGAACATGGGGACAAGCGTTGTCGAACCATTGATCGAAGCCCTGGGTGATAAGGAAGGGACAGTCCGCAAGTTTGCCGCGATCATTTTAGGTAAACTGGGTGACCCACGCGCTATTGAAGAGTTAGGCATGGCGCTATATGATCTTCATCACGAAGTAAGCAACTCCGCGGCAGAAGCGCTTGCCAGGTTTGGGTCAAAAGCAGTGGATGTTTTGATTGAAGCATTAAAGCATCCTGAAGCAGGAATTCGTGAGAATGCTGTTCGTGCTTTAGGCAAAATTCAAGACTCGCGCGTTGCCCCGCTCCTCATGGAAATGCTTCTTGACCCCGAACGTATTGTTCAAAAACAAGCCATGCAATCCCTTGGTGAATTACGCGACTCACGAGCCTTGCCTGCCTTGCAGGAAATTGCCTCTAATCGTGCAGATAGAGAAATGTCTGCACTGGCGAAGCAGGTCATTGAGTCGATGAAGTGACTGTCACTTCTGCAATTAATATTTTTGGCAAGGAGCTATTATGCGCCGAATTCACATCCTTTTAGCTGTTCAGTCACTCGTGGCAATTCTGGTGTCCTTTAACCGCCTCGGCACCTGGACGTTGGGGTATGTCCTGCCGAACGAATTCCTCCGCTGGGTGGATTTCAATAATATGCTTGTTTTACCGCTGATCAGTTTGGTGGCGTTTTACCTTCTCAAGAAAACAATCGAATATGCTTCGCCCGAGCGTGAAGGCCGTTCACATATGACCGTGAACCTGGTCTTCATCGTTGGCATCTACCTGCTTGCGGCAAGTTACGGCGATCATGAAGTAACGAATTATTTGCACGTACGCTTTTGTTTGAACGACTCCGCAAGCGAGCTGTGCCGTATCGTCATCTTTAATGATGATGAATTCGGTCATTGGGTGTTCTTTACAGGATTCGTGATGATGAACTCGGCATTGCTATTCTTGCAAAATATCTTTCCCCATAGAGAGGAACTGTCTAAAAACGATATTGGCTTGCTAATATTTAACTCCCTCTTTCTGGGCGCCGGGATCCTGGCTAACCTTGGCTTCGAGGAGATCGGCCTTGACCTTTTTGTAGTGGCCCTGCTGGCGATGATCTCAGTCTACTTCCTTTGGAAGCGGGGGAAACAACCCTTGTTCATTTATTACACGGCGGCGTATTGGTTTGGGTTGATCGCGAGTTTCGTCGCACAAGCGTATAAATAAAGATCAGTTTATTCCTAAAATTTTGGAGATCGCTGGTGCGATGCCGCTGAGGTCATATATGTCCTTTAGAAATTGAGCGCGCAAGGTTTTGTTTCCAAATAACAACAGCGGAACCTTTGCGGCAGTATGCTTGCGCGTGGACAGATCCTCCATGTTGCCGTGGTCGGAGGTCAGCAGAATGAGGCCATCTTCAGCGTGCCAGGTTTCGAGCAGGCCTTTCAGCACATTGTCGAATGTTTCCAATTGAGCGACCGCCGAATCCATATCCTGTTTGTGACCTGCGTAATCACTGGCCCAATATTCAAAGAACGAAAAGTCATATTGCTTTGCAAGTTGAGCTAGCTTAATTCCCGCCGTGTGTGGATCATAGGCAGGCGCGTCGGGAAAGCCGAGGAATCCACGCCAACCCTCTCCCGTGAAATCCGCGGACAAAGCCCGGCCTGTATAATAGTCTTCTTGTGTAAAGAGCGGCAGCCCCGCGTTCGTCACCGCGAGTGGGATGGATGAATAAAGCCGTTTGCCAGATTCGATCCCGCCGAAGTAGCGTGGAGGATAGGCATTGAGCAACGCGGCTTTTTTGCCGGCACTCACAGTCTTTGAGAATAGGGTCGCACCATCCAGATATCTTGCCACTTCCGGGTTTGGCTTCGGCCCGTAGTGGTAGCCGAGTTCAGCGGGTATGTTCACGCCTGTGAGTAGGACAGCCTGTCCCGTTGCGGATTGTGGCAAGCCTTTGACTCCCAGTCCTGCATCCACCGCCAGCAAGGTGACGTGCTCACCGATGTATGGCGCAGTGCTGCTTGTCAGTGTTTGTCCGCCAAGCAGTGATCGTAAGTGTGGCATGTTCGCGCGCACGAAGGGGTTCTTTTCCGCGATATTTTCACCAAGCCCAATACCATCGAGGAAGAGAAAGAGGATGCGCATGCTGCAAGTGAAAAATATGATGAGAGGGAATGTTTGGGTCTGTCGCGGCAATTACAGGTGGCGCGCGAAGCGGATCTTATTTCAAAGAGTCGCGCACTTTTTGCGGGTCGAATGTACCCACCGTGCGCCACAATTCATTGCCTAATGCGTCGAAGAAGATGAAAGTGGGTGTGAACTCAAAACCATATACGGGCGCGAGTTCCAGGCCGACATCATCTTGAATGTTCAAGCGGATGATAAAAATTTGCTTGCCGATGGTGATTTCGTTGGCAAGTTCCTGCTCGAGTTCGTCCACAGCCGGTTTGATCTGCGTGCAGGCGATACAGTAGGGTGATTGAAATTCGAGTAATACCGGGGTGCCCGCCCCGATTATTTGAGTCACCTGTTTGGCATCATCCATCAGCGGCGTTTGGCGTGGGTGTAAAATGATCCAGGCGACGATCAACCCCGAGATGATCACGCCGAATGCAAGGTAATCATTCCATTTGGGTTTATTGGTGAGCAGGATCAAGCCTGCTATAAGCGCCAGCCCGACCGATACGATCAGAAAAGAATAATGGTTGAAGAATAGGCCCATGTCCATCCTTGACGATTGAATGTCACTTTTTGCTGGTTATGCTTCTCACTTTGACAATTCAATTGAGATCTTTTACAATCACGCAGTTGGCTTTATATCCTACTGATTTAGGAAGGGCTTTTCCATGAAAGAGTATACCACCGAGTTTATTCGTAACGTCGCGCTGGTCTCACATGGAGGCGCGGGCAAGACGATGCTGGCAGAGGCTTTTCTGCACGCAACCGGGGCGACGAGCCGCCTTGGCAAGGTCGAGGACGGGACGACAGTTTCTGATTATGACGACGAGGAAAACCGTCGAAAGATCTCGATCTATTCAAGTGTAATTCCCATCGAACATCGTGATCATAAAATAAATGTAATTGACGCGCCAGGCTATACTGATTTCGTGGGCGAGGCGATCTCTGCACTGAGCGTTGCCGATGGTGCGATAATTTTGGTGGACGCGGTCGCGGGGATCGAAGTTGGCACCGAGATCGCCTGGCGCTATGCAGATGAGTTCAAACTGCCGCGTTTTTTCGTGATCAATAAAATGGATCGCGATAATGCTGATTTTGACAAGACCTACAGCGCGCTCGAAGATTTTACCCGGGCACATGGCAAACGCGCCATCAAAGTGCACTTGCCTCTCGGCGCGAAACATGATTTCAAGGGCGTGGTGGATATCATCGGTATGAAGTGCTATATCGGGAACGGCAAAACAACAGCTGAAATTCCCGCGGATTTGAAAGATGCCGCGGAAAAAGCACATTTCGCGCTGGTGGAAGCCGCTGCAGAGGGGGAAGATGAACTGATGGAGAAATATCTCGAAAACGGTTCCCTCACAGACCCGGAAATGGTACGTGGTTTGGAGGATGTTGTCTACGCTGGAGAGTTTGTCCCTGTTTTTTGCGCAGCCGGCGGACACGAGGTCGGCGCGATCGCGCTGCTCAACGATATTATTGATCTGATGCCTTCTCCGTTGAATGCAGCCAGGCGTGTCGCGCAGGGTAAGAATGGCGAGGAGATCTTGAAGCCGTCAGATACCGAACCCCTTGCCGCGTCTGTCTGGAAGACCACAGCCGATCCCTTCGTAGGCAGGATGACTTACTTCCGGATTTTCTCCGGCTCTGTTCAAGCTGATGGGCATGTCTGGAATCAAAACAAGAACGCGGATGAGCGCATGTCCAGCCTGCACTTCCAACGCGGCAAGGAGGCGATCCCGGCCAAAGTTGTCCACGCGGGCGATATTGCCGCTGTTTCGAAATTAACGGTCACGGCCACAGGCGATACCTTCTGTGAAAAGGGCCATCCACTCACGATTGAAAAGCCGAAATTCCCGGCTGCCTTATATCGTGTGGCGATCAGCCCCAAGACCCAGGCAGACGCCGCGAAGATTTCCCCGACATTAACGCGTCTATGTGAAGAAGATATGACCCTTGTCTGGCAGAACGAACACATCACACATGAAACGGTCTTGCAAGGTATGGGTGACCAGCACATTGAGGTGGCTTTGCACCGCGCGCAAAACAAGTTTCAGGTGGGCCTCGCTACACATGAACCGCGCATTCCCTATCGCGAAGGAATCACGCGCAAAGCCAGTGGACAATATCGCCACAAGAAACAATCCGGTGGCGCAGGACAATTTGGAGAAGTTCATCTTCGTATTGAACCCCTGCCGACTGCCGATTTTGAATTTACGGACGAACTCGTAGGGATGAATTTGTCGAAGTCCTACCTGCCCCCAATTGAGAAAGGCATTAAGGCCACTATGGAGCGCGGCGCGTTCGCGGGTTACCCCATGAACAATGTGCGCGTGATCGTATATGATGGCAAGGAACACGAGGTGGATTCCAAGCCCGTGGCATTTGAGATCGCGGGGCGCGAGGCCTTTAAACTCGCGGTCCACGAGGCCGGGCCTGTGTTGTTCGAACCGATCATGAATGTGCGAGTTACCATTCCAGATGCGAATATGGGTGATGTCATGAGCGACCTCAACACCCGCCGCGGCCGCGTGCAGGGAACAGACTCAGAACATGGCAATACGGTCATAGTGGCGCAGGTGCCCATGGCTGAAATGACGCGCTACACCACACAGCTGCGCTCCATAACAGGTGGACGCGGTTACTTCGGCATGGAATTGGACCACTACGATACGGTCCCCGCGCATGTTGCAGGCCCGATCATTGAGGCGCATAAGAAGGAAATGGAAGCGAAAAAGGAAGAGTAGGTTTGTCACAATGATGAAGTCAGACAATCGCGGCCTAATCAGATATTGACAAATCTGGTAAGATACGTCAAATAACGAACATCTAACTGGAAACCTATGAAAACATTCATCTATTGCTTGTGTCAATCGCGGGGCTCGTAGCCGCCGCCTGAATAGACCCCTCCGCAGTCAACGGATCAGACGGTTGGACGACCCCCGCTTGCAAACTTTTGCATAGTGTGGCGTTGGTTCGCCGTCTTTTTGTTTACCCGTTGACTGTTTCGTTTTAAGACTCCTCATGACATTACTGGATTATGAATTGACCGACTCAAATACGCTCTCTTCGAATGGACTCGCCTCTCATGTAGGCAACACGCCCCTGATTCCACTTCGCCGCGTGACCGCCGGCCTGTCTCCGCGTGTAAAGATATTCGCCAAGGCTGAATGGTTCAACCCCGGCGGCTCGGTCAAAGACCGTCCCGCGCTGAACATTATTCAAAACGGGCTTACGAATGGTGATCTTGCTAAAGGAAAGCGCTTGCTTGACTCTACATCTGGCAATATGGGTATCTCGTACGCTACATTCGGTGCGGCCTTAGGGATTCCCATTACGCTCGCGGTCCCTGCCAGCGCAAGCCCAGAACGATTTACCCTCCTGCGCGCGCTCGGGGCGGAGATCGTCCTAACGGATCCGTCCGAAGGTTCGGATGGCGCCATCTTAAAAGCACGTCAACTTGCGGAAGAGAGGCCTGGCCTATATTGGTATGCGAATCAATATGACAATCCCGGTAATTGGCAGGCGCATTACTTGAGCACCGGCCCTGAAATTCTGACTCAAACAAATGGACTGGTTACACACTTTATTGCAGGTCTGGGAACATCTGGCACATTGATGGGCACGGGACGGTATCTGCGCGAGCACTTGCCGAATGTAAAGGTGGTAGCTTTTCAACCGGACGCGGCCTTTCATGGTCTTGAAGGCCTGAAGCATATGTCCACTGCGATCAAGCCCGGGATCTATGATGAGTCATTTGCGGAGAGCAACCTCGAGGTTCAAACTGAAGCTGCGCACGAGATGACATTGCGGCTGGCACGCCAGGAAGGTCTGTTTGTCGGGATATCCTCTGGCGCGGCAGCCGTCGCCGCGTTGGCGGTCGCGAGTCAAATAGACGAAGGAGTCGTCGTTACGATTTTTCCTGATGCCGGCTACAAATATTTGAGCGATAAAGCATTGTGGGAAGACAAGTGAGTTTATTCATTTCACCGGATTTGCTTAAACAGATCCATGTGCATGGCGAGCAAGCTTATCCTGAAGAAGGTGCCGGCTTTCTGCTTGGTGAGCATGGCAACGTGGATCAGATCCTGGCTCTGCCAAATGCACGTGAAGATGCAGCGCGGCATAATCGGTTTTTGATCACGCCTGAAGATTATCTCAAAGCCGAATTGAAAGCAGACAACCTAGGGCTGAGTCTTGTCGGCGTGTTCCATTCACATCCGGATCATCCGAACCGTCCATCCGAATATGACCGCGCATGGGCGCAACCTTTCTTTTCCTACATTATTACGACTGTAAATCAAGGGAAGGCGGTTGAAAGCCGTTCGTGGAAGTTGCTGGAGGACCGTTCGAAGTTTGAAGAAGAAGAAATAAAAATTTCATAATAACTTTGGTGGTCGAGTAGGCGGCGGGTTTCGATACGTCCTTGCAGGACTACTCAACCAGCGCCGCCGTATGGAGACCACCGAGGCAAAAAACAGGATACTAACATGACATCGCAAACCCTACAAAAAGTGGATCACTCTGCTCTAAAGACAAATCAATTGACCATCATTTCTTTGAATATACTGGCGTTCGTTTTGAACCTGCCTGTTCTCGCGGCTTTTGTCGCGTTGGTGATGGGAATCGGCTCTGTTTTGAAAGTACCCGGCTTCGGGTTCGTGTACAAATCCCTGCTCAAACCAAGCGGATGGATGAAACCGGACATGTTGGATGATAATCCCGAACCACATCGCTTCGCTCAAATTGTCGGCTTTGTGTTTATGGCGGCCGGTTCAGCTGCCTTGTTCCTCGGCGCAAGCGAGTTGGGTTGGACTCTGGTTTGGATCGTCGTCGCGCTCGCCTCGCTCAACGCCTTCGGTGGTTTCTGCGTTGGCTGTGCGGTATATTACTGGTTGGCGCGGTTCAATGTGCCTGGCTTCAACAAGCAGCCGCCAGCGGGGATTTTCCCTGGCATGAAGCCGAAAGCGGGGATATCCGCATGAGCTCTGATATTCTATTGCGTTCTGCGCTTGCGATTGGTATCATTGTTTTAGGCGCGGGCGTCTATTGGTTGATCAATCAACGTTTGCTGGTACGGGCGCGAAACAATGTATTCACGTTGTTTAATACATTTCCGAACAAGCCGGTCATCGTCTATTTCACCACACCAGATTGTGTCCCGTGCAAGACCATTCAACGCCCCGCGCTGGACCAGATGACGACTTTGTTTGGCGAAAAATTGCAGGTCGTTGAGATCGATGCGACCGAACGACCAGATCTTGCGAAAGTCTGGGGCGTGATGAGCGTCCCAACGACCTTCTTGCTGAATTCGCGCGGCGAGGCAAGATACGTCAATCACGGTGTGGCTCACGTCGAAAAATTGATCGAACAATTACAAACTCTTTAGGAGGCTTTACATGCCCGCTTTACGTATTCCTACTCCGTTGCGCGCGTATACCAACGGAGAATCCAATGTGACCGTCAGCGGTTCTAATATTTCAGAAGCACTGACAGATCTAACGACTCAATTCCCCGCGCTCAAACCGCATTTGTTCAACGACGGCGGCGAACTCCGCGCCTTTGTCAATCTCTTCGTTGGCGAGAGCAACATCAAAGATTTGCAGGGAATCAGCACGCCGCTCAAGGATGGCGATAAGATCATGTTGATCCCATCCATTGCGGGAGGTTAAGATGCTGCCTCAACTTTCACGCGATGAAATCCTGCGTTATTCACGTCACCTTTTGATCCCCGAAGTGGGCCTTGAAGGTCAGCGCAAACTCAAGAACTCCTCCGCGCTCATCATCGGCACAGGTGGACTCGGATCGCCGGTCGCATTGTATCTTGCCGCGGCCGGTGTCGGACGGATCGGCCTCGTGGATTACGATGTAGTGGAATCGTCCAACCTGCAGCGTCAGATCATTCATGGCACAGCCACAATCGGCAAATTGAAAGTGGAAAGCGCAAAAGCCAAACTGCTGGATTTGAATCCCGGCATTCAAGTTGACGTCTACAACGAGCCGTATACCTCCGAAAACGCGCTGCAGATCGCGCGGGACTATGACATTATCCTCGACGGGACCGATAATTTTCCCACCCGTTACTTAACCAATGACGTGGCAGTCTTCCTCGGCAAACCGAATGTATATTCGTCCATCTACCGCTTCGATGGGCAGGTCAGTGTCTTTTACGCCAAGGAAGGCCCGTGCTATCGTTGTCTTTTCCCCGAACCGCCTCCTCCCGGACTTGTCCCATCCTGTGCAGAAGGTGGTGTGCTGGGTGTATTGCCCGGTACAATCGGTACAATACAAGCCACTGAAGCTTTGAAAGTCTTGCTTGGTATCGGCGAGCCTTTAATCGGAAAACTTCTGTTATATAACGCGCTCGATATGTCTTTTGATTTTGTGAAGTTGAAGAAGAATCCAAACTGCCGAGTCTGTGGACCGAACGCGGATATCAAGGCATTGATCGACTACGAAGAATTCTGCGGCGTTCCCAGCCATGACCATGAAGAGCGCGCCGCGGGCACAGGTTTTGACATTACTGCGAAGGAACTCTCTGAACGTGTGAAGACCAATCATGTTAAGTTGCTGGATGTGCGCGAGCCCCATGAGTTGGAGATCTCCAGGCTGCCAAACGCAGTGAATATTCCCCTAGGTCAACTCGCGAGCAGGCTCTCTGAGCTGGATAGCGCTGAAGACATGGTGATTTTTTGCAAAAGCGGGAGTCGTTCCATGCGTGGATTGGAGTTATTAGCCAGCGCGGGCTTCAAGAAAGTTAAGAATTTGAAGGGTGGTATCAATTCCTGGGCAAAGGAAGTGGATACGAATTTGCCAGTGTATTAGTAAAAGGCCTGCCCTTAGTCTGATGATTGTCATGAGCACTAAGCAAATCTCCCTTATCGTTAATGGGAGATTTTCTATTCGATTCTCTTCTTCCTTGGTGCTTAAAAATGACTCTACGGTAAAATACTCCCAACCAAGGAGAATGAATGACAGGATTACCCGAATCCAAAGATAGACGCGTATTTAACAATATCCTGGGCGCGATGGGGAATACCCCGCTTGTAAGATTAGAACGCATTGGGCGCGACCTGCCCGTTCCACTTTATGCAAAATTGGAATTTATGAATCCGGGTGGCTCGGTCAAGGACCGCGTCGGCGCATACATTATCGACCAGGCCGAAAAAAGAGGAGAGATCAAACCAGGTGGTACGATCGTCGAAGCGACCTCCGGAAATACCGGTGTGGGGCTTGCCATCGTTGCTGCGCTTAAGGGCTATAAAACCATTTTTGTTATGCCCGACAAAATGAGCAATGAAAAGATCTTGTTATTACGCGCGTATGGCGCAAAAGTGGTGATCACACCGACAGCAGTTGGGCCCGAGGATCCTCGTTCGTATTATGAAGTGGCGAAAAAATTTGCGCGTGAAACCCCGAACGCGATTTTAGCAAATCAATATCACAACCCCGATAACCCGAAAACTCATGAGATCAGCACCGGGCCGGAGTTGTGGGAACAGACCGAAGGACGCCTGACCGATGTCATCATCGGCATAGGGACAGGTGGAACCATCAGTGGAGTTGGCCGCTATCTTAAGCGCATGAATCCAAAGATCCAGATCGTGGGAGTGGATATTGAAGGTTCCATCCTGATGGAGATTTGGCAGAACAAAGGGAAGATCCCTACAGGTACGTATCCCAAGACATATAAAGTGGAAGGCATCGGCGAGGACTTTTTGCCTTCGGCTATGGATATTACGGTTGTAGATGCGATTGAGCGCGCCGGAGATCGCGAGTCGTTCCTATGGGCGCGGCAGTTGGTTCGTCAGGAAGGGATCTTCGCGGGTGGTTCATCCGGCTCTGCAATTGCAGGTGCGATCAAATATTGCCGCAAATTATCCGCAAATCGTATCCCTGTCGTCATCCTTCCAGATGCAGGTTCGCGTTATCTTTCCAAATTTTATGATGACAAGTGGATGCGCGAGTTTGGCTTCCTCTCGATGGAGTTCGGTGAGACCACTCTCGGTGACCTGTTGCTGGCAAAGCCAAATAAGATGTTGCAAACCGCCGCGCTTGGTGATTCGATTCGCAGGGTTGTCGCGGTGATGCATCAACATGGGGTTTCCCAAATGCCTGTTGTCGGCAAAGAAGCTGAACTGGTTGGTTTGATCGAAGAAGTGGATTTGCTCAACCACATGCTCGAAAAGCATGAGCACAGTCAGGATGAAACTATTGACGTACTTGTGCAGAACGCGGGCGCGGTCTTCCCGCCCGAAGCGCCATTGGAAGAGGCCATGCCCTCCTTGACCGCTGGTTACGCGCTGATCGTGGTGGAGAACAGCAAACCCATTGGTATCCTGACCAAGATCGATGTGTTGGATTATCTGGCAGGAAAGATTTAACAAAGACCCTTTAAGGTACTGCATATTAGAACATATTTTCTGTTATAATGCTTCAAAAGGTCGGCGCGTGCCGACCATATATGTCAAAGGAGGCTGAAATGGATTTTAGTTCTATTAACTGGTTGGCTGTGATTGTTTGTGTCGTTGTCAGCATGATTGTCGGAGGTATCTGGTTTAGCCCAAAGGTGTTTTACCCGGCTTGGTGGAAGGCTATGGGTAGATCAGAAAAAGATGCTCCCGGTATGAAAAACATGGGAATAGTATGGGGATTAACCGTTCTCGCCTCGTTTGTCCAGGCCGTATTTATGGCTCTGATGGTGAATGCCATGGGGAGCATGTTTGGAGGGGCGACTCTTGCGTCAGGCGCAATGGCTGGGTTCCTCCTCTGGCTTGGCTTTGTGGCTCCCTGGAGTTTAACGAACAGGTTGTTCGCGGGGCCCTTACATGCCCGGGTCTATGAAGCAGACAA
>CAZSVR010000030.1:0-2959 GCA_964610295.1 uncultured Anaerolineaceae bacterium
TGCGACCTTCGGGTTATGAGCCCGACGAGCTGCCACTGCTCCACCCCGCATCGGTAGTCAGTCGCCGATATTACCATAGGCATAATAAAAAAGCAAGCGAACATAAAAAAGGCCTGGAGCTCACATGTTTGCAAATTGCACAGAAGCTCATCTTGGTCAAAGTACGATTGGTTGAAACTATTTTTGTGATTTGGTGTATAATGCACAAACCTTAACAAGCTTAAAACACGATGTTAAGGGTCAGATTGAAATTATTACACCCATTAGAACCCATATGAAGACCACCACACTTTTGGTCATCGAAGGCCGACATGCAGAAATCCCTTCTTTTACTGCTGACTTGCAGAAGAAGGGATTTGATGTGCATACTGCCCAAAGTGGCAGTCATGCCGTATCGAGATTAAAAGAAGTGAGTCCAAGCCTGATCGTGATCAACGCCGCCTCGCTTCGCAGCACAGGCCTGCGCATCTGCCAGTCCATTCGCGAAAAGGATTCAAAGCTCCCCATCATCCTGATCCTCGAAAATGAGATCGAAGTGGCCAAGGACGCGGCAGACGCGGTTTTGTTCCTGCCCTTCACTGTCCAAAAACTGGTCAACCGCATCAAACCGCTTCTGCCCGGAGATGGGAAGAACGTATTACACGTTGGCGCCATCCGGCTCGATCTTGAAAAACGCCGCGTGCGCTGCCTCGGCAGGAACACGAAACTTACTCCCCGGCTTGTCACCATCCTGCATCTATTAATGGACAAACACGGTGAAGTGATCGAACGCGAAACCTTGTTCAAGAAGGCCTGGGAAACCAATTACACCGGCGATACCCGCACGCTCGACGTGCACATCTCATGGCTGCGCCGCGCCATCGAACTCGACCCCGATAATCCCAGATTCCTCAAGACCATTCGCGGGGTTGGCTACCGCTTAGATATTTAGCTGATATTGCTTCCCGTGAGCAGTCACGAATCGGATGCAAGTTTTGCGTCCAATCTTTATTTTTAATTCATGAGAAAGATCCCCGCTTCGCGCGTGACGTTGAGCCTGCGCGGCGCTCTTGAAAATCTTCCCATCCCAATCGGGGTCGATCTCCCAAAAGTCCACATCAAACGCCGTCTCCAATCGAACCATATCCCCAGAGACTTTTATCTTCGTATTCTTCGCCGTCTTCAGCAGGGAGTATTTTGCATCTTCATCATACTCAAAAGACACAACGGCATTGGAATTCGCCAGCCTGCTTCTTGTAGTTTGTACCGCGCGGAGCGTCTCATCACATGCAATGAACTTACGTCCGTTTTGCGCGCCAACATACGCGGTTGTACCGGAACCGCTGAAAAAATCGGCAATGAGATCACCTTTATTGGAAGATGCCAGGATCATGCGTTCCAACATCATCTCAGGTTTTTGCGTGGGGTATCCTGTCCTTTGATTGTGCAACCGTGCAACCACAGGGAAATACCACCAATCCTCAGGGACTTTACCGCGCTCCAGATCAGGCACTTTTCCAAACCCAGCCTTACGCGATGATCTGAACGTCGCCACGGTATTCGGGTTATACGGTTCACGGACCGCATCTGCATTAAATGTATAATCCTTCCCCTTTGCATAGGACAGGATCGTATCGTGCTTGCGGTTGAATGCGGTTTTAATGGGAGACGGACCATGATATGCCCAGATAATCTCGTTGATAAAGTTTTCCGCGCCGAAGATCTCATCCAATAACAAACGAGCATAGGCGTCAGCATGCCAATCCAGGTGAAGGTATATGGTTCCATTCGGTGTGAGCAGCCGATGCATGATTGCAAGGCGTTCATAAAGGAATTGCAAATAAGAATCCAGATCAGGCCACGCATCATGATAACTTTCGGCCAGTTTCCATTTTGAGGGCTTGCGCGAGTCTTCTCCCCGGCCGATGCGCGCGTTGAATTTTCGATTGGTAAAAAACGGGGGGTCGGCATAGATCAGATTAATACGACCTTCGTATTCCGGCAACAGCGCGGCCATCACGGAAAGGTTATCCCCCAGGATAAGCCTGTTATCGGCACGCGACTTTGGATAGCCGCGTCCGTTTGGGTAAAGGATAGAGTCCTGGGTAAGGGTGGCAGGCGCGAGCGGCGCGTGACCCTTTCCCGTCCAGTGAAATGATGGCATAGGAGTTGATGACTGCCTGAGAGGTTTAATCCGCGTGGGGCGGGGAGATCCAATAAATTAGTAGTGAACTTCCACACTGGTACCGAGTTTGCTGTGATTGGAGATCGCATCGACTGTGTGTGGAGGCTGCACCCATCGGAAGATCCAGTTGGCTTCGTTCGTACGCATATTGACACAACCGTGGCTCATTTCTGTGCCGAAGTTCTCATGCCAGTACGTGCCGTGAAAGGCGTGACCCACGGGAGTGAAAAAAGAAGTCCACGGCACGCCGGGTAAAACATAGCCATCTTCATCTGCAAGCAGGTTGCCACCCTGGCCGATGCTGAAATAGCTATTGCCCATGTGTTTGGCGGGAACTTTATCCGTGATATTGAATGTGCCATTTGGTGTGGTTGTGGAAAGCCCGGCACCACTTTGTCCGCCGCCACGAATACCGGAGGAAACATTCGTCTGGAATACTGTCTTCCCATATTCATGGGCATACAGCATTTGTGTGGTGAGATTGACCTCGATCATTTTGTGCTCGAAAGGCACTTCGGGCGATATCGGATCGAAGATCGCGTTGTCCAGGATCTGCAAATGGATCGCAGGAACAAAATACGGTACGTTGGAATCAAGCTCATCATAGATGCGATACCACGCGCCGGAATAATCGGCCATGAGCGGGCCCTGCTCCAGCGCTTCCACCCAGTGAACGGACCCGTAATAGAGCGGCGGAGTTAAGGCCTTCCAGCCCAGTGTTTTGGAAAAACGATAAGGCGTGGTGAACGGCACTGTGACTTCCGCGAGTCGACGTGTGCCTTCGGGAATTTCCGC
>CAZSVR010000030.1:2969-9051 GCA_964610295.1 uncultured Anaerolineaceae bacterium
CAGGCCGCTGATAGAGGGTCTTCACGCGGTGCAGGCGACCACGATGTAAATATCCGCCCCACACACGATACCAAATAGGATTATGCTTCGGCTCTGCTGCCTTGTACTCTTCGTAGACATGCACCAGATCGTCGCGATACCACGTCAGTTCGATGCGGCTTTCATCGGTGGGTTGTTTTCTTACGGGCATCTGGGCAGTCGCGATGCGCACGATAAAGCTATCGTCAAAATCGGTGAGACCGGGCAGGAAAGGCGAAAAAGCCAGACCGCGCAAGCTCAGGCCGCCTAGTTTTAAGAAGTCGCGTCGAGAGAATTTGGATTTCATGAGGAAAATTGTACACCATAATCTTTAGGATTTAATGAGAATATGAAAGGTTTTAACCACTAAGGACACAACACTTGCAGCGCACTTCCACTCCGCTGCGCTGCGCTACGGGGACTTCGTGCGTTCGGTGCAGTGCAGGTGAGGGGCACAAAGGAGTTCTTTAAGCAAAACTACCCTCCGGAATCCGGAGGGTAGTCCATATATTCAATTTTGGTCAGGCTTCAACGGTCTCGACGATCATATCTTTGAGCAGGATCTCAAGCGCCATCGAATGACTACAGCGCCTGTGCGTAAGGAAGAACTCGCAATCACAGCCAAACACCCCGTTATTGTATGTAACATGGTGGTCGTTGTTGTCCCCGCGAAAGGTAAGGTCGAACTGGTTGAATCGGAAACGATGAGCGTCTTCAGCATATCTTTTGGCTTTCTCTCTCTTGCCGATCAGTCCGTAATCCATGGCAGTAATCTCCTTTTTGGGAAAGATAAAATAAAAGACACCCGGCGAATACCGCGTGTCTTTATGGACCAACCTGTGTATTTATGTGAAATAAGCGCATACGAGCATTTACCTCAATGGGGCGAGTATAGTACTTTTCAAAGTGCGAGTCAATAACAATTGTGGGGTTGCGATGGATTCGTATGAGAATTGTAGGTTTGAAAATCTACACGCACCAGGCTTAACTTCGAAGCTGATTCTACATTAATATGCTTGAGGCGGCCTCCTAAGTGCCCTATGGCTACGCCGCCGGGGACGGCGGTTTGAGCATTCAGAATGCCAAAAACAAATAGCAAATAGAAAAGCCAGCCGCGAGGAGGTTGGGAGTCTTCGCCATAATGTGGCCGAACTGCGACTCATAAAATTTCGGCGCGACGATTCCCAGCCAGAGGGAATCAAGGGTGAGGAAGGAAAGTAAGGTAAAGAAGTAGAGTTTGAGCTTCACTTATTTCTTTTTCGTTCTAGAAATTTTTTTCTTGACCGCGACCTTTGCGGCAGCTTTCTTTACAATCTGCTTTTTGGTCTTGGATGGTTGTGTCTTTGAAGATGTCTTCGGTTTTGCACTAGATTTGGTTGCGGGCTTCTTTTCTACTTTCTTTTCAGTTTTCTTCGTTGCGACTTTCTTTCGGCTTTCTTCTTTCTTATTAACAACAGCTTTTTTCTTCGCAGCAGGTTGCTTTTTCACTGCGGCCTTCTTCGGTTCTTCTTCTTTCTTTTCAAGCGCGACGATCATCTCATCCCATTTCTCCTGCATGGATGGTACACCTGCACCATTCAGCGCGTCGCAGACCAGTTCCCAACGCTCATCCTCCAGAAATCTCCAATCCATGAAGGCGTGATGCTGGTACGCGCCCAGTTCGACATACAGGCCTTTGAACCAAAGATCGTCACATGAGTGGATATATTCCAAATGCGTGACGTAATCCTTGAAAATAACAAAGCCTTCATAAGGAATCCCTAGACCCTCGCAAAGGGATTTTTGCCGAAGGTCATCTGAGCGCTTATCGATATATGCCACAGAGGATTTGACCCAGCCATGTGTATCGGCAAATTTATTGTGATAGACGATGAGTCCACGTTGTTCGCCCTGCATATTCGAATAAGCAAAGACATTTTCGTCCACGCTGCCATTTGCGGTGAAAAAGTCATAGAGCAGGAATTGCTCCACATCGGCAAACAGGTGGCGGCGATGAAGAAGCGGGAAGATCTTCCACTCATGGCCGCGGACAAGTCCATCGTCTGGAGGTTCATCCCACTTGGCGCGGCGGAACTCCATGCCATATTTTTCTGCATAGCCTTCCACTTGTCCGTGGCCGAACATGGGCAGGCCAGGCAGGGTGCATAGAATCGTGCAAATACCAAAATATTTATCACCACTGCCAAATTGCTCGACAGCAGTTTTTTCATCGGGGTTGTTCATGAAGTTGACGTAACGTTTGAGAATTTGCGGATCGAACTCAAGGGTGTTCTTGATTGCAAGCCGATATTTGGCGTTATCTTCATCGCGCAGCATGTGCATAAAGGCGGAGTTGTACACGCGATGCATGCCGAGTGTACGGACGAAATATCCCTCCATCAGCCAGAAGGCTTCGGCGAGCAGTAATGTATCCGGCACTTCCGCCGCGAGGCGATCCACGGCCTCGCGCCAGAATTCATTTGGCAGGGCCGCATCGAACTCAGACCTGGTAAGCCCGTGCTGCGAACGGGACGGGATCGCGCCGCCTGCGCCGGGTTCCGGGAACCACAGTCGTTGGATGTGCTTCTTGGCAAGGGTCATGGCCGCGTCAAAACGGATGACCGGAAAATTACGCGCTACATGCAGGATGGTTTGAATGACCGCCTCGCGCACTTCGGCTTTTGTGTAATCGAGCTGCGCGGTATCGTTCCATGGAAAGGACGTGCCATCGTTACCATGATAGATGTATTTTATATCGCCTGTCTGCAGGTCGCGGCGTTGAAAGACAACCGCTGCATCGGTTTTATCGTAATAATGGTCTTCAAGATAAATGCCAACTCGCAAGTCGTCTGAGAGGTCTTCAGATTTGAACGAATAAGAAGGATAGGGTGGCTGCGCGACCGACAAAAACCAATCAGGATGTTCCACCACCCAGGTCGAGTCAATGCCCATGTGATTGGGGACCATATCGGCCGAAAGGCGAACGCCGCGCGCCCAGGCGCGCAAACGGAGGTTGGTGAGTGAGTCCCAGCCGCCGAGATCGGAGGCAATGTCATATGAGAAGAGCGAATAAGCTGAAGCCACCGCGTCTTCCTGTCCCATGCGTTGTTTGATGCGTTTCGAGGCGCGGCTTCGTTCCCACAGGCCGATGAGCCACAAGCCTGTGAAACCGCGTGCGGCCAGCAGGTCCAATTCTTCATTTGGAATCTGGTCAAGCATGCGGATATCGCGTTGATATTTTTTGGAAAGTTGATCGAGCCACACATAGGAATTCTTCGCGATCAGCACCAGCTGCGGCATCCAGTCTTTATCCGGGCTGAAACGCTCGTAATCCGCATATTCATTCCCGGTAAAAGTTGGGACATGAGTATCTGGTTTGAAATCGTGCGGACCCTGTTGACGAATGATCTCTTCGCGAATGAAATCCAGGCTGCGAAGAATGCGGGTGGAGAATACTTCGCCGAGAATATGTCCCCATTTTTCGATGATATAGCCTAATTGTCCCTCGATCGAATTTGGGCTTGCGTTGATGGGCCCTGAGAGGATCTCCTCCAGGGTTTCGCCTAGGGACGAGTCGTCATTTCCGAAGCCCGGTTGTGTCGCAAAGAACCCAAGCAATTTCCTCACGAAGTCATTGTATTCCGAGCCATTCATGACCAATTCGTCGAACAGATCCTTGTAAGCCCGCAACGCAGGATTATTGTTGTTGGTCTTGATCAACAACATCTCCTCAATTGCCGCAGCGCGAACACCACGACCCAAATCACCAAAATTCGCGAGATTCGTAGTGAGATATTCACCTGCCGTCCTTTCCCCTTGAAAAACGGACATGGGCGGAAATTCTTCTATGAATTTAATGAGCGTCGTCTCATAATTCGAACCGAGGCTGGATTGTAAAAACTCCATCGCCCGCTCCATTACACCTGTGCGCCTGATGTAATAATGTTTGAGCAACAGGTGATAAGCCTCGTCAAGCAGGGACAAGGCATAGAGGTCGGTGGCAGGCACAGGGTCCGCGCGAAGCGCTGACATTTGGGCTGCGAATGCCCGGGCAGAGGGCAGATCTCCAAAGATCACATGCCCGTCCGGATGAAAGAAGCCCAGAGAGAAATTGTATTTGGTACGGGAGATCCGGGTGATGAGCATTACAACAATGATAACCGATAAACCCTCAACTTCAAGTAAAATCCGGGCGCGATCATGGACATTTCGTTCACACAATTCTCTCTTTTAATTTTGCTCGTGGCTTTGTGCGCCCCTGTACTGTTTTTCATAGTCAAACGCAGGGAGGCGAATCTGATGCGCCTGAATAATGAACTCGCTGAGGCGCGCCAAAAATTGGAAAAGAACAACCGCGACCTCGAGCGCATTGATGAGGCAAAGTCTGATTTCATCAGCATTGCATCTCACGAACTGCGTACGCCGTTAACCGTAATAAAAGGTTACACAGAAATGTTGCTGGAAGATCCTTATCTCGACCCGAATGTCAGGGTGGTTATGAATGGCATCCACGCGGGCAGCCTGCGCCTGCATGAGGTGATGGACTCGATGTTCGACATCGCACAGATCGACGCGCGCTCACTTAGGCCGAATATTCAATCCATTGAGTTGGGACAAATAATTCAGGAAGTTTGCAGCGAACAGACAAAGACGATCAAAGAGCGAAAACAATCGCTCAGCGTTGATCTTCCCAGCCTGCCTTACATCCAGGCGGATGCAAATCTATTGCGAAAGTTATTCCATCATCTGATCGTCAACGCGATCAAATTCACACCAAATAACGGCCGGATCAGGATCTCGGGGCACTGCCTCCCCGCGAACATGGAGTTACCGGGAGGCGGACTGGAGATCATCGTCGAGGATACTGGCGTGGGCGTGGACCCGGACCTGCATGACGTCATCTTTACCAAATTCTTCCAACCCGGTGAATTGGGCAAACACTCCACAAGCAAGACGCGATTTAAAGGCGGCGGCGCCGGGTTGGGTCTGGCACTATCCAAAGGCATTATTGAAGCGCATGGCGGACGCATTTATGTGGAAAGCCCGGGCTATGATGATGTCAACTTCTCCGGCAGTCAATTTCATGTCGTCCTGCCGTTGAGCAAGCCGGAAGCAGGCGAAGAACATAAGGCGAGCGGCGCTTTGAACTTCGAGACATAGCAGGGAAAGATCCACTTTACTTTTGTATAGGTGCCTGAATGATGTGATCTAGTCACGCACATGTTCGGTCTCCCGCGCGCTTACTGGTTGCTTTTTATTGGCACGCTCGTCAATCGTATCGGTGGTTTCGTCGTCCCATTTCTCACTTTGTACCTCGCCAACCAACGCCATATTCCGATTTCGCAGGCGGGTCTGATCGTTTCATTATTCGGCGCGGGGTCGTTCATCGCGCAACTGAGCGGCCGTGAGCTAGCAGATCGTTTTGGGTGAAAACCCGTACTCGTAATCAGTTTTCATATCACACCCATATTTGTCATCGCCCTTGGGCTTGCAAAAGACGTCGCCCTGATCGCAATCTGCACCTTCATCGTTGGCCTGTTCACAGATCTTTAAGGGCCGGCCCTGAGCGCGGCGGTTGCGGATATTGTCCCTCCCGAAGATAGACCGCGCGCCTACGGATATATTTATTGGGCGATCAATCTTGGAGCCGCCCTCGTGCCGGTTCTCGCGGGACTTTTGGCAGGCCACAGTTACCTCTACCTTTTTCTCGGCGATGGTTTAACCACCCTGCTCTTTGGCCTGCTCATCCTTTTTGGCTTTCGCGAGACCCGTCCAGCAGAGGCGGCACATCACGTGGCGCGTAGCTCCCCAGCTGAACGCATCCGCCAGCTCAAACGTGCACCGATATTATTATGGTTCTCGTTCATTACCTTGTTCTTCGGCATGATCTACATGCAAGGGAATGTGACATTGCCCATTGACATGGCATCGCACGGCCTTGGCCCCGGCCAATATGGCATGACCATTGCCGTAAATGGAATCCTGATCGTGTTCTTGACGATTCCCATCAGCAACATGGCAGTCAAATGGCCGCGCTTTCAAACCATCTCCATCGCAGTGATCTTCACTGCGGTCGGTTTCGATT
>CAZSVR010000030.1:9061-18230 GCA_964610295.1 uncultured Anaerolineaceae bacterium
TTTTCAACCCTCCTCCTCCGAAGTGTCTTCCCCGCCGTCGGTTTCGATTTTACCGCGTTCGCCGATACATTTAATCTGTTTGCATTAAGCGTCGTAATTTGGACATTCGGTGAGATCGCCGCGACCTCTGTCGCACCGTCCATTATCGCAGACCTTTCACCCGTGGAATTATGCAGGTTATACCAGGGCATCTTTGGCTCGGCATGGGGACTTTCCTTCTTTTTCGGCCCGATCGTTGGCGGCTGGGTACTTGAGGCTTTTGGGGCACGGACCTCATGGACTGCGTGTTTTATCCTTGGCATGATCTTATCGGCGGCATATCTTGCATTAGGCAGATTTGCTCATAAAACAAATTTACAGGAGCAAACATCATGAAAGGAACCGGCGCGGGGCGTAAATTAAACGACCATGCTATACTTGGGACATCCCACATAATCGAGGCGAGATGGCTGGCGAAAAACATCGGGAAATGTTACATAAGTACGCCGATACGATTGTAAAAGTTGGTTTAAACCTGCGGACGGGACAACGACTGATCATCACACTCGCGGCAAATCGAGGCGTCCCGCACCAATTTGCACCCCTGGTTCGCGAGATCGCAAAGTCTGCCTATGCTGTGGGCGCAAAATATGTGGAAGTGCTATGGGGCGATGAAGAAATGTTACGCCTGCGCGTCGAACACGCGCCCAAAGATTCTTTTGATGAATATCCCACATGGCAAGTGGATGCGATCACGAACATGCTCGAAAATGGTGATGCATTGCTTTCGATCTCCGGCATGGACCCGGACTTGCTCGGCGTTTTGGATCCCGAGATCGTTGGTAGGATGCAACAAACTCATTTACAAAAGTGGGACAAGATCATTGAATATGTCACCACGAATGCAACCAATTGGTGTGTGGTGGCCGCGGCCGGCGAAGCATGGGCAAAAAAGATATTCCCCAGATTGACACCTGAAAAGGCGCAAGCCAAACTTTGGAAAGCGATCTTTGAGACCTCGCGCATAGACCAACCTGACCCGATCGCTGCATGGCAGCAACATATTGATACTATGAAAGAGCGCGCAAAATACATGCAGGCTCGTCAATATACGGCTTTGCATTACCGTGCCCCCGGCACAGACTTCACCCTTGGTTTACCCAACGGCCATAAATGGATTAGCGCGCAATCCCTCGCGCAGAACGGCGTGGCTTTCACTGCCAACATGCCAACCGAAGAAGTATTTACGCTCCCAGATCGCAACCGTGCCGATGGAGTAGTGACATCCACCTTCCCGCTAAGCTATGGCGGCACATTGATCGAAGACTTTCAGGTGACGTTTGAGAGCGGACGCATCACAAAGGTCACAGCAAAGAAGGGCGCAGCCGCGTTACAAAAATTGGTGGAGACAGATGAAGGCTCACATCGACTCGGTGAAGTCGCGCTTGTCCCGGCCAGTTCGCCCATCGCCAAGCGCGGACATCTCTTCTACAACACATTATTCGATGAGAATGCATCCTGTCACATCGCCATCGGACGCGCCTATCGCTTCACCCTCACTGGCGGCGAAGAACTCAACGATGACGAGTTCATGCAAAGCGGCGGCAATGTCAGCCTCAACCACGTGGACTTTATGATCGGTTCGCCTCAGATGGACATTGAGGGCATTACGAAGGACGGCGCACACGAGCCAGTGATGCGAAAGGGCGAATGGGCGTTTGATACATAGCATCCTGTATTTTTGAAAACAGCTCGGCAGAGTTGCCTGCCGAGCTGTTTTTTTTCAGGCGGTATAATTGCCAGATGCCAACAAATAAATCAAAACACGTTGAATTGAGCACAGAGATCCTGGCAGAGGAATTTGAATATATTGCCAGCACAGCAGAGCAGGCGAACGAAGACCGCGCGCGGGTCGCATCTTTTTATCTGATCGCAGTGGGTTCATTGATTGCTGCTCTCTTCAGTACACAACTGCTGGATGCCGACTTGAATATCAGCAGCCTGAGTTTACTTTTTAGCGGTTTGTTCTTCGTGCTTGCTCTGCTCGGCAGCCTCACAGTGACCCAGCTCGCGCGTTTACGCGCCGCATGGTATGAATCCATGATCGCGCTGAACCAGATCAAGGAATATGCCATCAGCCAGGACAAAGATATCGCAAAGGCCTTTCGCTGGCGCGCTGATTGCATGCCACCGTTATACAAGATCACCAGTGTCTCCTTTCCGCAAACCCTTGAGGTGGGCCTGCTCAGCGGATTGATATTCGGCGCATCAATTTACTTTTTTCAAATCGGAATCAACTACAGCTGCCCCACCTGCAACTGGGCATACACCATCGCAGGCACGGCGTTCGCATTCATATTTCAATTGTTCTTATACAAGCGTCAGCTAACGCACAAGGAATAATGATCCATGCCTCTCAATTACGAAAATCAGTCCCCCATCGCCTTTCAACGCAGACCGGATTATGTGCGCGACGATGAGTGGATCCGTGCCTTTCTCAAGCAGGCCAAAGTGGCACATATCGCCTCTTCGCGGGACGACGGGCCGTTCCTCAATCCGACCACGTTCTGGCTCGACGACGAGAATCATCAGATCGTCTTCCACTCCAACGTCGCGGGGAGAGTCCGCTCGAATATCGAGCACAATTCGAAGGTCTGCTTGGAAGTGAGCGAGCTGGGTAAAGTGCTTCCATCCAATGTGGCACTTGAATTCTCACTTCAATTCCGCAGTGTAGTGGTATTTGGCAGCGCGCGTCTCGTCACTGACGCTGCCGAAGCGCGTCGCCTGATGTATGGTTTGATCGGAAAATACTTTTCCAAAATGTCGGCGGGAAAGGAGTTCCGCGAGATCACGGACAAGGAATTGCGCGCCACGTCCGTTTATGCGATCAAGATCGAATCATGGAGCGGAAAAGAGAACTGGAAAGACCGCGCTGACCAGAGCGATGAGTGGCCTGCATTGGAGGAAAAGTGGTTTGGGTAATTGTTTGCACGGCAGTTGCACTGCCGTGCGCTCACCATCCGCAGTGCACCTGCTGGATGAACGAGAGAACCAATACATAGATAAAATGGCAAATTCATATCGCGTTTTTACCGATCAACACTATGCTTACTTTGTCACCTGGACAGTGGTAGATTGGTTACATTTATTCGATAAAGATCCATACCGGCAAATTGTTCTGGACTCACTCAGTTACCTAAGAACAAAAAAACAAACGCAACTTAACGCCTTCGTTGTCATGTCTTCACATATTCATGCAATTCTCTGGCCAGAAATAGGGATAAGCCTTTCTGACATTGTAAGAGACTTCAAGCGATTCACTTCACGTGAAATTTCAAAAGAAGCGAACCACCAAAATACAAAGGAATTCTTAATGGCATTTGAAAAAGCGCGAAATGGAAATCGGGCACAGGATGTCTCCACACACCAGGTCTGGCAGGAAGGCTCATACCCGCAGGCCATATTTACTGAAAAATTTGCCCGCCAAAAAATGGATTACATACACATGAATCCAGTTAAAGCTGGTTTGGTCGATACTGCAGATCAATGGCTCTACTCCAGTGCTCGAGCATATCTTCTTGGAGAAGAAACATACCCGTCAACTGATTTGCTAATAACAGGATAAGCCAACCTCGTTCCTTCGGCAGTTACACTGCCGAAGAGCTAGCAGTACAACTGCTGGGATAACATAGGGAGGATCATATGCCTGATGGTTTTCGCACCGAAGAATTCAAGGTGGAAGGCGAGAAATTAATCGCCAAGTTCAACGAACATCGCGAGTATCACTGGGAAGCAATCGGGTAGGCATTAAGAGCAAACAAATAGCCAATAAATCTCGGCAGAGACGAAGTCCCTCGCCGGGCGAGCAACTCGCGGTCACATCCCTATTTCCTAATCACTCCCTGCCCCGCGTCCTCAGGCAGGGACAACTTCGCGCCATCATCAAGATGGACAAGTCCATTGAAACGCTGGTCGCTTGCGCCATGTGCGATGCGAAAGGTCGTTTTGAGGTCGAGTGTGATCGGTTCCCAATGCAGCATCATATTCTATCCCTCACCCTACCCTCTACCCTTTCGGACACATGTCCCAAAGGGAGAGGGGAATTATGCGCCGCGTCTTTCAAGAAAATCCAAGACTTTCGCAAGCCACTCCTCGCGGCGGTCTTTGTGGACGTTATGTCCGGTCTTTTCGGGGATCCACATTTCAGCGTTCGGGATGTTCTCTGCGATATATTGCGCATGCCGGTCCGGCGCGTTGACCGTATCATCTGCACCCATGATGACCAGAGTCGGCTTGGTCACTTTTGCGAGATCGGCAGGTGTGTAATTCGGTTCGGAGATGATCTCCTGCAGCGTGATCCGCAGCAAGTCGCGCCAGTATTCTTTTCCATTTACTTCACTGTGCAACGCGACCATCTGGTTCATCCATTCGGGAGCTTCATGTGCCACGCGGTTTGGATCAAACACATCTGGTTCTCGGTCTCTCAAATATTGAGTAACGAATGCGTTGGCGGCCTGGGGAATACAGGTTTGGATGATATCTGGATGCTCCATCAAAGTGACCAGGGCCACATTCCCTCCGTTGCTATGTCCAATCACATGTGCGTGTTCATATCCCATTGCGCGGACAAACGTCACCGCGTCATTTGCAAGCTCTTTGAAAAGGTAGGACATGTTCGGGTTATTCGAACGACCATGCCCACGGCAGTCGGGCATCAACACTTTGTAATGTCGAGCCAGTTGCGGGACGATATCGGACCAATCTGTCGGGCCGTCAATGGTCGAGCCGTGTATCAGCAAAACGGGCGCACGCTCCGGCTTGTCATCCCCAAAAATTTCATAATAAATTGTTGCACCATTTATATTGATCGTTGCCATGCAGCAATCTTAACACAAATCGTGTAAAATCATCCCATGATCTCAACCATCCATAACAAACTCGATGTACTTGCCTCAAAATGCGATGCGCGTGTATCCATATTCGACATCAAGATAAACAAACTTGCAGAGGAAACACTAACCCTGACTGGACGCGTACTCGAAGCTTCTCAAGTAGATGAATTACGCCGCCTCTTTTCGGACCTCAAGCTGGAGACTGATGCGATTAAGATTCTCAGCCTCCCCAACCTACCACGTCTTTCCGTGGTGACAAATTTGACGGGCTTGTACGAAAGACCGACCTTCGGAATGCCGCTTTCCAGCGAACTGTATTTTGGAACGGAACTCGAAGTGTTGGAAGAACAAGACCGCTGGATTTTTACCCGCCAAAAGGATGGATTCCTGGGTTGGGTGTATAAATCGTATCTGGGTGAGAGGGCTCACGAAGGAAAACATCTTGTGCTTGCAGCCTGTGTTGAAGTGCATTCAGAAGCAAACCCAACCAGCGAAACGCTCACAAGGTTGGTCAGTGGAACAGGCGTCACAGTGGCAGAGAAACACGGCGAATGGACGCTAGTAATTGCAAACAAAAAGGGCTGGGTTCCCTCTTCTGCATTACGCGCCGTGGATGATATTCCCCAATCAATTGAAGCAAAACGCAAAATGCTCGTCGAAGATTCCGCGCGCATGATCGGTGTGCCTTATCTCTGGGGCGGCACGAGTGGAAACGGAATAGACTGTTCCGGCTTCGCGCGCCTGCTCCATCGCTGGATCGGCGTAGAAATCCCACGCGACGCAGATATGCAATGCGCGGCGGCAAGACCTGTTGAGCAGCCCTTTGAAATTGGAGACCTATTCTTCTTCGGTGAAGGTGATAGCGAAAGACACGTCACACATGTTGGTATCAGCCTCGGCGGCTGGAAGATGATCCACTCTTCGCGCAGCCATAACGGCGTTTACATTGACGATGTCCAGCAAACAGAATCATTGCATGAGATCTACATGCACGCTGGATCGTTCTTGAGATAATCATGAAATCCTTCCGCAAAGAACTTTGGTTCAACCTCGCCACACGCCGCGGATTTGTGAATATCACTCCGCAAGTTGAAGAATGCCTGCGTGAAAGCGGCATGCGCGAAGGGCTTTGTCTGGTGAATGCAATGCATATTACCGCTTCGGTCTTCATCAACGACGACGAAAGCGGCTTGCATCTCGATTTTGAAAAATGGCTGGAGAAACTTGCTCCGCATGAACCTGTTCACGGATATCGGCACAACGACACAGGCGAAGATAACGCCGACTCGCACATGAAGCGCCAGATCATGGGACGCGAAGTAGTGGTCGCGGTGACGAATGGTCAGCTTGATTTTGGCACCTGGGAACAGATTTTTTATGGTGAGTTCGACGGTAGGAGAAAGAAACGGGTTTTAGTTAAGATCATTGGTGAATAAGGAACAGCATGACATCGACCGATCAAATCCTCGCGCATTTTGAAAAGCTCTCTGCGATTCCGCGCGGAACCAAAAATGAAGCTGCCATCCGTCAGTGGTTGGTCGATTGGGCATCTTCACGCGGACTTTCCAGCAAAACCGATCAGATCGGCAATCTGGTTATCTATGTCTCCGCGAGCGATGGCCATGAAAATGCGGCTGGATTGATCCTGCAAGGTCATCTGGATATGGTCTGCCAAAAGACTCCTGACTCAAATCATGATTTCACACGCGACCCAATTCGCATCATTCGTGATGGTGATTGGCTGAAAGCTGACAAAACCACACTCGGCGCAGATAATGGGATTGCAATCGCCATTGCAATGGCTTTAGTGGAGGACGAGAATATCAGTCACCCACCACTTGAATTGCTGTTCACGGTTGAAGAAGAAGCTGGTATTAGCGGCGCGGATTATCTTGACCCAAATCTGCTTACCGCAAAAATATTGATAAATCTGGATTCAGAAGAAGAAGGTGTTTTCACGGTTGGATGCGCAGGCGGCGGAAGCACAAATATCACACTGCCAGTAGGTTGGAGCGCGCCATCCAAAAACGATATAACCTTTGAGCTTAAAGTCAGCGGCTTACAAGGCGGACACTCCGGCGAAGATATTGACAAGCATCGCGGCAATGCCAATAAAATTTTGGCGCGTGCTCTGGATGAAGTTCAACGCGCGGTTCCCATTCGATTGTCCACATTCAAAGGTGGCACCGCGCGCAATGCCATTCCACGTGATGCTGAGGCAATATTCCTCTGCCCGAAGGAATCGTCTGAACTATGCAATGAAATGGTCATTTCTTTCGAGAAGATTCTTCAAGCAGAATTTGCAGGCACAGAACAAGGCCCGTTTTTAGTTTTATCAGAGAAACAAACTCCGCTCTCGTTAGCGATCAGTATTGAAGATACAAAGAAAAGTATCCAGCTCATCTTGGCATTACCAAACGGGGTTGCTGAAATATCAGCAGATGTTGAGGGCTTTGTTGAAACATCCAACAACATTGGTGTGATTGAGCTTCTTGAGGATGGTTTACACGTCACATCAAACCAGCGCAGTTCAGTGGTGTCGCGACTCGAAGAGATAACACGCCGCACCGAGGCAATTTCCACTCTTGCAGGCGCAAAAACGGAACGAACAAAAATGTTCCCGCCCTGGCAACCCAACCTGGATTCGCCTTTACTGAAAAAATGCGTGGAAGTTTACGAAACGCTATATCAGCAAAAACCTAAAGTGGAACTCTCACACGGAGGGTTGGAATGTGGAATTATCAGCGACCGCTGCAATGGCATGGACACGATCTCGCTTGGTCCAACCATCGAGAATCCGCATTCACCAGATGAAATGCTATATATTCCATCCCTGTCCAGCACATGGAATTTTTTAACTGCACTGCTTCGTTCTATCTAGACATGAACAATAAGTTATTTATGTCAACAAGGAGAAATGATCATGCGTTTACAAGGAAAATCAATCGCAATCCTCATCGCTGAAGGCGTGGAAGACCTGGAATATTATGTGCCGTTGATGCGACTGCAGGAGGAGGGCGCACAAGTCCTGACCGCAGGGTTGGATTTGAAACCCGTGAAAGGCAAGAACGGCCTGGTCATCACGCCTGACACAACGATCGAATCATTGAAGGCAAGTGAGCTTTATGCGTTAATTTTGCCCGGGGGTTGGGCGCCCGATAAGATCCGAAGATATGATGTGGTGAAAAATCTTGTGAAGGAAATCGATAAAGCCAATAAAATCATCGGCATTATTTGTCACGGCGGGTTGATTGCGATTTCTGCGGGGATTATAAAAAAGGGCCAGCGAGTAATAGGGTCAGTCGGGATTAAAGATGACCTCGTCAACGTGGGCGGGGTCTGGACGGATGAACCTGCTTTTCGGGAGGGCAATCAGGTTTGGGGACGGGTTGTCGCGGATATTCCAGATTTCAATCGAGAGCTGGTGAAGGCCTTAACTGAATAACAAAAAGCAAACTTCGGAAGTCTTTCAAGACTTCCGAAGTTTGCGATTCAATCAGTCGTCCAACACCAATACTGCTTCACGCGAGCAGCTGACCTGACCCTTATCGCCGATCTTGGGTAAATCTAGGAAAGGATTATTAAACGTATCCATATTGAATTTTGTCTTGCCGATGGTGACCTGAATGCGAACCACGGACCCTAAAAACGTGATGTTCTCGATCATGCAATCGACCACGTTGGCTTTCTTTTGTTCGGATGCGAAACTGAAGCGTTCCGGGCGGATGGCGAGCTTGACCTTGTCCCCTTTCTTCCTACTCGCGGTGCCCTGCGCCGCTTCGAACTGGACCCCGTCAATGCTCACCAATCCCTTGGCAGGGTCAATCACTTCAGCATTGGCAGTGTTCAAAGTACCAACAAAATTGGCTACGAAAACCGTCTTGGGAAAATTGTAGATTTCGAACGGAGTACCGACCTGATCCATCTCACCCTCGCGCATCACTACAATGCGATCCGAGATGGATAAGGCCTCCTCCTGATCGTGAGTCACGTAAATGGCGGTGATGCCCAGCGTGCGCTGGATGGCGCGGATCTCGGCGCGCAGGGAGACGCGGATCTTAGCGTCCAGCGCGGAGAGCGGCTCATCGAGCAGGAGCACCTGCGGCCGGATGGCAAGGGCGCGGGCAAGGGCAACACGCTGTTGTTGACCGCCCGATAGTTGATACGGGTAGCTATTGCCTTTTTGTTCCAAGTGGATGAGCGCGAGCATTTCGGCCACGCGCTTTTGAACCGCGTCTTCAGGCTCCTTGCGGATGCGCAGGCCGAATCCGATGTTCTGCGCGACGGTCATGTTGGGG
>CAZSVR010000030.1:18240-24150 GCA_964610295.1 uncultured Anaerolineaceae bacterium
CGATCCGGGATGCGCGTCGCGCGGGCACGTAGGCCGCCAGCATGGTCACGAGACCCATCGCCGGCACCACGATGAGATAGACGGCCACGTCCACTCCGCCGATCCGCACCTGGCCCTCGTCGGCGGCGAGGAAGCCCGCGATCATGCGCAGGGTGGTCGTCTTGCCGCAACCCGAAGGGCCGAGAAAGGAGACAAATTCGCCCTTTTCGACTTCCAGGTTGAAATCGCGGACCGCGGTGGAATCGCCGAACTGCTTGGAGATGTTGGAAAGGTTGAGGTGTGCCATAAAGTTTGTCCTCGAAATTTTTAGTGCGCGCCCGAGACCTGCTGCTGCCCGCCGGTTACGAGTTGAATGATCCCCATCGCGGCCCAGGTTAGCAGGAAGGTAGCAAAGGATAGCGCGGCGGGTTCGTACGCCTTGTGCTGGCCAAGCAAAAAGAGATAGGGACCAAATGACTGGACAGCCAGGAAAGAAGCCAGTACGACCTCGCCAATGACGATGGCAAATGTCAATAAGGCACCACTCAACAATGCAGTCCGCACGTTCGGCAGTATCACACGCACGATGATTGTGAACCAACTTGCGCCGAGGCTTTGCGCGGCTTCGGTGAGAGTTCGCACATCGACAGTTCGCATACCTGTGTCTACGGATCGGTACATGTACGGCAGTGCCAGAACCATATACCCGGCTACGATCAGTATGTTCGTACCGAATTTATAATTAGTCAGCGGCTGAATCAAGGTGACATCGGTGAAGGGTAACTGCAAACGCGCGCTATAAACGCGGATGCCGCCACAGACAAGGATGATCGCGGGAATCGCAAACGGCAACAGGGTAATCAACTCTACAATGCGTCGCGCTTCTGGCAGGCGCAAGCGAATCCAATAGGCGGTCGGCACAATCAGAATTATGCTCGCAAGGATGGTCGCCGTTGCCAGAGCGAGCGAATACGTGAATGTTTCAATGAATGCCTTGTCGGCAAAAGCTGTTGCGTAGGCCTTGAAGCCAATCTTGTCGCGTTCCATGTGCAGGGAAAAATCCAACGTAGCATAGAGCGGCAGGACAAAATACAAAACTCCCAGCACAAACCAAAACCAACTCCAGAATGGGAATTTTCGTATGCGCGATGCCAAATTCATTTCAGCCACCTTTCCGTGCGAGCCTGGAGCCACGAATAACCGAGCAGTGAGATAGTCATGACAAAGACCATGCCCATCGCCATGGCATATCCAAGCCCAGGATTGTGAAGCACGTCGCCATTGATCTGCGCCCCGATCTGGATCGTAATAATCGGCAGGGTCCCGCCTGTCAACGCGTAGGCAGTGGCGTATGCCCCAAAGGCGTTCCCGAATAACAAAATCATCGCGCCCAAGATCGAAGGCAGAAGAACTGGCAGAGCGACTTTGAACCAGTACTGCGTTGTACTCGCGCCCAAGTTTTCCGCGGCTTCACGCCATTCGTGCTTGAGCCCGTCCAGCGCGGGCGCCATGACTAGCACCATCAGTGGGAATTGGAAGTACATATACGTCAGGCTCAGTCCCACAAAGCTATAAAGACTGAAACTTGTGCTATACATATTGAAACCAAACACATCTTTGAGAATGGCAGTGATAAATCCGGTGCGCCCGAGTGTTGCGACAAAAGCAAAGGCTAATGGCACGCCCGCAAAGTTTGAAGCCACACCAGAGAATGTAATAAGCAAGGAACGCAAGCGTTTCGGCAAACCGCCAACGGTTACCGAATATGCTAAAAAGAAACCAAATACGCCTCCACCCAATGCAGTCGTTGCGCTGATTTGAATGCTCAACCAATAAGCATTCAATATGTATGGTTGGGTAAACAGGTCCAGCACATTCTGGAATGTAAATTGTCCAGCATTGTTGGTAAAACTTCCAACGAACAAACGCATGGACGGCAAAATGATGAATAGGATCGCAAACAGGAAAAAAGGAACCACGCCAATCCAATTCTTCAAAGGGGAGGCTGGCGATTTGACTCTTGGAGCGGAGAGAGTTGTCTCAGCCATATTTGGGTTACCTCAAAACTGTTTTTGCTGTGACGAGACCCTGCCTACTGGCAGGGTCTCGCGTCTACAAAGCAATTTATGTTATTTAGGGAGGGGTCGGAATATCCAAGCCAACTTCTGCATCCCAGTTTTCAGTGATGAGAGTCTTGGCGGCGTTCAACTGGTCAAGCGAGGGGAAGACCGCGCCGGTAACATCCGGGAGTTTGGCTAGCAAGTCAGCGGGGATAACGCCGCGCGCGCGCATGTCGTCCTCTCGGATTGGGTGGCAATAGCCCTTCAACCAAAGGGTTTGGCCCTCGTCGGAGTACAGGAACTCCATCCACAACTTGGCGGCATTCGGATGCGGCGCGTAGGCGCTAATGGCTTGAATATACATACCCCCGAAGCGTCCGGTGGCCGGGATCACAAGTTCCGCTTTCGGATTACCGGCAAATTCGTCCAACGCGGCAAGGCCGTTATAGTCCCAGGTGATGCGAACGGCGACCTCGCCCTTAGCAACTAAACCATTGCTCGCGATCACTGGGATCTCGTTGCCTGCGGCGTTCAGCTTGGCAAAGAAATCCAAGCCAGGCTGGGCATTATCGAGGGAGCCGCCATTCGCAAGTGCGGAAGCATAAACCGCCTGAATTGCCTGATTGGAGATGCGGGGATCGCCGGAGAGGGCAATCTGACCGTTGTATTTCGGGTCGAGCAAGTCAGCCCAATCCTTCGGCACATCCGGCTGTACATCGGTGTTGACCAGGAAGGCCATCACGCCATAATAGTCGCCGTACCAAAAACCTTCGGCGTCCTTGGTGCTATCAGGGATGCTGTCCCAGGTGGATACCTTGTAGGGCATGAACAAGCCCTCATCCTTAGAAGACGGACCAAAGGATAAGCCAACGTCAACCACGTCGGGAGCCTGCGGGCCCTTGTTATCCTTGTTAGCCTTGATCGCTTCGATCTCCGCGGCAGAACTGGCATCCGGAGTAAGCACAGATACATCAATGCCGTACTTGGCTTTAAAGGTGGAAATCACTTCGCCGTAATTGCACCAGGAATCTGGAAGGGCAATCGCGGTGAGGGTGCCTTCGGCTTGAGCAGCGGCAACCAAATCAGCCATGGGATCAACTGGGGCTTCCGTGGCGACCGGCGCTTCGGTCGGGGCTGCCGTCGCGGCAGGTGCTGCAGTGGCCGGAGTGCCACAGGCTGCGAGGGCCATGCTTGCGATCACAAACAGAGCGAGCAAATGATAAACTAACTTTTTAGTACGCATATCTCTCCTTAACTCCTTTTAGGGTTTTTGATTGGACAAACACAAGAACATAAAACTGATATCTCTTTCTGCGCACCTCCCATCGAACAGGATTTGGTAAATGCAGTGCTGAATATAGCCTACATTGGAACCCACGGATTAACGTACATTTTTCAATATGTTAAAGATCTGCAATCGAATCGCTCTGGTTGTTTCTGATTAACAAATTGTGAACATTGTAGCATCATCAATAGTCAAAGTCAAACAACTCATTGTTAGATGATTTGTTATTTATGTGACTCACCTTACGCATTTTGGTTGAATATACCCGTAGGGGCGACCCTTCATGGTTATCAGACAGGCTGGCTCCCGCTGGGCGGGTCGCCCCTCCTGCGTAAGGTGAGTTATGTGAGATTCACAACAAGCCAATAAATACATCCAGACAACAAGGCGCTGGCAGGGATGGTAAGGATCCAGGCGGTGAGGATATCACCCGCAACACTCCAGCGGACTTTGCCAAACCGTTCAGACGCACCGACACCTATGATCGCCGAACTAACAACCTGCGTGGTGCTGACAGGCAGGCCGACAAAAGATGCGCCGAGAATGACTAAAGCAGACGTCAATTGCGTGGCAAAACTATGCACAGGGCGAATCTTGTAGAACTTGCCGCCCAAGGTACGGATCAATCTCCAGCCGCCCAGCGCGGTGCCCAATGCCATTGTTGAGGCGCTGAACAAAATCACCCAAAACGGGATGGTGAAATCGCTCAACTGCCCGCCAATGATCAGACTCAAAGTGATGATACCCATCGTTTTTTGCGCGTCATTCGTGCCGTGACTAAAGGCAAGTCCAACTGCGGTAAAAAACTGGCCATTTTTAAATAAATCATTTATTCGAGGCGTCGCTTTTTTCGCTAAAAAATAGATGCACCGTAAAACTATAAAACCAACAACAAAACCGATCAGAGGTGAAACGAATAAAGCGATCAGCACTTTATATAAACCCTGAATCTTGATCACCTTCAACCCAACAGAGACAAAAACAGCTCCGATCAGCCCGCCTATCAAAGCATGAGATGAACTGCTCGGAATTCCAAAGAACCAGGTAATCAAATTCCAAATGACGGCGCCCATTAAACAGGCGATCAGGGCATCCAGGGTCAAAATATGAGAGTCGACGATATCGCTGCCAATGGTCTTGGCTACGGTGACACCAAATAGAAAGGGACCAAAAAATTCGGAAATGGCAGTCATTCCTAAGGCGGTCTCAGGACGAAAGGCGCGCGAAGAAATCATGGTTGCCACGATATTGCTCGAATCGCGCATACCGTTTAGAAATTCAAAGATCAACGCCAAAATAATAACAAAGATCAGTTGATTGGACATTAACGCCTTGTTAAGTTCTCTTTACAACGATATCTGCGATCGTATTCGCGGCTTCATCCCCGCGATCTGCGGCGTTGGACAAATGACGATACACTTCGCGCATTTTCAACATTTCCACAACGTGATGAAGATCCTCAGGTCCGCTGAATAAATCGGCAACGGCTTCGCGATAGACTGCCTCCACGCGATTCTCCAAAGCCTTCGCGCGCTGTGCGTGGTCAGTGGCAACATTTGGATGATTGGGAAGGCGTTGAACTGCATGCCAGATCTCATACGCAGCATCTTTCAGCAAGTTTGCCATCCTCAACATATATGGCGTGGATTTCACATTGAGAATGACCATCTCCATCACAGTACTATCAGCATAATCCACAACATCATCAATCGAACGGGAAAGGGAAAATATATCTTCCCGGTCAAACGGTGTCACAAAGGTGCGATTTAATTCGTCGATCAGGATGCGGCGTACTTCATCAGCCTCTTTTTCCTTGATGGAAAGCTGCTCAGCCACTTCTGAATCAAGGGTTTCGAGATACTTCACCAGCAATCTCAATGCTTCATAAGTAATGGAAGCCTGTTGTTCGATCAATTTTTGAAACACATCTTCCTTGCGTTTGAAAAACTTTAACATAATTTCTCCAAATATGATGTCATTGCGAGGGCGTTCTCGTTCCGCATGTTTTAGCGGCCCGAAGCAATCCCCAAATTATGAGGAGATTGCTCACCTGCACTGCAACAAACGCAGTGCGGCGCACGTGTCGTCGGGGAGAGCACCCGCCTCGCAACGACATGTCACTACTCAATCGGCAACAACTCACCTGCAACCATGCCCGGGAATTCAACACGGAGTTTTTCTTCCACTTCGGGGGAAAGCAAAGAAGCTGTATTACTTGTCATAATATCCTTCACTCGCTTCATTGCGCGGGCTTGAATATCGGTTGAACCCTTCTTTACCCAAATCGTGCGCGCATCACGGTCTGCCAGTTTAGTCATCACGGCTTCGGTCTTCATGCGGGCGATGGTATGCTTGGCAACAATATATGAACCGCCAGGGCCGATCTCTTTGATTAAATTTACAGCCAGGTCTTCTTCACTAAAAGATATTCCGCGTTTGACGCGCTTCATCATTTGGGCCACTTCATCATCAATCACGGCTTTGGCAAAATCAAAGGTCTTCAGCGCATCAATCAAACCGCCGATGTTGAACATATCCATGCCGCCGACTGTGCCGCCCATCGCGGACATGCCCGTTTCATATCCA
>CAZSVR010000030.1:24160-46550 GCA_964610295.1 uncultured Anaerolineaceae bacterium
CCAGCTTGGGCGTCGTTTAATTTGGAATTTGTTAATCCAATATAGCCGCCGCACGGCACGTTGTAAAACCGCGCCATTTGCGCGAAAGCCATGTGCAACATACCGCACTCAATCGCGCCGGAAGTGTACGCGCCCGAACGCATATCTGCAACCGTTGCAAGCGTGGCATAGATCGTCGGTGTGCCCTCCTTCACCATTTGCATCAAAGTTGCCGTGGCAAGGAATTCAGCATTGCCTTGCGCCAGCGTGCCAGCCATGGACATGGGCGAAGTCAGCCCTGCATTTGGCACAATGGTTGGGTACACAGGCAAACCTTCATTGGCAAAATAAATCACATTTTCAGCAGAGAGCTTATCCATGGATAGCGGTGAAACAGTGGGGCAATAATGATGCGTCAGGAAAGGATGTTCTTTATACGCTTCCTCCCCTCCCGCAACTATGTATGCCATTTGCATCATCGCGAGTGTGTCTTTGTGATCGGTAGTCGTGACACGGATCGGTTTGAGACAATACTTGAGAGCCGGATATAGTCTAGAGATTGTGAATTGATCCGCGGGCGCGTCGTCTGCCAAAGTGGATATGGAGAACATGTCATAACCTGGAAGTTCGTTGATGAGATGCGCGATGCGCGCGATATCGCCAGACTCAGCGCGTCTTTCCACGCCCGTTACAGGGTCGATAATATCTGGAGCGGAACTCGCCGTCACAATGACCGGGCTATCCCGTGGGATCGTTTTATCAAATTTCGGGTCGCGCGCGTGGAAGGTGAATGAGGCTGGATACATCTTGCGATATTTCTCGACCAGCGTGCGCGGGAGCTTGACGCGATGTTTTTCTTCGTCCACAACACAACCATGTCTGGCAAAAATATCGCGCGCCGCCTGCAAGCGCACCAGCAATCCTACATCTTCAAGGATCTCGAGAGCGGCGTCATGAATTTTTTCTACTTGCTCTTGTGTTAGAAGTGTTGCGAATGACATGGTTTCACATCCTTTTTATTAATGAGATCTTCGGCCTGAGCCGAATGATGAGCGCAGCAAGAAATGCAATCGAAGGGCAGGATTCATTCAAGCAAAAATATTTTTGCAGGACTGTCCTTCGACTGCGCCGCGAAAAGCGCGGCTCTGCTCAGGACGCAAAGAGTTATCCGACCAACGACTTCTTGATCTTCTTCCGATCTGAAGGTTTCTTTTTGGGTAAAAGTTTCTCTGCAAGCTTTCGACCTTCCTTTATCAGAGGATTATCATTTGGCAGGTTAAGGAATTTCTTGATGGTGCGGAACTGATCGTCACGATAGATCAGATGCTCCACACGGAGTTTATTTGCAAGCGCTTTGATCTCCTTGACCGGGAACATCTTCAACCCGGAGTGTGTGACCTTGAGGGATGCTGCCGCGATCGCAAAGCGGACAGATTCTTCCAAATTCCATCCTTTTAGATAGCCATAGATGAATCCTGATGAAAAGGTCGCGCCTGCGCCAGAGCCGTCGACTGCCTTCACTTTTGGCGCATAGACTCGTACGATCTCTTCACCTTGCACGGCCAGGCATCCCTGGCTTGCCATTGTAATGAGTGCGGTTTTGATACCCGCCTTGAACAGTTTCTTCGCCACAGAAAGCATAGCACGTTTTTTGCCGATCTGTGCGGCATCTGTAACCGCCTGACAAATGGTTGCACGGCTCGCGTATTTCTCCAATTTTTCCGGGTCCTTATGTCCATGTTCCAGGTTGAGGTATACCGGCACCTTTCGGCGATTAGCTGCATTCATCGCGCGGATAATGTGGTCGCCATCGTACCAGTCTGCATACATCAAACCTGCGCCTTTGAGCATGGACAGATCCGCCGTATCCAGCGTGCGTAAGATCTCCGGCGAACGTTCCCAGAAATATGTACGCGCACCCGTTTTATCCGACACGTTCACTTCAAGGGGCGTTTTGTATTTATGGGTAAAACGTACTTTTCCCTGCACGCCCCAATCATTTAATTTGCGCGCGACTTCATGACCCAACAGATCGTCCCCTACGGCCGTGCCTATCATGCCCGTCGATACCTGCCATTGACGCAAGACACATGCAATGATGGCCGCATCGTCATAAACGAATTCGCTCACCTGACGAACGATCGCACCCGTATTGTGTTTTGGAAGTCTATCCAAGGCCATGATGTAGACCGGGGTCAACATCCCAAAGCCAACGTATAAGGGAGAAGTTGATTTTGTATTAGGCATATTTAAGAATTAACCACGAAGGTCACACCGTTCGTGCCGCGAGGCCTGGCGGCACGAACGGTGTGGTTAAAGGTTTTTTTCACGCGCGCGCCCTCTCGCCCTTGGGGTCGAATAATACAGACGCGGTCACTTCTGCTGTGCGGCGACCCTCTATCAGGTCGACCAGGAAACGGTTGCCTGGTTTGGCCAAGGCCACCGGCAGATATGCGTACAGGATGTTCTTCTTCAAGGTAAAGCCATAGCCACCACTGCGAACACGAGTCAGCACCTCGCCTTCATGATAGACCGCCTCGCCACCATAGATCTGCGTGAAATCGTCTCCGTCCATTAATACAAGCGTGCAAAGTTTACGCTGGATGCCATCCTGCTTTTGTTTGACGAGTGCAGCCCGCCCGATAAAATCGCTCTTATCAAGATGGACACAGAAGCCGAGCCCGGACTCATACGGCGTCTCAGATGGCGTGATGTCCGTGGTGTAATAGCGAAATCCTTTTTCAAGCCGTAATGAGTCCAATACTTTGTAACCGCCCAGCTCGATACCAAATTCCGCTCCGGCTTCCATTAATTTATCCCACACCAGCGTGGCAGAGCTGTTGGGAATGTAAAGTTCCCAACCAAGTTCGCCCGCGTAACTCACACGTTGGGCGTAAACCCGCGCGCCGGTGATGTTTATCGGTTTCGTCGCGAGATACGGGTGCGCTTCATTCGAGACATCATCCTGGGTGACCTTCTGCAAGACCAAGCGGGCCTTAGGACCCCACAACGCCAGGCAGGCATAGTCCTGTGTAATATCACGAATGGACACTTCCCCGTCTTTTTCATCCACATGCATTTGAATGCGCGCAAAGTCATTGCCAATAAAACCCGAACCTGTAATGACCCAAAAATACTCCTCACCTAATCGCGTGACGGTGAGATCAGATTCGATCCCGCCATTCGTATTCAGGAATTGGGTATAGAGAGCACTCCCGACCGGCTTGTCGATGCAGCTATCGGCGAGACGCTGCAAAAGCGGCAAGGCACCCTTGCCTTTCACTTCGATTTTGCCAAATGAGCTCAGATCGAACAAGGTGACGCGTTCGCGCGTAGCTTTATGTTCCTGACCCACACGCTCGAAGAACGGCGGTTTGCTCCAGCCCCATGCACGTTGGTCTTCGCCCATCCGACGCGCAGGCTTGCCAGGTTGAAAATAGTTAACACGTTCCCAACCGAATTTTTCCCCGAAGACCGCACCTTGTTCCAACAAACGATAATGTACCGGGCTGATGCGATGAGGCCGGGCCCATTCATATTCATCATGCGGAAATCGCAAGCGGTAGTAGTACTTCACGCATTCGCGTGTACGTTCCGCGGCATACACAGGATCGGAATAGTAATTCCCAAAACGCGTGGCGCGATAGCCATAGACATCCATCGGCGCCTCGCCATCGACGATCCATTCGGCCATCAACTTACCGATGCCACCCGCCCCACCATAACCATTTAATGAAATACCTGCCGCGAGCCACATGCCGCGCGCACCAGCCACAGGTCCAAGCAATGGCTGACAATCAGGCGTGTACGCGCCGGGATGACAAACCAACGCGATAATGCCGGCCTTATCCAAGAATGGCAGACGTCGTATCGCGCCCTCAAGCAACATTTCAAACTGACCAAAATTTGAAGGCAGGCTCGTGTTGCCAAGTCCATGTTCCCAGGGCGCGCCGTCGACCCAGCGCGCGAGCGGATTCGGTTCATAGCCACCGATCACAAGCCCACCGGCCTCCTGCCGCATGTAAACCAGATTATCCGGGTCGCGCAAACATGGCGTTTCCTCAGGGAATTCATGGCCCGGCACGGCCTTCAACGCAATGTGTTGATGGTCCACTGGAGTCGTTGGGATGTGAACTCCGGCCATCGCAGCGATGCGCGGCGCCCACATCCCGGCCGCATTGACGACCAGCTCCGTTCGGATCGCGCCTTTATCTGTCAGCACTCGCTGAATTTCACCTTTCGCTGAGAGTTCAATTCCCGTTACGCGCGTGTTCGTATAAATTTCCACGCCCAATTCTTTTGCAAAACGCGCAATGCTTGTTGTGGTTGTATAAGGATCGAGTTGGCCATCACGCGGGAGGTAAATGCCACCGTATAAATCCTTTTTGGAAATCTGCGGCATAACCTTCAGCGCTTCTTCAGCTGAGATGACATCCACTTCCAGGCCTAATGCCTTCGCGCGGCTCACGCTTCTTTCCAACTCTTTGAGCTGCTCCCTGCTCGAGGCTACCCTTAAACTCCCAACATGATTGAACAATCCCAATTGGCTGTACAACTCAATGCTATACATGCGGAATTTCAACATCGCCTGAGATGTTGCAAACTGCGTAACCAACCCCGCCGCATGCGACGACTCTCCACTGGCGAGCTCACCTTTTTCCAAGAGCATAATATCCCTGCGGCCAAATTTCGCAAGGTGGTATGCAATGTTAACTCCATAAATGCCGCCGCCGATAATGACAGTTTGCGCCTGATCCTTCATCGATTCACCTGTGATCTGTAATTATTGCTGAACATCTTTCAACCAAACTGCGAACTCGGCGGAGTCCATTTTCTCCACCGCCCTGCCCCACCGTTCTGTTGCCCAGCCCCAGAAGTCAAAATCAATGGTTGATATCTTCGCCTGGATGGCGGCCCACAACCCCCAGCCCACATCAGACATGATCATATTCAATTTCATCCACGCGATCTTACCCGCGGTTGCCTTTCCAAAATACGCGGCACACACCTCACTGATCTGTTCGTCGTTGAATTGCATTTCCTGGCAGGTATTGCCAAATTCAAAAGTCGGGTCATTGTTCCCACTATATTCATAATCGATCAGCCATAATTGCTTGCCGTCATCAATATAATTCTCAGCAAGCAGGTCATTGTTGCAGGGCATAACAGGCAAAGGATTCACAGACATTGCTTTTTCAATTTGCGCCACAGTGGGCATTCTATCCAAGTAACCATCAGGAATACGGATATCACGCTCTTTACATATCTTCAGATAATACTCTGTGAGGCGGAACATGTTGAAGTCCGTCAAGAAGCGGGGGCCGGCATGCAGCTTCTTGATCGCCTGAGCCATCCGTGCCGGCATGCCCGCAGCATTCAACGAGTCCTTCGACATTGTCCTTCCACTCAAAAACTCCAAGACCATCACGCTATGCTCAGGAAGATGATATAAGACTTTTGGACCGGCGCCGGCTGCGAAGGCGGCCTTGCTGTTGTGATATTCATTGCTCCTATCGATCGCAAGCAATTCAGTACTTTCTCCCGGCACCCTCACGAAGTATGGCTTCCCTTCCACTTCCACTTTGAAATTGGTGTTGGTCAAACCGCCTGAAAGCGCATGAATGGACACATCCTTCCCCTTCCAATCATCTATCTCTTTCACGACCTGTTCAATGATCGTCATCCGGCCTCTTAAATAACTGAAAAATAATTGAAACGGTGGTCAGTGCTCAAGTTGAACACTGACCACCCAAAATCGAAGCGAACCAGAATTTTTATTCGGGCGGAATCTCCTTGAAGGCGAAGTCCACGTTGATGCCCTTGGATTTCTGGGTATTCTTGGCCGAGTAGTACATAATGAGCGAGACAAGGATGACGCCCAGGGCGATCAATTGAGCGCGAAGTTCGTACAACCCTCCACCAATATCTCCAGAGAGCAATGTATCGAGACCAGACCATATGCCGAGAACGAAGTAATCCGGCTTCAGTAAGAAGGCTGCAACCATGGACATGGCAAAGCCGGCTCCGAGGATACCGAGCGCGGTCACCCAAGGCATGCTTCCACCACTCACCCAGCCGGGAAGCCTGTCGCGTAAACCATAGATAATCCAGCCGGCTATAAAGACAGCCACAAGCCGGGTGATCAAAACAAGTATGGGCAGGCTGGCAAACACAGTAGCCATGCTCCATGTCGTCCAAACGAAGGTGATCAGGCCAAGCAGCGCCAGCAACGAGCCGAGCAGACCATTAACGTTATAGCGCCCGCCTGGCGATGTGTCATAGAGTGCCTTGGCGCGCGTGGGTAGGAAAGCGCCAGCCAACGCGGTCGCAGCAAAGACGTAACCACATCCAAATGTCACACCCAAAGTGAACAACACGAAGTCTCCATAGCGGAAACTGTAAAGGACAAAGATCGGGATGCTGAGGAGAAAGTAGAGGAGGTGCGCGTTGAGGGGGGTGTGGAAGCGCTCATCCACTTTGCTGACCCATTCAGGGAGCAATCGGTCGAGGCTCATGGCCACCATAATGCGTGTGACCCCGATGTAACAGTTGCACACGATCTGAAAGGCGTTCAGAGTAAAACCAACGCCAATCAATAGGATCAATAACGGATTCCGCGTAAGGGCAACCGCCAACATGCTGGGTGCCAGAATAATAGTATCCGCGATCTTGGCCGTTGGGTCAACATACCAATACCCATAGGATGCGACCACCTGGCCTTCTGTGCCCGCCGCGTTTTGAAGGCCCAATCCCAGCAATGCCAACAAAAGACCTGCTGCTACCAGTGAGCCAACCATGATGAAGGCCTGATTCCGGAACGAGCGCGCTTCCTTGATCTCACCATTTTGCTGAGCACTGTAGGTGGCCCATTGCAGGCTCTGCCAGGCCACCGGTGCAACCAGCAGAGTGAGCAGCCAACTAAAGCCAGGCGCGGTATTCACACCTGCAGCCTGTGCTGCGGCAAGCGCATCCTGATAGAAAGTTGACGATTCGCCTACAGCGGCGGCGAACTCATTCAACTTAAGGGCGAAGCCAGAAGCCGGGCTGGTGAAGAGTACAAGCAGAGTCGTAGCGAAACCAAGCAGCGTTCCCCACCACAATACGTGCTGGAAACGAACGTAGTTCTTAAACCCTGTGACAAGAAGCAAGGCACCCATCAATCCATTAAGTAGGCTAATGATAAACAATCCCATGGGTGTTGTCGCCCATAATCCTGCCGCAATCAGACCAGCACTGTTCATCACGTGACCGAGACCCAGGAACAACGGAGCAAGTCCTAGAACGCCCACCAGCCATCCGGAAAGGGCAGTCCACACGAGAATCCAGATCACAAATCCGCTCATAACGACCGTATAGCCCACCCCTCCGCCAAAGACGCGGCTTTGGAAAACATAATCACCTCCCGAACGGGGCAGTGCGGTCGACAGCCAGACTGCAGCGAAAGCAATCGGAATCTGGATCAAGGTGCAGATGAGAATTCCGAGTGGTACATTGCCACCCGGAAAGGCCGTCGGGGAAACAAGGAATACCCATGGGAAAATAATCCCCATGGTAAGGATGTTATAGACGAAGGCCGAGTACGGAGACATGACACGTACAAGCCCCGAGGCTTTTCGGGTAAAGACTTCAGGTTTTGCTGTAGCAGTAGCCATTTCTTTTCTCCTTTGGTTTGAGATCAATACAATCGGTTCAACTTCGGGAGTTAACTTCCTGCTCCCATTTTCCAGAACAACTTTCGAAAGAATAGGTATTATAAATACGCTACCTCCTTTCAACTCGCCCTCATCCTAACCCTCTCCCTGCGGGAGAACGGTTGGGGATGGGGTTATCCGCTGGTCATCTGATAGCCTTGCACTTCGCCATCCATAAAAGTCACCAGACAGCCGCGCAACACTCCCTCGGCATATTCGCTGCCAGGGTTAATGCAGGTGGTGCGTCCCAGTTTTGCAACAGATTGGGATTCATGAATGTGACCGTGTAACCCAAGCATCGGCTTGTATTTTTCGATGGCTGCGCGTACCGCCAGACTGCCTGCTCCGAACAAAACAACCTGCCCACCTTCAACGATCTGCTCGGGTGGATCCTTGGTCCAATCCAGTTTCGGGCAGGTATCCAATGAAGAATCGACCGGCGGGTCATGGAAATTAAAAATGGCCTTGTTCATATCCGAAACTTTTACAACCATATCTTCGATCATCCTGCCCAGTTCTTCCTCAGAGACTTCGCGCGGGGTATTCCACGGTGTAGGTGTGCTAAAACCAACAGAGATCATCGAATGATCTTGATCCACATACACCATATCATTTTCGCAGGCAAAGAAGGATTTGGTACCTTCTCGCTTCAGTGCAGTTAACACTTCAGGGTCATCATCGTTACCGCCAGTGACAAAACATTTAATCCCAGTGCCGTTCAAACGTTCTTCGGCAAGATTTACCCAGTTGGCCAATTTTTGCTTTGCAAGTACATTAAATAAGGCCTCAACGGCTTTGGGATCGGCTTGCAAAGCATGGAACTCGTCTTCTTCTATGATCTTGTAATAGAAACCAAGAATATCCAATCGTCCTTTGAGGTTATCCAACTCCTCTTGTGTGCTGAGATGCTCTACGCGCCCCTGCAAAGTGGCACGGTAATGTCCATTTGACTCTTTGATGATGGGGATCATCAATTTGCCTTGAATGTCCCCACCCATCACAATCACATGCACTTCATAAAATTTTCCGGCGTTAATAAACTTACGGAATGTACGTTCCGAGCCGTGAATATCCGTGGCGAAGAACAATCGCGTTGGAGCTTTTTTCGATTTCTTCGAGAAGAAAGCCATCAATCTCTCCAAGACAAAAATCTGACAGGCGTGTCAGGCGGGCATGGGCATGGGAGCGGCAAGCAGGCATTCAACGTTTTGAGCCGCGAGGGATTGCACTGCTGAAGCGTCAAGGTGTTCATCGGAAACCAGTTTATCTAGCTCTTCGATATTTGCAATTTGAAAGTTTGAAACAACACCCCATTTACTATAATCCGCCACAACAATGACCTGACCTTTGGTACGTTCGATCATTTTGCGGACGACTTCCGCTTCCGCGTTGGTCGGCACGGTGCAACCGTGTTTAAGGCTGATCCCATCCACGCCCAGGATCGTTTTGTTGGCATAGACCAGGCCCAAATTGTCAAGCGCGAAGCGCCCTGCCAGGGAATTGGAGCGCGATTGGAATTCGCCTCCTGTCATATAATAGTGAAAGCCGGGATCACCGAGGTCCATCACGGCACTGACGTTATTCGTGAAGACCGTAATGCGCGAATCCCTGCGAATGTGTTGGAGCACCTGTGTGGAGGTCGTACCGCTGTTGATAAAAACAATATCACCTTCTTCGATCAACGATGCAGCGAGTTCACCGATACGTCGTTTCTCTTCAGGATGATGTTGTGCCCTTTGCTGATACTCCTGCTCGAGGATCATGCGCTGATTTAAGCTCGCGCCCCCGTGCGTGCGCTCCAAAATTCCCTTTTGCTCCAACCATTCCAAGTCGCGACGAACAGTTGCCTCAGAAGTTTCCAACATTTCACACAAATCAACCGTTCGGGCGATTTGATGGACTGCCAGATATTCCTGAATTCGCTCTCGCCTCTGGGCTGGAATGAGAGGTTTGCTCATTAACTGATCTCAGGTTGGAAGTGAAGGAAATTGCTCACTTTGATGTCGCATTATATAAGAATGTGATGAAATTTGCAAGTTTTTGATTTCTTCATTATAATAACATCAATGGCCCTAAGTACTAAGAAAAGTTCAACGACTCGCATTCAGCAGGCGTTGCCTGCCTGATCCTCACAGGAGAAACGGTATGACGAAGAGTTCCATCGGGATGGGCGAGCAGGATCGTTCTGAACGCGAGAAATTCGAGAACGAGTTAAAAATAATATTAAAAGCCAGTGATAGCGCGGGCATCCTTTTAAGGGTGATCGGCTCACTGGCTTTTCAAATGCATTGCCCGCAGTTTGGATATCTGCAAGCCGCGCTGGGACGGGCATATACCGACATTGATTTCGGAGCGTATAGCAAACAGAACAAACAGATTTCCGTCTTAATGTCTTCGCTTGGATATACTGAGAACCGCGAAGTCTTCATCGGAACCGAAGGCGAACGCGCCATCTTTGACAAACTCGGCACTGGTTTGCATGTGGATATTTTCTACGAAAAACTGGATTTTTGTCATGCCATTTACTGGAGAGATCGCCTCGAGATCGACTCCCCCACCATTCCCTTAACAGAACTGCTCCTTGAAAAAATGCAGATCGTCCAGATCAATGAAAAGGATGTAATTGATACGATCATGTTATTGCTCGAACATCCCCTGGGAGATGTAGATGAAGAAACCATCAACATGAAATTCGCAGCGCAACTATGTGCCAACGACTGGGGTCTATGGCGCACCACTACCATGAACCTTGAAAAGGTTAAACAACTCGCGCAAGGCTATTCGCAATTGACTTCGGAACAAAAGTCAAAAGTTGAATCACAGGTAATTGAAAGCCTGGCGCGTTTGAATAATGAACCGAAATCGGTCGCCTGGAAAATCCGTGACCGTGTAGGAGACCGCGTGAAATGGTACAAAGACGTGGATGAAGTGTAAGCGAAACGATACCAACGAAATAACTTTTATGGAGACCTGACAGGTCTCCTGTCAAGGAGCACAAAGCATGTCAGAGTTTCCATCGCAGGCACAGGTTGTCATCATCGGCGGAGGCGTGGGCGGATGCAGTATCGCCTATCACCTGACAAAATTGGGCTGGAAGGATGTCGTCATTTTGGAACGCCATGAATTGACATCCGGCTCAACCTGGCACTCCGCCGGGCTTGTTGGCCAAATGCGTTCGGATGCGAACCTGACCCGCATGATGCACTACAGTACGGAGCTATATCGTAATCTCAAAAAGGAAACCGGGCAGGATACATCCTGGCGCGAAGTGGGTGGAATTCGGCTTGCATCCTCACCTGAACGTATGGAGGAGATCAAAAGATTGGTAGGTATGGCGCGTTCCTTTGACGTGGAGATGGAGTTGATCTCACCCAAAGACGCGCAACAGAAATTCCCACTCATGTCGCTCGATGGCGTGGTCGGCGCGGCATTTACTCCCAACGATGGAATTATCGACCCGACAGGGTTAACCAACGCGCTTGCCATCGGCGCAAAAAGTCGCGGCGCATGTATTTTTACGAACACCAATGTTGAGAAGATCATTCTCAAAGATGGTCGCGTCAGCGAGGTTGTAACGGACAAGGGCACGATCAAGACAGAAATTGTAGTGAACGCCTCAGGTCTGTGGGGACGCGAAGTTGGAAAATTGGTCGGGTTAAGTCTGCCTGTCATCCCCATGGCCCACCTTTATTTGATGACACTGCCCATCGAGGGGGTTGATCACACGACACCCACATTACGTGACCCTGATCTTTTGGTTTACTGGCGTGAAGAAGTCGGCGGGTTTGTCATGGGCGGCTACGAAAGACAACCATCAACGTTTGGCTTAGACGGTATTCCAAAAGACTTTAAATTCCAGTTGCTGCCACCGGATTGGGAACGCTTCACACCGTTGATGGAAAATTCCATTCGGCGCGTGCCAGTCATGGAAAAAGTGGAAGTGAAGAAATTATTGAATGGCCCGGAAGGCTTTACGCCCGACGGTGAATATTTATTGGGTCCAACTTCTGTTAAAGGATTCTGGGTGGCATGCGCTTTCTGTGCGCACGGTCTCGCGGGCGCAGGCGGTATCGGAAAAATTATGGCCGAATGGATCGTGGACGGAAATCCCGAATGGGATATGTGGCGACTCGACGTCCGCCGCTTTGGTCCAAACTATAACAGTCTCGATTACGCCGCGGCGCGCACGCTGGAAACTTATACACAGTACTATGACATTCATTTCCCCGGCGAAGAACGCATGTCGCGCCGCAACCAGCGCGTCTCCCCCACTTATTACCGATTGCGCGATCTTGACTGTCACTTCGGTGAAAAGTTTGGATGGGAACGCCCAAATTGGTTCAAACGTTACGAGGAACTTGCAATTCATGGTCATGAACCAAAAGGCTGGGCGCGTCAAAACTGGTCGCGTGCCATCGGCCACGAACATCTGATGACGCGCGAGCACGCAGGCCTTTTCGATGAAACATCCTTTAATAAATTCGAGGTGCGTGGACCCGCCGCGTTGAAATTCCTTAACCACGTCTGTGCAAATGAAATTGACCAACCTGTTGGTTCAATTACCTATACACAATGTTTAAATAAACGCGGCGGCATCGAATGTGATTTCACTGTCAATCGTCTCGCAGAAGATCGCTTCTTTATTGTCACGGGTACGGCATTCGGTCAACACGATCTGTCATGGCTCTCGCTCAACATGCCGGAAGATGGCACAGTCACAATTGAAGATGTCAGCTCAAATTATGCATGTCTCGGCATGTGGGGACCCAAAGCTCGAAAGATATTGGAAAAAGTAACCACGCATGACATTTCAAATGACGGCTTCCCGTACATGACTTCAAAGCGAATGAACGTGGGCGATGTCCCGGTGATCGCTTCGCGCGTGACCTATGTTGGCGAGCTCGGCTGGGAATTTTACTGCCCGATGGAGTATGGCCTGCGGCTGTGGGATACACTTTGGGCTGCCGGCCAGCCCGAAGGCATGGTGGCCGGAGGCTACAAAGCCATAGACACTCTACGCCTCGAAAAGGGTTATCGTTATTGGAGTGGCGAGATCACACCAGATTACACCCCTTATGAAGCAGGTCTGGGATTCGCGGTCAAATTGGATAAATCAAGTTTCATCGGCAAGGACGCGTTAGTGAAGCAGAAGAAGGAGGGCATCAAACGCAAACTTTGCACCATCACACTTGCAGATGATCGCACGATCGTGCTTGGCAAAGAACCGATCCGCGCGGGAGATAACATCGTCAGTTGGGTGGCTTCCGGCGGATTTGGTTATTCAGTGAACAAGTCCATTGCCTATGCGTACCTGCCGATGGAATACACCAAGGCTGGAACAAAGTTAGAGATTGAATGTTTTGGCGAGCAAGTCAGTGCAGAAGTTGCACAGACTGTGCTGTGGGATGCCAAAGGTGAGAGAATTCGTCAGTAAACAGAAGCAGGTCAGAGGTCAGACCTGAAGCGAAAATGCATTCAAGGAGGTGCGTGATCATCCATAGGTTATTTCCGTTTACCGAGTCTTCATTCATCATATTCAATTTCAATTTGGGAAGGATGCCATGTCAACGCTCGCCATTGATAAAGCCATAGAAAAAGTGCCGTTTCTTGCAGAGTCGAGGAATATCAAGAAGACACCACTAAGCGGCGGTATTACAAATTTGAATTTCAAGATCGATGCAGACGGCAAGTCCTATGTGATCCGGCTGGCAGGCGAAGGCACAGATCAACTGGGGATCCTTCGTGATGTGGAATATGCAGCGAATTATGCGGCCGGACAACTGGGCATAGCGCCAGAGGTCGTGTATTTCATCAAGCCTGAAAATTACATCGTGACGCGATTCGTAACTGGAAAGGTAATCCCTGCGGATGCGATCAAACAGCCCGATTATCTTGCACGTGTAGCAAAAAAGATCCGACTCTTTCACAGGCAAGGGCCAAAGTTGAAGGGCGAGTTTAATGTGTTCCGTCGCGTGGAGATGTTAACGAAGATCTCTAAAAGCAATAATGCCAAATTTCCATTTGATTGGGATTGGATCATGCAGAAGACACATGAAGTGGAAAAGGCGCTTGCCAAAGATCCATATACTCCCAGACCCTGTCATGATGATCTATTGAACCTGAACTGGCTTGAGGAGGATGTGCCGGGAGACATCGGCGAGCTCCGTTTGCTTGATTGGGAATATGCGGGCATGGGCGATATTTTCTTTGATCTGGCAAACTTTTCACATCATCATCGCCTGAATGAAGAACAGGTGAATTTTTTCCTGAACGAGTATTTCGGCGAGATACACCCAAAGCATTACGCGCGCTTGCGCCTGATGTGGCCGATGTCTGAATTGCACGAGGCCATGTGGGGTACGACTCAGACGGGCATTTCCAAATTGGAAGAGGATTTTCAGGGTTACGCGGACTTGTGGTTCGGACGCGTGCGCCAGCATATGACTGATTTTCGCTGGGAACAGTGGTTGAAGGATGTTGCAAAGAAGAAATAATCAACACCAGCAAATTGTTGCATGGTGAAATCTAAGTAAGGAGAATATTATGTCAATCGTAAACGCAAAAGAAATCATGGTCGAAGCCGCAAAGAATGGTTACGCTGTGGGTGCGTTTAATGTCACGGATCTGCTTCAGTTTGAAGCAGTGATCGACGCCGCCATCGAAAAGAAGGCACCTGTGATCGTGCAGACTTCGGTGAAGCCGTCCCAGTTCCTTGGGACGAATATGATGGTGGCGATCTATCGCACATTGGCCTCGTCTGCGCCTGTGCCTGTGTGTCTACACCTCGATCATTGCACTGATATGGCTTACTGCAAGAAGTGCTCGGATGCGGGTTACACCAACATCATGATCGATGCATCCAAGCACTCGTTTGATGAGAATATCCGCCAGACCAAGGAAGTGGTGGATTATGCTCACAATGTTGGAAATATCTCTGTTGAAGGCGAGTTGGGAACCGTTGGTGGCGTGGAAGACCAGATCAAAGTCGCGGAAGATGAAGCACAGTTGGCGAATCCACAACAGTCCATTGAATTTGTCGAACGCACAGGTGTGGACATTTTTGCTCCCGCGATCGGAACTGCGCATGGCGTATATAAGACTAAGAATCCGAAAATTGACTTTGAACGTATGGCCACCATCCATAAAATGTTGAATGGCAATGGTATCAAAACCCCGCTGGTCGTCCATGGCGGCACAGGGCTGCCTGACGATTACATCACGAAGTTACTGGCGGCCGGCGGCGCGAAGTTCAATGTGTCCACTGAGCTGAAACATACGTTGATCGACGCAAAGTTTGAATACCTGAGCGCGCATCGGGATGAGTACGATCCTGGCAAGCTGGATGTCTTTGTGCGCGACGCGACGCGTAAAGTTGTCATGCACTGGATGGACAAACTAGGTTCTGCGGGCAAGGCATAGAAAATATTATATTTGTGGTCTCGATACGCCCTTCGCCAAAAACGCCAGGGCTACTCGACCCCCACTGAAAAATTTAGGAGTCTAATAATGAAAAAAGTTGAAGACTATTATGCCCCGTGGGTAAAAGGCATTCCAATGTACGTCTCGGAGCACATTGAGAAGGCATGGAGAGACCCGTCATTACATCGCATGATGTCGAATGAAAATCCGCTTCCGCCTTCTGATAAGGTACTTGAGGCAATGATCAAGTATTCCAAGATGACGAATCGCTATCCCGACCAGGGCCTGGTGGTGCGCAGCAAGATCGCCGAGATCAATAATGTGGATGGCCCGGGAAACGTGATGATCGGCAACGGTTCCAGCGAGGTGTACGACAACATCTTCCGCATGTTCATCACTCCGGGCGATGAAGTCATTCAACACACGCCCTGCTTTGGTATCTATCAACTGCGCGGAACTTTGCTGGGCGCAAAGATGGTCTCTGTGCCAATGGTTTATAGAGATCATCTCATGCACTACGACCCTGATTCCATTATCAAAGCGATCACTGATAAGACCAAGATCATTGTGGTTGCCAACCCGAACAATCCCACCGGTAACTTCATGGATGCCAAACACTTCAGCCCCATTGCCGAAACTGGCATCCCATTCGTGGTTGATGAAGCCTACGTGGAATATGCCGGGCTCGGCATGTCTCAGGTGCAGTTGACCAAGAAATACAAGAACGTATTGATCACTCGCACACTCTCCAAGGCCTATGGTCTCGCAGGGATGCGCTTTGGATATACCATCGGCGCGAAAGAAGTGATTGACCAAATCGCTGGTTCGCTTCTTCCCTGGAACGTGGGCACGGTCCCGATGTGGGCGGCACTCGCGGCCTTTGAAGATAAAGAAGGACTCGAGCAACGAGTCAAATTCAACAACCGCGAAGTGGATTTCATTTGCGAGTCATTCAGCGACATTCCCCGTTTCCAGATCATGCCGTCCAAAGCAAATTACATTCTCTTTGATTGCGGCGAGACTGGCAAGACCGGCAAGGAAGTATTGGAATTCGCTGAAACCAGGGGCATCATCCTGCGCGGCGAGAGCAAGAAATATGGAAGCGACGGCTGGTTCCGCGTGACGATTGGTTCCCAGGAAGAGAACCGCCTGTTTGTGGATACCATCCGCGAGTTCTTTGGGATGAAGAAATAAATGTCATTGCGAGCGAGGCGAAGCAATCTCCTTCACTTGTTGGGGATTGCTCACCTGCACTGCACCGTACGCACTGAGGTGCAAGTGTCGTCGCATCGCTCCTCACAATGACATGGAGGCAACCATGTCAAATATCAAAGCGGTTTTCTTCGACCAGGACGGTGTGATCATTGATACCGAACGCGATGGTCATCGCGTGTCGTTCAATATGACCTTCAAGGAATTTGGCTTTAGCGATGAGTGGAGCGTGGACTATTATCATGAATTGCTCCAGATCGCGGGTGGTAAGGAACGCATGAAGCATCATTGGAAGACAAAAGGCTTTTCCAAACCATTGACCGAGGAAGAGATCGACGGCCTCGTCAAGGAAATGCACAAGCGCAAGACTGCGCTATTCGTTGAATTGATCGAAACCGGCAAACTGCCCTTACGCCCGGGCATGCACCGATTCATGAAAGAAGCAATGGACGCGGGTCTTAAGATCGCGATCTGCACTACAGCCAATGAACAAGCCGCGAAAGCAATCACGGAAAAGGTCCTTGCGGATATCAAGTTCGATCTTGTGCTCGCAGGCGATGTAGTTGGCAAGAAGAAACCCGATCCGGAGATCTACAACCTCGCACTCACGAAGCTTGAATTGAAACCCGATCAGGTCTTCGTCGTGGAAGATTCCAAAAATGGATTGGCCGCCGCTAATGCAGCAGGCATCAAGACGATCGTCACTACAAATCACTACACTGAGAAGGAAGATGTAAGCGCGGGCGATGTGATCGTTTCATGTTTAGGAGATGCTAACGGCGAAAAAGCCAAACTTCGCAAGGGCGATATCAAAGCATTCGATGGCGTTGTCCACGTGAAGCAGTTGCTGGAGTTGTTCGGGTAATACAGACTTCCGAAGCGCAAAAGAACGGCGAGACTTCGGAAGTCTTCTTTTAAGATTATGGATGAATTACTCGACATCGTCAACGATGAAGATATCGTGATAGACCAGCAAATGCGCTCGACGGTTCATCAACTGGGACTGCTACATCGCGGCGTGCATGTTTTCCTATTTACACATGATGGAAAAATGCTCGTCCAAAAGCGCAGTGCAGATAGAGCCGCCTCCCCCTCCGCGCTGGATTGTTCCGTCTCGGAGCACGTCAAGGCCGGAGAGAGTTATCTCAATGCAGCCATTCGTGGGATGAAAGAAGAAATGGGCGTGGAAGGAATTGAACTTAAACACATTGTCACTTTCAAAATGAATTACGGCCCAAACGATAACGAGATCAGCACGGTATTTGAAGGCAGGATCGATCCTGCCTCAGTGAGATTCGACCCCGTGGAAATAGAAGAAGTGAATTATTACAGCACGGATGAAATAAGGGAAATGATGAATGCCGGCGGGGTCAAATTTTGCGAATGGTTTGTTGAAATATTGAACTGGTATTTGGGCAAGCCATCCAACCTGACCGTATTGAGGGATTTTTAAGTCTCCTATCTTTAAGCTCGAGCCGCCGTCCTTCGCGCAGCATCCCCGTGGGACGGCGGCGTTTTCCAATCTAAGTCTCGCACTGTCCGCTGCGCAGGGTGCCTTATGACCCGCCCTTAATATTTAATCGGAGGTTCTTTGTTATAATACCGCCCATGTTATCTCCGGAGCAGATCGACGCAAAACTCGACCGCATTCTCTTAAAGGTACAAAAGCCCGGCCGCTATGTAGGTGGCGAACTCAACAGTACCGTCAAGGATTGGGACAAGGTCGAAACCAGGGTTGCCTTTGTCTTCCCCGATATTTACGATATCGGTGTCTCCAACGTTGGCTTGAAGATTCTCTACGATCAAGTCAACCAGCGGGAGGACGCGCTGGCGGAACGCGCCTACGCGCCATGGCTGGATATGGAAGAATTGATGCGCCAACATGGGATCCCGCTTTATACGCTCGAATCAAAACGACCCCTGGCCTGCTTCGACTTGATCGGTTTCACTCTCCCCTATGAGACTCTCTACACAAACACCTTGAACATTCTCGACCTCGCAGGCATACCCGTCCGTTCGGTGGACCGCGACCAGACTCACCCGATCATCATCGCCGGCGGCCATGCCGCGACCAACCCGGAACCCATGCACGCATTCATCGACGCCTTCGTCATTGGCGAGGGTGAAGATGCCATTCACGATGTTATCAATATCGTTCAAGCGTCTAAACGTTTAAACGTTCAAACGTTCAAACGTCACGACCTACTGCTTGCCCTGGCAAAAACTCCGGGTATTTACGTCCCCCAATTCTACGAGGCACACTATCTCGAGGATGGGACGGTCTCACACACCCGGCCGGTCATTGAGAACATACCCGCGATCATCACCAAGCGTGTCGTCGCAAAACTACCTCCCCCACCCACGAAATTCATCGTCCCAAATATTGAGATCATCCACAACCGCGTCTCCGTGGAGATCATGCGCGGATGCACGCGCGGATGTAGATTCTGTCAGGCCGGCATGATCACGCGTCCCGTTCGCGAGAGGAGCGTGCCAGAGGTGGTGGATGCGGCAGATCAGGCCATCCGCTCTACTGGGTTTGAAGAGCTCGCGTTAATGTCACTTTCCTCCTCTGATTACACGTACGTCAACGACCTGGTGGACGCGATCAGCAAACGTTTCGAAGGACGCAAACTCACCGTCTCCCTGCCCTCTCTGCGGATCGAAACTGTTTCAGTAGATTTGATGGATAAATTAAAACAACATCGTTCCGGCGGATTCACGCTCGCACCCGAAGCTGCAACCGAACGCATGCGTCGGATCATCAATAAATTCATTCCCGATGAGGATATCCTCAATACGACGCGCGACATTTACAGCCGTGGCTGGACGACCATCAAGTTATATTTCATGATCGGGCACCCGAGCGAAACGATCGAGGATGTGCAGGCCATCGTGGATCTGTGCAAACGGGTCATCGCCGAAGGGCGCAAAGTGGCGGGCTGGAAGGTCAAGTTACATGTAGGCGCGAGCACCTTTGTACCAAAACCTCAAACCCCCTTCCAATGGGTATCCTGCGATACAAGCGAGAGCGTCCTCGAGAAGCAGGCCTTGCTTAAACGCCAGCTTCTAAAGGATAAAAACATTAAATTGAGTTGGACAAAGCCCGAAGACACATTACTTGAAGCCTGGCTCTCGCGCGGTGATCGCAAAATGGCTGAGGTCATTTATAGCGCATGGAAGAACGGCGCGAAATTCGATGCATGGGACGAGGGCCACAAACACGAAATGTGGATGGCCGCGTTCGAAGAGCACGGGCTGGACCCGGCCTTTTACACCTATCGCCAACGCCGCACGGACGAGGTCTTCCCCTGGGAGCACATCACGGCCGCAGTACGCAAGAACTTCCTCTTCCAGGATTTCCGCCAGTCGCTTGAAGGACAGATCCGTGTGGACTGTCGCTTGAATTGCTTTGCGTGCGGTATTTTGCCTGCTTTCGCAAACATGCGTCGGGAGAATCCCGGCGAGGGCTGGAAATGTCCTGAAGTGAAATCACCTGCACGCAAGATGGATATTGAATTGCCCGTTGTGGGTGATTAACGAATCCAATGAACAAACGCTTATTTCTCGAGCGGCTCCAGTACGAGCGCGACAAATTCGAATTACTGCTTAATCAAGTCGGCTTTACGCGTCAGATGACGATGCAGGGGGTTTCAGGGAATATGTCCATCAAGGATATACTCGCCGATGTTCTAACGCGCCAGCAATTTATTGCAGACCGCTTGAACGAGATCTTGCATGCTGAAACCTATTCGCCCTGCACATCTCACACCGCATTCGACAAATTCCAGGACGAATATGGTTTTCCTGATTACGAATCTCCCTTAATAGAGAAGGAAAAACAAAACCATCTGGTGGTCTACAAACATAAAAACATTGGCCTGGATGAAATTGTTTCGCAGGAACTCGCCGCGTATTCGAACATCCTGGCCGCGTTCGACAGACTGACACACGACCAGTGTCTCGACCATGACCTGTTCCACCGCATCTCCGAACACAGCTACCGACCGTATCGCCGCGCAAGCGCGGAGATCCGTCGCTGGTTAAAATCCATCGCGGCTGAATCATAATAACCAATGCGCGTCCGCATCACATTTTCAAAGCAAGGCGCGTTGAGATACACAGGCCACCTTGATTTGCATAAATTATGGGAACGCGCCGCGCGCCGCGCAGATCTGCCCCTTTCCTATTCCCAGGGATATCACCCGCAACCTAAGATCAACCTTGCAGCCGCGTTACCCCTGGGTTTTTCTTCGCGCGGCGAAATCATGGACATCCGCCTTAATGAAGACCTGGCGCTTGAGGAAATATCCACACGATTGAAAGAGAGCCTGCCTACAGGAATACAAGTGATCCACGTGGAAAGCGTCGATGAGCAGGCACCTGCGTTGCAGACACAGGTCCTTTCGGCAACCTATGAAGCCCATTTGACGGAACCAGTTGAAGGGTCTGAGTTGACCCGCAAAGTGGAACAGATCATGATGTCTGAGTCACTACCGCGCGAACGACGCGGAAAGTCCTACGACCTGCGCCCACTGATTGAAATGCTGAGTGTGGTTACAGAATCCGATGGAAAAATCTGGTTGCGAATGACCTTAGCGGCGCGGGAAGGAGCGACCGGTCGCCCGGAAGAAGTGTTGAACGCGCTCGAGATCGCGTCGGAGACGGCGCGTGTGGAGAGGACCAGCTTGATCTTTCAGCGATAAACCATAATATAACGCCAGTTCGGGATAAGACCAAACCAAATCTTTTGGACATCGTTCATGCCGCGCACAACGGCGGCACGTCGATGCGAGACGGCACGGATCACACGGCTTATACGGATTTTTCCGTCAATTTAAACGACGTCCGTGCCTTCCGTGCCATCCGTGTCCAACAAAAGACCTTATCCCGAATTCACGTGTAATATATCAATAAGCCCGTCGATCAATGATCTCAGTTTTAGGAGAAACGCAATGGCACTCTTGGTGTCCCTATTCTTTGGTTTCGTTCCCATGTTCTTTTTCGCGGCCTTTGTCTATTGGCTGGACCGTTACGAAAAGGAACCGAAGATCCTGCTTGGCGCGGCCTTCTTATGGGGTGTTGTTATTGCCGCAGGCGGCGCGTTCATCATTAATACCATCTTCGGCATCGGTATTTATATTTTTACCGGCTCAGAGGGCGCGGCCGAGCTTGGCACCACCTCAGTCATTGCACCGATCGTTGAGGAATTCCTCAAAGGCTCTGCCGTCGCGATCGTGTTCTTCCTGTTTCGCAATGAATTCGATTCCATTTTGGATGGCATTATTTATGCCGGTATCGTGGCACTGGGTTTTGCGGCCACTGAAAATTCCTACTACATTTACAGCCATGGTTATCAGGAAAGTGGTTGGGGCGGTTTGATCGCGCTCGTGTTTGTCCGTGTCATTCTGGTGGGCTGGCAGCATCCGTTCTTCACTGCTTTCACAGGCATCGGCTTTGCGGTTGCACGCCTGAACAAAAATCCACTGGTTAAATTCATCGCGCCATTGGTTGGCTATAGCGTTGCCGTTGCAACACACGCCTTTCACAATACTTTCGGCGGGATCATCGGTGGATTCGAAGGCCTTGCCGCTGGCACCCTGCTCGATTGGATCGGTTGGACGATCATGTTCGGCTTTATCATCTGGATGATAAACAACGAACGCAATATAGTCAAAAGGCAGCTCCAAGGGGAAGTGGCCAACGGCTTGATCACCAACGCACAATATCAAAAAGCGCTCTCCCCATGGACATTAACGACAGCTGGTTTAAGTGGACGTGCTGTATCCCGCTTCTTTAAAGCTTGCGGTGAACTGGCGCACAAGAAAGAACAACTTGCCAGATATGGTGACGAGGGAGGCAATACAGCGATCGTCGAATCGCTTAGACGGGAACTGGCTGCACTTTCTCCACAGGTCGGATAGAGATCGCTTCAGACTTAATATTCAGGTTGGTGACCCGTTCACCGCGTTGTTGCCGCAGTTGAACTGCGGCAACAACTTTGGATATGAATTTGGGGTAAAATTCCGTTCGCCCGCCCCCGTAGCTCAGTGGACAGAGTGTCGGCCTCCGGAGCCGAAGAGCGCAGT
>CAZSVR010000031.1:0-26312 GCA_964610295.1 uncultured Anaerolineaceae bacterium
TTCCAGAAAGGAGACAAAGTGTCACACCGTTCGTGCCGCGAACACCGACGGCACGTCGGTGCGAGACGGTAAAGGTTTTCTTAGTGTTCCTTCGTGCCCTTTGTGATTAATTAATAAGGCCCGATCGTTTCCCAGATCTTTTTGTTCTCAACAATAAAATCATCACAGCGCTCGCATGGCTTCAATGAAGGCGGGTGCATTTTCTGGCGCACCGCCTGGTAGGCTCCGCCCTCCCAAATTTCCCTGAATGATTGTTTGCGGATATCGCCCAGCGCGGGGATCTGCTCACGCGTCATGCAACATACATACACAAGACCGTTGAAATCAATGAGACTATGCGTCCATGGCGCAAAGCAGGGATGTTTACCATAGTAGCCGAATGCATATCTGCCCGCGCGTCCCAAACGGACCTCGTTCTCATCTTTTCCGAAAGGAAACGCATCTTCATCTGCGATATTGATCCCCAACTCATGTGCCCGCTTTTCGATCTGGGGTGCCACCTCTTGATTGAACAGCGCGATATCCTTCTTTCGCATGGAGAGATGTTCGCCGCAATGATCGTCCACCGGGATCAAGTTAATTCCGTCCGCGCCGAGTTCGTGCGCGAGATCGGGTAGTGTGGCGAGGCTGAAATAATTATTGCGGCTGACAACCGTGTTAATGCGAACGGTCAATTTGCCTTTGTGGGAATACTTCTGGAATAATTCGACTGCCTTCGTGGTTAATTTGAATGAGCCTTCCACGCCGCGGATCTTCTCGTGCGTTTTGCGGACGGGGGAATCGATCGAAACATTAACCCCGCGCAATCCCGCTTCAATTAATCGTTTCGCCTTGCCCTTGTCGATCAAAGTGCCGTTCGTCGTGAGTGTGACCCGCATGCCCAGTTGGGTGGCGTGTTCCACCAGATCGGGCAGTTGCGGTCTGAGCATGGGCTCGCCGCCGGAAAAATGAACTTTCTTACAACCAAGTTCGGCTATTTCCGAGATCGTTTCCTTGAACCGATCCATGGAGATGGGTGGCTCGCGTGTCTCACGCCAGTGCTTGCACATCTCACATTTGAGGTTGCATCCATAATTAATTTTGATTTTTACATAAATGGGTTTATAGGCGCGGGCGTTCAACACAGCCTGACGCATTTCTTCTTTTTCTATTTCTATCTGGGCAAGGTTATACATATTGATCCTGTGCTATGATAGGGCGAATTTTACAGAACAGGATAAATTGTATCGCATAATGCGGCTCAAGGCTGATCTACTTCTTTTAATGGTTGCCGTTATCTGGGGGACAGCCTTCGTTGCTCAGGGAGTTGCCGCGCAATATAAGATCGCATATCTTTTCAACGGTGTTAGTTTCATGCTCGCGGCGTTGAGCTTAATTCCATTTATTCCACGGGGTTCGAAAATATCAAATGAACAATGGAAATGGATGATGATTGCGGGCTTCGTTTTGTCCCTTGCCACAGCCATGCAGCAGGTCGGATTATTATTTACCAGAGTTGCCAACGCTAGTTTTCTGACCAGCTTGTATGCGGTCTTCACTCCATTCTTGTTGTGGATTGGTTTTCGGGAACGCCCTCACGGGTTGGATCTGATCGCAATCACGCTCGCGGGTTTGGGTGCCTACCTGCTCTCCACCCCCGGCAGGTTTGAAGCACAACCAGGCGATTCGATCGAATTGATCGGCTCTCTATTTTGGGCACTACATTTTGTCGTCTTGGGGAAATTCGCCTCCAGGTTCGAAACCATATCCTTCGCGGCAGGACATTTCTTTATCAGTGGATCGATTAACTTGGTGATCGGTTTATTCAGCGAGGATATCTCCATTCTGGCGGCTGGACCCCTGATCGGCGCAATTCTATATCGCGCCACTCTCTCCATTGGAATTGGATATACCTTGCAGGTTTGGGGACAAAAACACACGCCTCCCACAGATGCCGCCCTGATTCTCAGGCTGGAGGCCGTCTTTGCTGTCATCGCCGCGTGGATCGCGCTGGATCAATCCCTTTTATCCATTCAAGTCATTGGATGTGTAATTATCTTCATAGCCGTTTTGATCTCACAATTGAAAGAATGGAATTCAAATAAACTCAAACGCGACCGATTGATAGAAGGTCGCTAAGGTCTTCCTTGGTGTCCCTTCGTGTCCTTTGTGGTTAAAAAGGTATTATGCGCTTAAAAGCAGACTTAACTCTTCTCCTCGTTTCAATCATCTGGGGTTCAGCTTTTGTGGCCCAACGGGTCGCCGGGCAAATGGGGAGCGTGTACCTGTTCAACGCTGCGCGCTATCTCCTCGCCGCGCTCGTTGTATTGCCAATGGCGTTACATGCGAGGCGTCTGAATGACGAGAATTCGCCCGGCAAGATGCCAGGTCAGCAATATATTTGGATGTTCGTCGCAGGCTTTGTTCTCTTCCTGGGAAGCGCGCTTCAACAGGCTGGTCTGGTTTACACGACTGCAGGAAATGCGGGATTTATCACCAGCCTGTATGTGATATTGATCCCGGTTGTATTGTTACTCTTTTGGAGGGAAAAGCAACGCTGGACATCCGTTCTTGCTGTGATACTGGCTGCTGCGGGCGCATTCTTGCTTTCAGCGGAAGGCAGGTTCGAGATCAACGTTGGGGATGCCCTTGAACTTGGCGGTGCCTTGTTTTGGACATTGCATGTCATCGTCTTGGGCAAGTTTGCGTCGAAGTTTGAGTCGCTCTCGTTTTCGGCGGGCCAACTCGTTATTTGTGGCCTTCTCAATCTGGGGATCGGCATATGGGTCGAATCGACCCCGCCACTCAATTTAGCATTGATCGGCGCGATTGCCTATACCGCGTTCTTCTCCCTCGGCCTAGGTTATACACTTCAGATCCAGGCACAGAAGCACACTCCTCCGGCCGACGCGGCCCTGATCTTGAGTCTCGAGTCCGTCTTTGCGGTTATCTCGGGCTGGCTCCTGCTCGGTGAAAAACTCATTGGCATTCAGATCCTTGGATGCATTCTTATCTTTGTCGCGGTGGCCCTTTCGCAATTCAAGGAATGGAATTCAGGTACAATTAACCACGACCGTCTTATTGAGGGACGTTAAAAGTGAACCATGGCTGAAGAATTAGATTTATCATTTCATCCTCTCACTCAAAAGCTTTGGCATGATTTTGAATTGCTCTTCGGTGATAACGGCGCGTGCGGGGGCTGCTGGTGCATGTATTGGAAGTTGCGCGGAAGTGCCTATGGCGAGAACGCCGGCGATAGTGCGCGACAAATGCAGAAAGCCATTGTGGATGCGAAGACCTCCCCCGGGCTGGTCGCGTATTCTGAAGGTTATCCGGTTGGTTGGATCGCGGTCGAGCCGCGCAGTGAGTATCCCAAACTCGCGCATTCCCCCATCCTTAAGCCTGTGGATGCTCAGGAGGTCTGGTGCGTGACCTGTTTCTATGTGGAGAAAAAACATCGTCGTAAAAATATGACGGTCGAATTGCTTAAAGCTGCAATTCAACATGTTAAAAAACATGGCGGCAAAATCTTAGAAGGTTATCCGGTGGATGCAAAAAAGAATGTGCCCGCTCCATTGATTTTTACCGGCACGGCTTCCGCATTCCGGCAGGCGGGATTTAAAGAAGTCGCGCGCAACGCGCCAACACGTCCCATCTTCCGGTACGTGATCGAATAACCTTGGGCGTTCGATTCCGACCCCCCTCAAGATCTTTCACCGCACGGGATTATCAATTCATCGTGCTGGTGGTCGTACTCTTTTTAGTTATCACAACCTCGCTCGTTTTTGTCAACCTGAAACTAAAAGGTGGTGGTGGAGAATTCTACGTCCAATGGGTCGGGAGTCGCGCGTTCATTTTTGACAAAATTGAACCTTATAGTGGCGATGTTGCCGCGCGGATACAAAGATGGGTTTATGGACGACCGGCAAAGGCACGCGAGGAGCCTTACATTCTGGATACACCCTTTCATATTCTCCCCCTCTATTTTCTTTTTTCACTCTTTCCCAACCCTGCGCTTGCCCGGGCGATATTTACTTCCACCCTCGAACTGGCCTTGTTGGCGCTGGTTTTCCTCAGCCTGCGTCTCACAGAGTGGGAGGCGCCGCGCTATTTTCCACTATTATTCATGCTCTTTGGTATTTTCAATTTTTATTCAATTCAAGCGATCTATCAAGGCAGCCCTGTATTGCTTCTCGGTCTGCTCTATGCGGGCATTCTTCTCTGCCTGCGCGCCGAAATGGATGAGCTCACTGGGGCGTTGATCGCGCTCTCTTTCTATTATTGGGAAGTCGGCGCGCCATTTCTTTTCCTCATCATTTTACGTGCGTACTATGAAAAGCGGGTCGGCGTATTTGCCGGCTTTTTTATGTTGACCAGCGTCTTGCTGGCTATCTCCTTCCTTTTATACCCCGGTTGGATCATTCCTTTCCTGCGTGCTACAGTCAATATCCTGCGTGCGGATTTTGGCTTCAATATTCTTACAATATTTGATCACATCTGGCCTTCCCTAGGCCGGTCGTTTGCATGGATATTTGTCGTTGGACTGCTCCTCCTTCTTGGCTTTGAATGGCGCGGCGCACGCGGGGCAGACTTTCGCCGCTTTTACTGGGCTGCCTGCCTTACGCTGGCGGCCACGCCTTTGCTTGGCTTCCGCACAGAAATGGAACATCTTGCCGTGCTGGTCCTGCCACTGGCCTTAATTTTCGCTGTTGCTCATGATCGCTGGGATAGAATCGGAGGCAGCTTCACAGTCCTGCTCTTGCTTCTCATATTTGCAGTTCCATGGTTCGTTTATTTTTTCGCTTTCGAACGATTTGGTGGAACAGCCCGGGAAATGCTGTTCTTGTTTCTCCCCATTATTACCCTCGTTGGCTTATACTGGATTCGCTGGTGGGCGATTCGTCCTCCGCGTACATGGCGCGATCTGGCTAATCATTCATATTCCACTCGTTAGATTCCAGTCTATGTCTTCCCGCACCTACCTCTACCTGTTTATCCTTGCCCTTATCCCTCCGATAATCATGGCGCAGTTCCAACCTGCTCCCGGCTATCTGGATTCAGATTATTACTTCGCAGGCGGAATTCAACTCGCCACAGGCAAGGGCTTTTCTGAGCCGTATCTCTGGAATTACCTGGATGGCACGACGTCGCTGCCTCACCCTTCGCACAGTTATTGGATGCCGCTTGCCTCCATTGTCGCCGCATTGGGGATGTGGCTTACTGGTCAAACCACATACACTTCCGGGAGATTGTTCTTCATTATCATAGCGGCTCTTGTATCTCCGATCACTGCTGGACTAGCTCATAAGTTTTCTAATAAGCGCGAGCTTGCCATTACCTCAGGATTGCTCGCGATTTTTTCCGTATATCACGCGCCTTTTGTTGGGGTGACGGATAACTTTGGTCTCTTCATGCTTTTTGGCGGATTGTATTTCATCTTCGCAACACAGCTCATCGAAGATCCGTCTAGTACGCGGTACTGGCTTTTGCTTGGCTTGATGGCTGGGCTGATGTCTCTCTCGAGAAGCGACGGTTTGCTTTGGCTTGCATTGACTCTCTTGTTTGTACTCTGGCGCGCACACAATCACGATATAGATTTGGGAGAACCAGGCTGGTTATCAAAGACCAGGAGCAGGGTTCTACGAAATTCATTTATGGCGCTGATTGGATTTCTTCTGATCATGTCCCCGTGGTACGCGCGTAACCTGAAGATTTATGGGACCTTGATGGCTCCCGGCGGAAGCCGCGCTCTTTGGCTTGATCACTACGACCAGACATTTATTTATCCGCCAACGCTGCTAAATATGGAGTCTTTCCTGGCGCTAGGTTGGAAGGAAATTCTCTCAGACCGATTATGGGCGTTGAATATTAACTTGCAAAGTGGGTTTGCCGCGCATGGTGGGATCATATTATTCCCCTTCATCCTTGCGGGAATCATCTATTATCGCAAAGATGAGCGCGTCCGGCTTGCCGGCTGCGCCTGGCTTATCCTGACCTTCGTCATGACAGTGTTATTTCCATTCGCGGGCGCACGCGGGGCATTTTTCCATGCCGGCGCGGCATTGCAACCGATGTGGTGGACCCTCGCGCCGCTGGGACTTGAGTCAATCCTGGCGTCCCTCAGAAAACGCGGTTGGGGCAATGATCAGACCCGCGTGATCTTCCGCAGCGCTCTTGTGATGATCGCGATGATCCTGACCGTGTTCGTTGTCTATATCAGGTTGTTCGGTCTTGGCTGGGGTGAAGGGGAGGAGAATTATCGAGCTGTGGAGCACTTCCTGGCCGAGAATGGGATCGAGCAGAATGATGTTGTCATCGTTCGAAATGCGCCCGGGTATTATCTTGAAACGGGACGATCCGCGATCTCGATTCCTTATGGCGGCGAGGAGTCGATCCTTGCCGTCTCAAAACGATTTAACGCGCAATATCTGGTGATCGAGCCTGAGGCTGCGTTGCAGTCCATTCAAGGCCTGTTTCAAGATCCAGCCGGACACGCACATTTTGTTTATTTGGGTGACTTTATTGATGACATACGAATCTACAGGATCGAAACCGAATAATATCTCGCGCCGCGATCTCATCTTCATTGCCGCCGCGGTGATCTTGATCGCAGGCATTTACCTGCTCACGAGTCGATTTACATATGGCATCGGTTTTCCTCTCGACGATTCCTGGATCCATCAAACCTATGCGCGCAACCTCGCATTGCATGGCGAATGGGCATTTCGCTCCGGGCTTACATCCGCCGGATCCACATCGCCGTTATGGTCTGCTTTGCTCGCGCTTGGTTTCCTATTACATGTTTCACCATACTTCTGGACTTATCTGCTCGGCGGAATAACACTCTTTGCTTTAGCAGTTGTGTGTGAATGGGCTGTCCGCAAATTGGTGGTAACCTATCGGCCGCGACTTCCATGGGTGGGGATTTTTATCGCATTCGAATGGCATCTCGCGTGGGCGGCTATGTCTGGCATGGAGACTATATTGCACGGCTTGATCGTCACGACCGTTCTTGTTTTATTGATGACCAAAACCGCCCGCTACCTTGGGCTCGGTCTGCTCACCGGTTTGGCAGTTTGGGTTCGCCCTGACGGTTTAACCCTTCTCGGCCCCATCCTTTTGGTGATCTTTTTTACAGAACACGATCCTGACTCACGCCGCATTGCGATCACACGCTGCCTCATTGGAATTGGTTCATTATTCGTCCCTTATCTATTATTTAATCTTGCAGTTGGCGGTACGCCCATGCCGAATACATTTTATGCAAAACAAGCTGAATACGCTACCTGGCAGCATCTTTCGATCATTTCGCGTCTGGGTCAATTGTCTTTGCAGTTGCTGGTTGGCCCAAGTCTTGTATTAGTCCCCGGCGTGATCGGATGGCTGGTAAAGTGTGTTCGGCAAAAGATATGGGGGAGTCTTGCCGCGCTGATCTGGTGCGCGGGATATCTCTGGCTCTATATTTCTCGTTTACCCGTTTATCATCATGGCCGCTATATCATGCCCGCCATGCCGATCTTTTTTCTATTCGGCCTGCTGGCTTTTGTTGAGTTCGATGAAGGTAATTTATTAGCGCGCTACCACTGGGCTGGCAAGATCTCCTGGCGTTCAAGCATTGTATTGCTCGTTATTGGATTTATATATCTCGGGGGGCGTGCCTATGCCCAGGATGTGGCTGTTATTGAAAGTGAGATGGTCGTGACTGCAAAATGGGTTGCCGAATTTCTGCCTGAAGATGCTTTGATAGCCGCACATGATATTGGCGCGCTGGGCTACTTTGATTCTCATGAATTAATAGACCTGGCCGGCCTGATCTCGCCTGAGGTAATTCCATTTATTCGAGACGAGCCACAGCTGGCATCCTATCTCAACCAGCGCGGCGCCAATTACCTCATCGCTTTTCCGGATTTTTATCCGTACCTGACTCAGGACGCTCAAACTGTGTTCGTGGCGAACAGCCCGGCAACATTGAAATTTAGTCAGGAAAACATGACAGTCTATCTGTGGAAACGCCCTTAATGGGTTAAAATAGGTCATCGAGAATATCCAAAAAAATGGGATCGGGATGAACCAGATAACCCTTTTGATCGTTGACGACCATCCGCTGTTCCGACAAGGCGTTGTAGATGCTTTGTCCCTCGAACCAGATATGCGAATCATAGCCCAATCTGCGACAGGGGATGAAGCGCTCGAAATGATTCGGACCAAGAAACCGACCATTGCATTGCTGGATGTCAATCTACCGGGAATAAACGGACAGCAGATCACCCATCAGGTCTCACAGGACAAATTATCGACCCGCGTTATATTGATGACAGGGTATGACGATCTACAGCAGGCCATCCATGCGGCTTTGGCAGGTGCACACGGCTATTGCTCGAAAGACATTGAGCCGCAGAGCCTTTCCCGGATTATTCGCGAGGTGGCAGAAGGCAAGTTTGTTTTTGCCAATAATGTGTTTTCCCGCCGCGAGTTGGAACTTTGGGTGGAAGATAGTATGGATGGCGCCCGCCGTTCTTATAGTGACCCGGGTGCACCGTTCCATCCTTTGTCAGATCGCGAAATGCAAGTACTGGCCTGTGTCGTGCGTGGCATGAGCAACAAGGAAATTGCCACCTTGCTTGGAATCAGCCACCAAACAGTTAAGAATCACGTGACTGCCATTCTACGTAAATTTGGTGTGGAAGATCGGACACAGGCGGTCGTCTACGCGTTGAAAAGGGGTTGGGTTACCCTGAAAGATACGGACATTCGGCCTTAAGAATAATAATTGAAGTACGGAGAGAGATATGGATTATCAGGTTGAACTTGAAGAGACACAACGCTCATTGCGTGAAGTTACTCTAATGATTGAGCAGAGTCAGGGGGAGCTGGCGAAGATCACCCAACGGAATACGGCGATTACTTCACATTTGCAACAATTTCAAAAACAGGGTGGCGCGACGGCTGAAGAAGTTAAGATGGCCTACGACTCCGCCTTGGATGTTCAGCAGCGGTTGTTTGTAATGCGCGGTCAATTGGAAAAGTTGCAAAATGATAAAACCCATCTTGAGAAATATAAGGTGGTTTTAGAGCAATCTTCTTCAAGTGGTGGGGCCTCGAGTGAGTCGTCTGTCTCCAATATGAAGAGTCAAATGACTGGCATTGAGATGATCGTCAACGCGCAGGAGGCGGAAAGACAGCGCTTGTCCCGTCAGATGCACGATGGGCCTGCCCAGGCACTATCAAATTTTATCCTGCAAACTGAGATCGCCATGCGTCTATTGGATGCAGATCCCGCGCAGGCGAAGGAGGAGCTTGGCAACCTGAAAGCCTCCGCGATGGGCACTTTTCAGAAGGTCCGTAATTTCATCTTTGAATTGCGCCCCATGATGCTTGATGATCTTGGATTGGTTCCAACTCTGAAAAAATATTCAGATGCCTTTAAGGAGCAGGCAGGTTTGGAGGTGAGCATCACAGTCACAGGTGTAGAGCGACGCCTGGAATCCTATTTGGAAGTTATGGTATTCCGTGCGGTACAGGAACTGTTGGGAAATGCTGCGCGTCACAGCCAGGCGACGATGATTAAAGTACAGATCGATATGGGCAATGATTTGATCCGTGTTAGCGTGGATGATAATGGGAAAGGATTTGACCCGGAGATATTAAAACAGTCAAGCAACTTGGGCTTGAAATTGATCCGCGAACGAGCAGAGATGTTGGGGGGAAGTTCTGAAATCGACAGTGTTGCAGGGTCGGGTGCCCGGATCACTTTTTCTGTGCCTGCCAGGGCTTGACGCGCGAATTTTCCCGGAATTTCCCTCCACAAAAATTTGACCTTAACAATATTGTTAGGTACTTGTTCTAATCTAACGCTTGTTTTGCATGCCTATGAAACTGTATAATGGCAGTTGTTCTTAGAATCGGAAAATATTTGTAGGAAGGAGGTGAGGTTTATGTTAGGCAGCTCCAAGGAAAAAGGGCAGGGCTTGGTCGAGTATGCATTGATTTTGACTTTGGTCGCTATTGTTGTTATTGCCGCGCTTTTGGTACTTGGCCCAGTAATTGGAAACACTTTTAGTAGTATAAACTCCAGTCTATCCGGATTTTAAATTTTACCGTTCTTGATATTGGGACTCTGTTCTATCTTGAGCAGAGTCCCATTTTTTTGTATTATGAATTTGTTATTTTTACTGTATAATCCCTATGATATAACCAGCCTGAGTGCAGATTGCAAAGATAGGAGAACTGTATGCGTCGAGGACGAATTTTGATATTTGTGGTTCTGATCATCGTAATCGGCTTGGTGGTTGCGTTCGTGGCAGTCCGCCAATTCCTGCTTAGTGCCACCCCAGCAGATCAACAGCCTTTATTTGTCGAAATATATATCGCTGGGCAGAATATTCCCCAGGGCGAACACATTACCGAAGCAGCTCTCTCAACGATCACCATTCCGCAAGATAAAGTTGTAGGGGTTATGTTTACCCGGGATGAGCTGTCACTCTTGTTAAATAAAGCAGCAAAATTTCCTCTCGACCAGGGTGTGGTTATAACCGAATCAATGGTTGGTGATGCGGCGATTCCGATCTCAGGCCCGCAATGGGCATCTTTGATTCCAACAGGTATGACGGCGATCACGATTCCCACCAGTCGATTGAAGCTATCTGGTTATGCAGTAAACGATGGGGCTCATGTCAATATCAATGCCTGTTTCCTTTTTATTGACATTGACCCATCCTTTCAGACCGCTCTACCAAACCTCGTTTCAACTTTAACAGGCACGGGTTTTTCAGCCGATGGATTACCCATCCTTTCACTGGGAGTGACCGGGGTAGGGCCTAGTCAAGGAAGATTGGAATTAGATCCTTCCGTCCAGCAGCCGTATTACTTAATACCCTCCGAGACTCAACGTCCCAGAATGGTTTGTCAGCTGTTGTTTCAGGATGTGATTGTCATGAAAGTGGGAAATTTTCCGCTAACCGCAGGTGCAAGTCTTAATGCCCCGGCGGTTCCCTTGGATCAGGAACAGCCAGCCACTCCGGCGCCAGATATTGTCACCCTGCTGGTCACTCCACAGGATTCAATTACACTGTCTTATTTAACTCATACAGACGCAGAACTTACACTGACATTAAGAAATCCTAGCGATCAAGCACGGCAGGCGACTGAAGCCTCAACTTTGCAATTCCTGCTTAGCCAATATAACATACCGGTGCCTGCGAAACTTCCCTATTCGCTCGAGCCTTATACTGTAAATTTTGGTAATCTTAACTTGGTCTTACCAGGCGATACAGTTACAGTGCCCCCACCATAACAGAGATGAAAACTCATATAGCGTAATTTAGTGTTAAAAAAATAGACAGATTTGGTCATAGTCATGGCGTCAGATAAAATTCGAACATTAATTGTTGACGATATAGTTGAAACCCGGGAAAATATCCGAAAACTGCTTCAATTTGAGTCGGATGTTGAGGTCGTTGGTGCAGCGCGTTCAGGCAAAGAAGGGGTAGAGCTCTCCCAAGAGCTTGATCCCGATGTCGTTCTGATGGATATCAACATGCCGGATATTGATGGTATTACCGCCACGGAAATGATTCGTCAGAAGTCTCCACACATCCAGGTGATAATTTTATCTGTACAGGGCGATCAAAATTATATGCGCCGTGCCATGCTGGCCGGAGCACGCGATTTCCTAACCAAGCCACCGATGGGTGATGAATTAATCTCTGCCATCCGTCGCGCCGGTGAAATGTCTCACCTGGAACGAGCAAAAGGCGCCCAGGTTCGTCTTGTTTCTTCATCCGCTGTTTCTGGATTGCCTTCGGGCATAGCAAGACTTGCTCCATCGACCAAAGGGAAGATGATCACGGTTTATAGTCCCAAGGGTGGCACCGGCTGTACAACAATCGCGGTAAATCTCGCAATTGCCTTGAACAATGAGGCCACACGTGTTGTTATTGTTGACGCAAATTTGCAATTTGGCGATGTGGCCGTGTTTGTTAATGAACAGGGCAAGAATACCATATTGGATCTGTCTCCTCGCGTCGATGAGCTTGAGCCGGACATTGTTGAAGATACATTAATCAAGCATGAAGCATCCGGGATAAAAATTCTTGCCGCTCCCCAGCGCCCTGAAATGGCGGAAAAAGTTACAGCAGAACAATTTGTAAAAGTTATTCAGTATTTACAAACAATGTATGCTTACATAGTGGTGGACACCGCCTCAATATTAACGGATGTAGTACTGGGTACCATTGATATTAGTGATCTGATCGTGTTGGTTACTACTCAGGAAATTCCTGCGATCAAGAATTCGCGGCTATTTCTGGATTTACTCCAAACCATGGGTATTTCCAGGGACCGCATCATATTTACGATGAATCGATATGATAAGCGTATTGCGATTACTCCTGAGAGGATTAGTGAAAACCTGAAGCAGGAAATTGCGACAATCATTCCTTTGGATGAAAAAGTTGTTATTACCGCCGTTAATCGAGGTGTACCATTTATGCTCGATAACAAGGCGCAACCCGTGGGAAAAGGAATATTTTCTCTGGCCGAGGCCGTTCGTTCCCGAGTAGCGGCTCTCGAATCAGAGGATCAGATACCGATTAAGCGGTAAGGAGTCTCGTTAAATGTCTTTACTTAAACGAATTGAGCAGGGTCAAGGCCAGGGAGCTGGTCAACAAAATTCTGGTGGATCATCCCCTCCGCCTCTGCCATCGGGGGGTGGTCCGTCCGGTGGAGGCGATGGTTCGCGGCTCGCCTCTTTACAGGCACGCAGGGTCAGTGCTCCAATTACCTCTCCACAGGCTGGGACATATTTTGATCTGAAGACACGTGTGCAAAATAAATTGCTCGCTGAGATCGATCCTTCAATGGATATATCCAAGACGGATGAAGTTAAGCGGACAATTCAAGATCTATTCGAACAGATATTAACTGAAGAAAACATCGTTCTCTCAAGGCCGGAACGCGCTCGCTTGTTCGAGCAAATTGCGGCTGAAATCCTTGGTCTGGGACCCTTGCAGACCTTGCTTGAGGACGACACAATTACAGAAATCATGGTGAATGGACCCAAGAATATCTACATTGAGCGTAAAGGTAAAATTCACCGCGTGCCGATCACTTTTGAGAGTAACGACCATGTTATGCGTATCATTGATCGAATTGTCGCGCCTCTCGGGCGCCGTATCGATGAGTCCAGCCCTTATGTGGATGCACGTTTGCCGGATGGTTCTCGTGTAAATGCAGTAATTCCACCTATTTCACTGGTTGGACCAGTTCTAACCATCCGAAAATTCTCAAAAAACCCGATTTCAGTAGAACAACTTATTCAGTTTGGTTCAGTTACACAAGAAGCTCTCCAATTCTTGAAGGCATCTGTGGAAGCCAGATTAAATGTTCTCATTTCGGGCGGTACTGGTTCCGGCAAGACCACGCTCTTGAATGTCATGTCCAGTTTTATTCCTTCAGATGAACGGATTCTCACAATTGAAAATGCTGCCGAATTACAATTACGCCAGGAGCATGTGGTGACTCTTGAATCGCGCCCACCAAATATTGAAGGGCGCGGTGAAATCACAATTCGAGATCTGGTCATAAATGCCCTTCGTATGCGCCCGGAGCGGATCATTGTAGGGGAGTGCCGCGGCGGTGAAACGCTTGATATGTTGCAAGCCATGAATACCGGTCACGATGGCTCAATGACCACAGCCCATGCAAACAGTCCAAGAGACGCCGTCTCCCGTGTGGAAACCATGTGTCTAATGGCTGGCATGGATCTACCGATTCGCGCGATCCGTGAACAGATCTCAAGCGCAGTTGATTTGATCCTCCAACAGGAACGTATGCGTGATGGTACCCGTAAAGTAACCAGCATTACCGAGATCAGCGGTATGGAAGGTGATGTTATTACGATGACAGATATTTTCGTTTTTGAACAATCGGGTGTGGAGAATGGCCAGGTCGTCGGCCGATTACGGCCCACCGGTTTGCGTCCGAAGTTTATGGACAAAATTGAAGCTGCGGGAATACACCTGCCTCCGTCGATATTTGGAATTGGCGAACGCCGTCGTTCCTAACTAGGGCGTTGAAAGTAAGATATGACCTGGATCATCATCATTGGCGGAATAATATTGATCATCCTCCTGATTATAGGAGTGATTGTATCGGCCAATAGCGAAAGCGCTATCGTCGAACAACGCCTTGATCAATATTTTGAGACTACGAATCAGGATGAAGGCGAGCGTCAAGCCCAACGCGCTGTCCTAACTGAATGGGTCTCACGCAAGGTGGGAAAAACGTCGTTTGGCGATCGGATCGCCCGAGAATTAGCCCGAGCAGACTTAAAGTTCAAAGTTGGGGAATACCTTGGCTTAATCGTTATTTGCATCGTCGTAGGCGGCGCCGTGGCCTGGTTCATTGGGAACAGGCACCCGGTTTCGTTTTTGTTTGGGGCGATAGCTGGTGGATTTGCCCCACGTTTTTACGTGTCCCGTCAGAAGCGTATTCGACTTCAAAAATTCAACGAACAATTGGCCGATATGTTGAATTTGATGGTGAATGGTCTTCGTGCCGGCTACTCGACCATGCAGGCCATGGAGTCGATCAGTAAGGAATTGCCCGCCCCGATCTGTGACGAGTTTCGTCGTGTGATCCAGGAAATGCAGATCGGTATTACAATGGAAGCAGCATTAGACAACCTTCTTCGTCGAATACCCAGTGAAGATCTGGATTTTGTGGTGACTTCCATAAATGTTCAGAGAGAAGTGGGCGGTAATCTCTCCGAGATCCTGGATACAATTTCATTTACCATTCGCGAACGGGTGCGCATCAAGGGTGAGATCCGCGTGATGACAGCCCAGGTGCGCACCTCAGGATCTGTTTTGTCTTTGATCCCGGTGTTTCTAACTATTATTCTTTGGTTCCTTAATCCTGATTATCTGCTGTCCATTACAGCTGGCGGCGCCCTCTGCACAACTGCTATAATCGCTCTGATTCTTGGCTTGATCGGTTCCGGTTATTTTGTGATGATGCGAATTGCCGATATTGAGGTGTAACAATGAATACACTCTTGTGGATAATTGTAGGTCTTGTGGTCGTTGGCGGCGCCGCTACGCTTGTTATTGTCGGGTTACGTTATTCCGGCGCTCAACAACAAGATGAATCCGACCCCGTTTTGGAACGTCTTGCGGAAGCAACTCAACGTGGTGAAGTAGTCAGCCTCGAAGATGTCGAGCTTCAGCAGCCATTCAGTCAACGGGTTCTAATCCCAATCATGAGACGGGTGGGCGAGATCTCAACCCGTTTTACCCCGCAAAATTTATTGGTGCAAACGACAAAAAAATTAGAACTTGGCGGCAATCCAGGCCGGATTGATGCGGCCACATTTCTTGCATCTCGTTTTGTTGTCGCATTTTTATTTGGCGGCTTGTTGCTTTTGATCGCTTTGATTTCCCCCAACAAGTGGCCTCTCGGGCGCATCATTTTTGTGGTAAGTCTATTTTTTGGCCTGGGGTTTGTTTTCCCCCAAATGTGGCTTCAAAGCCGGATTAGTAGACGTCAGAATGAAGTTCGCAGGGCCATGCCGGATGCCTTGGATTTGTTGACAATATGTGTCGAAGCCGGCCTGGGTTTTGATGCGGCCATGTTGAAGGTTGGCGAAAAATGGGAAAACGAACTTTCCTTGATGTTTGCGCGCTGCATACGAGAAGTGCAGCTGGGCAAACCTAATCGCGAAGCTCTACGCGACATGTCTGACCGCCTTGGCCTGCCTGAATTGACCAGTTTTGTTGCGGCTGTTATTCAGAGCCAGATACTCGGTGTAAGTCTCGCAAAAGTACTCAGAATTCAATCAGACCAAATGCGCGTGAAACGACGCCAGCGAGCCGAGGAATTAGCTCACCAGGCACCTGTAAAGATGATCATCCCAATGGCCTTGTTGACATTCCCGTCAATTATGGTCATTCTGCTCGCACCGGCTGGTTTCCAAATTGCTTCTACGTTTGGCAACAGTGGAATACTCGGTCCTTAATTGAATATGTAGCTCTCGTCCTAAAAAAAATATACAGAGGCGTAGCTTGTCTCGTCAGAACTGGAAGTATGTTTTATACAGATTATCCTGGAGAGCGCTCGACTTGTTCTTGCCTCCATCGTGTGCAGGCTGCGCTAGATTTAGTATTCGTTGGTGTGCTGATTGCCAGAATAAAGTAATAATTTTAAAAGGGACCTTGTGTGATGTGTGCGGTCTGCCCCAGGAGAAGGCCGGCATTTGCGAGGCCTGCCAGACAGATAGGCCGCATTTTCGGGCTTTAAGAGCCTGGGCAGTTTTTGATGATCCTGTGCGGAGTGCGCTGCGCAAATTAAAATATCGTCGCGATATATCTATGGGGGATTTGCTCGCGGCCCAGATGGTCGACTTTGTTCAAGAATTATGCTGGCCCATTGATGTGATCATGCCTATTCCTCTCGGTAGACAAAGACTTAGAGAGAGAGGCTATAATCAAGTTGGAATGATTGCCCGGCCGCTTGCCATGGCGCTTGATGTTGAATATGCGCCGGATGTATTGATTCGTCGAAAAGAAACGCGATCCCAGGTGGGCTTGACAAAGCCGGAGCGCAAGGAGAATGTGTATCAGGCATTTGTAGCTGATGCCAGGGTGAAAAGAAAAACTGTTCTCGTGATGGACGATGTTTCCACAACAGGATCAACTTTATCCTCAAGCGCAGAGGCGCTGTTTTTATCTGGCGCAAATGATGTTTATGCGTTGACCGTCGCGCGAGCCTTGAAATTAGAGCAGGCATGATGGATCGCTCTGTTCGTGACTCTGCATCCCAAGAAGGAGGACCCAATGTCCAACAAAGTGGAAGTTCAGGCACGCAACATTCGTCTGACCGATGACATCGAAGAGTACCTGAATAAGAAGGCGGGAAACCTCGATCACTATCTGCCTGCGATCGATGAAGTACATGTGGAGCTTTCGCACCTCAAGGCGGCGCGTGATGTCAATGATCGTAATGTGGTACAGATCACTGCACACGGCAAGGGATTTACATTACGGACCGAGGTGCGGAGTGATGAACCACTTGCCGCGTTCGATGCCGCGCTGGATAATATGCAGCGACAAATTGAAAGACACAAGGGCAAGCATTACCATGGGCGGGGGGATGGTCGCTCTGCAGCGGACATGGCGGACGTGGCGGATGAGGTGATTGATGATGAAACGGGCGAATTCAGCCCCTTGGTCGTACGCAGAAAAAGATTTATTCTGAATCCGATGAATGAGAATGAAGCAGTGGTGCAAATGCGCAACCTGGGCCACGATAATTTCTTCATTTTTTATAATGCGGAGTCCAGCAGGATCAATGTGTTATACCGCAGGCGCAACGGAAGTTATGGGCTGATCGAACCTGAGCTTGGCTGAGCGCGGTAACCATAATACTGGCCTGACCACGACCGTCAGGCCAGTATTATGGTTGGATAGAGTATTACTCTTTGGTGTCTGGAGCTCGCTTCTGCCTGCGATCCGCCGGCCGCCTGCCGGATTTGATCGCATTAAATCTGAGTTCAAATAATCCAAAACTAATTGCCAACACAATCCAGGCGAAGACTTGTTCTTGTTTTAACCCTTTCAGGATTAAGGTGCTGTCACCTCGGAAGGCTTGGTTGAAGAGCTGTGAAGCTGCTGTCAGCGAGGTGAAAGTCAGGAAGAGCATGCCCGCGTGCGGATTATGTCTTTTGAGCCAGAGCAGGATGAGGATTAGGAGAGCCGCGAACGTCTCGTAGATCTGGGTTGGATGCCTGGTGGCGTTCCAAAGATAAATTCCCCAGGGAATGTCTGCAGGGATTCCAAATGCTGTTCCGGCCGCCAGGTGACTCAGGCCAAATCCTGCAGCAAGAATTGCAAATAAGGGTGTGAGTGCATCGAGCACTGACCAGAATAAAAGATTTTTTCTCTGACCGTAAACGAAACCCGTGATGAGCGCAACTGCCAGCGCACCAAAGGGATCGAAGAGATCGGGGTTGATGGAGAATATGTCGAGCGGACTTTTCGTAAACGCCGGGATGTTTTGTAAAACAAATGTTATGCGTCCGCCAATCAGGAACGCGCTGACACCATAAAAGGTAAGATTATTGAGATCGTTTTTGCCGATACCGTGACGCTCAGTCCGTATTTCGGCGAGGGCCAGGCCGATCCACGCGGCAATCACAAGCGGGATCAAATGTTTGGGGGGTGCAAAGATAGTGCGGAATATTGTGAGCATATTATTTTAGAATTTGTTCGATGCGCGCGCGGAGCAATGCTTCGGACATTGGGCCGCCGATAACGACCTCCGTGATGATCCCGTCGGGGTCGATGAAAAAGGAGGATGGCAATGAGCGTAATTGATACGCGGAAGCGACGTCGTTCGTTTCATCAAGTAGAATGGGGAAAGTGAGACCGTGCTCCCGCGTAAAAGGTACGACCGCGAAAGGATCGTCCTGAGTGGTCATGTCCACGGCCAGAACAATAAAGCCTCGATCTTTGTATTCCTGATACATTCTTTCAATCGAAGGCATTTCCGCGCGACAAGGAGGGCACCAGGTTGCCCAGAGATTGACGAGCACGGCCTGTCCGCGTAATTGCGAGAGCGTATAAGCATCTCCGTCTGGAGTTTTAAGTGTGAAATCAGGGGCCATGAAGCCAGCCAGTGGCGCAGATGCGTTACCGGAAGGTACATCCGCAGGGTCCGTACTCAATGCGATCCACGCTGCACCAGCGATGAGCAGGAGGAAGTAAAGGATGATTCGTTGATTCTGTTGCATGAAACCCTTTTTTGGACTACACTCTTATTGTTGGTTTAACTTCTTCATATCTTACTATGCTTTTCCCAAACTCAATCTTCGTCGGCATCGACCCCACTTCCGGACGCAACTCTTTCACCTACGCGGCGCTGGATCATGATTTGAATCTGATCGCGCTTGCTGATGGTGAATTGGAGGAGATCATAGCCTTCCTCATGGGGCAAGTGTCGGCTACGGTGGCAATCAATGCGCCCGCGGGAGTCAATCGCGGATTGGTGCGCGCAAAAATGGAAAAGGAAATGCGTAAGCCCCATCAGATCCGGGGTGCTGAGTTGCGAATGGCGGAGTATTATTTGCGGGAACGGGGTATTGCTGTTTCAGGAACACCGGCCAGCGTAGCGTTGTGTGCCGCATGGGTGCAGTTGGGTTTTGAGATATATCTCAAATTTGAAAAGATGGGGTATCACAATTATCCTCAAAATGATTCCGCGTGCCAGATTTTGGAAACTCATCCGCACGCATGTTTTTGCGTGATGGCGGGGAGCACAGTACTGTTAAAGCCTTCGCTGGAAGGGCGATTGCAGAGGCAATTGATATTGTACGGGCATGGGCTCAGAATCCAGGATCCGATGGATTTTTTTGAGGAAGTCACGCGTTACAAGCTTACCAAAGGCATCTGGCCAATGGAAATCCTCTACTTGCCGGAGCAACTTGATGCGATGGTGGCGGCGTATACTGCCTGGCTGGCAGTCAATAAGCCTGACATGGTCTTGTCAATTGGGGATCAGAATGAAGGAATGATCATTTTGCCAGAAATTGATTTGAAGGAGAAGTATTGATAAAATCAACTGTCTGCTTTGAAGCGTGTTATTCTTTTTTCAGGTGGTAAAATCGGCCCATGCCACAAGATTTACAAACTCGCGCAATTAATACAGTTCGTTTCCTTTCCGCAGATGCCGTGCAAAAGGCAAATTCGGGACACCCCGGCTTGCCAATGGGCGCGGCTGCCATGGGTTTTACAATATGGACACGGCACTTGCGTCACAATCCACGTAACCCGCGCTGGTCGGGACGTGATCGCTTCATCCTTTCGGGTGGGCATGGTTCCCTGCTTTTGTATTCATTATTACATCTCACAGGGTATGACCTGCCATTGGATGAATTAAAAAACTTTCGGCAATGGGGAAGCCTCACGCCGGGCCACCCCGAATATCGATTGACTCCTGGGGTGGAAATGACGACTGGACCGCTGGGACAGGGATTCGCCAATGGTGTCGGGATGGCGATCGCTGCCTCACACCTTGCAGCGATCTTTAATCAGCGCGGCCAGGAAATGATCGATCCTTGCATCTATGCCATTGTCACGGATGGCGATTTGATGGAAGGCCTCGCTTCCGAAGCCGCGTCGCTCGCGGGCCATCTCTCACTTGGGCGATTGATCTATCTGTATGACGACAATCACGTTTCGATCGATGGATCAACCGATCTGGCCTTTACCGAAGATCGTGCTGTGCGATTTCGCGCGTATGGATGGCAGGTATTGCGTGTGGAAGATGGCAATGATGTGGAAGCGATTGACACGGCCATTCAGGAGGCAAAAACTGAACCGCGGCCTTCTCTCATTCTTTGCCGTACAACGATCGGGTTCGGTGCTCCGCACAAACAGGGGACATCCAAGGCACATGGCGAACCACTCGGCGATGATGAACTGAACGCTGCAAAGGAGAATCTTGGCTGGCCGAAAGAACCGCGTTTCCTTATTCCTGATGATGTGTTGCAGTTTTACCGCAAAGCTGTGGACCGCGGTCGGCAACTTGAATACGATTGGAAAATGCGTTTCGACGCGTATAAACGTTTGCACCCCGCACTGGGAGCGGAACTACAACGTCGTTTTGCCGACAAACTTCCCAAAGATTGGGAATCCGCTTTGCCGGCTTTCCCAGCAGATGCGAAAGGCATGTCCACTCGTGCAGCTTCGGGGAAGACCATAAACGCAATCGCATCTAAAATCCCCGAACTCATCGGTGGTTCTGCAGACCTGGCTCCATCGAACAACACAAAAATTGACGAAAGCCCGGACTTTCAAAAAGATTCATATCAAGGCCGTAACTTCCACTTCGGCGTGCGCGAACATGCGATGGGTGCAGTTATCAATGGAATGGCAGTATTTGGCGGGATAGTCCCATATGGTGGTACCTTCCTTATTTTTTCAGATTACATGCGCCCTGCGATCCGTCTCGCCGCGTTATCGCATTATCCATCCATATTTATCTTCACACATGATAGTGTGGGACTTGGTGAAGATGGTCCGACTCACCAGCCGGTTGAGCAATTAATGTCATTGAGGCTAATCCCAAACCTGGTTGTGATTCGTCCCGCGGATGCGAACGAGACCGTGAAGGCATGGCGGGCGGCAATATTACGAAGGGAGGGCCCAACCGTCCTCGCTTTAACCCGGCAAAACGTCCCCACATTCGAACGTTCAAACGTTTCATCAGGTCTTGAAAAAGGCGCATATGTGCTGAAAGATTTCGGCGGTAAGCTTGAAATGGTCCTGATGGCGTCTGGTTCGGAAGTGGGACTGATATACGAAGCTGCTCAGAAACTTGCAGACGAGGGCCGGGGTGTGCGCGTGGTCTCTTTTCCAAGTTGGGAACTCTTCGAGAAACAAGATCAAGCCTATCGTGAGTCGGTCTTCCCGAAAAATATCCAGAAGAGACTGGCTGTCGAAGCCGGAGTAGGCCTTGGCTGGGAAAGATACGCAACGTCGGTCATTAGCATTGAACGATATGGGGCATCTGCTCCGTATAAGATCATCTTCGAGCATCTTGGTTTTACTGTGGAAAACATAGTTGCAAAGGCAAAGGAACTTTAATGAAAGTAGCTGTTGGTTGTGATCACGCTGGATTTCCATTGAAAAACGTTGTGATCGATTCCGTGCGCGCCGCAGGACATGAAGCCATCGACGTCGGCACGTTCAGCGCGGAGGCAGTTGACTATCCCGATTTCACAAAAAAAGTTGGCGAGAAAGTTCAATCTGGGGAAACGGAACGCGGCATTTTGATCTGTGGTTCGGGTATCGGCGCATGCATCGCCGCGAACAAGATGAAAGGTGTCTACGCTTCGATCTGCCACGATACGTATTCTGCCGCGCAAGGAGTCGCTCACGACAACATGAATGTACTCTGCCTCGGGGCACGCGTGATCGGTCCTGAGCTGGTGAAGGCCTTGGTGACCGCATTTTTGAATGCGCGTTATCTTGGTAATGATACGGGTGGCGAGAGGCTGGCTCGCAGGGTGGCAAAAATAACGGCCATGGAAGAATAAAGTCAGGAGCCATTAACAGCATGTCTGAATCCATCAAGAAATTAACCTCATTGGGCCAATCTCTCTGGTATGACAACATCCAAAGGAAGATACTGGAGAATGGCGAACTCCAGGCGATGATCGAACGCGGCGACATTCGCGGAGTGACCTCGAACCCGACCATTTTCCAAAATGCGATTGCCAAGACGAACGATTACGACACGGCGCTCACGCCCCTCGCGTGGGGAGGCTGGAATGCGGAAAAAATATTCTGGCAGCTTGCTATTGAAGATATTCAGGAAGGTTGCGACCTCTTTGGTGCGCTTTATGATGAAACAAAAGGCGCGGATGGATTTGTCAGCCTCGAAGTCAGCCCGTATCTGGCGAATGACACACAGGGCACCATCAAACAGGCAAAAGAACTTTGGGATCGTGTGAATCGTCCCAATCTGATGGTAAAAATCCCCGCTACCCAAGAGGGTATTCCAGCAATTCGCGCGAGCATCGCGGCAGGTATTAATATCAACATCACACTCATCTTTTCGCTGGATCGTTATGCCGAAGTGATGGACGCGTATCTTGCAGGCCTCGAAGATCGCGCCGCAAAAAATCTTCCGCTTGAGCAAATCGCCTCTGTCGCATCCTTTTTTGTCTCGCGTGTGGATACCAAGATCGATCCACGTCTTCCTGAAGGTTCCCCGCTGCGCGGCAAAGCGGCCATCGCGAATGCAAAGCTGGCATACGATTCATTTGAATCCATTTTTAATTCTCCGCGTTTTGCGTTTCTCAAAGAACGATTCAATGCCCGCGTACAACGTCCGCTTTGGGCCTCCACCGGCACGAAGAATCCGGCATATTCCGATACGCTTTATGTAGATAATCTCATCGGCCCCGACACAGTCAATACCGTTCCACCCGCCACATTGAATGCGTTTCGCGATCACGGTAAAGTTGATCTCACCATCACGCGTGATTTGGAAGAATCGCGAAAGCTATTGGCTGACCTTGAAGCACTTGGTATATCGATGGGCACAGTCACACGGGAATTGGAAGAAGAAGGTGTGAAATCCTTTGCGGATGCATTCATGGCTCTTTTAAGTGCAATTGAAGAAAGAAGGAAGAACGCCGCATCTTCTCTTGGACCGCTGGCCGATCCTGTTTCTGAACGATTATCCCAACTGGAACTTGATTCCGTTCCCGCGCGCATATGGAACCATGACCCAACCCTTTGGGCGAGTGACCCGGAAGGCCAGGCAGAGGTCAAGATCAGGCTCGGCTGGCTGGATTCCATTGAAGATGCGCGCAAACGACTCGATGGATACGCGTCTTTTGCAAAGCAGGTCCATGATGAAGGCATCGACCGCATGCTTGTGTTGGGGATGGGTGGGTCGTCATTGACCGCGGAAGTATTCAGCTCACTACTTGCCTCTGCAAACATTGAATCAAAATTAAGTCTTGCGATCCTGGACTCAACCGATCCGCATCAAGTTGCGCAAGCCGCCAGATTCTATCCGCCGGACAAAACGGTCTATATCGTCGCCAGTAAATCTGGCGGCACGGCCGAAGTGGCTGCTACTTTCGATTATTTCTGGGAGCTTAGCCAAGGGAATGGCTCGCGCTTCATCGCCATCACCGATCCCGGCACTTCCTTGGAATCTCTTGCAAAAGAACGCGGCTTCCGAAAGATTTTCTCCTCCGACCCGCACGTGGGCGGCCGCTTTTCTGCATTGACTGATTTTGGTTTAGTCCCCGCTGCGTTGCTTGGCATGGATATCGAAAAATTGTTGAGTTCTGCTGAAAAGATGAAACGACAATCAACACAGAGCGTCCCGGCCGCGCGAAATCCCGGGATGGCATTGGGTGCTCTCATGGCTGAATCTGCGCTCGCAGGCCGCGACAAGTTGACGGTCCTGGCGGATGTGCCTGTGTTCGCGCTGGCGAATTGGATCGAGCAGGTCATTGCCGAGTCAAGCGGCAAACATGGCAAAGGGATCCTGCCTGTTCCGCTGGAGCCACTCGATGTGCCTGAGGTGTATGGTAATGATCGATTGTTTGTATATCTACGTCAAACAGGTGAGTTGGATAACGGGATCGCGGCATTGCGCCACGCCGGTTTCCCGGTGATCGAGTTTCCGATTTCGAACCCATACGACGCGGGTGCCGAATTTTTCAGGTGGGAGATCGCAGTTTCTGTCGCCTGTAATATTCTTGGGATTAATGCGTTCGACCAACCTGATGTACAGGATAGCAAAAACCGCACAAAGGCGAAGCTCGTGGATTATCAAAAGACAGGAAAATTGGCTGATATTGATTTGGTGGATGTAAAAGTTGCAGAACCCGCCTTGGAGAAATTTTTATCAGATGCAAAAGCCGGCGATTTTGTTTCGATCAATGCATATCTGCCGCGCAGCAAGGAAACGGTCAATTCGATACAATTGCTGCGGGTTGCGATTCGCGAAGTGACAAAATGTGCAGTGACGGCCGGCTTTGGCCCGCGTTTTCAACATTCCACGGGCCAGTTCCATAAAGCTGGACCCAATAAGGGATTCTTCCTCCAAATTGTGTATGACACAAAAGAAGATATGGATATTCCCACTGAAGGCCTGACCTTTGGTGCTCTCCTGCGCGCACAAGCTCTTGGCGACTACGAAGCCTTGAAAGCTGCGGGTCGAAAAGTATTGCGAATCCATTTGGAATCTGTGGATCAGGCAAAGCAACTCGCTTATTGGATCTGAGATGGATAAACTTATTGCAATGAAATGTGTGGCCTGTCGCGGCGGTGAGCCCACTTTAACCGATTCCGAAATCACACAATACCATCCACAAGTATCTGAATGGCAGGTCATCGAAGTGGATGGCGTTAAGCGATTGCAAAGAACATTTAAATTGAAAAATTTCGGTGAGGCAATCGCCTTTACTAACAAAGTAGCTATGATCGCCGAAAAGGAAGACCATCATCCGCTTGTCATCACCGAGTGGGGCAGAGTGACTGTCCAGTGGTGGACCCATAAGATACAAGGTTTGCATAAAAATGATTTCATCATGGCGGCAAAGACGGACGAACTATTAGGATAAATAAAAACGGCCCTCATGGGTCGTTTTTATTTTACAGACTTGCCCTTCTTTTTTTTAATGCATTGTCGTCCATGCGCTTTATGATCCTCAACACGAATGGGACGTTTCCCAACCAGCCCAGGAACGCGCCCCATAGGGTGGCGAAGCCCTCGGGTGGATCGGGCAATGACACTGCGGGCGTAAAATCCACAATGCGGTCATCGAGTTGGAAGACATAACGATCCACTTGCTTCACTTTTGGATTTGATTCCAGGAAAACCCGTAATTGCTCGCGCTCTTCAGTTGTCATCCATTGTGGCAGGTCCGAGCTTGCTTTAAAATCGCATACATACGCAAGGTCCTGGAGCAGAGATTTTTGTGCCTCCGTCAACTCGTTTTCCTGATTTACAAAATAAACCACATCCGGGTCGATGTGAATTAATGGTTTTAGCCATAATCGATGAATTGCTGTGCGAATGGCGTTCTTGGTTCCCGGAGTGGCCGAGTTGTAGAACAAAACCGCATCGCGGTATTTTTCCCATTGATGTGCCACATCCGGACCAATTCGGATCGCGTCACATAAACCAAGCGCGGGGAGGATGGGCGTTCCACAGGTGAGGAAGAATGCGTCCAAGCCCATTGCCTGTCGCATCAGACGCAGCGACTCGCGATATGCGGCTTCGCGCGGAAAGTCCTTATATCTTTTTCCTTTCAATGCGCCTGCATATAAAAAGTCCAGCTTCAGATAATCAAAGCCCCAGCCTCTAACCTGTTTCATGAGGTCAGCCAGCCACTCGGTCGCCTTGGGCTGTGTGGTGTCTAGTGCGTATATCTGTTCGCCCCAGCCAAATCCGGCTGAGACGTATCGTCCGTGTTGATCGCGTAAGAACCAATCCGAATGTTCGCGGAACAGGCGTGATGATCTTGTCGCGATCAATGGCGCGAGCCACAACCCTGCTTTTCTCCCGGTGGATTTGATCTTTTTTGCCAGCGCCTTCATCCCAGATGGGAACTTCGCGTTTGATTCCCATTCGCCAATCGATCTTTGCCAGCCATCGTCCACTTGTAAAACATCGAAGGGTAGATCACCCAACTGGTCGAAAATTTGGTATAGGGCGGTTTCATCTATCGCATGGTAAAGACTGTACCAGGAACACCAGACACGCGGCGCGCCGCCCTTCTTTATTTTTCCAAAGCGATTTCCCAA
>CAZSVR010000031.1:26322-27126 GCA_964610295.1 uncultured Anaerolineaceae bacterium
TTCGGCATATTCCGTAAAGACCGCATCTTCCCGCCCATAGGCAATAAACCACTCCCCAGTGTTGGCATCAAACTGACCTGATAACTGGCCGTCAACGAAGAAGACGTGCGCATCTGTGGCAAGCGCACCAAGCAAGAGGACCTTGCCATTTTCAAATTCCACGGCACCCAGCCATGCACCATTTGGTCTTGGCTCGCGTGCATATTCCACATCTATTTGGAGTGGGTGATAGATCGCAGGTTTTTGTACGGGTATTGGACTGAGATCTGTCCACGCGGCAAGAGACCAGGATTGCCACCCGTGACGGTGATATTTTATGGGCTTCGACGGCAATTCGACGAGTATCTCTGTTGCCTGAACGATTTTTGTTTTTTGTAGATCAGTCGCCTTGATTTTTTGCATTGCTGAAGAGATCCTATTAAGTTAAGTTTGAACAATTTTACAGGATATTCCTGAGAATTGAATAATTACTTCCCCTTGACGACAAAAAAGCCGTAAGGTATATTTATTGTATCCCTTTCGGAAATAATATATACAACTTATGTATGAATTCGACAAAACTGACATAAAGATCGTCAATTTGCTCCTTGAAGATGGACGCATGTCCGCGTCGGAGATATCTCGCCGGATGGGGAATATATCCGAGCGCGCTGTTCGATATCGCATTGAACGCATGATCGACGAAGGGGTAATTCAAATCAGTGCGGTCGTCAGCCCTGAGTCCCTGGGATTTAGCATCAAAGCAGATGTCTGGCTGGAGGTAGAGTCCGATCTGATCCTTGAGGTGGCAAAGAAAATGGCTGC
>CAZSVR010000031.1:27144-45478 GCA_964610295.1 uncultured Anaerolineaceae bacterium
TGTCACATATGTCGCCTGCGGCATCGGACAAAATGACATCAGTATTCAGGTGGTTGCAAAAGATACTGCGGAAATTTATTACTTCGTAACTGAAGTGGTTCGCAAGGTGACGGGGGTCCGCAAGACGACGACCTCCATCGTGCCGATCGTTCTCAAAGATGTATATCAGTGGCGCGTCCCGGAAAGAATTGCAAAAGAGATCTCTGAAAACGAATCGGTCAGGGCTTCCAAATAACCCATCGAGGAGAATTTATGTTTGGTTCAAAGACGCAGTCATTGCAGAAGCGTGCTCAAAAAGTGATTCCATTGGGTGTGAATTCAAATTTCCGCTTTTGGGGTGAGGCGATCACTCCTTACGTGGAAAAGGCCAAGGGCGCATATTTATGGGATGTGGATGGAAAGAAATATATCGATTATCGTATGGCCTTTGGCCCCATTATTCTGGGTCATGCATATGATGAAGTAGATCAAAAAGTAATTGAAGAAATCCGCAAGGGCATCCTCTTCGCGATGACTGGCGAACTCGAAGTCGTGGTCGCGGAGTTGATTGCCGAATTGGCACCCGCGGTTGAAATGGTGCGCCTCGCATGTTCGGGGACTGAAGCCACCATGCATGCCATTCGTGTGGCGCGTGCGTTTACCGGGCGCGATCTGATCCTAAAATTTGAAGGCAATTATCATGGTTTTCACGATCACACGCTGTGGTCAACCTATGCGCCTGTGGAGGCCTATGGTCATCGACGCAGTCCGATCCCAGTGCCGGCTTCTTCGGGCATCCCGAAGACGATGCGCGAATTCATCATTACACTTCCGTTCAATGATTTTGAAGGGCTTGAGCGGGTCATGCGTTCTTATGGTGATCAGATCGCGGCGGTCATTTCCGAACCCTGTCAGGGAAACTGTGCGGCGATCAATCCACAGGATGGATTTTTGGAATTGATTCGAAAACAGACAGAGGAATATGGCTCCGTCTTTATATTGGACGAAGTTAAAACGGGATTTCGCATTGCGAATGGTGGTGCGCAGGAATACTACGGCATCAAACCGGACCTGGCTACATATGCGAAGGCCCTTGGCAATGGATACCCAGTCGCTGCGTTCGGCGGTAAAAGAGAGATCATGTCCATTATTGGGCAGGGTGTGGCGCAAGGCGGGACGTATACAAATAACAAGCCTGGCGTAGCCGGCGCATATGCCACCTTAAGTTTGTTGAAATCAAAACCCATTTTGAAGACCATTGAGAAACGCGGCCAGCGCCTGATGGATGGCCTGAAGGAGATTTTTGAAGAAAACGACATTCCAGCCATTATGACTGGTTATCCCGCGATGTTCTCGTTTTCGTTGGGGGTTGATTCAGTGACATGTCAACGCGATTGGGCCGAGAGCGATCATGATATGTATCTCAAGCTCGCGGAAAAAGCCATTGGGCGAGGCATCATGCCCGACCGGGATGCGCGCGAGCCCTGGTTCCTGTGCTACGAGCACAGCGACGCGGATATTGATGAGACATTGAATGTGTATGCTGAGATAGTGAAGGAAGTGAAGAAATAACAATGGCAAAGTTAACATCACGAGAAATCATTGACCTCAACAAGGAATACACTTTTTTCTCCTGGGCGAATCAGGGACAGGTGAATCCAATTCCCGTGACCAGAGCAGAAGGCGTTTATTTTTGGGATGCCGATGGCAAGCGCTATCTGGATTTCGCCTCGCAGTTGGTCAACACAAATGTCGGTCACCAGCATCCAAAGGTCGTCAAAGCCATTCAAGACCAGGCCGCGAAGTTGACCTTCGCTTCTCCGAGCATGGCAACCGAGCCGCGCGGTTTGTTGGGCAAGAAATTATCCGAAATTACGCCGGGCGATTTGAGAAAGACTTTTTTTACATTGGGTGGCGCAGAGGCGAACGAGAACGCCATCAAGATTGCACGCTTTTATACAGGACGACACAAGATTCTTGCACGCTACCGCTCATATCATGGCGCTACCCACGGCGCTATCGCGTTAACCGGTGATTATCGGCGTTTGCCCGCGGAGCCCGCTATTCCAGGAGTAGTCCACGTCCTCGACCCGTATTGCTATCGTTGTCCTTTTGGCTGGACGATAGATACCTGTCACCGTGAGTGTATCAGCCACGTGGAAGAGGTGATCCAGCATGAGGGTCCGGATCAGATTGCTGCAATTATACTTGAAGGCGTGACGGGCACAAACGGACTTATTATCCCACCCGATGATTACTGGCCGCGCATGCGTGAGATCTGCGACAAATATGGAATCCTTTTGATATCAGACGAAGTCATGAGTGGTTGGGGCCGCACGGGAGAGTGGTTCGCAGTGGATAACTGGAATGTAGTTCCTGACATTATTACCACTGCAAAAGGAATCACCTCTGGCTATGTGCCCCTCGGCGCAGTGATTGTGAGAGAGAAGATTGCAGAATTTTTTGACGATAGAGTGTTATTTGCGGGTCTCACGTATAGCGGTCATGCGCTGGCCTGTGCGGCCGCCCTTGCAACAATCGAAACCTACGAGCAGGAGAAGATCTTTGAAAACGCAAAAAAGGTTGGGAAACACCTTGGCAAGCGGCTTGAAGAATTGAAGGCGAAACATCCGTCTGTAGGGGACGTGCGTTATATCGGCATGTTCTCTGCACTGGAGCTGGTGAAGAATCGTGTGACAAAAGAACTGCTCGATTTGACCGCCCTAAAAAACTTCATGATTGCCAATGGCGTATATGTATTCAATTTCAAGAATATTTTGTTTGTTGTGCCACCTTTGGTGATTAACGAAGAGCAATTGGATGAAGGATTGACTCTTCTGGATGAGGGCCTGGCAGAATTGATGGATAAACTTGTGAGTTAACAGGTTGACAAGTTAAAACGTTTGAACGTTCAAACCTGTAAACGCAAGAATCGGAGAAACTGATGGAAATCTTAAACTACATAAACGGTGAGTGGATCAAGCCGGCCGTCAAGGAATATTTCGATGTCATCAATCCTGCGACGGGTGAGCTGATCGCGAAAACACCCCTGGGAAGCAGGCAAGACGTGGACATGGCGGCAAGGGCAGCGGCGGGGGCGTTCCTGGCATGGCGTCAAACTCCGGTACAAGATCGTGTTCAATATCTTTTCAAACTGCGCGACCTGCTCAGGGCGAACGGTGACGAGATTGCAAAATTGATCACGAACGAAGCAGGCAAGACCTTCGATGAAGCCAAAGCTGAAATGCTACGTGCTTCCGAAAATGTGGAAGTTGCTTGCGGTATGCCGATGATCATGAAGGGGGAGCTCGTTGAAGACATCGCGCCCGGCATCGATGAGATGATGATCCGCCAGCCCGTGGGGGTCTGCGCTACGATCGCACCGTTCAACTTTCCCGGCATGATCCCGTTCTGGTATTTGCCTTATGCGATTGCTGCGGGTAATACATACATCCTAAAGCCCTCCGAAAAAGTTCCGATGACGATGCAGTTTATTATTAAACTCATTGAGCAGATTGGTTTACCGAAGGGCGTGGTCAATTTGGTCAACGGAGCGAAGGATACTGTCAACGGCATTCTCGAACATCCTGAAATTCGCGCGATCACATTCGTTGGCTCGACAAATGTCGCAAAATATATTTACAGTACCGCCGCGGCACATGGAAAACGTGTTCAGGCGCAGGGTGGAGCAAAGAATCCTGTCATTATTCTCCCTGATGCAGATATGGAAATGGCGACCAAGATCGTCGCCGATTCAGCCTTTGGGTGTGCTGGTCAGCGTTGCCTGGCAGTCTCTCTGGCTGTGACAGTTGCGGACGCGCGACATACATTTACCGAGTTGATCTGCGACGCAGCTTCCGCGCGCCTGGTTGGTTATGGATTGGATTCAGGCGTGCAAATGGGACCTGTCATCAATAGTGCGAGCAAGCAACGCGTGGAACAGTTGATCGCCCTGGGTGCGAAGGAAGGCGCAGGAGTCCCTGTGGATGGCCGCGGAACAACCGTAAAAGGCTACGAGCGTGGAACCTTCGTCAGACCGACGATTCTCTCAGAGGTCCAGCCCGGAAGCGAAATTTCGAAAACCGAAATATTCGGGCCGGTGCTGGGTCTTATGCATGTCAATACAGTCGACGATGCAATTCAACTGGTCAATAGTGGGCAGTATGGTAATCAGGCGAGCCTGTTCACATCCAGTGGAAGTGCCGCGCGCAAATTTCGCTACGAGACCGAGGCGGGTAATATAGGAATTAATATTGGTGTAGCCGCGCCGATGGCGTTCTTCCCGTTCAGTGGCTGGAAGGATAGTTTCTTTGGTGATATGCACGGGCAGGGCATGGACGCGGTCGAGTTCTTCACTCAAAAGAAAATTGTTGTGGAGCGCTGGCCGAAAGAATGGACCAGAAAGTTTTAAATTATATACTTATTTGATTTTAGTGGAGAGAGATGAAAAAAAATCAAGCCTTGGCAAAGATTCTGATAGTGTCCCTCTTGATAGAAGCACTGGCTGCATGTATGCCAGCGACTCCGGTAATTACATCTTCTGAATTGAATTTGTATGCTTTTTCAGAGTACGTTCCCAGAGAATTGATCGCCGAGTTTGAAAACGAAACGGGTGTGAAAGTCAATTATGAAGCATATGCAACCAATGAAGAAATGCTGGATACACTCGTAAATAAACCGGCCTTTTATGATCTGATCATCCCCAGTGATTACGCTGTTGAGATTTTGATCGGTAAGCATGCTCTTCTTCCTCTAGACTTGAATGCGATTCAAAATTATGACAATATTGATGCCACTTTTCTTGATCCATATTTCGACCCAGGTGGTGCAACCAGTGCCGGCCGGCCAGAAGATGGAAAAAATAAATTTAGCCTCCCTTATCTTTGGGGCACAACAGGTATTCAGTACGATAAGACAAAGGTTTCTAATCCAATCACAAGTTGGGAAGATCTGTGGCGACCGGAACTCGCTGGCCACATAGTTGTGCTGGATGACTCACGGGAGATGATGGGGATTGCATTACTTACATTGGGATATGGCAAGAATGAGACAAATCCCGTCCGGCTTGAAGAGGCACGTGATAAATTAATAAAACTGGCACCGGGTATTATTGCCTTCGATGCTGAGACCCCCGAAAATTATTTGCTTTCCGGCGAAGCGTGGGTTGGGGTCGTGTATAACGGAAATGCTTCACTGGCTGAGAGAGTGAATCCTGCTCTGATCTACGCCCTTCCAACCGAAGGAGCAGGATTCTGGATCGATAATCTGGCAATTCCGGCTGACGCCCCGCATTCGGATGCGGCAGCAGCTTTAATAAATTTTATTTTAGAGCCCAAGAATGGCGCGTTGTTGGTGCGTGAGTACCCATATTCCACTCCTAATACCCGCGCACTCGATTATCTAAAATCAAACGATTCGAGTCTATACGATACTTATATACGAAGTCTTGCTTCAAACCCATCAGCGGATGCGCTTCAGCATGCAAAGCTCGTCAGGAAGGTTGATGTCATAACGTCAGGTCTTTATGAGCAATATTGGGAGGACGTGAAGTCGGCTCAATAGGAGAATTTATGGCTACGATTCGTATGGTTGCAAATAGTGGAAACCTAATACGAGTCCATATAAGACGTGAGAAATTGTCATCTGCTGCATTCGAGCTGCTGCTTTCGGTGAGGGAAGGATTATTCAGATTGGATAATTTGAAATATGGTTATTATTTGAGCCGAGATTGTAAATGAGCCTGGATTACGAAGACGCATTGGATTACTCATCCCGCTGGATCGATTTGATCCGGAAGAATCAGTTTCCCACCAAAGAGCAGGCCTGTAAGATCATCGCTGAATCAAAAGATAATTTTGCAGAGCATTACAACCGCCACTGGTTGGAATATCGCAGTCTGTGACCGAATCCGGCGAGTGGGCTTCTGTGGAATGGTATGGCCGCCATCCATGTGACTCTGCGCGAGAGGCTATGGGAACAGGCCGCGGAGAAGGGCGCTTACCGATGTCGCAATTGGAAAAATTCGCTGCGCAATATCCGCAAATATATGAGAAAATTACGGGCAAAGGCCTATTGATCGGCATGCACTTCAAGACTCAGGACATCGGATTCTAGGTGGCCTCCGGCTTGTTTAAGAGGAATGTTTTGGTGGCCGGTACTTTAACCAGCGCGCAAATGATTCGCATTGAGCCTGCGCTGATCGTTTCCAGGGAGCAAATGGATGCGTTACTCGAGCGCTTGAGTAGCGCATTGCACGAGATTAGCAAGGGATTGTAATTTTGCTCGATACCATCTTGTGGAGATGATAGATGACAAGTGAATTTGCAGTTGAGATGCGCGATGTTGTAAAACGGTTCATGACACCGGAAGGCGGCGAAATTGCCGCAGTCGATCATGTGACCATGCAGATCCGGAACGGTGAGTTCTTCTCCATGCTTGGATCCTCAGGTTGTGGAAAAACCACTTCGCTGCGAATGATCGCGGGGTTTGAATGGCCGACGGAGGGGGAGGTCTACATCGAAGGCAGGGCCATGGGACATACGCCTCCATTCCAGCGCAAGGTAAATACAGTCTTTCAAAGTTACGCACTTTTTCAACATTTGACTGTTTACCAGAATCTCGCATTCGGGTTGGAAATGGAGGGTGCGGGACCAGATGAGATCAAAAAGCGTGTGGGAAGCGCTCTCGAAATGGTGCAGCTCACGGGGATGGATCGCCGCCGCCCGAAGCAGCTCTCCGGTGGACAGCAGCAACGTGTCGCACTTGCCCGTGCTTTGGTTAAAACTCCGGATGTGCTTTTGCTCGATGAGCCGCTGGGGGCCTTGGACCTAAAACTTCGCAAGGAGATGCAGCTCGAACTCAAGGCCTTGCAACAACAATTGGGCATCACGTTCATCTACGTCACGCATGACCAGGAGGAGGCCTTGACGATGTCTGACCGCATTGCGGTCATGAGCAGAGGCAAGGTCCAGCAGATTGGCGCGCCAGTGGAGATCTATGAACGCCCTGCGAACAAGTTCGTCGCGGACTTTATCGGAGAGTCGAATTTCCTCGAAGGCAAGATCAAGTCGATGTCCAAGAATGAGGCGAGTGTTTTCATCCCCGGCTTAAATACTGAAGTGATGGGTATGATGATTTCAAAGGGAATTGTCAATGGTGAAGATGTGGTCGTTTCGATCCGCCCGGAGAAAGTTCGTATCGCCGAGCAGGGCGCGGTCAATGACAACATGTTCCGTGGCAAAGTGACGAATACGGTTTATATTGGTGCGGATACGCAGGTCTTTGTGGATGTGAACGAGGTAAAATTAAAGGTATGGGAACAGAACCGCATTTCGCGGCTCGACCCAAAATCATTCTACTCGGTTGGGCAGGAGGTCTGGATCATGCTCATGCCTGAGAATACTCTCGTGTTGAAGAAGGAATAGCCATGCTTCAGCGTCTTCGCGAGAATAAGTCTTCTCAAGGTACTTTGCTTGTCCTGCCGACCACCCTATGGTTGTTCGTGCTGCTCATCCTTCCATTAGTCCTTACGCTGGTGGTGAGTTTTGGCAAGCGTGGTCCCGATGGCAATGTGATCTATGCGCTCTCGCTTGAAAATTATGTCCGCCTCCTGGGATATAACACGGATTGTGCGGATGGGCAGTCAAGTTGCTTCGAGCCATTGTATCTGCAGATTATAGGACGTTCACTCTTGCTGGCGTTCAATACTACCGTACTGGTGATCGCGCTTGCCTATCCACTGGCTTACTTCATTGCGCGCGCACACCCGAGCCGACGAAACTTATTCCTGTTCATGGTGCTGATCCCGCTGTGGACGAACTTCGTGATCCGTGTATATGCATGGATGATGTTGCTGCGTAAGGAGGGGGCGATCAATATCATTATTGGTTGGTTCGCGCATTTACTTCATATCCCGTTCATGCCGCTTGAAATGCTCTATACACCGGGTGCCGTGCTCGTGGGAATGGTGTACGAGTTCCTGCCGTTCATGATCCTGCCAATATACACTTCACTTGAAAAAATTGATAACTCCCTGTATGAAGCCGCGGCGGATTTGGGCGCGAATGCAGTCAAGACCTTCATCCGTGTGACACTTCCGCTCTCCACACCCGGCGTTGTGGCTGGAACGATCCTTGTGTTCATTCCGGTGATGGGAACGTTCATAGTTTCGGATATCCTCGGTGGACGCCAGGTGATCCTGGTGGGCAACCTGATCCAAAGACAATTCCTTGATGCACGCGATCCGACTTTCGGTTCAGCCGCGTCGTTGGTCTTGATGGTGCTAACGTTGATCGTTACATATTTCTACACCCGTAAATTCGGATTTGGCGAGGAGATCGTGGTTGCATGAACCCGCATCGTCGTGCTCCTTTTGTGATCGCCGCCGCGGTGTTGGTATATTTCTTTTTGTATGCACCGATCGTCGGATTGATCCTGTATTCTTTTAACGCATCCCGTGCGAATGTGACCTTCGAGGGATTCATCCCCGCGTACAGTGAGCGTGTGGTTATGGATGGAAGCCTGGTCAAGTCCAGCCCATGCGCTGTATTCCATTGGTATTGCGAGCTCGCGAAAAATGGTGATGTGATCGACGCTGCCGGTAACACCTTGTCGATCGCCTTTACGGCGACCATCATCTCGACCATTATCGGTACCATGGCGGCGATCGCCCTCCAACGATATAATTTCAAGCTCAAACCGTTCTCGCAACTCTCGCTTTATATTCCGATCGTGATTCCCGAGATCGTTATGGGCATTGGGGTGTTGACCTTGTTCAGCCAGTTTTTTGGCTGGGCTAATGAAGCCTTTAATCTCACCGGTGATGCACGCCTTTCGCTCGGTATTGCGACCGTGACAATCAGCCATATCGCTTTCATGGTTCCTTTCGTTACCCTGGTGGTGCAGGCCCGTTTGCAGGGATTTGATCAATCCTTCGAGGAAGCCGCGATGGATCTGGGCGCGAATGAGTGGATCACATTCCGACGTGTGACCTTTCCCATGATTCTGCCCGGCGTACTTTCAGGCGCGTTGCTCGCCTTCACATTGTCGTTGGATGACTTTGTGATCACCTTTTTCACGAATGGACCAGGTTCTACGACCTTGCCTATCTATGTATACGGACTGCTACGCCGGATCATCACGCCGCAGGTGAACGCACTTTCCACTGTTTGGATCCTGGTTGTTTTCTCTGCCGTATTGTTGTTGCAGATGATTCAGAATCGAGAGCAGAGCCAATCATAATGTCACTGCCTGCGGATATCAATAGATAGTAACCCCTTTATTTGTGGGTATTTCGTGGTTAAATTCCACGTTGCCGATCGGATAATCAATCTTTCAAAGGAGGAAGAGATGCGCAAGTACAATCTGTTCAATTTTTTGGCATTGTTGGTGATCGCAAGCGTGGCACTCGCAGCTTGTGGTCGCAAGACCGAAACGCCGCAAGCTGGTGGAGGCGAAAAAGTTACAGCAAGTGGATATACCTGCCCTGCCGCCGAGTTCCCAATCGAAGTGACCTCCACTGAACTCAACATCTTTGTCTGGACGGAATATATCCCACCCGAAATGATCGAATGCTTTGAGCTGGTCACAGGCATCCAGGTCAATCGCGATGAGTATTCTTCGAACGAGGACATGAATGCCAAAGTGTCTGCGGGGGCATCCAATTACGATCTGATCCAACCCGGGGACTATATTATTGCTCCGATGGCGCGCCAGGGACTGTTGCAGGAGCTCGACCATGCCAAACTGCCCGCCCTGAAAAACTTTGACCCGAACTATCTTGATTTTAAATTTGACTCGGGTAATAAGTATACGATTCCATATCAAGCAGGAACCGATGCGATTGTGGTCAATACGGATGTTGTTGAAAATATTCCGCAAGCCTGGGTCGATCTTTGGAAACCTGAATATGCAGGAAGAATGATCTTCCTGGACGAGTCGCGCGCGACGATTGGCCTTACGTTGTTAACTCTTGGCTACGATGTCAACACGACAAATCAGGCCGAATTGAATGAGGCAAAGGAAAAATTCAGGGAATTGGTGCCGAACATTCGAGTGTTCGATAGTGATAGCCCCAAGACTGCCCTGATTGCAGGCGAAGTAGATCTTGGCATGACCTGGACCGGGGAGGCCTTTTTGGCTCAAAAGGAAAACCCGGCCATTGAATATATTTATCCGAGCGAGGGTGCAATCCTTTGGCAGGATAACTGGGCAATGCTTGCCGATGCGCCTCATCCGGATGCGGCTTACGCATGGCTCAATTACACCATGCAAGGTAATATTTTCTGGATGATGTTGCGTGACTTCCCATATACCAATCCAAATAAGGCGGCGCTTGAGTTTGCTAAAGGCAACACAATGGAAGTGAGCGACGTGAATGGCAACCCGACAACTCTTGCAGCAATTTATGATGCCTACATGGCCTCACCTATCACAAATACTCCATCAGAAGCTTTAAAGAGTGGTCACCGCATTGAAGATGTAGGTGATGCACGCGCACTGTACGAGCAAATCTGGGTGGAAGTCAAAGGTGGTAATTAATTCCTGTAACAGACTGCGTTCACGATCTTTTACTAAAAGTTATGCCCCGGCAGGTTAGATCTGTCGGGGCATACCCTGTTAGAAAATAATGTATTTTCGCGTAGCCAAGATCGGTTTGTTCATATTTTAGATACATAAAAGGTAATAATATACTAAAATAATAGGAAATCATTATAAAAAAGTTGACAATAATACAAAAAAGGTATAAATTAACATTATGGACAACGTAATCGATAATGACCTGCCTGCCAATCTTGATCCCATCGACATTCACATCATCAAGGCCCTTCGGGCAGATGGCCGCGAAGCCTTCGCGCAGATCGCCGAGCAACTCAGCGTCTCACCGGGTATGATCCGTCAACGCTACAATCGCCTTGTTGAGCTGGGTTATCTCAAAGTGGTTGCAGTCACCAATCCTCCGATGATGGGCAAGCGCACAATGGCGCTTATCGGGGTGCGAACGGATGGACGAAAAATGCTCGAGGTAGCCGACCGCCTTACAAAATTTGATGAAGTGGTTTATATCGTCGTTGTCAGCGGCCGCTACGACTTAATGGTAGAAGTTTTTTGTCGCGACCACGAAGACCTCCTCAAGTTTATGACCGAAAAACTCGCGAAAGTGGATGGTGTGCGCGAGACTGAATCGTTCATTTACCTAAAGATCACCAAGGAGATCTATTTTTAGGATATCGGCGCGCACAGGATATCGTTCCCGGTGACGCTATCAATAAACATTGTCCGCTTTCCGAAAATGCTGATGGCGATGCCAGTTGGAAATGTGAGCATGGATGGCGTCGTAAGAGTATTAAAGATCGCGGGAGTTACGTTTGTAAAAGCGCATTTATTGAACCGCATAATTAATCCAGACAGCGAATCTAACCCACCGATGCGTGAGTATAAAACAAATGGAGACTTGATTTCATGAAAGTATTGCTCGTTGGCGTCGGCGGGGTTGGAGAGGCCATTGCTGCCATTGCCAAACCTCGAAAGTGGATGGAACTCATGGTGCTCGCAGACTATAGCCTCAAGCGCGCCGAAGAAGTTCAGAAAAAAATCGGGGATAACAAACGATTCCCAGTTGAATTCATAGATGCCAGTAGACAGGAGCATGTCGAAGCACTGGCAAAAAAATACGAAGTGGATCTCATCATGAACGCCGTGGATCCACGCTTCAACAAGCAGATCTTCGATGCGGCCTATAATGTCGGCGCGAATTACATGGATATGGCGATGACACTCTTAGAGCCTCATCCAACCGACCCGTACAATCAAACGGGTATAAAACTGGGCGATTATCAATTCGGGAAAGCCAAAGAGTGGGAGCAGAAACGATTGCTTGCGTTGGTCGGTTTCGGCGTGGAGCCTGGCATGGCCGACGTGTTTGCGCGCTTCGCGCAAGATCATCTGTTTGATGAGATTGAGGAAATAGGTATACGCGATGGCGCAAACATCACGATCGAAAGCCATGAGTTCGCACCCAACTTTTCGATTTGGACGACGATCGAAGAATGTTTAAATCCGCCGGTAATATGGGAAAACGGCAAATGGTTTACCACCGCGCCTTTCTCTGAACCCGAAGTATTTGACTTCCCTGAAATTGGACCCGTTGAAGTAGTAAATGTAGAACATGAGGAAGTATTGCTGGTGCCGCGTTGGGTGAAAGCCAAGCGGGTCACTTTCAAGTATGGGCTTGGAAATGAATTTATAGGTGTATTAAAAACTCTGCACATGCTCGGCCTGGACAATAAAGAAAAGATCGACGTAAAGGGCGCGCAGATCGCGCCGCGTGATGTGGTGGCTGCATGCCTGCCAGACCCAGCACATCTTGGCGATAAGATGAAAGGCAAGACCTGCGCAGGCACATGTGTGAAAGGCAAAAAGGACGGGAAAAAGCGCGAGGTCTATCTTTATCAAGTGGCCGATAACCAGGAATGTATGAGAGTCTGGGGCTGCCAGGCGGTGGTTGCGCAAACCGCCTTCAGCGCGGTCATCGCCATGGACTTAATCGAGCATGGGCAATGGAAAGGCGTGGGCGTGCTTGGCCCTGAGGCCTTTGAGCCGATCGCTTTTATGGAGAAAATGGCAGATTATGGGTTTCCTTATGGGATCAAGGAAATGGTGTGAGCTATAGATTCCTGAGACAGGAATTTGATGGAAGAATGCCAACGCGCCTCAAAGCAGGATCATCTGTCATTTAGAAACGAAGCGGGTGACCGAGTGTGGGAGCAGGCACTCTCCCCCGACGACCGTCCGTTTCGGAAAAGTCAATTTGTCTTAAGGCCATCGTACTGGTTATAATTAAAACACTGTTCGCAGGTGATGATATATTTGTCTAATTGCAGAATTCCTTATTCGATACGGGAGTCTGAACATGGTGTATAGGCTTTGGATCGATGGCAAATGGGTGGATTCGCAAGCTGGCGGGAAAATGTCCATTGAGAATCCAGCGACGGGTGAGACCATCGCGCAAGTACAGGAGGCTAGACGCGAAGATGTAGACCGGGCGGTTAAAGTTGCGAAAACCGCATTTTATGACGGTCGGTGGTCGCGCAAGTCTCCCGGTGAACGTTCAGAGGCAATTTGGAAGCTTGCCGACCTGATTGAGGCAAGATCGGAAGAGTTTGCTCGTGTTGAAAGCGAAAATACAGGCAAGCCGTATAAATTCCTGAGCCTCGCGAGTGATATTCCCTTTACAGTAGATAACCTGCGTTTTTTTGCCACGGTCGCGCGGGATACGCACGGATCTCATGCCGGCGAGTTCATGCCGGGATATACAAGCATTTATCGACGCGAGCCTGTAGGCGTTGTTGGGCAGATCACTCCATGGAATTATCCTTTGAACATGGCTGGCTGGAAGATTGGCCCCGCGCTTGCAGCTGGCTGCACGATCGTCTTAAAGCCCGCGCCTGGCACGCCTCTCACCACGCTGATGCTTGCGGAACTGATCAAAGAAGCAGGCATACCTGATGGCGTTGTAAATATTCTTACTGGCGGAAATGACGCTGGACAGGCATTGGTCGAACACCCCGATATTCGCATGGTCAGCCTGACCGGTTCGTCTAGTACCGGTAAACGTGTGATGCGCACCGCGGCGGACACTCTCAAGCGAGTCCATCTTGAATTGGGTGGTAAAGCTCCGTTCATTGTGTTTGATGATTCCGATCCTGAACTGGTCGCGGCTAAAGCTGCCTTTGCTGCAACGGCCAATACCGGCCAGGATTGCACAGCCGCCACTCGTATCTATGTAGAAAAGGGTCGCTCGAAGGAGATGCAGGAAGCTGTTGTCGAGTCCATGCGCAATGTAAAAGTTGGCCTGCCGTTTGACGATGGTGTTGTCATGGGGCCGTTGATCTCGGGTATTCAGCGCGAGCGCGTCTCTGGTTTTGTAGACCGCGCGAAATCACAGGGCGCAAAGATACTTACGGGTGGCGCGATCCCGAAGGACCTGCAAAAGGGTTATTACTATGAGCCGACAGTGATTGGTAATGTCCAGCAGGATTGGGAGATCGTGCAACAGGAAGTGTTTGGTCCGGTCATTACCGTGCAGGAATTTAAGGATGAGGCCGAGGCCTTACATCTTGGTAACGATGTGTTATATGGTTTGGCTGCCTCGGTCTTCACAAGCGATGTGGCTCGTGCCATGCGTCTGACGAGCCAGTTGGAGTTTGGCACAGTTTGGATTAATGATCATCTACCGATCACTTCTGAAACTCCACATGGTGGGTTCAAGCAGTCTGGCTTTGGCAAAGACCTTTCCGCTGAAGCAGTTGGCGATTATCAAATCACCAAGCATGTCATGATCGCTCAATAAATTATTTCTGGAGATCTAAATGGAATACAAACTCTTAATTGATGGCAAGTGGACCGGCAATGGCCCTGTTCTTGAGGTGAAAAATAAATATAACGGCAAAACGGTTGGCGCGCTGCCGACTGCAAGCCGCGAAGACCTTAACGCTGCCATCAACGCGGCCGAGCGTGCCGAAGACGTCATGGCGGATATGCCCGCTCATAAACGCGCGGAAATCCTCTTGCGCACCGCCGCGTTGATCCGTGAGCGTGCTGAAGATCTGGCCCAGACCATTGCTGCGGAAGCGGGCAAAGCGCTTAAGTTTGCCCGCTCCGAAGTGGATCGTGCCGCCAGTACCTTTACGATCGCGGCCGAGGAAGCCAAGCGTTTACATGGCGAAACTATTCCCTTGGATGCCGTCCCCGCTGGTGAAGGATATTTTGGTTTCTGGACTCGCCGCCCTGTAGGCCTGATTGCAGCGATCAGCCCGTTCAATTTTCCCCTCAACCTGGTTTCTCATAAAGTGGCCCCTGCTCTTGCTGCAGGGAATACCCTCGTGCTTAAACCGGCGACAACAACTCCTCTGGCAGCTGTGAAGCTATGTCAGATCTTGCAGGATGCCGGCCTTCCCGCAGGCGCGATCAATCTTGTCGTTGGATCGGGTGGAACGGTGGGTGAATGGCTCATCACCGATGAACGTGTGGATAAGATCACTTTCACCGGCTCGCCTGAGATCGGCCGTCACATTCTGGCAGTCGCCGGTATTAAAAAGGTGACGCTTGAACTGGGAAATACCTCGCCAGTTATTATCGCGCCGGATGCAGATTTGGATTTCGTCGCCAAGCGTTGTGCGGTCGGCGCATTTTATAATTCCGGGCAGGTGTGTATTTCAGTCCAGCGTATCTACAGCCAGAAGCAGGTTTATGAGTCGTTCTCCGAAAAATTTGTGAAAGCTACTGAAGCCATGGTGGTGGGCGATCCGCTTGATGAGCGCGTGGACGTCGGTCCGATGATCGATTCAAAGGAAGTGGATCGCATTGAAAGTTGGGTTAAGGAAGCACAGGGTTCAGGCGCGAAAGTGTTGACCGGTGCCAGACGTGAGGGAACTGTCTTTTATCCCACGGTCTTGACCAATGTGGAAGCCGATATGAAGGTGATCGCCGAGGAAACTTTTGGGCCGGTTGCATCCGTGATCTCAAGTGAGGATTTTGAAACCGCGCTGAAGCAGGCCAATGATTCGAAATTTGGTTTGCAGGTTGGCGTGTTTACCAAGGATATCGATCGCGTGTTAAAGGCGGTCAAGCGGTTGAACTTCGGCGGTGTGATCATCAATGACACGCCAAATTTCCGTGCTGATCACATGCCCTATGGCGGAAATCGCCAAAGCGGACTCGGCCGCGAAGGCGTCAAGTTCGCGATGGAAGATATGACCAATATTCAAATGGTCGCTATTCGCCTATCTTGATCGGTTCTGCCGCGACGGTGGTGCCTTTGGATAGGTTATTTGTTTTGCGGAACAATTGCGAAAGAGTCTGCCATTTTTGACGCACGGACGTTCCATAGACCACACCCATAATGGCTGTGGCGAGGTTGTAATGTCCGTTCTGGCGCAAGATCGTGGCAATATCCCACTTGAATGGAGGGTTGCCAACTGCGTAACTGAAGGGCCGCGTGAATTGCATCAGGCCTTCCTGCCCGTGCGTTCGACCGAAGCCTGATTCTTTCACGCCGCCGAACGGAAGCATGGGCACACCGAACTGCGCGATGCTGTCATTGATGATCACCGAGGACGCCTCTATCTGGTCTGCTACTTCCTTCGCATGCTTTATGTCACGTCCCCAGACAGAGGCGCCAAGGCCGAATGAACTGTCGTTGGCTAATTGAATGGCCTCGGATTCATCCTTGACCTTCATGATCGGCATGATCGGGCCAAAGGTTTCTTCCTGCATTAGGAGCATGGAGTGGTTCACATTTTCAATCACAAGCGGGTTGAAGAACATTCCGTCTTTTTTAACCTCGGTGAGCAGGCGGGCTCCCTTTGCTAGAGCATCATCAAGATGTCTTTCAATCGTTTTTACCTGGCGCGGGTCGGTCACCGGTCCCATCGAATATGGGCTGTCCAACTCGGTTGTATACCCTGTCTTGAATTCGTTTGTATTTGCCAATGCGAGTTTCACGAATTCATCGTACTTTGACTCGACCACATATACACGTTCAACGGCCATGCAGGTTTGGCCGGTATTGAAGAATGCGCCCCATGTGCCCCAGCGGGCCGCTGCATCGAGGTCGGCATCTTCAAGGACGATCATTGCATCCTTGCCGCCTAACTCTAGTGTGACAGGTGTCAGGTTCTCAGCGGCGGCTTGCAAGATCTTCTTTCCCGTGGGAGTCGAGCCGGTCATAAAGATATAATCGGGCTTTGCCTGAGTCAAGGCCGCACCAACCTGGCTATTCCCGTGCACAACGCGTATGAAAGGAGTTAAGTCAGGAACTTGTTGGATCAATCGTTCGATTAATACTCCAGTGGCAGCTGTTACCTCCGATGGCTTAAGCACGACCGTATTACCAGCCAGCAACGCAGCCAGCATCGGAGGAAGCGAAAGAGTTAATGGATAGTTCCATGGCGTGATCACCGCCACAACGCCATATGGACGATGTTCGACGAAGCATTTTTTGAAGAAATAGAGTCCGGCGGAAACGCGTCTTTTCTTTAACCATTTTGGAGCTTGGGAGCAATACTGTGAGAGCATATCGACGGTAACGAAAAGCTCGATCAATCCATCCTGCCGACTTTTTCCGCAGTCCTGGTTGAGGATGTTCGTGATCTCATCCCGTTGATCGATGAGCAGTGTCTGGAATTTGCGCAGGATGCGGATCCGTTCTCGCACTGATTTGCTTCTCCAGGCAGGAAACGATTCTCGCATTTCATGCACGGCATTTTGCACAGCCTCGGGCGTCGTCATTTTGACCTCGCCAAACTTATTCCCTGTAGCTGGATTAATAAAGAGTAATTTTTCGTTTTCCATAATTGACTCCTGGCAAGTTAGGCACTACTATTCAAGTCTGTGGCGCGGAGGTTGATCACATTGAGAAGCATCTATAATTATAGTATGTTTTCGGACTTTTCCATTACCCAGATTCACCATAAAATCACAAGAGGAGATTGAACATGAACTATAAACTTTGGATCGATGGCAAGTGGGAAGATACAAAGGGTGGGCGCATGATGTCAATTGAGGACCCTGCAACCGGCAAAAAGATCGCCGAGGTCGTGGATGCAAGCCGCGGAGATGTAGACCGCGCCGTACAAGCCGCCAAGCGTGCCTTTTATGACGGCCGCTGGTCGAAGAAGGCGCCCGGCGAACGCTCCAAGATCATCTGGAAACTGGCCGATCTGATCGAAGCGAATGCTGAGGCACTTGCAAAGGTCGAGTCGGAGAATACTGGGAAGCCTTATCAATTTGTCAGCCTTGGTGGGGATATTCCGTTCGCAATTGATAACCTGCGTTTCTTTGCTGGCGCGGCGCGCGATACACATGGTTCGCATGCCGGCGAGTTCATGCCCGGGTACACATCCATTTATCGACGCGAGCCGGTGGGTGTAGTTGGCCAGATCGCGCCGTGGAATTATCCGGTGATGATGGCGGCATGGAAGATCGGCCCGGCGCTTGCGGCAGGATGTACGATCGTCCTCAAGCCCGCCCCCGGTACGCCTCTCACCACGCTTATGCTTGGTGACCTCATCAAGGAGGCAGGTATACCCGATGGCGTGGTCAATATAATCTCTGGCGGCAATGACGCCGGACAAGCTCTGGTTGAGCATCCTGACGTGCGTATGATCAGCCTCACAGGTTCAACTAGCACCGGCAAGAAAATTATGAAGACCGCAGCCGATACGCTCAAACGCGTTCATCTTGAATTGGGTGGGAAAGCCCCCTTCATTGTCTTTGATGACGCCGATCCCGAATTGATCGCGGCGAAGGCCTCTTTAGCAGCGATTATGAACACAGGTCAGGATTGCACCGCAGC
>CAZSVR010000032.1:0-30102 GCA_964610295.1 uncultured Anaerolineaceae bacterium
AAACCAAACTTACACGGTCACGCCTCTTTTGTCTAGCCTTTCATGCACCAATGCCTAGTCGAACTGATAAAGGAAAGTCGGGAAGGAATTTTTCATTGATGGACACGCGCAATTTTTAAATGAACTTGTGTGCTTATTTGAAGTCATGGTGACATTACTTGATGTTTATCAGCTTCAAGGCACTGCGTAGATGACGGTATTGCCTTGCTGAAAAACAGGGTTGAGATGAGACATGAATTTCTCTTCGTTGACCGGCATAGATACTCGTTCAAGAGTGCCAATATAAATATATCTAATGTTGTATTGCTTAATAATGGGTCCTGCTTCCTCCCAACGGCTTGTAGTATACAGTTTGGTGACATCCTCGCGGCGTGAGCCTTGCGGCGCATAACTACCGCGCCATTGTGCTTCGTGGCCGGGCCATCCCAGTATGGTTTGCAAACCGGTGTACGTAGAGATACGCGCGTAGCCGCTGTAGCCATCTCCCACCGCTTCAAGGACAATGCCGTTCGGCGCGGCGCGCAGCCATTCAATAGCAGCGGCCTCATCCGGGTTGTCGAGCTTGATACGGTCGAAATCATCGAGGGTAAACCCGTTAGCAGGCTTGAAGTTATTGGTCTTGGTCATAAGACTAAGCGTTGGATAAAGCAAACCACAGAAAATGACCAGACCAATGAGGACACGGAAGGACCAATCCCAGGCGCCGCGCAGGTTTTGAAGCAGGAAGGCAGCGCCAAAGGATGCGGCCAGACTCCATAAGATCCATGCCTGATAGTAGAACTTGAAAACGGTATTGATGCGATACCCGAACTGGTCACGCAGGTAAACGAAATCTGGTGCGATGATGAGAACCGCGCCAAGGGTGATGAGCAGTAATACGAAACCGACCGCGGACGATCCCCAAAGGGGACGCTGCTGACCACTGACCACTGACGACGGACCACTATCTGTAATCTGTCGTCCATCGTCCATGGTCTGTGGTCTGTAAAACAGGAAAGCCAGCGCGGGGATCAGCACCGCCAGCATCGTGATCAGTCCGCCGATGTAGCTCAGGCGGCGCAGGCAGGTTGCGCGGAAAAAGGTGGGGATGTCCATGCCCTGCCCGGCGAGAATGGAGAGGACAAAGTCGTTTTCAACGTAGTATCCAATAAGCCCAATCGCCCACGAAAGAATCCACAGGAAGAATACAAAACCAAGCCCGAGCAAAAAGCCGAGCTTCCAATTGGCCCGCATGCGCTCACCTCTCCATAAATAGAGCAGACATGCGTAAATCGGGATGAGCAATGTGCCCCACATCACCCACAATTGTGCGCCGCGCGAGGGATACATCAGGCTTGGCAAAAGGCCACCGGCCTGCGAAGAAAATCCAAGATAGAAAGGCAGATAAAGCAAAATAGAAGTGATACCAAGCGGCAGGGCTAGCAGGAACAAATCTTCGAGGCGGCTCCAGCCCCAGCCGTCTTCACGCGCACGCATGAACACATAAGCAAGGACGATCAATGCCGCAGCGACGAGAATATCCCAGGTATTGAGGAAAGCCAGCCCACCTAATACAAGCGCAGAGAAGATAAAGCCTTCGAGGTTAATGCGCAAACGCGCACCGAGTAAATTAATCAGGCCGTGCCAACCGCCGAGAAAAATATTCAGGGCGACCGCGATGGCAAGCAATGCAAAAGGGATCGTCAGCACATGCGGATGCAGGTCACCGAGCAGGAAGGAGAAAAACGGAAATTCGTCGATCACTTCCAGCGGGTTGTGGCGCATGTCGTAATCCTGCAACACGCGCGAAGAACGCCACCACCACAAGTAACGCTCTGGCTCCCATCCGAGTGGCAGCATGGGAGCAGCGGATAATTCTTTAACATCCAGCCATGTCCAAAAGAAGCTGGAGAGTTGCCCGGTTGCCGGGTCCTTCACCCATAAAAAACCGTAACGGTGAAGTACTTCCAGCAGGGCGCCAAAATTGGAAACGAGCAAAAGGAAAAGAGGCGCAAGTAAGGCAGAACCGACGACGGACAAAGGACGGAGGCTGGTAGTTTGTGGTTCGTCGTCTGTCGTCTGTGTCTTCGCCAGCAAGTTAAACAAAATGCCATACGAGCCGATCGCACCGAGGGCAAAGACAAGCGAGGTCATCAAGTTATGTGCCATGCTGCCGGGAATGCCGGTCAAGCGCGCGAGCATGGCCGTGATGACGTATCCAAAGTAATAATAAGAAATGGCATATCCTGAAAGCCAGGGGTCTTGTGGAGGAAACGATGACGTATGCATAATGCCGCTGATGAAGGCCAGTTCCATCGGCTTTTCGGTGCTGGTCAATTCCGGGTTGGCCGAACGGATAAAGGCCATGAACGCGAACGCGACCAGGAAAAGGACCTCAGTGGTACGAACCAGCGGGAGATTCGACTTAAGAAACTCGATGACCTCAGCTCGTGAATTTGCGAAAGACCAGGCGCTCAACCCAGCCAGCAAGGCCAGCGCGAGCAATATGCCGCCGATATCATTTTGTGCAACGCCAAACGAAGCAAGCAGCCAGAAGATATATCCCCAGATCAATAATCCCATGGCGCGCGAAAGCGCAAAGCCCCGGTCCGCGAGCGCGGGGAAGAGTCGATAGGCCAGCGGAAAGGTCAGCCAGTGCAGAAAGGTGAGGGAAATGTACCAGAGCAGGAAGGCGGTCATGTCAGGGAGGGGAGCGAGAACATTCCAGGAGGATCAGGCACAAAGTCGACGACAGAAGTGACCGCCGTGAGATTGATCGCGCCAAAGACATGCGGAAATAAATCGGATGCGGAAATACCGGGCGCGGGAGGACCGGCAGGCGCCTGCCACTTAAGCTCAGGCTTGAGTCTGGATGCCTCGATCACCAACAACACGAGATCATTTCGCCCGCGATAGAACGCGTTCGCCACAGCCCGCACCTGCTTTTCAGTGGAGCAATGGATGAAGCCTTCGGTCTCGAGGCTGGCTGCGCGATATTCGCCACGGGCCTGCGCATGCTCCCATTCCGCGCGGGAAGTAATGTGCAGGATCATGGGATGACCGCGTAGATGACTGTGTTCGTATCACGATAGACTTCGCGCCAGTATTTGCCGTTGTATTGCTTGAACTTTGCAAAGCCATCTGTTACTCCATCCACCGATGGGTATAGATTGTGTTCCAATTGACCGACAATAATATATTTCACATCGTAATCTTCCAGAAAGGAGCGCGCGACCTCGATATCGGTGGTCGTATAGAAAATGCCGATCTGGTCCACGCGGTCGGTGATCAGGTTGGGCGCGATCAGGGCGCGTTGTTGACGTTGATGAAAGTTCCAGCCCACCACACCGGGCAGGCCTGTGTAAATGGTGAAGCGTGTGCACCAGCGATATTCAGTACAGTTGGCTTCCACGATCACCGGCGAACCCTGTAGGTTATCCTGCATCCAACGGATGGCACGATAATCCTCGCTCAGATCCATGATCTGGCCGTCCCAATGCTGGGAGTAATCCATATAAGTCATACTATCGAGCGTGTGCGGCGCGCTGGGAGTCATGCGGTCCTTGATCTTGTCGGTGGTGGCGGTCAGGGTGAACAGAAACGCGCCAGCCAACAGGAAATATAAACCAGCCTGGTAGACGACACGCCAGCGCGCAGTCCATCTTGTAAAGGACGGGAGTAACCAGCCAAAAGCCGCGGCCGCACTGACCGAGAACAAGATCCACGCCTGCAAGTAGATCTTAAAGAGCGTATTCATGCGGCCGATATCACCGCTCAAGGTCCTTACTTCCACAACCAACGTAAGCATCAAGCCCGTGCCGATCATCAGAAGCACGCCGCGTTTCAGCTCCGGCATATCCGGACGCAATAACAGCACGCCGGCCAGGGCTGCAAGCGGCAATGCCAGCCAGCTGATCACGACACCGTTATAGGTAAGGAGCACAAGCAATGCAATGAAGGTTGCCAGAGCGATCTCGATCCAGAGCGAATAAGCGCGCAACTCCTTCAACTGCGAGAGAGGTGTATTTGCCATCCACTCACGCGCCTCCCAGAGCAGCCATGCCGTAATGATGAACAGGAACAATCCCCACTGCGTGAGGTAGGATGAAAGCGGTGTATGGGATGCAGTCCACCAATCCGTTTGGTTGTAGGCCTGGCTATACCATTGGTTAAAAGGGGAATACATCAATGAACCGAGCACGTACAACGCGGCTACAACGGCGATCGAGAACAGCGCACGCCCGAGCCAATCCGGCAAATTGAAACGGCCTTTCCATTCGAAGTGACGGTTGATGGCGTAGATCACCGCCAGCGCCGCGAATGGGAAGAACGCATACAAGTCCCAGGTGTTTGTCGGTTTCAGTGCACCGACCATGAGCGCACCGACCAGGATGGTCGTCACCCACTCTGTGCGCGGCGTGATGGCGTAAGACTTAATGAACGATATGGCCCACGCAATAATGAACAGCGTCAATGGGATCACAAGCATGTGCGCGTGCAAGTCGCTGTACAGGAATGTGAACAACGGAAACTCGGTGATCTCATTGCCCGGGCCCGGCGGGATCACGCGGCTGGGATTCCAATACCACTCCCCGACGTTTACCGGTAGTTGTACATTAATAATGGACTGATCAAATATGTGTCCAACTTCACTCACAATGAGTTTACTCAGGCCTTGCGCGGCCCAAATATATCTTTGAACAATTGTGGCATCCGCAGGAACGGTCCCGCCCGGCGCAACGATTCGTTGCAGCGCGTTAAAGATCAACTGTAGCGTGCCGAGGTTGCCCAGCAATATGGTCATCACTGAAGCCGCGAGTCCGGAGATAAGTCGGAGATCGAATGGCGAAATCACAGCCTCGTCCGGATCAGACCCTTGGTCTTCGCGCGCGACATGCTTTTGATTTTCAACCACGGAAAATCCAATCGCAAACGCGCCGATCGCAACCAGCGCGAACCAGGTGGGCAAAATAAAGTTGTAGGCGATCGAAGGAACAATACCGAGCAACTTCACCGGCGTGCCGGCCAGCACAAAACCATAATAGTAATAATTGATATAACCGCCCGCGAACCACGGGTCATACGGCGGGAACGATTCACTCTTTAGGACCGCATTGAAATACGAAAAGTCCATCGGCCGCTCGCCGCCCCTGGCGGGATGCCAAAGATCGGGATTGCCAAGACGGATCAGCAGATCGATCAGGAAGAAAACAAAGAACACAATCTCGACGAGGACAAAGAACTTGCGATTCGCATTCCATTCCTCACGGAACTGGCCTTTGCGCAGCGTCCATAAGCCGAGGCTTGTCACTGCGATAATAACAAACGCGGCGCCGATGGTGGCGCGCGTGAATGGCACGCCGAGGGATGCTCCCATCCACGAGAGCCAGGCGAGCAAAACCAACCCAACCACGCGTCCAAGCGGATACGCATGCGGCCCAAAGCCATTCAACGCATAGCGCGCGATCGGGTATGCCGCCAGCCCCAGCAGAAAAATGAACACATACCATATCAACACGCCCACAAGCGGATACTTATTTTGCACCCAGTCATAATTGAACAGGTCAGACCATGTACCCCCTGCGCGTTGCTGCTCCAAACGGTCAGCAGGGAGCATGAGATCCTTATACGCGTTCATCTGTATGGGCAGGAGATGAACGGCCTTCGTCAAATCCACCGCGCTTAGCGTTTTGAACAGCTGTGCGGAATCGAAATTATCTGCCTTCTTAAAGATCAATACTTTGGGATGATCGTAGAACGTGAATGCTTCCTCGGCGGCCTGGTCATTGATCACGATCGGGCCAAACGTCGGGTAGGATTCAAACACCGCAACCAGCTCAAACCCAAGCCTGCCTTCGTATTGTCCAACCTGTGCTGTGCGATAACATTCAATGATATTTGCGTCTTGCGGGCAACCCAGCAGTTCGCGGTAATACACAGTCGTCAGCGGATAACGTTCCGGCAGGCGCGTGATCTGCGCATATTGATGATTGGTGGGGATCACGATGTAATCGGCATCATTGAGCATGGTTGTAAGACGAGTCAACTTATCGACATTGTCGTCCCAATAGACCTGAAGCACCAGGTCACCGCGATACATGCCACCGAAGGGGTCATACCCGTCCATGCGGAAGGGCAAGCCCCAGTCGTAATCAGTCTCGTTCGCGAACGAAGAACTGCTTAATTTCAGATCCCTGCCAAGGGTTTCGATCTGCAAAATATAAGGCTGGTTATTCAGGACAGGCACAGGCTTATCAAATATAAATTTCACCTGTGGCCCGCGCGGGTCTTTCGAAGAGGCGTAATCCACCAACTCGGAGGCGCGCGCCAGCAAAACGTCCGGCGCAGAAGCGGCATACAGCGAAACCACAATCGTGGAGGGCGCGCCGCCCGAATCCAGCGCGTGGCCAAGCGTTACCCCGGAAAGTTGACCATCCCGAGTGGTTGTGAAATTGGTCGAATACGGAGCACCGCTCTGAATCACCATTTCAGATGGAATAGCCAAAGGCAGGTTATACGATCCTTCGTCCGTGGTCTCATTAATGTCGATCGGCGCCGGCACGTTCTGATAGATCCAGCGGCTGGCGGCAATGCGCGGTTCTTCACGCAAATAAATACTGTGGAAGGCAAATGCCCAAATGGCAGTAAGTATTAAAACAGTGACACCAATAAAACATCCGACAATGGACCACAGACGGCTGACCGCTTGCCTGGTAGTCTGCTGTCCATCGTCAATGGTCTTATTTAAACCCGGCAGTTCAAAAAGGAACCACGCAGCCATCATCCCCAGCAATGGATAGACCGGTAATTGATAGCGCATGGTCGGGTTGAATTGAAGCGACTGCCAGAGGAAATAGAAAGCAGTCCACCCCCAGAGCAGGACGTGCTTCCGTTCCCCTTTAAGGATGCGCCAGCCCATCAGGATAAATCCTGCCCATGCCAGAATGCCAAGTGGAAGTCCCAGGCCCCAGATCGTAAGGTTCATGAAGGAATACAAATGCGTGCGGCGCGCCCATTGCAAATTCCACGGCAGGTCCGAATACGGCTGCCCGCGCAGCTCTTGAAGATTTGCCACCCACTGCGGGTTGATCGACAGACCGTTGAATGCATACGGCTGAAAGATGCGGAAGGAAATTAACGTGGTCAGTCCGCCCGCCGCAAGAGCAATCAGGGCGAATTTGACAAACGCATCCTTTTGATCCTGTTGATCTTCTCCCGCTTTATAAGCGAAGTAACGCACAAGGAATGCGCCCGGCAAAACAATGGCGAGCGCAACCGCGTTAATCTTGGACGCCATGGCCATGCCCAAAGCAAACCCAAAGCCAATGCTCAATAGGAAGATCGGATGCCGCACAATGCGCCACACTTGATTTGAATTCAGTTGCTGCCCTTGCGGATCGCGTGCATACGGAATGGCGGATGCAAATAATAGTGCAAGGAACATGAATAAATTTGTGAACAGGTCCGTGGTGAAAAAATGGGATTGCTGGATCTGCATTACGGTCAGTGTGGAAAAGACCGAAGCGAACAACCCGATACGCCGTCCATACAGGTTTGAAACGAGCATATACAAAATAAAGATGCTGAACAGGTCTGCGAGCGCGGAGAACTCTCGGGCAAAGAATTTGGATTTACCAATGTCGTCATTGCCGGTCATCTCCATGGCATAACGCACCAGGGTCATTGGCAGGTTGCCGTACACAAAAAATGAGTGCCCACGGTTATATGGATTCAGCGTTGATGTAGCCGAATTGAAATATTCCCCCAGGCTCATCCAGTGTTTTTGGTCTGGCGGGCAGGCATCCAGCGGAATAGTCGGATCATCGCAAGCATGCGCTCGCAGATTATCCAGTACGCCGCTCAGGAACAATTCATCCGGATGCTGGTGATATCCTTCGCCCCAATTTACACCCGTCAACCGTAAATATCCCGCCATCAGCAGGACAAGGATAAACAATAGGTCATAAAACCATGCTCGTTTATCGTTCATAATCAATCACAACATGCAGAGAAACATCCCCTGCAAAACATCACTCCTCTACAAGGAATATCATAAAATCTTTCCCGATCGTAACGGAAGTATATCTGCTTAATGTCCCATTCGGGTAGATTTGTTTAAGAGCATTCTCAGTTTCAATATCTTCCGGCTTGAAAAGAAAAATCTTCGGCCCCGGCACATCCTTGGTCGCGGCAAAATCCTTTGGCCAGAGCGCAAAATCGCGACCTACGATGCCCATCCAGATTGCGGGCAGGCGCGTATCCACCCACTGCGGATAGGGCACAACCCAGGACGCATCCACGTTTCCATGCTCCTGAAGGACGGCGCCCATCTCGGAAGAATTCCAAACTGCAAGCCGATAACTCGCGTCGAATTTTCGGAAGACCAGATTGTAATTCTGCAATGTGGATGCCGATAATAAGACCGCCACTAATCCATATCCGACGAGTGCCCGCTTCCGCTCCGCGCCGAATCCTGCCAGCAACCCATCAAGCGCTCTTGCGCTGACAAGGATTGCCGCCACTGCCGCGCCCCCAGCCCGGTTCAAGGCGGGATTCTCCACAGGAAAGGCCAGCGAAAGAATGGACGGCATCAACAAGATCGGGATTGAAACAAGCAGAAACAAATCGCGCCAATCGCGCCCACGCAGATAGCGTGCGATCAACAGCATAATACCAGTGAGGAAGAACGCGCCTGTCACCACATCCAGCGCGGGGCGATGGGGAATGGAATTGACCCAGATATCACCATCATCCCAGTTGAAGATCAACAGTCCGCGTAGAAAGTTCAACACGAATATAAACCACACGTCTCCGAAAATCTCGCGACCTGCCAGTCCCAATCTCGATAACGCCCGAAATCCAAAGATGTCCGGATATTCCAGCCAGTAACGCAGAAGCGGCAGGAACACGATCAACGAAGTGACTGCAACAATGGCGAGCCACCCCAAGGCCTGCAAACGCATCTCTTTTGTTTTTGTATGCAAGCTGAAAAGAGCAAATGCAGTCAGGACAACGAAGGGCATAATACGGAAAGGGCTGTACCCGTGCAAGCCGAGTCCAAGGAAGAGGCCGCACAGGATGAAATCATTTTGGGAACGCGTCCGCAGGCCGCGGATCAAAAAAAGAAGCGTGGGCGCAACGAAGAGAGGATAAAGCGGAAAGCGCAGTCCAATGCGTGAGATGACGTTCGGCCAGTAGGCGATCCCAAAAATAAAGAGCGCAAAGAATCCAACCAGCGGATTCCCCAATTCCTTGCCAAGCAGATAGATGAAAGGAAGAGTGAAGAAACCGAGCAGTGCGCTGCCGATTTTGAGACTGAGGAACGAGAAGCCGGTACCAAAGACCTTCGCGATAAGCAGGCTCCAATATATTTGAATGGCTTCGCGCCCGGTATTTCGTTTGAAGAAAATGGAGGTTTCACCCTGCGAGATGTCGTATACATCCAGGATCTTTTCAGCATGATCACCGAATGGTTCGGCAGGCACTTCGCTTAATCGATAAAAACGGAAAAATGCCGCCAGTAACAGTATGGCCCCAAGCAGGGCAACCCACTCCCAATCGATGCGAGGTATGGAATGAACACGTTGTTTCGGAATCCACAATGCGACAATGAAGAAGGTGATCCCGGTTAACCACAGAACTAGATTCAATATCGTAAAGCGATTGCCGCCGAAATAATAGAACGCGCCTGCAAGTAATGGCAAAGATGTGAGCATTGGAAGCAGGCGCGGGCGGCGCACCCGAAGATCAGCGGACTCTTCCGGAAGAGAGGCGAGTTTCCATTCGTCTCGTACAATTGCCCATACAATGAATCCCAAGGCAGCGATATAAAGCACGATGGCTGCTTCAACGCGTGCGGTTGGCTCCAATAGAAATTGCGCGCACAATGCAACTGAAAGTCCAGCGATGGATAGCCAGGGATATGGCTGCAAATGATCTGCAATGCGCTGAAAAAAAGTTGGCACCCGCATGTGGTTAGATCGGCTTGAAACTTGGAGTACGCTGGTGGTACATCATTGTGCAGCAGGCACGCGGAACACGTAGAAGTTATGGTCCTCCCTAAACGATTGGAAGATCGTCAGGGTGCCATTCGGATAAAGCTCTTTCAGCAACTCACGCGTCGCAACATCCTGGGGTTGGAACATAAAGAGCTTTGCGCCGGGAATGGTAACCGTACTTTCGATGTTTTCCGGCGCAATCGCAATATCGCGCGCGGGCACACCCGCCCAAAGCGGCGGCAAACGCGTATCCACCCAGAAGGGATACGGCACAATTCGCACCTGGTCCGCTGAACCGCCTTTATTCATAAAGTCTCGTATCACAGAGCCCATATCTCTCGAATTCCACGAACTCCTCCGATACTGGGTGTAATATTGATTGAAGATGAGATCGTAATTTTGTATAAAGGATGTGGTAAACAACCCCAACACAAGGACAACAGGGAAAAAGGAACGCATCAGACTCGTTGAATGCGCCCCGCCTTCGTTCTCACGGGACCTTTGACCTGATCCCAGGCCTCCGACGAATCCGTTCAACAGGCTGTCCAACCCAAAACCAACCAGTAAAAAGACCGGCACCAAGGCCCCACCCGTACGACTAAGTGTTGGATTCTCTTCCGGAAACGCAAGCGATAGGATGGATGGCAGTTGCAATAACGGCACCGCCAGCAGGAGCGTGAGATCCTTCCAATGACGATCATGAATATAACGAACCAATACCAAAGTGACACCGATCAGGAACAACGCGCCGGAGATCACATCTAATGCCGGGCGGCCAGGGATGGAATGCACCCAGGTGTTGCCGTCATGCCAGTTGAATTGCTTCAAAGCCGTCCACAGGTTGAAGAGGAACAGCTGCCAGACAGGCGCCGGAAAAGGGCGTTCCGATGTGCCCACACGCGAAAAAGCACGTTCGACAAAAATGTCCGGCCGTTCGAGTGCGAATCGCGCCAGAGGAATAATAAGGATCCAGGAAGTGAAGGCAAGCAAGCCGAACCAGACCAGGGCCTGCTTGCGCGACTGGGTATCACGCAAATGCAGTAAATAGATAATCAAAAGGGCTATCAATGCAAAAGGTATAATGCGGAAGGGAGTGTATCCATGTAACCCGATGCCCAACGCCACGCCAGCCAATATGAAATCATTCCGCTTCTGGCGGCGCATGCCGCGCAAGAAGTAATACAAAGTAGCCGCTGCAAAAAGCGGATAAAACGAAATACGCAGCCCAAAACGCTCGATCACGGTGGGCCAATATCCAATACCGGCAAAAGCCGCGGCCAACAGGCCAATGCGCATACTTCCCAACTCCTTGCCGAGCAGGTATACAAATGGCAGGGTCAACAATCCGCCGAACACTGCAACGATCTTCAGTGTGATGAAGGAGATCCCAAACCATTGTGAAACCAGCGCACAAAGATAAATATAAAGCGGCTCGCGCCCGGTGTTGCGCGGGAAATAAATTGAATATATCCCCTGTGTGAGATCGTACACATCCTCCAGTTTTTCAGCGTGATCGCTGGTCATCTCGGGTGCCACCGTATCCAGCCGGTACGTGCGGAAAAAGATCGTCACCGCGACCACCATGAAGACCAGTAATCCCCAGCGCGTAATGCGAAATGTCCATTCATTGCGGGTCAAGAATTCTTTTAAATTCATGCGTGGCAAGGAGATGGAGCGCGGCTCCCGTACCCAGAATGCCCGTAGGTGAAAAAAGATCGTACCCGCCCACAAAGTGAGGTTCGTTGCCGTGAAGAGATTCCCGGTCATCTTGTAAAAGGTGGCTGCGCCGAAGATCAATGACAAAACGAATTCCAGCCCGCGTACTGAAAAAGTATCCACTCGCGTTTCATCTGCCGGTATGGGTGTCAGACTCCATTCAGCGCGGCGAAACGCAAGCAGCGCCATGCCCAACGCTGAGATGTAAAGGAGGATGCCAACACTATAAAATTGTTTGGGAGGTTCGAACGTCTTCTGGCCGATCAAAGCCAGCACGAGCACAAGCAGGGTCAGCCACGGAACCTTGCGCAGTTCAAGAGAAGAGACACGACTCAGCGTGGCAGGCTCAACGGCCGGCGCTTGTGTTTCCACCCACAGGGTCGTATCCCTGCGTTGAAAGACAGCCTTCAAAAAATTTCCAAAGGAGTCCCAACTCTTGAAAATAGATTTTACATAATCAAGGACAGTAGGTTCATTCATAATTATCCACCAAATCGTGAAGTTACTTCCTGCGTGCGATTACCAAAATGCTCTCGCCCCACATCCTCGGCAAAAAGACAAAACCAGTAATGGCTTGAATCCCACCGAGTGAGCCGAAGAATAATTTCTGTAATTGCTTCGGTACAAAGCGGATATAGGGCACATCCCAAAAACCATCCGCAAAGACGCGCTTCAATTCAAAGCCTGCGTTCTGGATCAACCTCAACCATTCCTCAGGCTGCTTCAATGAAATATGCGTCGGGTCTTGATAGCCGATCCATTGATCCCCTTTCCACGGCTTAAGCAGGGAGCCCAGGTTCGGCGTGGCAAGGATCAAGACACCCTCCTGCTCCATCACACGGCTAATCTCATGGATGGCTTTCTCAGGGTCGGGCAAATGCTCCACAATATGTTTGATGATGACAACGTTGAAAACGCCATCTTCAAAAGGAAGTGCCTGCGCAGAAGCAGTTTGCAAGGACGACTTCACCGCAACCGATTTGGATTCCTTCACCGCCCAATGATTCAAGTCCATGCCATACGCCTCGAACAGATCCTCAAGCTGGCCCACCAAATGCCCGAGGCCCGATCCCACTTCAAGCAGACGAGCGCCATGCCTGCCATATCTACGCGCGAGCATGGCAAAGAATCGATTCGACCACCAATACATACTGTATTTTGCAAAGGTAATCGTGGCATAAGTATGTGTGGAGAAATATTTTTCATCGAAGGCCATGTTATTTCATTAACCTCTCAAATAACTTTTCATATTCCTGCGCAATCGAATCAGGGTCATACCGCTGCTTAATGGATTCAATATCTCCTTTGAATTTTTGCGGTTCACTCAGGACCTCTAAAATGGATTCGGCCAAACTGGCTGAATCTCCAATTTGAGAGATACGCCCCATCCCGTGCATGGACACAGGTTGGCGCACTCCGGGCAACGCCGAAGGCACACAAGGCACGCCGTTCAGCATGGCTTCGATCTGCACAAGCCCAAAAGCCTCAGTGGAATTGAGCGAAGGCACGGTCAATACATCCAGGCTGGGATAATAGGCCGCCATCTGCTCGGGGTCGAGATTGCCAAGAAATGTCCAATGACCTTGTATTTCATATTTACGAATGCGCGGCGTCAGGCGGTCTGAATAGATCTGCTCGCCGATCACGTTTTGATAGATGCCTGCGAAAAGGACCTGCGCTTTCGGATATTTCTTCAAGATGATCGGCAACGCATCCAGCAAAACTTCCACACCTTTTTCTGCGGCGAAACGCGCGGCCATGCCAATCACAGGCTTGCGTTCATCGACGCGATGCGCGTGGGCGAAAGCAGAAACAGCTTCAGGCGTTGGAACAGGCAGTGCAACCGGCGGCAGGATTGGGGTCAGTTTTGAGGCGTAGCGCGAGAGATAGGACGAGTGATCCGCATAATCCTGTGTATAGGTCACAATGTGATTCGCTAAAAATCCCGCCATGTTGTTCTGAAATTTGACAACGAGATCCACAAAGCGATTGAAGAGGCCGGGTGGGAGATGCAGATCACAGTGATAGGTAAGCACAGCCGGTTTGCCGAAGAGACGTCCACGTAACGCAACGCCGGGCGCGTCGAATTGAGGAAGATGAAGTTGTACAACATCATGTTGCGCGACGAGTTTTGTGGCGACCAGCCCAAATGTTAGCGCGATCACACCCTTGCTGACGCGCGCCACGACCGGCACACGAATGACTTTTACACCCTCGATCATTTCTTCGCGCGGAAGTGATGGATCATATTGCGTGGTCATCACGGTGACTTGATGTCCGCGTTTGGCAAAGGCACGCGCCAGGCGTTCTGCGTAGATCGTAAGGCCCGAGGTGTGCGGACGATAATAGGTAAGGACGGTCAGGATCTTCATAGGGCGGGGAATATTATAATGCAGACAAATGTATAGACAGATATTGTTAGGAAATTTCAAGGAAAAACCAGAAACTTTGTTCGGATTTGTGGGGTTATAAGTGTGAGTGTTTATACAAATCCATCTATTGTTTAAAAGGAGAGTATTACAATGGCTACAAAGAAAGCTCAATCAAAGGCCTCAGGCAGCGACATGTCCGCGATGTTGAAGTGGGTGTATGTTGCAGGCGTGGTCGTAGCAGGCGTGGCAGGGATGGGAGTTTTACCCTTCCTCAGCACACCGATCGTGGGCTGGTTGTTATTGCTCGTCGGTCTCGTGGCAGGGTTCTTCTACTTTGACTCTGCCGACGTGATGAACTTCGGCCTGCGCTACCTCATCTTGGGCGCAGTCGCAGCCGCATCGGCCAGCTTCCTCGGCATTGGAGGTTTCGTCAGCGGTTTCCTCAATGGATTCTACGCTTTCCTCGGCCCGGTGGTGCTTGCCCAGATCGTGATGTACTTCGCCAAGAAATACTTCATGTAATTTGCCCGTACAAAAAGAACCGTCGCATATGCGACGGTTCTTTTTGATTTAAAACAAATTTTTGTTCGCCTTCACCCATTCGAACAACTTCTTAACACCCTCATCCACACCGATCTTCGGCTTCCAACCCAATTCTTTCTCGGCCTTGCGGATATCTGCGTAGAACACGCGCTGGTCGCCGGGACGCCAGTCACCGCGCGCCACTTCGATCGTATCGCCGAGCAACTTCTCCAACCTCGGGCCAAACTCCGCCCAGACGGAGATAATATTCCCAGCGCCCCCGCCTACATTGAAGACCTGCCCTTTCACTGCCTCAATATTTTCAATCGCAAGATCATAAGCATGTGCAAGATCGTCCACGTACAGCATATCGCGCACTTGTTTCCCGTCGCCGTAAATCGTGATCGGGCGCCCCATCACCGCCGCGATCACAAACCATGCCATCCAGCCTTGATCTTCGATCCCAAATTGTCTTGGGCCATAAATAGCCGACTGGCGAAAGACCACGGATCGCAAACCATATATTCTTGCATAATCGCGCACATACTGATCGCCCGCGCCTTTTGAGCAGCCATACGGCGAATGGAAATCCAGGGGCTGTGTTTCCGGGCAACCGTTGGTCAGGTCTTTATAACGCCAGCGAGTCGCCTCTTCTGCGAGTGCCACGTCTTCCATCCCACCGTACACTTTATTGGTGGACGCATAAATAAAGATCGGATTTCGTCCCGAAAGCCGCGCGGCCTCCAGCACGTTGAATGTGCCGATGGCATTGGACTCAAAATCATCTCTGGGATCGATAACGGAGGTGGTCACCGCGACCTGTCCTGCCAAATGCACGATCACATCCGCGCTTTTGGCCGCCTGAGCGATTCGATCGGCAGCGCGCACATCTGCAACAATGACGTCGAAGGCTTTCTCTCCATATGTCTGTTTCAACCAGGCAAGGTTGCGCGGCGCGCCGGCACGTGAAAGATTATCGTAGATCGTAACTTGCTCGCCGCGCGCAAGCAAACGCTGGACATAGTTCGAGCCGATAAATCCCGCGCCGCCGGTGATGAGGTAATGTCGACTCACGCAATTCTCCGAAGTTGTGATCTCAACGAGCCGGGACTCAATTGGGTTTCGTATAAAAATGCCAGAACATTCGCACCGATCAACACCCAATTGACCAGCGGGAACTTGTGCAGGCGCAGGCTATCGTACAGAGGCAGCATCGCTTACTCGCTTTTATTCCTCAAGTTCATCAATTGTTGATAAATTCCTGAAAGGGTCTGGCCTTCACGCGCCAGGCCGATCCCACCAATTACACCGCTATTTAGATAGTTATACAAGCGGGCCGTTAGTGCTACTGCCAGGGAGGTGGATTGGTTACCGGTCAGCAAGGTCAGCGCACCAGCGACCGCGCCTTCAAATGTTCCAACGCCGCCGGGCAAAGCAGGGATCGCTCCACCAAATGCCGCCGCGCCTAAAATGAAAAGAGACCACACGGGTTGCGCCTGGGGAAAATAGGCCAGCATGATCAAATAATAAGCGACCAGCGCAATTGCCCAGTTAACCGCCATCCAGAATAAAAATCGCAGGAAGAGCCACCCATCCGTGAGAGCGCCAAGCCCGGCAAAAAATGACTCAAGGAAACTGCCGCCAAATCTTTGCAGGGACGGCCAGCGCATACTGAGCTTGTGGAACAAGCCCAATGCCCATTGGTTATTACGGGCCAGCACGTACATCATCACCAGGCCGATGAATACAACTGCGCCAACGGTATACCCGATCTGTTCAGAGCCTTCGGCACCGACCACCAATGGCAATGCCGCCAGCAAAATCGCGGCAGAGAAGGCAAGGTCAACGATACGTTCAATCACGATCGTGGGAATGATCTCGCCGAATTGCATCGCCGATTTTCGGCTGAGCAGGAAGGCGCGTCCGATCTCACCGAGGCGGAAGGGAAGAAAATTATTCAGCAAATAACCTTCCCCCGCCGAGAAAAGTACGTCGCGATACGTGGGTTTGTCACGCAGCAAGGTCTGCCATACCTTCGCACGCACCATCAACCATACAAAGGATAAAACCATCGCGACCGCGAGCATGCGATAATCCGCTGCGCGGATCGAATCCAGCATCGCGCGGAAATCGACGAAATATAAGATTGCCGCGATCAACGCAAGACTGACCAGCGTACCAGGGAGCCAACGCTTAATATCTTTCATCTTTCTCCGTAGGGGCGAAGCAGTGCTGTGCCCCTACGTTATTTATTCATCTTCCAGTTTCAATACCGCCATGAAGGCCTCCTGCGGGATCTCAACATTGCCAACCATCTTAAGGCGTTTCTTGCCGCGTTTTTGTTTTTCGAGCAGTTTCTTTTTGCGTGTAATGTCACCACCATAACACTTGGCAAGCACATCCTTGCGCGTCGCTTTGACATTCGCGCGCGAAATGATGCGCCCGCCGCAGGCGGCCTGCACAGCCACATCATACAACTGGCGCGGGATCAGTTCCTTGAGTTTTGTAATGAGACGCTGCCCCTTATGGTACGCATCCTTTTCATGGACAATCGCCGCAAGCGCGTCCAGCGGTTCGCCGTTGACCAGGATCTCCAGTTTCTGCAATGTATCGGCACGATATTCAAGGAACTGGTAATCCAACGAAGCATAGCCTTTGGTGCGCGACTTTAACAGGTCAAAGAAATCGATGATAATTTCAGCGAGCGGAATTTCAAAATCGAGTTGCACGCGATGGGGCGCCGGATATTCCTGCTTCTTGAAAATGCCGCGTCGTTTGGTCGCCAGCTCCATGATGGGACCGTAATACTCCGTTGGCGTAATGATCTCGATCATCATCCATGGCTCGCGCACTTCCACGAGCTTGCTCGCATCGGGCAATTCTGCCGGAGAATCGATCGGCAGGACAGAGCCATCCAGCATCAATACTTCATATTCCACCGAGGGCGCGGTGAAGAGCACATCCAGATCGTATTCGCGTTCGATCCGTTCCTGAATGATCTCCATGTGGAACAGGCCAAGAAAACCCGCGCGGAATCCAAACCCGAGTGCCTGCGAGGTTTCAGGCTGGAATGTTAATGAAGCGTCATTGAGTTGCAGCTTATCGAGCGACTCGCGCAAGGTAGTGTAATCATCCGCTTCCACGGGATAGATCCCCGCGAAGACCATCGGCTTGGGTGTGCGATACCCGGGCAAAGCTTCAGCGGCAGGCGCGGCAGCGAGCGTGATCGTATCGCCGACGCGGCATTCATGCACGGTCTTAAATCCCGTGGCGACATAACCCACTTCACCGGAACCAAGCGCCTCCACAGGCTGCATGCCCGGCACAAAGATCCCGATTTCAACCGGGCGCAAATCCAATTTTGTAGCGAGCATGCGTAACACATCCGTGGATTTGATCCTGCCTTCCATGACGCGAATATACGCGATCACACCTTTATACGAATCATAATGCGCGTCAAAGATCAGTGCGCGGAGTGGCTGGTCATCCACGTCTTTGGGAGGCGGCACGCGCTGGACGATCGCCTCGAGCACCTGCTCCACGTTCAAGCCTTCTTTCGCCGAGATGCGGATGACCGATTCAGGCGGGACCCCAAGCAGGCTGCCCACATCTTCCGCCACTTCATCGGGACGGGCCGAGGGCAGGTCGATTTTGTTGATCACAGGAACAAGCACCAGGTCGGCTTCGAGCGCCTGATATAGATTCGCGAGGGTCTGCGCTTCGATCCCCTGAGTTGCATCCACGACCAGCACGGCGCCTTCACAGGCCTTGAGCGCGCGGCTTACTTCATAGCCAAAGTCCACGTGTCCGGGCGTGTCAATTAAATTCATCTCATATTTTTGATTGTCATGCGCGGTGTAAAACATGCGCACAGCCGAGGCTTTGATGGTCACGCCTTTTTCGCGTTCGAGGTCCATGCTGTCGAGGGTCTGCTCGGTCATGTCGCGCTCGGAAATCGCGCCTGTTAATTGGAGCAGGCGGTCTGCAAGAGTGGATTTGCCATGGTCAACATGGGCGATGATACAGAAATTACGGATATGGTCGGTCATTGCGTGCGGGAGTATACTCGATTTTTCTTGATTAAAAAATTAAGCGGCACAGCAATCAAGACATAGATTGTCTAATCGAAATTGAAATTCAATCAACTCTGTTGGGCAGTCAAGGCAGATATTTTCCTCTGGAATGCTCATGCTTGGCAACATCTGATACTGTTCAGTGCACGCAATGAAAACATCTTCTTCAATGATACGCGGGAAATTAACCCTCGCCTGATTTAAAGGGAGAATCTAAGAGAGCCGTCTCCTTTGGTCGGCTCGTTTATTATTTCGATCCATCAATTAGGTTGGGGGATTTCGCTGGAGGTAATCGTCGATAAGATAATCGTATCTTCCCAGATTCATGTTGAAAATTTCGTTCAACCGCATCAGGGACCACAAATCCCCTTTTATGATCGTCTCCAGCTTGGAATAGTATAGACGGATTGCGGGATCCTCAATTTGGTTTTCCCCACTCCATAGAGTTTCTAGATAACCTTCCGGAATCGGACGGGCATTATGCCCGGGTGCTGAATTTCTGGGATTACTCGGGATGCGCGCCAGTAAAGGGTCGGATAAAGCGTACATGTCATAGACGTGAACACTCGGTCCTGCACTGTAGCCTTTCATCCCAAGATCATTCAACATCTTGACCTCGTATTGGGATAAGTCGAATTTCCATCTCCTCGGACGCGGGTAGAGTATTTTAATATAGTATTTATCTTCACTCAATAAACCAGTGCGTTCGTAATAAGAAGCCCTTTCGTCTATCACCTGGTCTGCATACACAAACACGGAGAAATCTTTTATTCCAGGGGGTGGATAATTGGAAAAAGTCGAATGAGGGACTGTAAGCCCGACAATAATTGCGGCGAGCCCCGCCCAAAGATAGGCTGGTGTGCGAATTCCATCCATACTTGCAAGCATACCAAGAGATAAAACAAGCGGCACCGAAAAAAATCTCCCGCTCATATAGTCGCCGCCAATCAACAGGATGTAGAAAAGATATAAAAGGATGCCAGCCCCGATCATCTGATGCGGTCTTCGTTTCGAAACAAGAGATATTATTAAAGCGAGCAGGATCGTGAGTAGAGTGAGCCGGTCCCGGACCCAGAGATCCTTGAAATATACAAAACCAATCCGAAGGAGTTCAAGCCGGTTGAGTTCCGTGTTCAGTTTGGCATAAGCAGTGTTCGGGAATGGGAATCCATAATAAAACAGCGAAAACAGATGCCAAAGGAGTACCGGCGTTAACCCCGCAAGAAGCTCAAGGATAGATCGAAGTTTGTCCTCTGAAGACCAGACCGCGTAAATCAGAAAAGGGAAGAACAGCAGCAGATAATCCTGCCGGGTTAGTATGGCCAGACCGGCAATAAGAGAGACCAGGAAAATCTTGTTATGATCAAGAAATACGACCCACAGGAAAAGTACAACGAGCAAATAACTCAGAGGGTTTTCCAGACCGGAAGTTGAATAGTGGATGAAGGATCTGGAAAAGATAAGGACAAGCAGGCCAAATACTGCGGCCTGCCAGCTTGCAGTTAGCTTCCGGCAAAAAACCAGGACAGAGAGCAATGACAGAAATAGAGAAGAAAAAATGACAAGATAGTAAAGCAAAAAGGGCTGGGAATTCATGAAAGGCACGTGCTTGAAAAGGAAGTACTCTCCTGAAAGAAGGAACATCCATAAAGGATGTGTATAGACCTGCACCCTCTCGCCTATATTGAAGTTTGGTCCATAGCCGGCGACGAAATTCTCGATCACGCGCATCGTAATATATGCATCGTCGCCAACCCATGCATTGCGGACCATTACCCAAACCAAAATCAGCAATATCGATCCCAAAACAATCCCGCCTAACAACGGCGAACGGATTGTTCTTTCCTTACTTTCAGGTGCTTTATATAAATTCACAAAAACCTTTTGCGCTTGATACAAAGTGACGGTCACCTTGCCCACTCCGCTCACCTGCACTGCAACAAACGCACGAAGTCCCTCGCGCACGCCGCAAAGCGGCAGTCCCGAGCGCAGCGAGTGGGCCTAGCGCAGCGGAGTGGGAGTGCGGCGCAGTGTCGCGACGGGGTGCTTCGCAAAGGTGACTGTCACTTCGCTTCACGATTTACTTCACCAAATTTCTAAGCACCGTGTGCAGAATGCCGCCGTTGCGATAATAGTTCACTTCCACAGCGGTGTTCAACAGGGCGGTGGTTTTGAATTCGATCACCGACCCGTCAGGTTTTGTTGCTTTCACGTTCACCACAGACTGTGGTTTCATTTGGTCGCTCAGGCCTGTGATGTCGAAGACTTCATTGCCTTTGAGGCCAAGTGATTCGGCGCTCTGGCCTTCCATGAACTTGAGTGGGAGCACACCCATACCCACCAGGTTCGAGCGATGGATGCGTTCAAACGATTCAGCAATAACGGCTTTCACGCCCTGCAGCATGGGTCCCTTCGCGGCCCAGTCGCGGCTGGAGCCTGCACCATATTCCTTGCCGGCCAAAACGATGGTTGGAAGACCCGCTGCCTGATACTTCATAGCGGCATCGAAGATCGACATTTCCTGACCGTTGTCCGCTGTCCGTCTTCCGTCGTCTGCGAAGTATTTCGTGAGGTTCCCTTCCTTTGGCTCAACGAGCATATTCTTCAAACGGATATTCGCGAAGGTTCCGCGCGTCATCACCAGGTCGTGGCCGCGCCGCGAACCATACGAGTTGAAGTCCCTGGGCTGGATGCCGCGCTCCTGTAGATATTTCCCTGCCGGGCTGTCGGTCGCGATATTCCCCGCGGGTGAGATGTGATCGGTTGTGATCGAGTCGCGGAACATACACAATACGCGCGCACTCTTGATGTCGTTGACAGAAGGCACATCAAGGGTCAATGTTTGGAAGTAAGGCGGGTGATGAATGTAGGTTGAAGCCTCGTCCCATTCGTAAAGATCGCCGCCGGAGACTTTGATCTCCTTCCACGCGTCCGAGCCTTCGAACACGCTCGCATAACGTTCTTCGAACATGCTCACATTCAAACTGGATGCGATCGTCTCAGCGATCTCTGCCTGTGTCGGCCACAGATCTTTCAGGTAAACGGGTGCGCCGTCCTTATCCGTCCCGAGCGGTTCCTTATCCAGATCGATATCCACAGTTCCCGCCAGCGCGTAGGCCACGACCAATGGAGGCGAAGCCAGGAAACTCGCTTTAACCAGAGGGTTGATGCGTCCCTCGAAGTTGCGATTCCCCGAAAGGACGGCTGCGGCCACCAGGTGATTGCCCGTTACAGCTTTTGCCACTTCGCCGGGCAACGGACCACTGTTACCGATGCAGGTCGTGCAACCATAAGCAACGATATTGAAACCAAGTTTCGCCAGCGGATCGATCAGGTTTGCCTGCTTAAGATATTCGGTAACTACGCGTGAACCGGGCGCAAGGCTGGTCTTGACGTATGGCTTGACGCTCAACCCCTTTTCAACTGCTTTCCTGGCCAATAATCCAGCGCCGACCATCACGGATGGATTGCTGGTGTTCGTGCAGGAGGTGATCGCCGCGATCACCACCGCGCCGTGCCTCATCTTTTGTGAGCCGCCATTCGTACCAAAGGTAACTTCGGTCTTCACGGCTTCAGGGCTAAGTTCATAGCCGTGGTCTTTAACGGGAGCCGTCAGCGCCTTTTGGAATGTCTCCTTCAACTCAGACATCGCCACGCGATCCTGTGGACGTTTAGGACCGGCCAAAGATGGAACGACAGACCCAAGGTCCAGTTCGAGCGTGTCGGTAAATTCAGGCTCAGGCGTAGACGACTCGCGGAACAATCCTTGCTCGCGCATGTAGGCTTCGGTCCGTTCGATCACTTCTGCAGGGCGGCCTGTTAATTTCATATAACGGATGGTTTCCACATCGACCGGGAAGTAACCCATGGTTGCGCCGTATTCAGGAGACATGTTGCCGATCGTGGCGCGGTCCGGCAGGGACATTGAGTCGAGGCCATTGCCGTAGAACTCGACGAACTTGTCCACCACGCCTTTCTTACGAAGCATTTGCGTAACGGTGAGCACGAGGTCCGTGGCGGTGACGCCATCTTTGAGTTTGCCGTATAGCTTGAAACCGATGACATCAGGCAGAAGCATGTCCATGGGTTGTCCGAGCATAACGGCCTCGGCTTCGATGCCGCCCACGCCCCAACCCACCACACCCAGACCATTGATCATGGTGGTGTGCGAGTCTGTGCCAACCAACGTATCGGGGAAGGCAAGCGTATCCTTGCCATTCTTCCTGGTCATGACCACATCCGCGAGATATTCAAGATTGACCTGATGCACGATCCCCGTCATCGGAGGCACAACTCGAAAGTTATTGAATGCCTTTTGTCCCCATTTCAAAAATTCATAACGCTCGCGGTTGCGCTGGAATTCCATTTCTGTGTTGCGATTGAGCGCGTCGGCTGTGGCGAAGAAATCCACCTGGATCGAGTGGTCGATCACGAGGTCCACAGGGACGAGCGGATTGATCTTCTTCGGGTTGCCACCCATGCGCGCGACCGCCGCGCGCATGGCAGCGAGATCCACCACCGCCGGCACGCCGGTAAAATCCTGCATGATGACGCGGGCAGGCAGGAAGGGAATGCCGGGGCGGCCCACCCCCCTCTGTCCCCCCTGCAGAGGGGATGAAAGGGGGGTCGGGCTCCAGGCGGCGATGTTTCTTACATCTGCCTGCGTGATCTCCCTGTCATTGCACTGACGAAGCGCGGCTTCGAGCACGACGCGGATCGAAAAGGGCAGCTTATTTAGTTTGGTCAGCCCGGCTTTTTCGAGCGCGTCGAGGCGATGGATGACGTATTTCTTTTTTCCCACTTTCAATACGTCGCGGGACTTAAATGGATCTTGCATAGCATACTCCTTTGGTGATGAGGATTGCGTAAGTCACTTCGCGCAACCTACACTCACACCACAACTTTGCGAAGAACATAAAGGAGCGGCTTTGATATCCTTGGGGTCCTTGTGGTGGGGTTTACATAAGTCCCTCACCCTGCCCCCTTCGGGGGTGCTTCGCGAGGAGAGGGTTAGGGTTAGGGGGGAACCTACAACTTCAATTCCTTCTTGAGCGAATCAACCAGGTTGGTCTTTTCATCATCCTTCAAAAATGCGGCGTTGGCCGCGGTGAGCACGGATTGTTTCAACACATCCATCGGTACCTGCAGGTCTTCGCAGGCATGTTGATATTCTTTGGACAGCGTAATGCGCGAAACGCTCGGGTCGTCGGTATTGACCGTCGCCTTCAATCCGGCTTCCAGCATCTTCGGCAACGGATGTTCATTCAATGATTTTACGACGCCGGATTGATAATTGCTCGTCAGGCATACTTCAAATACCATGCCGCGCTCACGCGCCAGCGCAGTCACCTTTTCATCTTCCAGCACGCGCACACCGTGACCGATGCGTTCCGCATTGAAATTTTCCAATGCGTCGCGCACATTCGCGGCGGGCCCCCATTCCCCCGCGTGGATGGTCAGGCGCAGGCCGGCCTGCTTTGCCTCTTTAAAGATCCCATAAAACCCATCGGTCTGGAATTCTGCTTCATTACCGGCCAGATCCATGCCGACCAGCCCGTCCTTGATATGGTCCGCGGCCAGCCAGGCCACCTGCTCCGCGAGCTCCGGGCTTTCATGCCGGTTCACAGAGGCGATCAGACCGACTTTGATCTTATGTTTCCTGGCTTCCTCCTGCGCGCTGCTGATCACCCAATCCATCACATCGTGCAGAGGGAACCCCTCCGCGCGGCTGAGTGCCACGGGCGTAAAACGCAGTTCCATATAACGAACATTATCTTTGGCCGCGTCCTCCACCGCCTCGCGCGTGACGCGATGGATCACATCCGGGGATTTATAAAAAAGGCGCAGGGTCTTGAACTTCTCAAGGAAATTGGTGAAGGTCATCGGGTCCTGGTCCTGCACTTGCACCAGGCCGCTCAAATTCAACATGCTTACGGGCACCGTCACAGCATGTTTATGCGCGATATCCAGCATGGTCTTGAGACGCAGAGACCCTTCCAAATGGCGATGCAATTCCACCTTTGGAAGAATGAGGTATTTGTTCAGTGGAGAAGTATCGTCTCGTACCAACTCTGCCTCTAAAGTTTAACGACGTTTTCTTTTCTTTTTATTCCCACCGCCAATTTCAACGGCGGTCTCGCTCGGCGCGTTGACCGTTTCACCGGATTCGATCGGTGTGATCTCCACTCGTCGCGGTCTGGCCGCAAAGGCGCGGCCGATCACCAATCCGCGCACCTCTTCGAGTAATTGTGCGAACATTTCAGACGCGCGGCCTTTATATTGTACCAGCGGGTCACGTTGGGCGTAAGCCTCCAGCCCGATCGAGACACGCAGCGCCTCGACTTTTGTGAGATATTCCACCCACAATTCGCTGATCGCGCCCAGCAATAATTGACGATGGACTTCATTGAGCACATATTTTCCAATGGAGGCGCTCAAGGCCGCCCGATCAGACTCGCTGAGGTTTGCTGCCGGTTCGTTGAGCCGATCCTCACCGAAAGCAATCCGCGCCGCGGGACCGAAGTCCGCGAGTTTCGTTGCATTCTGGCTCAAGCGGTTGAACTCACTCTGCCCCCAGGTGGCACGCAAAGACTCTTCGGCGCGCTCCAGATGGTTCATCACCTCTTCGATCACATCCTGCGATTCTCTTCCTTCCAACAATTGCGCCGCGTAAAAGGCATACGCAAAGCGGGAATAGGCCTGCTTCACCTGCTTGTGTGTCTTCTGGTCGAATCCGCTGCGCGTGCCCTGTGAAAGGGTCAACAGCAAACGGAGTTTAGCGGCCTCCTCCTGGGCGCCGTCGCGCTGCAAAAGGACATCGATATCGCGCCCAATTTGATTATTCAATCGTTCGCGCTTTTTCTCGAGCGCGCTACGCGCCGTGTTCAATAGAATATCAGAGAGCTCGTCCCAATCTGCGGGCAGGGGACTCGGCCACTGGATCTGCTCGCCCACGCGGTTCTGGATCGCGCCGATCACACGCGTCGCGCTGACCACGGTTAACTGGCTGGAGATCAGCTCCTGGATATCCTCCTTGGCGCTTTCAGGGTCATCTGCCAGGGCGCCTTGGATCTCATTGTTGAAGCGCAGCGGCAAGTGCACCAGCGCATTGATCTCTTCCAGGATCTTCTGCGGGCGCGGCTGTTCTTCCATATCGCGCAGACCTTCAAAATAGGCATCCAGCGTATCTTCGCGGTCAGAGACCTGGCCTTCCAGTGTTTCCTGGGTCTTGGTGATGAGCGACTCGATCGCGCGCATGGAGTGCGATCCCTCGGTTTCGATGGCTTTTGAGATCAGGTCCAATACTGCGCTCCTGGCGGCGTACCCTTGTGGGGCACTCTGCTCGCCGCCGCGGACGGCGGCTTGAGCACTTATTTCGTCAAGCAGCAACTTGAACCCGAAAGATGGGAACAATCCATTTTGTGATTCGAACGGCGGCTGGACCTGATCCAGCCAGGCAATCAGCTTCCACGGACCCTCTTCATCGGCCAGGCCGAGCTCGACGCGCTTGACCACTTCGGAATCGAGCATAGCCGCCACATCTTCGCTCAGATCCTCCTTCACAAAAATACGGTCGCGTTGACTGTAGATCTGCGAGCGCTGCATGTTCAAGACATCATCGTAATCAAGCAAATGTTTGCGGACGTCGAAGTTCGCACCCTCCACGCGGGTCTGCGAACCTTCAATGATATTGCTGACCAGGCGCACTTCCAATGGAAGCGAGTCATCCACTTTCAGGCGTTCCATGAGTCCACTGACCTGGTCGCCGCCGAACAGCCGCATGAGGTCATCCTGCAACGAGAGATAGAAGCGTGAAGAGCCGGGGTCGCCCTGACGGGCCGAACGGCCGCGCAACTGGTTGTCGATGCGGCGCGCTTCGTGACGTTCCGAGCCGATCACGTGCAGTCCGCCCAGTTCCTTCACGCGGGCCATATCTTCGAAATAATTCAGGAAGAGTTTTACTTCCGCGTCGTAAATGCCATATTGTGAGGCATCCACCTTGAGCAAAGCCACGCGCCGTTCTTCCAGGGTCATATCGAACGGGTCTTTGTGCCCTGCCCGGCCCAGCACGCGGTTGACCGATGAGATCACTTCCTCGGCGATCTCGCCGCCCAACTTGATATCCACGCCGCGGCCGGCCATGTTGGTGGCGATCGTCACCGCGCCGAACGCACCCGCACCCGCGATGATCTGCGATTCTTCGGTGTGCTTGCGCGCATTCAAGACCTGGTGAGCTACCCCGCCTTGTAGTATCGCCTTTAGGCGATCCCCCGCGCTTTCAGGCAAACGCAACAGGTCCAGCAGGGTCTTGATGTTATTCTCTTCTTCGGGGTTGATATTCGTCATCCCATGCGGCGCGATGAACTTGCGCAATGCGTCGGGGGTGATATTTTCGATCGGCTCATTGAACGGCACCAGTTCCGTGATCAGGCGGCCATCTTCCTCCAGATCGTTGGCACGCAGGTACGCGTCGCGCACGAGGGTTAACTGCATTAAGCGGCGGACCGGTTCGGCTTTGAGTCGATTCGAGAGTCGGTCGGATGAATCCACTGAGGTGGTGCCCACCAGCATCGGGCGGCCGAGGGCGTGATTGCGGATGATCTCCGTCGCGATCGAACGCAGTTTGGCTTCGACAGTTCTGAAGATGACGTCCGGATAGTCCTTGCGGCGGTAAAAGAGCGGAGTTAATCCCTCACCCTGTCCTCTCGCGGAGGGCGAGGATTCATCGCGGCGCGCGAAATACGAATAGCTATAACCCTCTTCGTCCTTTGTTTTTATTTCCACAAGCGAGGCGCCTTTGCCAATGGATTGATATTCGAGGTTCGGTGAAATCGCGGCGACCTCAAGTTTGTAGATCTTATGGAACTCTTCAGCCTCGGTCAGCGCGGTGCCGGTCATGCCCGCCAGTTTCTGGTACATGCGGAAATAATTTTGCAAAGTGATGGTCGCATAAGTGACAGACTCAGGTTCGACCTTCACGCCCTCCTTGGCTTCAACCGCCTGATGCAGACCGTCGCTCCAACGACGCCCGGGCATGAGCCGCCCCGTGAACTCATCCACGATGATGACCTTGCCCCCTTGCACGAGATAATCCTTATTACGATGGAAGAGGAACTGCGCGCGCAAGGCCTGTTCGAGATAGCCCGTCAGGCGCGCCTGTTCGGGAGTGAGATCTTCGGGCCGGTCGGGATCGAGTAGCTGCAGTCCCAAAATGGATTCAACGCGGCTGATGCCGATCTCGGTTAAGTTGATGGTGCGGTTCTTTTCATCCACTTCATAATCTTCGACCTTCAACTGCTTCACCACCAACGCCATCTTGCCATACCACTCGAGGTCGCCCGAAGCGGGCCCGGAGATGATCAGCGGCGTGCGCGCTTCATCGATCAGCACGTTATCCACTTCGTCCACGATCGCGTAGTAGTGACCGCGCTGCACGCGCGCATCCATCCGCATGGCCATGTTGTCGCGCAGGTAATCGAAACCAAATTCGGAATTCGTGCCGTAGGTGACGTCCGCGCGATAGGCCTCGACGCGGTCCACCATGCGCAAATGACGCTGGTCCTCATGCGGGGAGTCGCGCTCGAAATCCACGATCAACGCCTTCTTGCCGTTCTCGGTCGCGGCGGCCATTTGCAGGACGCCCACGCTCAACCCCAAGGCGTGGAGAATGGGCGCCATCCAGCGCGCGTCACGCCGCGCCAAATAATCGTTGACCGTCACCAGGTGCACGCCGCGGCCGGTCAGCGCGTTCAGGTAGATGGGCATGGTGGCAACCAGCGTCTTGCCTTCGCCCGTGCGCATTTCGGCGATCTCGCTGCTGTGCAAGACCGCGCCGCCGATGATCTGCACGTCGTAATGACGCAGCCCGATGGTACGCTTTGAAGCCTCACGCACCGCCGCGAACGCGAAAGGCATGATCTCATTTAATTCATCCTGCTCGTATTTGCGGCGCTCTTCCTCAACTTCCAACCCCTCCAGCGCCTTGATCACTCGGTCGCGGAATTCGTCCGTCTTGGCGCGTAAAGCCTCATCGCTGAGGGACTCGTATTCCGCCTCGAGCGCGTTGACCTGCTCGACCAGGTCGTTCCATTGTTCAACTGTCTTTCTTGTGGGGTCGCCACTGAATAGTTTGACGAAGTTCTTAAGCATTTAATCCCTTTCAAGGAAGGGATTATAGCATGAGCAGGATGACGGGAGAATTTGGAGGTTTGTTAACGAGAGCGGCTAATCCTAAACGTATAGTGTCTTTCTGAACGACAGAAGGGAGTGACACTTGCGCCGCACTGCGTTTGTTGCAGTGCAGGTGAGAATCCCGCCGCTTTGCGGCGGAGACCCTTCGCGGCTCCTTCCCCTTCACTTTGTTCAGGGTCAGGACTGCGGCTCACCGTTCGTGCCGCGATCAGCGGCGGCACGCCGGTGCGAGACGGCAGGGTGACACATTATATTATCTTCGGGTTTAGGCACTCGCTTATTAACGAAAACTAACTTTATCGCAGGGATGTAGTAAGATAGGCCGATGAGCAATTTATCCGTGCCTCCAGCCATCGCCAGGATCGCGCCAGACGGCAACCTGACCCCGCGCCAAAAACGGCGCTTTATGATCGAGATGGTCTTAAGGCGGGGAAAACCCGGCACGGGAAGCAGCCACGATTTTATGCTAAGGAGAACGGCGATGAATCCATGGCCCGATCTACGTCCAATTCTAAAAGGAATTGACTGGGCGATCATCGGCGGCGTCGCCACCCGCGCCTATATGCCGGAGCGCATGACAAAAGATTTGGATATTATGGTTCACAAAAATGACGGCGAGGCTGCCGTAAAAAAACTGGAACAGGCAGGCTACCGCGTCGTTTCGCATTTAGCGGTTCCCGGCTATTTAATGCTTTCCCCCGACGGCGTCGAATTAGATGTTATTTTTGGCTCTTACCCATGGCTCAAAGAAGCGTTGGGACATCCAGCCTACGACCCCGCCGGATATCCAGTTGTAAAACTGCCATATTTAATCATCCTAAAAATGGCGGTACAACGCGCCCGCGATCTGGGCGATCTAGGCACAATGTTAGGTTGGGCCTCCGATGGGGATTTGGATGAAGTGCGCGCGGTCGTAAAGCGCTATGTTCCGGAAGATTTGGAAGATCTGGAGTCCCTGATCTTCATCGGGAAGAAGGAACAGGAAATCCCCCCTGAAGCGGACGATGGGCATTAGCGCAGTATATATTCCGCCTCCAGCGCGTTGACCTGCTCAACCAGGTCGTTCCATTGTTCAACTGTCTTTTTTGTGGGGTCACCACTGCGAAGTCCCTGAAAGGGGAATAGTTTGACGAAGTTCTTACATAGTGCCGCACGCATGTCTTACATGCGTATCTACACCGTGCTGCGCAAAGATGTGAACCTAAATTACTATGATCACCTGTATTTTGATTATTCAAAGTCACGTATTTA
>CAZSVR010000032.1:30202-43756 GCA_964610295.1 uncultured Anaerolineaceae bacterium
TATTTATGCAAAAAGCAGTAAACTGGAAGTTTGGATTTTAGCCTGCAAATTAATCCAAAAGTTTAGTAATTAATGAGACAAGCGCTAAGCATTCAATCCCTTTCAAGGAAGGGATTATAGCATGGCCCGTCTGTTGGAAAATTTGAATTTTCTTAACATTGATCGTCGTGTTTCCCCCATCAGTGATCCCTGAACAACGGGAGCCTAGAGCGTTTTCAACATGCATTCCATCGACAGGTTCGCAGCGGCTTCAGCATCCAGCGCGATCTCGCGACAGATGAACAGGTCGTTCTTTTTCAGGTTTAGCGCCTTCACGTCTTTCAAGTTGATTTGATCGTCGAGGCAGATGTAGAAGTTTTGACCGTTCTGCGGGTCGCTGACCTTTTGCACGGATTGTCTGATGATATCCCTGCCCAAGACCGGGGCCATTTGTTCGATCTTTACCAAACGGTCGCCGATATGCAGCAGGACCTCGGTTTGATTTTTTAAATATTCCGAAGGAAGTATTTCAAGCGCTCCTATTTCCCGCCTTAATTGACTCAACTGTGTGGATGCGGCGCGATGACTCTCTGAACGACCGGCATACTTGTAAAGGGTCTGTATTCCCGCGAGGACAGCCGCAAGCAGGCCCATGGAGCCTGCAATTGACCTGAAGGCCGGGTTTTCCGTCCCGCTCAGCAGCGTGGCTGCGGCGATCACACTGAGAACCAGGGCGGACCACCCGATGGCATGATGGGTTCTCTTGAGTCGCGCCTCAGAAACGCCATGCGCTTTTTGATCGATATCGATGCGCGCATACCAGTTATTGATCAATTCCTGAGGCCGAATGCTCATCATGATCTCCCTCGCCGAGAGGGATCGAACAGGAGTATGTGTAGGGTAGGCGGTATTCATGCTTCTGCTCTGCGAGTAGCTGATTATCCAACAAGTGATCGAACCCTGTCAATCCAAGCAGTTGACAATTATGTTAATCGTGCAAACTGTTTGCAAACTCTCTTGCTCGGCGTGTGTCTCTTTCTCGGCAGGGGTCTTCCCCTACGGGATGCTTCCCCCTTCACCCATCCCCCTACGCCCACTCGCTCCGCTCGGGACTGCCGCTTTGCGGCGTGCGCGAGGGACCTTCGGCGGGTACTTCGCGGGGACGATGCGCGATCCCGAATGCCAAAGCGGAGCGCCGTCGCCTGCAAAGTGCTGGATGCTTTTCCAGTACGCGGTATTGGGCGCATTCGGTGGAGTGGCTTGGTTCGCGGCTACCTGACCGCAAGACCTGCGTAATGATGCGCCGCCCAACAAGCGTTCAACGGGTAGCCGTAGTTGGTGGGCCAGCCTCAGCAGTGTGTTGGCGTGTAGAGGATTGTCTCGCTTCACGCCAGGTATCATAACGCCGATCTCCAGGCTTGTAACGCCAAGGTGGATAGATCAGGACTGCCAACCATAAGATGGGGCTGATGAAGAGACAACCTACGTCGACAAAGATTCCAAGAATAATTCTTGCTATGTAGGTGCCTTGGGTATCTGTTTCATCCCCCTCCGCCTGCCAGGCGCGGCGACAGTGCCCTGGCCCTTGAACGGGCTCGAACGTAAAATTAATGGTCCATTCCAGGGCTTTCCAGTAGGGCCTTAGCTTACTCTTGTGATCATCGGAGGCGAAAAACCCTACTCTTGCAGAAATCGTGTTGTCCGGATTTCCATCTGCGATCGCATTTCCCAACTGATCGATGGCTACTAAAATATTGAACCCGTAGGGCATTTTTTTATTATCTATTTGATCTCTTGGTACGGACATTTTATTTCCTTTCTATTTGACAGTGCAATATTGCGCCCAACTAAGAACCAGGTTGATGTTTTCCACATAACTGCTTATATGACTAACTCACCTTACGCAGCAGGGGCGACCCTTCATGGTTATCAGACAGGCTGGCTCCCGCTGGGCGGGTCGCCCCTGCTAATTCGTCATCATTGATAAGAAATCATGACACCTTCAACCTAAACCGCATAAAACCATTCTGGAAAGCCTCCATTATACAGACTGGGATCGAAAAGTCAATTTCGATGCTAGTGGGGAATGTAGGGGGTGGGCGTGGACAATGCTCTTTATACAGAAAATGCCTAGGCGTAAGATCAACTCCTTTTGGCCGCGCGAACCAGGCGAGGGAGCGGTCCGCTGCGACCATCGCCCGTCCCAGCACGTGAGTGCTGGGATCCCAACGGCTTGCACTGAGCGAAGCGAATGTGTCGGGCCGCCCCGCACCATCCCACGCCGCGTGCGCACCCGAAGGGTGATGTGGGTACGGTGTGCAAAGTGCTGGCGCTCGCCCAGTACGCTTTGTTAGGCGTTTTTTTACGACTCCAGCACTCATGAAATCCATGCTATCAATTCCTTCTTAAATGTCCACTGTCCCTTTATTTTATTTAGAAATATAAAATATCCTGCTCCTCCAAAATCGTCTGGCCGCGCGCCCAGACCATTCTCTGGCTCGATTACGCTTTTCCGCTCATCTTCTGGCGGTTGACGGTTCGCACGATAAGACGCGCCATAACACGCGCGGTTTTCGTGATCTACTGATTATTAAAATCGTTTCTAAAGTTTAGAAAAAACCACATTGAAATTTCACTAAATACGACGTATACTGATATTACGTGACCAATCCGCCCATCATCAGGAAAGGATATCCCCCATGCACAAGCATCACCCAATCCATTGTATTGTCCCCCCGCACATGCTGGAGAGTATAGCCACGAGGGGCACTGAAGCGCAAAAAAGACGGGCGATCAGCACGCTCAAAACGTCCGAGCAAATGCGCGGTCAGCGACGCGCCCTGGCTGATTTTTCTGCCGCGGCCTTCCGAGTTGCCGCAGTAGGAGGAAAAGAGCGCATCGTCTACGATGCAAAGAACGGATCGAATCTTCCCGGCACGCCTGTGCGAAAGGAAGGAGAGGCTCCCACTGCAGATCTAGGCGTCAATGAGGCTTATGACGGCAGTGGCGCAACTTACGATATATTTCAGGAAATTTACAAAAGAAATTCCATTGACGCCAATGGGATGCGCCTGGATTCAACAGTCCATTACCAGACAGGTTATGACAACGCCTTCTGGGATGGCCAGCAGATGGTATACGGGGACGGGGATGAGGATCTGCCTGTGAGCGAACGTCTCTTCAACCGCTTCACTATCGCGATCGATATCATTGGTCACGAATTGACACATGGCGTGACCCAATTCGAAGCAAAGCTGACATACTTTCAGCAACCGGGCGCCTTGAACGAATCCCTGTCTGATGTGTTTGGGTCGCTCGTAAAGCAATATCAACTGAAACAGACGGCAAGCCAGGCTGACTGGATCATCGGCGCAGGGTTGTTTACATCCAACGTAAACGGCGTTGGCATTCGTTCGATGAAAGCCCCAGGCACTGCATACAACGATCCTGTGCTTGGCAAGGACCCTCAACCCGCGCACATGCAGGACTACGTGAATACGGTCAGCGATAACGGAGGCGTTCATATCAACTCCGGCATCCCAAATCATGCCTTTTACCTCACTGCGCTTGAACTTGGCGGGTACGCGTGGGAGAAGGCGGGACAGATCTGGTACGTAACACTCACGGATAAATTGACCAGCAGTTCCAAATTCCAGGATTGCGCGACCCAGACCTATCAGGTTGCCGGGACTTTGTTTGGCGCGGGAAGTCTCGAACAACAGGCTGTGAAGAAAGGCTGGGCGGGAGTCGGCTTGAACGTAGAAGCTCCAACGGAGCCAGGCGGTGGGTGTCTTGCGGCGTTATTCCGTCTTCTGGGCATTAGGAAATGAGCGGTCGGCATGGGCGTTGAACGGATCAAATTCGAACGTACAGGCGGATTCGCCGGAATGCGCATCGCCGCGGACTTTGAACTGGGTGACCTGCCCGAGGAACAAGCCCACACTTTAGCGGAACTGCTCGACGACCTGGACTTCGCCAAACTGCCCGAACGGCTCATGAGCGATTCGTCAATGTCCGATCAATTTTCCTACACAATTACGGTTGAAGCGGAAAAGTGGAAACATACCGTAGTCACCGGAGAAACGTCCGCGCCTGAAAAGATGCAGGAGTTATTACAGATGCTCAATCAAATTGCAAGAAAGCAGGCACGAAAACAATAGACATGATTCGGAATAATCTGCAGATGACGCAGATTTCACAGATTGGATAAAAAATCGGCGCAATCCGCGAAATCCCGTTGTGGCGCAAAGAAAACGCAATTATTGCTCACAACTTGGAGATTGCCTACTACAAAAAACTCAAGATTGGATCCTCTCCACATTGGAATCTAAATAAGTTTCTATTTCATCCAGACAAGCGGAGAGCAGATCGCTTCGATTGGGCTCCGGTCATAAGGAGGATGGATCCACCACTCAAGGCTGTATCTAAGACTTTACCTATGGAGAAATTGGGCGCACTCAAGTATTTTCGAAAATACCTTTTAATATGAAAACAAACCCCTCGCGCCGAAGGTCCCTCGCGCAGCATCCCCAGCGGAGCGACAAGAAAATAACTCCGCAATGTATTTGGTACAAGACCTGCTTACTAGCTCATTGGGGTCATCAATTGAAAGTAGTTGCCATCCGGGTCAGCCAGTGTCGCAATCCACCCGCCTCCCATTTCATAGGGTTCTTTGATCACCACGGCGCCAATAGCTTTGATCCTCTCAAACTCCTCTTTTACCTGCGCGGTTTCAAAGTTGATCATCACTCGCCCGGGATCCTTTGCCTTACCTCCCATTTCGGAATGTTCTAAAACGGAAAAGTACCCGGTTCCAACCTGCCACCCGGAGAAACCATTGTCGCTATCCGTCATATCTGCCGGCTTTTCAAATACTTTTTCGTAGAAGCCCGCCATTACCCTGGATTGTTTCGTTCCGATCATCACGGATGTTAGACTTAACATGTTTGCTGCTTCCTTTCTGTAAGAGAATTGTGCCTGGAGGGATATTATAACAAACCAGCTTTGCAGCGACGGTGCGGTTCAATGAAAATCTCGCGAATTTGCACGGATACTCACTCAGTGTGGGATCGCGAAGCATCCCCGCCGAGACAATTCAACCCCTCAAGCATCCACTCGTCATCCCCCATAACTTTCTCATGCCCCACGCCGCGAGGAAAGCAATCGCTATACTTGCAACGAGACCCACCCAAAAGCCAAAGGACAAGCGCCGCCTTGGACCCGGCAAACTACCTAGATAAGAAACGCTTATCCAGCACGCCGTGTTTGGCGGCAACACTTTCAACGAACAGGTCCGCACTCATTATCACTCACTTGCAGCGAGAGCGTGGCCCGATTCACTTAACATAGAAAGCACTTCCGTTTGACACCAATTTGTTTCCCGACTCGTCATAAGACACTACATCCCATAAATATCTGCCAGGGGGCAAAGATAAAGTATAACTTGTCTGGTCTTTTTCAACTCTCACTTGGTCAAGAATGGACTCATGACGTCCATTTTCTATGGATATATAGTAATAAGCTGCACGAGGATGAGCTTCCCATGATAATTCAATATCTGTTCCTTTTAGATTTGCGTCCCAAGGCGGCCTTAAAATCGTCATCTCGCAAGACACCAGTGGCACATTGTCTACTGTAAATTTGAAACCATCCTGACTTTCAGAAATCTTCGTATCTTCATCGTTATATGCAGTTACCGTTAGGTTGTAAGAACAATCCGTGAGCGGCTCATCTAGCGTATACTCATTTTCTTCAACCTTCCTGGTTGTTTCTTTCCCCTCGTAATCCTCAAAGACCAAAACGTAATAAACTGCACCAAAATACTCATCCCATTTAATCGTCGGCTGTTTCTCGGCGACGGTTTCTCCTGAGACAGGTTGGGAAATCTTTAAATCAACCTTGTAGATTTCCCTGGGATCAACAAAAGATATCTGATCGGGTTTTACATTATCTTTGTATGGTGTCCTCCCATCAATAGTACGAAAAATCCACCAACTGGTTGAGTAAACGTTTATGATAATTACATAGCTACCAGGTTTTACGTTTTGGAATATGTAATAGCCATGTTGGTTTGAATTGGTTGAATATTGTTTCCCGAGACAGCCTGTGTAATCAAATTCCTCGCATAATTTAACTGCCGCCTGGGCAACCGGTTCTTTATTCCAAAGTACAAGACCAACAATAGTGCCTGTCTTGGCTGCAGGAGTCGGAATTGTAAAATCGAGAGTAGTCGTCGGTTCAGGCGTTAGTGTGAATGTAGGAGTTTGAGATGGAGACGATGTGGCTCGCATGGTTGGGGATATCGTAAGTGTGACAGTTTGTGGTTCAGACTCCATCTGCTCATTCGTGCAGGCTAACTGCGCCACGAGCAAAACCAGCACGACTCTAATAATATGCAACAAGTTTTTTCCATTCATGTAGTCCTCACAATTTTAAGAGCGGGCTCACTCGCTATTTGGTGAAAAGCTTCCGCATAACTGCTTATGTTTGCATCTTGTCACTCTTGACACAAAATCATGACACCTTCAACCTTGACCGCACGAAACCGTCCTGCACCGACTCCATTATGCGGACTGGGATGGAAAAGTCTCCAAATATTCAACCCATCAAGAATGTGGTGATTCTGCCCCACACCTTTCGCACGGACCATGCTGCAAGAAAAGCAATCGCTATACTTGCAACGAGACCCGCCCAAAGGCCAAAAGATGTTCCTAACCAAAGGCCCGCCATGCCACCCAGGTACGAAGCCGCCGCAATCGCCAGCAGGAAGCCGAGAATATCTAGAAGAAAATTGCGCGCAAATTTCGAACGCGTGATCCGCCCTTCTTTGTAAGGGCTAATATGTTTTTGGATGGTGAAAAACAAAGCCATGCCAAGGCTGGATAGGAGCAATATGATGCTCAACCAACTTGACCCCGCAGGATAAAAGATCACGGAGGCAATAAAGGCTAGGAGAAAGGCTAAGGAGATGAACGGCCAGGTTTTCTGAAGGAAAGAAATCATCATTTTATTTACTCTTTCAATCAACTTGAAGATTCTAAGCTACAACCTCAGAGCTCACCGCTGGAGACAGGCCTTCATCCTTTATCCATTTGATAAAAGAAATCCAGCCACGTTTGTCTGCCATCCATGAAGAAACAGCCAACTTCTGACGTAAACCATCATGAAGCACATAGATCTTCCCGCTTTCGATGGAGAAATCTTTAGCTGAAGCGAATCCGTATCTCCTGGTCACAAATCCAAACGGAGATTTGACGACCACATAGTTTTGCGTGATCTCCATGTAAGGGCGAGTCAACATTAGAATTCCAATCAGAAGACCAAGCCAAAACACAGCGACAACAACAGGCGGAGTGGATTCATCCGTCCTCACAAACACCACAGCTAGACAGCAACTAAAAAGACTAAATAACAGCCAGACACTTGCAATTAATTTGTTATAGCCAATTCTCATTTTGATCTCCCGGATAATACTGCTTGTATCTATTTGTAGATCAAATCAAATGGAATATGAGGGCTAGATCACGAAGTGCGTTTCACTCAGAGGCGATTTACGATTCTCCACAACACGCAAAATTTAATCATTAAGGCTTTTTCGAGAAAATTGAGCACTTCACCAGCAGTTACACCATGCCAGCAATGGTATTCTTTTCCATCTATTCCAAATAATTTTCACACGGCACCATTGAGAATCGTAAATTATTTTAGGAGATGTTGTTACGAATCGTGCGCTTTCCCTAAAACCGCATTTGTTTAGAGGCAAAGAAGCTTGTGCCAGAGATGCCATTTCCGAACCGGGATCTTCTACTCTTTCATCTATCACAACACGATTCTCTGAACCTTTGGTAGAAAACAGCCTGAAATCTAGCATATCCTATCTGGCGGAGGAGAGGTATCTCCCCGAATTGGAACCCGAGGATGGATTCGATAGAATTCAACATAATATTGAGTTACAAAGTGCGTGTACTTTGTCCACAATTCAGGTCGCCTGAAATCAAATAACTCAAACAACCTTTGTCCATAATGATTCCAGATAGCAGATTCAAGCTGTAATACATACTCTGTGTGATAAGTATTGCCTAACTTTTTTCCCATTTCAGATTGTTTAAATTGCGCAGCCACCGGCGGTAGGCCCACAAAATTTACCGCCTCTTGGGAGGATAATCCGTCCATAAATAGAATCGGAAGCCACCGATTATTGTGCCAACAGTGGCATCTTTCTCCATTCCACGTCATGAATGGCTCTGTATTTGGAGCATGTAGACGCCCATATGTAATATACAATTCATCATCAGAGGAGGTGCGGCCTCGATGATGAAGTCGAAAGTCAACCCGACACCACTCAGAATCGTAAATAACAGGCGTTCCATCAATTGTGAAGTCAGTGTAACTGATGTGGAAACCCCAGCGGGCAAAGTCTAGATTGCGCTCTAGTAACGCAACAAGTCCTTCTCCACTTTGTTGCCACTTTTCCAAAGCTCGTGCCGATAAAACTCTAGTTTTTCTGTTCATTGTTTCTCTCCTGCAAAAGTCAAGGGCTAGTCCAATGAATAATTTGTGCGGCATTATCAAATTCTGGAATATAACCTGAATCCAAAAGTAATTGGATCTCCTTCAAGCGGGCTGGAAGCGATTTTCTATCCAATATGCCAAGTACAGCAGCTTGATTCCCATCAATCACTAATTGGACTAAATTTCTCTCGGTATTGTAGTCATCGTGGGCCGAGGTGTCGCAGTTGGCCGGGGAGTTGCAGTTATCTGAAGCTTTGCGACTTGTGCGCATGCCAAAGATATGCTTATTGACAACAGACAGATGGTCAAAATACGGTTTGGTTTGTTCATTCCTTATTCTCCTTGTTAAGTCGTAAGATACTAAGGATAATGTGCATGCAATCTCTTAGTTCTTATATATTTCTCTAAATCTCTGTAGATATGTGGCGGCAATTCTTTGCTAGTTCTTATAAAGTAATCTTCTTTTGTCTTGTTATTAAAATACTCCAAAATGTCTAGCCATCGAGAAAAATCGCCAACTACAAAGGGCTTACAATGGGTATTAAGCAGTTGTACATTTCTTACAAGAAACCATTCAAAACTGCTTAATCGAATATCTCTGGGCGGATTTTCAAGTGGAATTGCAAGTGCTTCCAGTATCCATGCAGGCGACATTTCTGTGAATTCAGGTTCGCCTACAGGTCTGATCGTTAATACATAATCAAATCGAGATTTTTTTACGTAGATTAAGGTTTTATCTGAAACAATCTTTACATCTCCGTCGTCAATCGACGGATCCGGGTAATCATCTACAAATTCCAGTTTATAACTACGTGTGCTAGCCAAGAAATGAAAGTGCTTGTTTATAAGCTGCCTGAATCCTATTTCAGTCATGAGTGCACCTATTCAGAAGGTATTAACAGATCGTAGTTCTTTCCCTCGAAAGAATACGGTAATCTATCTAAGGTATAGTGATATATATCCTGCAGAATTGCAATTACTTCCCAGTATGTTGTAGGACGCTCATCGGCTGGGCGTTCGCCCCATTTTTGTATTGTTAGATAATCTACAGATAATACAACTGGCTTGCCTTGTTCTGCAAGATCTATTATATATTGCTTATTTATCAACTTGAAATCAATTGGATAATCCTTGTAAAATTCATAAAGTGCTCTTGGCATATTAAGATACATGAGGTCTGCTTTATCAGCCAATAACGTATATCCTTTTCCGCCATCATAGGTACCTAAAACAGCATAATTGGCAAAATAATTTTCCGTACTCATTTTTGTAAGCACCTCTATCTCTCGTGGGGTTAATCGAAGCACGGGATCGGTCAGGCTTGGAATTGGTCGCTCACTTAATCCAAATATCTTTAATTGAGAGGGAAAAGGCAAGCTTTTAACTGCAAGTTGAGCACTTGGAGATTTAATTTGTGTATAAATATTAGCGTATTTCAACCCAGTTGCCATGGATTCCATGGAAAGAGATGAACCTGGCCTAGCAGACTCAGTTAAATAATATTCCAGTGCAGCAGGGGAAGTCCCAAGTTTTTGTGCAGCGTTGTAAATCTCAAGCTGCTTTGGAAAAGGCAATTCGAACTTCGCAGAAAGCGGCAGGGATTCCTGAAAAGTCCGGAACTGATTGATCTCACTGACCCCCTTGATAGCGCCGAAAGCCACCAGCGCCACCAAGGCGAGATTTACCAACACATCCCTGCGCACACTCTTACTCGCGGCATATCGCATGGCTTCGGCGCGTGTGGCGGCCGCCTGGAGCGCCTGATCGATTTGGGCAATGGTGGATATGGTCTGGGCACCCACGATCAGTCCACCGATCCCGGCCGCAATAAAAAGACCCACCACTGGAATTAAGGCAATGGCAACTAATCCAGCTAAAAATAGGAAGCTCTGCACTTCTGGATCGGAAGTAACAAGCTGTTTCACCACGGCCAGTCTGTCGTTGGTAACTTGTGTCACGCCCTGCATCAGGCTATGATCCTGAATCGCTTGCGAAAGATCCGAGATGATCCGTACCGGATTGTTGTGCTCCAAGCCGAACGTAAAGGTCTTGATCGCCCCGGCAGTCGGGTCGGCGAACAACTTCGTTCCAATCCAAACCAGCGAGTCAGCCGGATTCTCAACCACACCTGATCCAAAATATAATACCGCGGAACAACGTCGAGCCCAGGCTTCTCCAGCGCCTGAGGAGCATTGATCTCCGACATCTCGCAACGCATCTGAAAAATCCAGGCTGACTGGATTTGCCTGCCACAGGGCGTCTATATATCCTGCAGCTGAATTTGCAAATGCCTTTGTGGCGTCGTAACCAGCATTCACAACTTCGTACGGATTCGCAAATAGATTTTGGGTTTTGGTTATCGTGTCTGCTTGAAGATCTGGATGTGCACCGACAACCTCAGCCCATTCTCTTTGAGCATTAGCACTTGCTTCCTCAAAAATATGAGAATTGGTCGCTATATTATTCACCCATTGCGCACCATTGTAACCAAGGGCGATAGTTAGCAGAGTGGCAGCGATATTTTTCGGCGTGACATATGGTTTAATGTACGGCTGATAGATTTTTTCATCCCAGAGCTTGCTCAGGCTTGAATTCTCCAGGGCCGTATTTAAGGTTGAGCCAACAAAAAAGGGGATGTATGTAAGCCACGACTTCTTTGCTGCTGGAGGCGCGGCTTCATCTACTTTTGGCGAAGGATCTACACGCACTGTCGCGGAAGCAAACGCGCCAGTGCGGTCATCTGCTGTTTGCTCTGCAGCTCTTCGCTCTTCATCTGCAATTGTGTTGTCCAAATACGTTTCGTCGGCAAAAAGGTTTCCCGATATGGCAAGGCCATTCTGCGATGCAAGCTCACTTAGCTTTGGATTGTTTATGTCCGCCACCGTGAGTGGAGCACCATCCACAGACGAGATGGGAATACCATTCAGAAGCACAATGGGATTCGGCTGAATTCCACTGGTAACAGAATTTAGCGTCACGGGCGCAGGGATGATCCCAATGGTTGGGATTTTTCCAGCTGAGTTGGCAGCGCTCTTTAATTGACTGGCGGCCTCCTCCATCACTCCATTTGCGATCAGGCCCGCCTTGAAATTATCCAAGGACGCCTGATACGCCTTGCCTCTCTCCTTATAGGACATGTACCGCCCATCATTCTTCTGTCCCTCTGCCTCGATGCGCGCCAGGAATGCCGCCCGATCTCCTGCTATTCTGGCCGCGGCCTGCCGCGCAGCTTCTTCCTCGCGCTTTCTCTGCGCATCGGCAATAAAAGCTCCAACCGCAGCTGCGGCAGCCGCTCCAAACAGGATGTTACTTGTATTCGCTGGTGTCAAAGGATTGGTTGTACCAGGTGTCAGGAAACTCGTCTTGGTGTATGTGTTTTCGCTTCGAGACGTGATCGTCCCGCCGAAGGTCGATGCAGGTGGGATGGTGGTGGTTCCGCCCTCACCTGTCCCTTGGACACCCTCTCCCTGTGGGAGCGGGGAGGGAGGGTTGAATGGGGCGATATTTTGCAGGAAGCTGAACAGCTCAACATTGATCGAGCCCGCCTTCCTGGCTTCGTTCCCCGCCACATCGGTGGCTTTGATCGTCAGGTAGTATGTCCCTAGCGGAGCCTGCGTGCCATCCTTGAACTTCCCATCCCACAGGATGCCATCCTCGTAGTAATTTCCCGATACGATTTCCTCCCAGGTCACTTTCTGAAAGCGTTCATCTTCGTCGTCGATCACAAATCGAAGTGTGGATAACCCACTGCCAGCCTGCCCTGAGCCTGCCTGCGGTGAGCCTGTCGAACCCGTCGAAGGGTCTTGAACCTCGTAATACAGGGTTTCGCCAAGTGAGGTTTCCTCCACCAATGAAATATCGGGAGACGTCGTGTCGACCCAGACATCCTGCTGCGGTGTTTCAGTGATATTCCCGGCGTTGTCTGTGGCTTTGAATCGATAGGTATGCTGTCCGTCTGACAATATGACCGGGTCCGTATAGCTAATCCATCCAGCGCTATCCGTATTGGTTTGAAGCGTGTCAATTCCTGAGGTCGAGTCAGAAGCGGAGGCGGTCAGGGTCACATCTGATACATACCAGCCGTTCGAGCCCGGGGCGCCGCTTACCCATCCATCCACCTGCGGGGTTGTGACGTCCACCGAATAGTTGCTTGAATCACTGGCTGAAAGTCCGGTGGCTGAGTTGACCGTGTAGTTGATCGTGCCGCTGCCCTCTTCTGAAAGTGGAATGGAGCAGGAGGTATCTCCGGAAGGACAGACAAATGTGCCCCCATTCAGATCACCGCTGATGATAACGGCTTGTCCCTGTGGATCCGAGGCGTAGAGATCAAGCGAGAGACTACCAACACACCAGCCATTATTTCCCTGTGTACAGGAGAAGGAAATCGAGGGAGGTTGATACACAGGTGTGGGCACCGGGCACGACCATTTGCGGCAGCACATTCCGCCTGCACCATCGTGCTGACCGGTAGGCACGCACCAATTCCAATCGAGGCAAACGCAGCCTTCATCTTCCTGCGCACTCGCAGATTGAAGCGTGGGAAGTGATAACGGAAGCGAACTATTGTTGGTATTGGAAGGTGCGGTAATGGCCGGGAGCAGCCATACGCACACTGCGACCATTAACGCAATAAAGACCCGCGCAGGGTGTAGGCTCCTGGATAAGAAGCTTTCCTTGTGAATTGACCTGATTGACATTTTTCCTTCCTCCATCAAAAGAGTCTCCTCGGCTCTCCTTCGACTTCGATACACGCTGGCCAAAATGTAAATCAGGATGACCTAGCATAATTTCATGTGCACATCTGCTTCTCGATCCCCGCTTATTCCAAACCTCAAGAGCCGCGGCTCCCTTTCATTCGCTCAGCCAGACCAGGCCAATCTGGAAGGTCCATTGCCCCTCCCTGTATCTCAGTTGACGATTCCTATACTGGCAGATCCTGTCGGGTATTGACCAGGTCCATGAAGGCGGGGATCAGGCCGGGGTCGAAGTGCTTGCCGGTCTCCGCCTGTATATACTCAAGGGTCTTCGGCTTCGACCAGGCGCTGCGGTAGGGCCGGTCGGAGG
>CAZSVR010000033.1:0-41590 GCA_964610295.1 uncultured Anaerolineaceae bacterium
CGTCCAGCGTATGCAGATCTTCAACTATTACGAAGATGACCAGGACCTGCTCGAGGATGTGCTCACCGAAAACCAGCAAGCCATCCAAATGACCAGCATCGCCACCGAAATTCTTTCCGGCATGATGGATGCCTTCGCTTCGATCATTTCGAACAACTTGAACGGCGTCATGAAGGGGCTGGCTGCCATCACGATCATTATCAATGTGCCTGCGGTGGTCGCCGCGTTCTTTGGAATGAATGTCAAACTGCCGGGCGAGAGTCATCCGCTGGCGTTTATCGGCGTGTTCGCCCTTTCATTTGCCATGACCGCCATCGCCACATTTATCTTTTACAAACGGGATTGGTTCTAAGATGAAAGCCGAACTCATCTTCGACGCAAAAGCAAGGTTGGGCGAAGGTCCTGCATGGGATCTAAAGACACAGACTCTGTACTGGGTGGATATTCTTGAGAAACGCGTCTATGCAGGGACTCAGGTCCTTGCTCAACTGGATGATCTGATTGGATGTCTTGCCCCGTACAAGGATGGACACCTTATTCTCGCCTTAACCGCAGAGAAAGGCCGGTTCTTTTTCGTGGACCTCGCGCCTGCTCCCGGTCAACAAACAGTCCTGGCGTCTTTGGACTCTGAACTGCCAACCAACCGCTTCAACGACGGCAAATGCGATCCGGCCGGACGTTTCCTGGCAGGCACAATGGATCTCGGCGAGAAAGACCCAACCGGCTCGCTCTATTCATTTGATGGCAAGCGGACTACCCGCCTGCTCGATGGAATCACCATTTCAAACGGGCTCGCCTGGAGTCCAGACCATAAAACCTTTTATTACATAGACTCTCCTACACGCGAAGTTAAAGCCTTTGATTACGACCTCGCCACAGGTCAGATCGCGAATTCGCGTGTTGCGATTTACATCCCCGAATCGCTGGGCGGGCCCGATGGCATGACCTCCGACACCGAGGGCAATTTATGGATCGCCATGTGGGGCGGCGCGCAAATCACAAAATGGAACCCAAACACAGGCAAACTGCTTGAGCAAATCCCTGTGCCTGCACTGCACACATCAGCCTGCGTGTTCGGTGGCAGCGATATGAACGAGTTATACGTCACCTCTGCGTGCAAAGGCATGAGCGAAGCTGACTTAAAAAAATATCCGCTCTCCGGCGGACTGTTCAAAATTGAAACAAGGATAGTGGGAATGCAAACGTTTGAGTTCGGTATGTAGCTGCTAACAACGCCGTCCCCGGCGTTGTTGTTTGAATAACAAAAAGGTCGCCGAGGACGGCGACTTTAGCATTTCAAGACCCTTGCATTTCAGTTACTTTCCCACTTTCTCCGGCACATTCGCTGAAACTGACGAGGGTGAATTCGACGACTTCCTCATTTGGTCTTCCTGCACCATGCGAATGCCATTGCTGACCTGATTGCTTAATTTCGCGATCTGATCCTGCAATTGCATGAGTGTGTCCAGGACATAATTATCCGCGTCCGCACGGGTGGCTTCGGCTTCAGCGCGTGCCTGGTTGACGATCTGGTCGGCGCGGCGCTGGGCATCCTGTACAATCATATCTTTTTGGGTGAGTTGCTCGGCCTTGTCACGTGAAAGCTGCAGGGTGCGATTCGCCTCTTCCTGCGCCTGTGCCATCACACGGTCGCGCTGGGCAACGACCTGTTGCGCCTTCTTTACTTCCTCAGGGATGGCGATACGCATCTGGTCGATCAATTCCAGCATGCGGTCTTCGTCCACCAAAACGTTGTGCGTAAAAGGCACAGCCTTTGCGTCGTTGAAGAGTTCTTCGAGGCGGTCGATCAGTTGCAGAATATCCATAGTGACTCTTGAGGTCAATACTTCCTTTATTTGCCACAATTCTAGCACAATTTCAAAAACTACGAATTGAAGAAACCTTGCACGAACTCATCCACTTTTTGCCCATTTCTCATCACCCACTTATTACCCCTACAGCACATCGCAGATTCTAATCCCGCAGAGCATTCGGCAGGGATTGTTCTCCCATATTCGACACTTTGGCTTTCAAGGCTCTTTCCACATACGGCGGGACCATGCTGGAGACGTCGCCATTGAGCATGGCGATCTCGCGCACCGTGGAGGAGGATAAAAATGTATGTTGCTCCGCGGTGATCAGCGCGACGGTTTCAATGTCCTTTGCCAGACGCTGGTTTGCCAATGCCATGCGAAACTCGAATTCAAAATCGGAGAAGACACGCAAGCCGCGCACGACCACTTGTGCCTCCACTCTGTGGGCAAAATCAACTGTCAGGCCGCTGTAGCCTGTCACCTTGATCTTGGGAATATCCTTGAACGCTTCCTTCACCAAAGACATGCGCTCTTCGGGTGCAAACATCAGGGATTTCAACGGCTTGTCATACACAGCCATGATCACCTCATCAAACAGACGCGCGGCACGCGTGGCGATATCGATGTGGCCGTAATGGATCGGGTCGAAGGTACCGGGGAATAAAGCTCTAACCATAATGTCCTCTGATGTCGTTGCTTCGTCGCGCCAGGAACGCTCCTCGCAACGACATGAACTAATTTAACTTACATCACCCTTACCTTCGCCCCAGAATCGTTCGAAGGCCTCTGCAAGCAGGGCGTGTGCGGGTTGACTTAGATCGGGATCGCGCTCGAATAAGGCCTGGGCCTGTGTGCGCGCTTTTTCGATCAGTGCCACATCGGTGATGCTCGCCATCTTCAACGTAGATGCAAAGCCTGCCTGACGCGTGCCCAGGAATTCGCCGGGACCGCGCAGTTTGAGGTCGAGATCGGCTAATTCAAAACCGCTATTGGTCTGCACCATGGCCTGCAGACGTTCATTCTCAGTTGCGTCTTCGTGCGTGGGGATCAACAAACAGTAGGATAGATCGGCAGCGCGTCCGACGCGTCCGCGCAGTTGATGCAATTGCGCGAGGCCGAAACGATCTGCGCCTTCGATCAGCATGACCGTGGAGTTGGGCACGTCCACGCCCACTTCCACCACAGTGGTTGAAACGAGAATGTCGTATTGTTTATCACGGAACTTCATCATCACCTCATCTTTTTCACCCGGCTTCATGCGTCCATGCAAAAGAGCGAGTTCGAGATCGGGGAAGACCTCTTTCGATAAGGTTTCAAAATCATCCACTGCCGCGCGCGCTTCGATCTTTTCACTTTCATCGATCAACGGATAGATGATAAATGCCTGCTTGCCATCCTGGATCTGCCCGCGCATGAGCGTGAAGGCACGCTCGCGTTCCTGCGGACGAAGCACATGGGTATTGATCGGTTGTCTGCCTGCGGGCATTTCGTCAATGACCGAAATATCGAGGTCGCCAAAGACCGTCAACGCGAGCGAGCGCGGGATCGGCGTGGCGGTCATCACGAGCAAATGCGGATTGGTGCCTTTACTGCGAAGTTCCTTGCGCTGTTCCACACCAAAGCGATGTTGTTCGTCAATCACGACGAATTGCAGATCCTTGAATTGGACTGGTGTTTCGATCACAGCATGTGTGCCGACGACGATTTTCACCGAACCATCTGCCAGACCCTGACGGATCGCTGCTTTCTCACTTTCAGTTGTGTCTCCAACCAATAAGCGGATCTCACTCTCTTGCATACTTCCACCATCGCCTGCCAGTAAGCCGAGGAAGCTACGATAATGTTGTTCCGCGAGAATGGCGGTGGGCGCCATGATCGCGGCTTGTGCCCCGCCATTGGCTACGATAGCTGCGGCTAAAGCCGCCACTACGGTTTTACCGGAACCGACGTCACCTTGCACGAGTCTATTCATGGGTTTGCCCGAGTCGAGGTCCGCGCGAATATCTTCGAGCGATTTTTGCTGCGCAGAGGTCAGGGTGTAGGGCAGGCCGCTTAAGCGCGTGCCCAGCTCCTCGTCCGAGATCGTGAAGCGGCGACCTTCGACAGATTTCCAATCCCGTTTCTGGCGAAGTACCCCCATTTGCAAATAGAAGATCTCGTCGAATCCAAGTCGTTCACGCGCCAGATTGAGTCTGTCTTGTGAATCCGGGAAGTGAATTTGTAATAAGGCTTCGCCCAGCGAAACAAGTTTTGCAGATAAGCGGATATTATCCGGGAGCGCGTCCACCACGGCAGGCGCCCAATAGGTGACGACCTGATTCATTTGCCCGCGCAGCCACTTTTGCGTGACCTTTTCCGTGAGCGGGTAAATGGGCACGATCCGATTGGTGTGCAGGCTTTCAACTTCAACCGGCTCCCAGTCCGGACTGTTCATGACGATGCGCCCGAGATATTGATCGATCTTGCCGGAGACGGAGATCGCGTCGCCCTGTTTCATGCGGTTAGTCAGCCACGGTTGGTTGAAGAACGAAAGTCGCAGAGAACCGGTTCCATCACTGATGACGACCTCGATGATGGAGGCCTTGCCTGCGCGGATGGGACGCGTGTGCACACTCTGGATCGTGCCAAGCACAGTGACCTGATCGTTGAACATGAGCGATTGGATCGGCTTGAGTTCACTGTAATCTTCATAACGGCGCGGGAAGTAATACAGCATGTCGCCGAGGGTTTGCATGCCAAGATTTTCGAGGGTCTCAGCATGTTTTGGGCCCACACCCTGAAGGACGGTTAATTTTGCATTGAGCGCGGCAGGGGTCTGGCTGTGTTTCGCACCAGCAACGGATTCGGAACGCGGCGGAGGGGCTGACTGTCTCTGTTTTTGTTGGTATTGTTGTTGAGAGCGCGGCGCGGTTGCTTCCCGATCGGATCCTGCGGCGGGCTCAGAACGGTGCCTTTCATCATACGAAGCAGGTTGTGAGGGTCGTCCTGGTTTTGGAGCTTGCTGGGGCTTTTGTCCGGCCTCCGGGTAGGTCTCGGTGATCCGCTTCCACAATCCTTTCAGCGACTCGGCGCGCCCATCTAAACTGAGCTTTTCGTAGGAACGTAGACGGGCCACGACGGCCTGGGTCACCTCTTCGGCGATCCCATCGGCTCGGGCTTCTCCCTCCCAGTAATCCAGCATTTTGGCGAGTCCGCCTATGATGGCGGTATTTTGATACTTATTCTCGTGTTCAAGGCGAAAGAATTTACGAAGCTTCTCTAATGAAGATTGCATAGGGTCTATTTTATCATGGGGAAGATTCACAAGTTAATCAGTTGACAATGTCTTCAAATAAGTTTACAATATACAGGCATTAAGTTTACAATATTTGGAGACAACTTGAACAAGCCACAAAAGAAAACCGAGCAGATCCATCAATTTATACTGGATAACATTGAAGATCATCCGAGCGATGTAACATCCGTTATCGCCTCCACTTTTGGGATTTCCCGGCAGGCTGCTCATCGCCACGTCCAAAAGTTAGTTGGGGATGGATTGGTTGTTGCAAAAGGTTCCACCCGTGATAGAAAGTATCAGGTAAAACCCTTAGTTGACTTCACGAAATCGTTGAACTTAAACAATCTAAAAGAGGACAAGGTATGGCGACAATACATCCGTCCTGTTTTAGATGGTCTCCCAGAAAATATATTGCAAATATGTCAGTATGGTTTTACAGAGATGGTAAACAATGCAATCGACCACTCTGAAGGCACAAAGTTAATAATAGCTGTTAAACGTACCTACAAAATGATAGAGTTGCACATCCTTGACAATGGTGTGGGTGTCTTTAATAAGATACAAAAGGAATTCAATCTGGATGACCCTATACATGCCATTTTAGAGTTGTCGAAAGGAAAATTAACAACAGATCCCAGCCATCATACAGGCGAAGGCATTTTCTTCACATCAAGAGTATTTGATGAATTTTCTTTCGTATCTGGAAAGCTGTTTTTCCGTCATGTAGAAGCAGATCAAGATTGGCTGATTGAAAACCAACAAAAATCAGTTGTAGGTACCCACATTAAGTTACTTATCAGCATCAAGTCAAAGCGAACCACTCAACAGGTCTTCAAGGAATATACAACCAAGGATGATTTTGGTTTTTCCAAGACACTGGTGCCTGTATTCCTTGCCACATATGGTGATGAAAACCTGGTATCTCGCTCACAGGCAAAGCGCCTGCTTTCTCGTTTTGAACGCTTTAAAGAGATTATTTTAGATTTTAGTAATGTAAAGTCAATCGGTCAGGCTTTTGCTGATGAGATTTTTCGCGTCTTTCACAATCAAAATCCTACAATTTACCTGACGCCGATCAACACAAACAAACAGGTCAAGCAAATGATCGAGCGTGCAGCAAATAATGAAATGCGATGAAGCCTTAATAATAGCTCATATCGTATTTCCTCATTTCTCGTATAATATACCCAACCCTACGAAACAGGCAGGTACACCGCCATGCTCAACTTTCCTTTCTAACCTCATGTTATGCCGCGAACTGACAGGCACGCTGCGCGGCGCGGCGCAAGTATTTTTTCTTTTGCCTTTTTTCGTGTGTTAGGTGACACCTAAAACCTGACACCTGACACTTTTCACCTGGTACCTTAACTATGACCCAACACAGAATTACAGACGATCTGGACGTCCTGCTGGACGTGCTCCCCACCAATATCCGCCACTCGGTGGAAAAAGCGAACAATAGTGACAGACTGCTCGAGATCGTGATCGACCTGGGCCGTGTGCCCGCGGCGCGCTTTGTGGAGGGCGAAGTGACCCTCTCGGATAAAGAGATCACGCGCGCCGAAATCGATCACATCACCGAACGCATCGGCAACTTCGACGCGGATAACCGTGCCGGCGTGGAACGCACGCTTCACCGCATCTCGGCCATCCGCAACCGACTGGGTGCCATCGTGGGCCTGACCTTGCGCGTGGGCCGCGCCGTATATGGCACGGTCGACATCATTCAAGACATCATCGAATCAGGAAAGTCCGTGCTGATCCTTGGCCGCCCCGGCGTTGGCAAAACGACTCTGCTGCGCGAAGCCGCACGCATTCTCGCAGAAAATAAACGCGTCGTGATTGTGGACACATCCAACGAGATCGGCGGAGACGGCGATGTGCCTCATCCCGCGGTCGGCAAGGCGCGTCGTATGCAAGTACGCGAACCCATGCTGCAACATGAAGTCATGATCGAAGCCGTGGAGAATCACAACCCCGAAGTCATCATCATTGATGAGATCGGGCGCGAACTGGAGGCCCTCGCGGCACGCACCATCGCAGAACGCGGCGTGCAACTGATCGGCACCGCGCATGGTCAAACCCTCGATAATTTGTTGCTCAACCCCACGTTAAGTGATCTCGTCGGTGGTATCGAAGCGGTCACGCTATCAGATGAAGAGGCGCGCCGGCGCGGCACCCAGAAAACGGTCCTCGAAAGACGCGCCCCACCCACCTTCGACGTGTTGATCGAGATCCAACATCGCGAACGTTTCGCGGTCCGCCTCGATATCATGTCCGCCGTGGATGCGCTGCTGCGCGACATCCCACTGCCTCCGGACATCCGCACGCGCGATGACCAAGGGCAGGTCCAGATCGAGAAAGCTGTGCCGGCGAAACCGTCGAAACTGGATGCGAAACCGCCTCGGCGCGGACGTCAACCTGTTCCTGCCATCGAAACGCAGGCTCAACGCCCGGAGTATCCAAGCCTGCCGGCGCCCCAGTTGGGCGCGTCTTTGCAGACCATCCGCATTTACGCGTACGGGGTGGCGCGCAATCGACTCATGCAGGCCGCGACGCGACTGGCCGTGCCCGCCGTGATTGTGCATGATATTAGTGAAGCCGATGCATTGGTCACCCTGCGGACGTATTATCGCAAGCGCGAGCAGACCGTGGTCGAAGCCGAACAGCGCGGCATGCCCATTTATGTTTTGCGCGCCAACACCGTGGCGCAAGTGGAGCAGTTCCTCGGCGACCTGTATAACATCAGCGAACAACAACACCCGCGCGATGGCATGGACGGTGTGCGCGAAGAAACGCAGCAAGCCATCGCCGCAGTGCTCAACGGCGAACGCTGGGTGGATCTGCCGCCCGGCCCATCCCTGGTCCGTCGCTTACAACACGATTTGGCACGCAATGCTGAGTTGGTGAGTCATTCGTATGGCAAGGAACCAAGAAGACATGTGAGAATATTTCGTGAGTAAGACCGCGGACGACAGACCGTTGACCGTGGCTGGTGGTCAATTGTCCGCCGTCCGCGGTCTTTTGTTACAATCAAACTCGCAATCTTTATTCAAACTTATGTTTATCACATTGGAAGGCCCCGAAGGCTCCGGCAAGACATTCCAGATCCCCTATCTTGTGGAATACCTCCGCGCGCAAGGACATACAGTTTTCCCCACGCGTGAACCCGGCGGGACTTCCATTGGCGAGCAGATCCGCGACGTGATCCACGACTTGAAGAACATGGAAATGCACGCGCGCAGCGAGACCCTGCTCTACCAAGCCGCGCGGGCGCAGATCGTGGAAGAGGTCATCAGGCCGCGACTGGCGGCAGGTGAGATCGTTATTTCGGACCGCTATTATGATTCAACGATTGCCTATCAAGGTTATGGACATCAGCAGGACTTGGAACAAGTCCGCGCGTTGGTGAAATATGCAACGGGAGGATTGGTTCCTGATCTAAGTATCCTGCTCGATATAGATGTGGAGATCGGCCTAAAGCGCAAAAAGCAAAATGCAGTTGAGTGGAATCGTATGGACGCGCACGAAGTCCAGTTCTATCAGCGCGTCCGCGCAGGATATTTGGAGATGGTGAAGGCTGAACCCAAGAGATGGATTGTGGTGGATGCAAGTCAGAAATGGGATGCGGTGCAGGAGGAGTTGAGGAAGGGAATTGAAGGAAAACTCTAAAATGGCTAGGAGATGAAGGAAGCCATACTGACCAGATAACCAAAAACGATGTTCTAGACGCTTATGAGATTTTGGAAGTAGTGATCGATGATTTGTATATTGGGTACAGAAAATCAATAGAGAAAAAAGTAACTAAAATCAACAAAAGCAAAGGGCCTCTACACCCAAGTACATAAATTCAGTGTCACCCTGCCGTCTCGCACCCCGTTCGGGCCGGGAGACCCGGCGTCCGCCGGGGCGAGACGGCCGGCGTGCCGCCGCTGATAGCGGCACGAACGGTGAGCATAGCGAAGGGTCTCTCCTCCCCTCGAAGAGACTCTTCAGTCGCAAATTGCGCTCCCTCAGAGCGACATGATATTTTATAGGAGACCACCCATGACTGATGAATGGATACCGAAAGACAAACCCGAATTAATGTCCGCCATTGAACGGGAATGGAAATTATTGCTGGGTGTGACAGAAAAACTGACAGACAAACAAATGACCACGCCCGACGAGGGTGGATGGTCGCCCAAAGACAATCTTGCTCATCTTGCGGAATGGATGAAGGTCCTGATGGGTTATCACATAGATCATCGTCCGAGTCATAAAGTGCTTGGAGTTTCTGAAGAAGTGACAAAAGAATGGGACTTCAATATCATCAATCCCGTTCTGTTTGAACGCAATCGTAACCGTTCGAGGAAAGATGTTTTGGATGAATTGAAAAAAGTGTACGCACAGTTGTTTGCAAAACTTGAGGCCATGTCCTTTCAAGACCTGCTGAAGCCGCGTCACGCAGACGACCCTGAAAAACGTCCTCTTCTAATGTGGGTGCTTGGTGACACGACCGAACATTTTCTTGAACATCGCGAAACAATTGAACGCGGGATCAAAGCGAGTTAATCATGACTGCCGATTCTGCACAAGACATTCAATATCTCAAAGCCATTGGCCGCATCTGCGCGGAGACATTACGCAAAATGGCAGGCGCTGTTGGTGCTGGAATGACGACCCATGAACTCGATGAGATCGGCCGCGCATTTCTTGAAGCCGAAGGCGCGCGTTCGGCGCCGCAGGCTATGTATCAATTCCCCGCCGCAACCTGTATCAGCGTGTCCCCTGTCATCGCGCATGGCATCCCTAATGAATATGTATTGCGTGAAGGGGAATTGATCCACATTGATGTATCCGCGGAACTGCATGGTTATTGTGCCGACACCGGTGCATCGATGGTCGTCTCGAAGCGTGAACGTGAATTGGACAGGCTGGTCAACGCAACCAAAGCCGTGTTGTCAAAGACACTCCGCGTTGCCAAGGCAGGAAATCCGTTGAATCGGATCGGGCGCACAGTGGAGGAGGAAGCGAGAAAGCGCGGCTATGGCGTCATCAAAGACCTGACCGGCCACGGGATTGGGCACAAACTGCATGAAGATCCAAAGGAGATCTTGAATTTCCATAACCCGCGTGACCAGCGCGTTCTGACCGAAGGCCTGGTGCTGGCCATCGAACCCTTCCTAACGACGGGCATTGGACGGGTGGTCGCAGAGCAGGATGGCTGGTCGTTACGCACGATGGACCGGGCCATTGCCGCACAGTTTGAACATACGATCATCGTGACGAAGAACGAGCCGATTATTCTGACGATATAGCAGCAGGCCGGCCTCTTAGAGCAGAAGTTCCGCAGATCAATCTGCGGGATTTTTCATTTCACACTTCCTTCAACCATCTTTTTACAGCCTCGTGTGGATGTTCATATGCCCCCATTGCGTTCAATAATTCATGCGGGTCCGTTTCACAGCAGATCGCTTTACGATGCTCTGAAAAGATGAAGCCTTCCGCCACAGCATGATCGATCGCGGCCAGCAAAGGATCGAAATAATTTCGCACGTTCAATAAACCAACGGGTTTTTCGTGCGCGCCTGTCTGTGCCCAGGTGAGGGTTTCAAACAATTCGTCCCATGTACCGAATCCGCCAGGCAGGGCAATGTATCCATCCGCTAGTTCGTGCATGCGCGCCTTGCGGGCGTGCATATCGGGAGGCACATCCATGCGGGTGAGGCCGGTATGCGCGAGCGCGGACGTGTTCATCGAGGGGATGATCACGCCGATCACCTCGCCGCCTGCGGAGAGCGCGCCGTTCGCCACCTCCCCCATCAGACCGGTCCTGCCTCCGCCGTAGATCAGGCGGATCCCTTTTTGAGCAAGGGTCACACCCGTTTGGTGCGCGGCAGTTTTGTAGTCCGCGTGAACCGAGTCGGATGATCCACAAAAAACACAGATCGAATTCATCTTATTCCTTTTTATGTCATTGCGAGTCTTCGAGAAGCAATCTACCTCATAGTTGGGGATTGCTCACCTGCGAGCCTCAAATGGCGAGTACAACAAACGCACGAAGTCCCTCGCGCACGCCGCAAAGCGGCAGTCCCGAGCGCAGCGAGTGGGCCTAGCGCAGCGAAGTGGGAGCGCGGCGCAAGTGTCGGATTACATCCTCGCAATCACATTATAAATGACAGGTTAGAGTTATGTTAGTGCAACCTTTGGGTGCTTGACGCTTCCCCCGCAGGGTGTCACAATTGCAGCATGGACTATAAGGATTACTACAAAGTACTCGGCGTGGATCGCAAGGCCAAAGTGGAGGATATCCGCAAGGCTTATCGTAAGCTCGCCATGCAATTTCATCCTGATAAGAACGCCGGAGAGAAAAAAGCCGAGGATAAATTCAAGGAGATCAACGAGGCCTATCAGGTCTTGAGTGATAAGGAAAAACGCGCCCGTTACGACCAATTGGGAAGCGCGTATTCAAACTTTCGCACCGAAGGAGGCCGCCCTGGTGATTTTCAATGGGACGACTGGTCCCAGAGCCAAAGCGGACAACGCGGCGGTTACAATGACAGCGAATCATTCAGTGGAGGCGGCTTTTCCGATTTCTTCCGCGTGATCTTCGGCGAGGCCATGCGTTCCTCTGGACGGGATTACACTCAACAAGGTGGCTATCAGCAGGATGTGCAGGTCAGTTTCCAGGAGGCCTATGATGGGACCACCCGCCAATTGCAAACCAATGGACGGAAACTGCAGATACGGATCCCTGCCGGAGTAAAGAAGGGGTCGCGGGTACGCGTGGCAGGCGCCGGACCGGAGGGGACCGATCTTTATCTGGTCGTGGATATCCCGGAGGACGGCCGCTTTGAGCGCGATGGCCAGGACTTGTATACGACATCCACCGTAAGCGTCTTCACGTTGATCCTCGGCGGCGATGCTGATGTTGAAACTCCGAAAGGCCAGGTCAAATTAAATATTCCGGCGGGCACACAACCTGAACAGGTCTTCCGGCTTGCGGGTCGCGGTATGCCAAACATAAAAAATGCAACAGCAAAGGGCGACCTGTATGTCCGCTTGAAAGTGCAAATTCCGAAATACCTGTCCTCCAAGCAGAGGGAACTGGTCGAGGAAGCCGCCCGCATCAAGTTTTAGAACAGGAGATATTTATGAAACGAAGACAAAGCATGATGGCTTTGGTTGTTTTAACATTGGCCATCGTGGCCTGCCAGTCGCCGGTTTTCCCGGCAGTCCAACCCGGCGCGGGTAGTCAACCTGTTGAAAGTGTTCAACCTGTACAACCCGAGATCGTAAATGCCTTAAACCCCGCTGCGGAGGGAGACGCGCTGGTGGCGCTCTTTGAACGCGTTAGCCCCGGCACGGTTGCGATCATCACCGACCAGGGTCAGGGATCCGGATTTGTATATGATGCGCAAGGAAATATTGTCACCAACTATCACGTGATCGATAGCGCCAAGACAGTGGAAGTGCGATTCACTTCCGGCTTCATGGCATATGGAACCGTGATCGGTACTGATCTGGACTCAGACCTCGCCATCGTAAAAGTGGATGTGCCTGCCGGGGAACTTCATGCGCTCCCGCTCGGCGATTCAAGTGTGCTCAAAGTTGGCCAGACCGTCATCGCGATAGGCAACCCATTTGGCTTGAACAGCACCATGACCGTGGGTATTATCTCTGCCCTTGGCCGCACATTGGATTCCATTCATGAAAGCCCGGATGGAAATGTCTTTACCGCGGGCGATATCATCCAGACCGATGCGGCCATCAACCCGGGCAACTCCGGTGGCCCGTTATTCAATATCAATGGTGAGGTGATCGGCGTGAACCGTGCGATCATTAGCACAAATTTCACTCAATCCGGCCAGCCGGTCAATTCAGGCATTGGTTTTGCCGTTTCGATCAATATGATCAAGCGCGTCACGCCCGTACTGATCGCGACCGGGAAATATGATTATCCATATCTGGGCATATCCTCCATTGATTCACTGACATTGGATATGGTCAATGCACTGGGCTTGAAATCCTTTACCGGAGCGTATGTCACGGATGTAACTCCGGGAGGTCCGGCGGATAAAGCCGGCATCGTCGCAGGAACTCTTAAAACGAATATTCCCGCCCTGCTTGGCGGCGGAGACCTGGTCGTCGCGATCGACGGACATCCAACCCGCACATTCGATGAATTGCTTTCCTATCTCATTACCAATAAAGGTCCGGGAGATACGGTGGTGCTGAGCGTTCAACGCGGTGACCAAAGATCTGAGATAAGCGTCACGCTTGGCGAGCGTCCATAGAAAACAAACTTCCGAGTTCTTGAAGAACTCGGAAGTTTTCATGTCACCCAAACCTCTCTTCGCGCCATACATCTGCGCGGTTGTGATAGCCGGCCTGTTCCCAAAACCCGCGTTTATCGCGCGGCATGAATTCCAGCGACCTGAGCCACTTGGCTCCCTTCCAAAGATAGGGGGTCTCCATTCCTTCGTGGCCGGGGATAAATCCCACCACGCCGCGTAAGGGATAGCCATGGTCTGGTGAGATCGGCTCCCCATTGAAATGCGTCGCAAGTAAAAAGTTTTCCTGTAAAACAACTTCCAGGGGCAAATTCACAGTGAAACCATATTCCGCATGTTGCAATACATGCGTAGCTGTGGGTTTGATCTTGAAGAGGCCGTTCTCCACCATGGTCTTTACCGAAACGCCTTCCCAGACTGTGTTGAATTTGCTCCAACGCGTGACGCAGTGAATATCCATTTGGATCCTGGCACGCGGCAATTTGTTGAACGCCTCCCAACCCCAGCGTTTTTCCTCCGCCACCTCGCCCCACACGCGCAGATCCCATGTGGTGGGGTTGAACGCCGGCACCGGGCCGTAATGTAAAACGGGGAATTTCAATGTCAACGATTGGCCGGGAGGCAGGCGGCCCTCCGCGCGCACGCGCTCCTCTTCCTTGCGGCGATCAGCTCCCTCGAACCCAAACATCATACACCTCACTCTTTAAAGAATAAACGATTGCGACATTGCCTAGACTCCGCACCACTTGTGGGTGTTACCCACAAAAGATTATAGATTTCTTAACTTGCTGGAATGTCGTTGCGAGCCGCGTTCTTTGCGGCAAAGCAATCCCCAACTCCCTGGGAGATTGCTTCGACGGAAAAGCACCGTCTCGCAATGACATGATTCTACAAGGATAGATGCAAAAAGAGAGGAGGTCAATTTCCCTATGGGCTTTTGGTAATTACTTTATAATGGGCCAAATTCAAGGTGTCAGGAGAAGAAATGAAAACACCGACTTTCAAGCAAAGATTTCAATATTGGTTCGACAACTACATGTCGCGCGGCGCGGCGGTGAAACAGCTCTTGGATACAGGGTCGCGTCAGAAGCTAGCGATTGGACCAAGTCGTAGGGCGAGCATATCAATCCGAAGAAATCTCAGGGGATGATTTTCGCATCTAATGATAAGATTATCATGGCTTGGGGTGATCCTGGCTATTTTTTTGTGAGTGAAAAGTGATAAGTGAGGGTAACTTTTAGATCACAATAAAATAAATTCTGTGTGTGAGGAAAACTTATGAATCGTTTCATATTATTCATGATTCTTGTTGCATTGATCATTGTTGCTTGTGGTCCTCAGAGCAACTCTGAAACACCTGCCACCTCACCCCCAAAGTTAACTAACGCTCCTGCGTTCACAAATACAGTAAAACCAACTAATACACTACCTCCCAATCCAACGATTACGCCAACTATCGAAAATACGCTAGAACCAACTGGTACACCAACACCCTTATCTACATTTACTGCTACAAGAGAAATAACCCTAACGCCTACTACTAGTGGGAATACAGAAGGCAATGTAATAATAATCAATGTAAATAAAGATGCTGAATATGTTGACTTAAAAAATAATGGTAATGATCCTCAAGATTTACGTGGGTGGGTACTTGTATCCGAAAGAGGAAATCAAAGATGTGTACTTTCGGGAATCATCCAACCCGGAGAAGTGCTGAGGGTTTGGGCTGGTAACTCTTCAGCCTCAGGCTTTAAGTGTGGCTTTGGGGTTAATATTTGGAATAATAGCGAAAATGATCCAGCTGTTCTTTATGATTCCCAAGGCAAAGAAGTAAGTAGGCATTAAGATGTCGTTTCAATACTAAATACAACTCTGATTGATCTTTGGGTAAATATTCAGGGAGAAGATGCTATGCAAAAGACAATAAAGAAGAGAATATTCGAAATAGTTAACCCGTCCAACGCCTATGAAGATACCAGTAGGGTCTTCAATATTGGTATGCTGGTTTTCATTTCTCTAAATGTCGTTTCAGTGATTCTTGAAACCGAGGTGGGGTTATACGCTCGTTACAGAAACTTTTTTGATTTCTTTGAGATCTTATCTGTTGGGATCTTCACTCTAGAGTATGTATTGCAAATTTGGAGTTGCACCGAACATCCTCAGTACAAAGCACAGATTTCAGGACGGCTTCGTTATGCACTATCCATATCTATGCTAATTGATTTGTTTTCTTTTCTGCCATTTTACGTGCCATTGTGGGGACTGGATTTAAGGATTATTCGAGTTGTCCGACTATTTCGCTTGTTTCGCTTGATGAAAATGTGGCGATACTCTCGGTCATTATCAATGATAATAAATGTTATCAAGTCAAAAAAGGAGGAGTTAAGTATTACTCTCTTCTCAGGCGCAATTTTGCTTATTGTCGCGTCGAGTCTGTTATATTTCATTGAGCGTGATGCTCAGCCAGAGGCATTCTCCAGCATCCCCGCTTCGATGTGGTGGGGTGTAATCACATTGACTACTGTTGGATATGGAGATGTATATCCAATAACTGTATTGGGAAAGATCGTCGGGGCTAGTATTGCTATCTTAGGTATTGGTCTTTTTGCACTCCCGGCTGGCATAATAGCATCGGGGTTTGCATCAGAGCTTCAAGCTAAGCCTCTAGAATCACAAATATGTCCTCATTGTGGAAAAGATATTAATCTGAAACCCCAAGCATGATAGTATCAACCATTATGTCTCAGTGGTATAGAACTTCCTTTTTTATTATTCAACCGCTTTTACATCTACCCCATTTTCTCTCAGCGCCTGTCGTAATATCCTTGCAATCTCCGCCGCGTGAATGTGATCTCCATGCAGGCATAGAGTATCCACCTTTACAACATGCGCGCCAAATTCAATTCCATCTTGTACAAGCGCGAGCGCATGCTTCGCAACCTCCTCGGATGATTCGATGATCGCATTTGCCTGCTTGCGTGAGATCAGTGTGCCGTCGGGGTTATAGTTGCGGTCGGGGAAGCCTTCATTCGCAACGCGCAAACCGGCTGCGACTCCCGCATCCACCAACCCCGAACCTGCCAGCCCTACCAGAAGGATATCGCGGCCGAATCGTTTTACCGCGCGGACGATCGCATCTGCCAGGCTTCGATCTTTCACAGCCTGATTGTAGAGAGCACCGTGGGGTTTGACATGACGCAATTCCACGCCTTCGGCTTTTGCGATGGCGGCCAATGCGCCGATCTGATAAAGCACAAACGCTTCAACTTCATCGGGAGTAAACGACATTTCACGCCGACCAAAGCCCTGCAGATCGGGCCAGCCGGGATGCGCGCCGACCGCCACGCCAAATTGTTTTGCCAGTCGCACAGTTTTCTGCATCACCAGCGGATCGCCCGCATGCATTCCACAGGCGATGTTGGCGGAGGTGATGTAAGGCATGATGGATTCATCGCTGCCCAGCGTATATCTGCCAAAACTTTCGCCCATGTCACAATTGAGGTCAATTTTCATTCCGTTATTCACTTTGCCCCAGGATATGGTTTCCGATTCCATTCATCAAGGCGCGATATTTTTTCTGGGCTTTTGCCACAGTCGTTTCCCGGAAGCGGATCGTGCTTCTGTTCGGTGCACATTGTGCCAACACTGGCAGGTCTGCACTGGCGATCGTGGCGATCTTGGGATAACCGCCTGAAGTAGGGCAATCTGCCATCATGACAATGGGCTGCCCGCTGGCTGGGACCTGGATCGCGCCCATCGTCATACCTTCCGAGATCAGCTCGGTTTTCCTGCGATGAGTTAACATCGGCCCTTCGAGGCGATACCCCATGCGATCGGAGGTCAGGCTGACAGAATATTCGCTTGACAAGAATGTTTCAATGCCTTCGTCTGTAAAATATTTATGTTGAGGTCCCATGATAACCTCCACAACAGGCTGATCGCTGTAAGCTGGATGCGCTGCGATTGGCAATATCCGTGCAGCCAGATCATCCAGGGTGCGCGAGGGAATTCCAGCTTGTATCCGATCACCCGCATGCAATTGCCTTCCATCAAATCCACCCAAAGCGCCGCGCAAAAATGTTGAACGCGAACCAAGCATCGGCTGAGTCTGAACGCCGCCTGCGATGGCAAGATAGGCCCATATGCCGCCGTCCGTTTTATTTAAGCGAATCGTCCATCCACGGCGCACGAAGTATGAACTCCAAAGCGGGAAATCCCAGATATGAACGGAAAGGTCAAATCCCACTCCGGCTATTGCAACCACACAATCCTGCAATACACGGAAAATTACATCGCCAAGCCCGATCTCAAGGACAGCGGAATTTGATGGATTCCCGGCCAACGCATTCGAGGCTTGAAACGCAAACATATCCATCGGGCCTGATAATGGAACGCCAAAACCTCTCCAGCCTGTGCGACCGGAGTCTTGTATCGTTACAAGCCCGCTGACTTCAATAAGTTCGAGTGACATTATTTCTCAACAACGAATCGAACCTGATCTCCCGGAGAAAATAAGAAAGGGGATTCAGATTCAGGATCAAAGAGTCGCAACGAAGTGCGGCCAATGAGTCGCCACCCGCCGGGCGAGTCTATCGGGTAAATTCCCGTCTGCGAGCCGGCAATCGCGACCGCCCCCGCGGGGACGCGCGTACGCGGCGTTTCCATTCGCGGAGCGACAATGGCGTCGTCGAGTTTGCCCATGTAGGGGAAGCCGGGCGCAAAACCCATCATAAAAATCGTATAGGCCCTTTCACTATGGATACGAACCACATCTTCAACCTGCAAACCGCAATGTGAAGCGACAAACTCCAGATCCGGTCCATACTGACCGCCGTATCTTACCGGGACTTCAATCTGCCGCGATTTTCTTGATCTTGTTTCGCCAATCTGAGAGAGCTTCGCGCGCAAGTCGTTTTTTACTTGTGTAAACGAAAGAATCAAAGGATCATAATGCACAAGCAAAGTTGAATATGCCGGGACTGATTCAACGATCCCATCAAGCGAAGAAATATTGATCAGATCGGCAAGGGCATGTACATTCTGATTGACAGCAAGATCAATTTCATCCCCAAGTTGAATAAACAGGGATGAGTCACCCAGCGGCGCGATTTTCGGTTTGAATGTCATCTTTCAAAGAGGCTTATGCTTTCAATGTGATAGGTCTGCGGGAACAGATCAAACGGAGTCACATCCACCAAACGATAGCCCCCATGGATCAGCCGCGCCGCGTCACGCGCCAGCGTGGATGGGTCACACGAGACATACGCGATCAGGCGTGGATCCAATTTCAGGATCCCATCCACGACGCGTTTTTCCAACCCCGCGCGCGGCGGATCGACCAGCACGATCTCCGGCTTCACTTCGAGATGCGGGATCACCTCCTCAGCCAGCCCCTCGTAAAGCTCCACGTTATCGAATTCATCGAGATTGAACGCAAAATCTTGGCAGGCTGATTCAGATGATTCAATACCGATCACCCGCCTGCATTTCGGCGCGAAGAACTTGCTGAGCAATCCTACTCCACAATACACATCCAACAATATGGAAGAAGCTGTAACCGGCAATTTCGCCTGTAAATGTTCCAACATCTTCCCAGCCATTTTTGTGTTGACCTGAAAGAACGACCCGGCCGAGACTCGAAAATCTTTCCCCATGATATGGATAACAAGATAATCCTGGCCCGCGATCACAACAGGGTGTTCCTCGAATATATGTACAACGGATATGTCCGTTTCGATCTCGAGTTCGGGCGTTTCTGCTGTGTCGGATTCGAGAATGAGCATTAGGTCTTCATGCATGCCCACGCGTAGAGAAACGCGTTCGATGTTTGCGTCAGATTCAAATTCGAGTTGAGGCCAAAGGTCGTTCATGGAAGATTCTGGTAGATGACACTCATCAATCGCGAGAATGCTCTCAGATGGGCCTGGTCCACCCGAGGAGCGGAAATAACCAATCCTTCGCTCTCTTGTTAGATGAAATTGAACGTGATTGCGATAATTCCATTCATCCGCTGAAGCGACCATCGCTTTGACGGGTGGATCGATGATCTTTCCAATGCGCTGCAACTGGTCGCGCAGGATCTCCGTCTTTGCCTGTAACTGTTTTTCGTAAGGCAGGTTTTGGTAATGACATCCGCCGCAGATCGAAAAATGTTTGCAGCGCGGCTTGATCCGTCCTGCAGAGGGTTCAAGGATCTCAATGATCCTCCCCCGCGCATAGCCGCGCTTCTGTTCCACAAGCTGCACACGCACGCGTTCCTCTGGCAGGCCAAAGGGTATGAATACAGCGCGGCCATCGGGCAGGCGTCCGATCGCCTCACCGCCGTAGGTAAGTTTTTCAAGCATGATATCGTGTTCCATAAAATATTGTAGAGGCGACCGGTCAGCCGCCTCTACGTTGAATAACCTTCCCAGCAAATATCCCATATTTCAACTTAGGGCCGGGAATATTATTCCTTTCCACTTACTTGATGAAGAAGGAAAGGACGATCAGCGCAAGAAGGAATGTACCGGCCAGGATGCCGATGCGTCTCAGATCTTTCTTTACATTGGAATAGTCCGGATTGAACTCTGTGCGCGTTAGCTGTACACTGTTAAAAGTTGTGGGACGTCTATTTTTCTTCGACATTTTTTCTCCTTTTATTTGGTCGTTGTGTAAAGTTCGCACAGAGATTGTTCACCCATTCGGGTACTCTGTCAGGCCACTTCGTGAGAACATCGCCTTCACACATCGTCCCCGCGAAGTACCCGAAGGGTGAATGGGGAATGACTTCGTCAATTTTGTAATCGTGCAAATACAACGATGCGCTGTTTATCAACCAGATACGGATAGCACGAGATCAATGTAACCGTGGGCGAACCTGTGGAAGCCATCACCTCCACGGCAGTGGGCTCCACCAAAACGGTTCGATCCACGATGTAGACGAATTGCCTCTGCTGTGTGTAAAGGACGACCTGGTCACCCGGGACGAGTCTGTCCAAATAGCGGAATAATTCACCGTAGACATCGTTGTGCGCCGAAAGCACCATGTTACCGTCCTGGCCCGCATGCGCGGAACCGATGTATTGCCCAACTCCCTTCTTTAACTGTTCCCAGCCGTCGCCCTGCACCACAGGCGCATCAATGTTAAGCGCAGGGATCTGGATGCGGACCGCCTGGTTGGGTGCAGACGTTGGGATCGGTATATTCGCCAGCGACTGGACCATTGGCCGCAGATGTTCGGGGATTTCAGCTTCGTTCGGCGCGGTATTTCCATTCGCATCCGGGGGGGTGTGGCCAGAGGGCAATACCACGGCCATGACCAATGGCGTCGGTGTGACGGTTTGCGGATTAAGTGCCTCTGCCACTTCGGTATTAAGCGTACGAAGCAGGCCAAGTCCGTTTACAAGAACAGCGATCAGGCCCAGAACTGCCAGCACTTCCACGCCAAGCAGGAGACGATCCATGAATTTGCGACGCGGGCTCGCCGGAGCAGGTTCGGGCGTGGACGCATTTGTTTCCGCTGTATCAACGATCGGCGCAGCTAGATGCGAGTCGAAGTCAGTCAGGTCGGGCGTAACCGACACGACGCGCCCTGTGCGTCGAAAATGTTCGAGTCGTTCCTTGCGTACGCCGCGCCGTTTTTCCACAAGCAGGCGGCGCAGTTCTTCAACAGAGAGATCTTCAGGCGCTTTGCGTCTTGCCATAGCGCAGGGATTATACCGCAAGGCCAATCATTCTCCTTTGCTGCTGCGCAAATCGTTGAACAAGGATCTTTTTTTGATGAGTGTATTGGTTCCGGAAAGTTCAGAAATTAATGCGGGAAGCATAGGTAAGAGAGCTGCGTTCAGGCAGGTCTTGAAAATAATGCGGCATTCAATAAATTGGTACTTGATTAAGGGATTGATTTCTGCTAAAATATAGAACATTTGTTCCAACTACCTGAATTGCGAGGATCGTTATGGGAAGAAAAATTTACGGTGACATTAAAAATGGGTTGCAACAGAAACAAGCCAACTTGTACCACTGGGTGGAGGCAACCCCAGAGCAGAAACAGGTCATCCAACTGGGCACATTGGACGGATCGGTTGTCGAAGAGCATCTGCAGGTGATCGCCGACGCGCTCGAGAAGATCGAAGAGGAGACGCTGGGCATTTGCGAGGTCTGCCATGAGAAGGTGGATGATGAGCTTCTGCAGATGGATTACACTGCCACGGTCTGCCTGGGTCATTTTTCTGAAGAGGAACTTCGTCAACTGGAAAGCGAGCTGGAATTATCCCAGGTCGTTCAACGCGCCCTGCTCCCCCAGCAAGTCCCTGTCATTGAGGGATTGAACATCGCTGCCTTCAGCCGTCCAGCACAGATCGTGAGCGGCGATTATTTCGACTTCGTGGATTTCAAAGATGGCACACACGGCCTCGTGATCGCGGATGTGAGCGGACATGGCGTTTCGGCGGGAATGCTGATGACCAGCCTGCAAACGGCTTTTCAAATGCTGGTGCCTGACATGAATTCCCCCCTGGATGTGTTGAAACGCATCAACAAGCTGTATATTCACAACATCAACTTTACGACTTTTGTGACCGTCTTCCTCGGGAAATTCGACCCGCGCACGCGCACACTGACCTATGCCAACGCCGGGCATAATTCCGCTTATTTGTATCGCACCGCAACGAAGGAAGAGACCTGGTTACAACCAACCGGCCCAGCCATCGGACTGATGGAAGGATTTGATACGCACTCAGATGAGGTGAGGTTGAATACAGGCGATATTCTCGTATTGTATACCGATGGCGTCACAGAGGCTCAAAATTCCAAGGGTGCACCTTTGGGCGATCAGGGCCTCGCGGAGATCATCCGCGGAAATACAGATGCAACGCCTGAACAGTTGATCCAAAAAGTGTTGCGAGGGCTAAAGGACTTCACCGACGGAAGTCCGTTGGTAGATGATGTCACTCTGGTGGTGTGTAAGGTCGCATAAGAAACACTGTATTGCCAAATCTGTCTGCCCTCGTTATAATATTGGCCTCTCGGGCGGGTAGCTCAGTTGGTTAGAGCACTGCGTTGACATCGCAGAGGTCGTAGGTTCGAGCCCTATTCCGCCCACCAGACAAGAGGTCCCACTTTGGGGCTTCTTTTTTGTTGTGATGTTTATCATGTCTTTTTGATGTAGTAGTGCAGTATCTAAATAGCACAATTCAAGTTATAAAAGGTGGAGTAAGTTCAATTCATTAAATGAGGAGAAACGATTATGGTAATGACACCACGTGAAATCCTGGCGGCCGTACATGGCCTGGTCTTCGGCTTCATCTTCCTGCTGGGCTTCAGCGGCGCGCTGTTTGCCATGTACAACATGAAGGCCGAATGGTTGACCACCGAAGGCCTCAGCAAGGCGGCTACTAATGTTAAGGTCTATCTGTGGGGCCTTGCAATCGCCACCTGGGCCGCAGTACTCTCGGGTGCCTATATTGTGTACCCGTTATACAGAGCCGTTCCCCCGCAGGGTGCGACCGACCTTTCCGGGTTTCCCAAATTCCTCCTGCTGGCCAATGAGAGCACCGCGCAATGGCACGAGTTCGGCATGGAATGGAAGGAGCACGTCGCATTTCTGGCTCCCATCGCCGCCACTGTAGTGGCCTTTGTCGCCACCTATTACGGCCCGTTGCTGGCTAAGAGGGTCGGCGAGCGCCGCGCGATAATAATTTTCTTCATCTTCGCTTTCGCGACGGCGGCTGTTGCCGGCATGCTAGGCGCCTTCATTACCAAGAACGCGCCGCTCCGCTGATCACGACCAGGAACATGACTAGAATGAAGAGGAAAACAACTATGGCTAAAACAACAGAAAAACCCAATGGCCCGGTAAGCGCAGTCCTGCTGGCCGGTGGAATTGGCTCCGCAGTGTTAGGCTTGGGAACGCTGATTTACGAACTAAATGATACGTCCGCATTCGCCCAGAGCCTAAGCTGGTATAAACCTACCGGCGGGCTGTCCGGCAAGTCCGGTCTTGGGATCATCGCCTTCTTTCTTACGTGGGCAATCCTGCACTACGTCTGGAAAGACAAGGACACCGACTTCGCGCGCATCTCCACCATTTCCTTCGTCTTGCTGGCGGTAGGTTTGCTCGGCACTTTCCCACCCGTTTGGCATCTTTTCGCTGGCGGCTAAAAAAATCATTAATTCAATTTGGTGGAATACAAGGAAGGCACACACACTGGTTTGATGTGTACCTTCCTTTTCATATTTTTCTTGACAAGATACTGAACCGCCATATAATAGAACCTCATAACAAAAACGCATCAACCGGGACGAGTAGGCGGTGCCTGTTTCTGACAGAGAGTTGAAGCTGACAGTTGAGAGCATCAACCAGAAACATCCGCTAAAAACCACCCGCGAGCGTGAAGCAGAAAGCGATTAGCGTTTAGCTATTAGCGAGTAAGTTGAACGGTTGGCTCCGTTAGAGGCCCTAAGAGATACTCTTGATTTCGATACCTGCGTACTCAATCAGCGAGTAAATCGGGTGGAACCGCGTGAGATCAAACTCTCGCCCCGTTGTGGGTGAGAGTTTTTTTGTTTTTACCCCCTCCGCCGCTAAAGCGGCACCTCCCCCAAATCCTTTGGATTTGGGGGAGGAAAGGTGGGGGCATATGAAAGGAAGTAAGAATGGCACAACCACAAGAAAGATACGAAGACTCACAACTATATAAGATCCGGCATTCGGCCGCGCATGTCATGGCGCAGGCTGTGATGGAAATGTTCCCGGATGGAAAGGTCACGATTGGTCCTCCAATTGAAAACGGTTTCTATTACGACTTTGACCTGCCACGCAATCTCACACCCGAAGACCTCGAACAAATAGAGAAACGGATGCGACAGATCGTTCAAGGCAAGCACGAGTTCAAGAAGACGGTCGTCTCTGCGGATGAAGCAAAAAAAATCTTCGCAGACCAGCCTTACAAACTGGAATTGATCGAGGGACTCGAAAAAGGAGGACTGGACGAATACGGCAATCCGCTCAAAGAGAAACCTGAGATTTCCATATATCAACAGGATACTTTCGTAGACCTGTGCCGCGGGCCGCATGTGCAGACGACAAAAGAGATCAAACAGGATGCCTTCAAGTTAACCTCCATCGCGGGTGCGTATTGGCGCGGCGATGAGAAGAATAAGATGTTACAGCGCATCTACGGCACAGCCTGGGAGAACGCCCAACAGCTCAAGGATCATCTCTGGCAACTTGAGGAAGCCAAGAAACGCGATCATCGCAAATTGGGCAGGGAGTTGGAGATCTTCATGTTCGATGATGAAGTTGGTCCCGGCTTGCCCTTGTGGCTCCCGAACGGCGGCGTGATGATCGAAGAGTTGGAAAAACTCGCCAAGGAAATGGAAGAGAAGGCCGGCTATGTACGCGTGCGCACGCCGCATATCACAAAGGAGGATCTGTTCATCCGTTCAGGCCACCTGCCCTATTATGCCGAGAGCATGTACCCGCCGATGGAACTCGAAGGTGTCAAGTATTACGTCAAGCCGATGAACTGTCCCATGCACCATAAGATATTCGGCTCGAAGCAACGTTCGTATCGCGATCTGCCTGTGCGCCTCGCCGAATATGGGACGTGTTATCGCTACGAGAAATCGGGCGAACTATTTGGCCTGATGCGCGTACGTTCCATGCAAATGAACGACTCGCACATCTACGTCTCAGAAGACCTGTTCGAGCAGGAGTTCATCGGTGTGGTCAATCTATATCGCAAATATTTCGAACTGTTCGGCATCCAGAAGTATGTCATGCGATTAGGCCTGCACGCTAAACAGGGACTCGGCAAAAAGTATGTGGATAACGAACGCCTGTGGATCAAGACAGAAGATATGGTGCGGCGCGCCATGACGAATCACGATGTGCCTTTCGTTGAGGCACTCGATCAAGCTGCTTTTTACGGTCCGAAGATCGATGTGCAGATCTGGAGCGTGATCGGCAAAGAATTCTCGCTCTCCACAAACCAGGTGGACTTTGCTCAACCCGCGCGCTTTGACTTGAAGTACACGAACAAGGAAGGCAACGAGGAAGTGCCGCTTTGCATCCACCGCGCGCCCCTGTCCACACACGAGCGCATGATCGGCTTCCTGCTCGAGCATTACGCGGGTAACTTTCCCGTCTGGTTGTGCCCGGAGCAGGTACGCGTCATCCCGATCACGGATGGGCAAAACGAGTATGCCATACAGATCGAGCGGGAATTGCGCGAACAAGGTATTCGCGTCAGCGCGGACCTGAGCGCGCAACGCATGAATGCCAAGATCCGCTCGGCGCAGTTGATGAAGGTGCCGTATATGCTCGTGGTCGGTGAAAATGAAATGAAGGCCGGGCAGGTATCCCTGCGGGTGCGCGATGGCAGTCAGCACAATAATATTCTATTGAGTGAATTCGCGGCGCGGGCGAAGGATCGGATCGTGAAACGAGCGAGTGAGTTGTAGTTTGGACGACGGACAACGGACCGAGGACGACAAATAAAGAATGGAAAGTAGAAAAGCTAGTTGTTCCCCATTCGGGGACGATGTGATAAAGTTTTTATTTGCGTAATAATTGTTCAAACTCTTTAAAATCTACACGTGCTGTCATATCCAAATTCAGGGGTGTGACCGCGACCATCTTTTTTTTGCGTAAAACATAAACGTCCGTATCTTCATCTTCCTGTTCGAGCGAACCGGCTTGCTTATAGGTGATCAGGCCCGGTTGTTCCCACGAATCACGTTTTGCGGGCACGGGTTGATAATATCGCTGGGCCGAAAGCCTCGAGATCTGCCACTCCGTTTCCGGCGTCGCGTGAGCCGGCACTTCCACTTTGAGCAGGTGTACTTCCTTCGGAAATTTCTTTTCCAGCAACCGCTTTGCAAAATAGGCGGTGAAATATCCGGCCGCAGAGAAATCGATATCTTCTGAATAAGTCAGATGATATTGCGTTTCAGTCTGAAGCGAGATTGCCAGGGCGGGATAGCCCATTGCAGCGGCTTCCATGGCCGCGCCCACTGTTCCGGAGATGGTGATCCCGTATCCGACATTCTCGCCGTAATTGATCCCGGAAACGATCAGATCGGGCTTATGCGGAACGATCTCGAGCAGGCCGTGTAAGATGGCTTGCGCGGGAGAACCGCCAACGGCGTACACGCTCCATTCCTGACCATTGACCTGCACCTGCTCTTTGCGAATGAAGCCATCTGACGTATTGGGCAAACTACGTCCCATGCCCGAAGATTGTTCGCGCGGCGCGGCCACAGTAACGTAGCCGATCTTCGAAAGCTCACCCGCCGCGGCCCATAAGCCCGGCGAACGGATCCCATCGTCGTTAGTGAGCAGGATGTGAGGTTTTTTCTTTTTCATGGTTGTATTCTACATTATTTATATTATGTGTCACCCTGAGCCGCTGAAAGCGCCGAAGGGTCTGTGTTTATTTTGGTTGAGATTCTTCGGTCGTTCCACTCCCTCACATCGTCCCGACACTTGCGCCGCACTGCGTTTGTTGCAGTGCAGGTGTGTCCTTCGGGAGAATGACACTAGGCTTTTAATTTTCATGGCACTACACCCGGTTTCAACTCTCCCCCAACTACGTCGTCAATTGTTTTGATGACCAGGCCATTCGCTTTTTGTTGATAGCCCAGCCAATTTGCGAAATTGGTAAATGTGTCGAGGTCAACAGCGTATTCATCACAGCCATTACACACGTGATGAAAGATGAAGATCGCCCAGCCTCCGCCTTCATTTTCCACAAAAGTGACGTAGCGAAACATTTTAGGGAAATCCGTATCCTTCACGATATACGGCATGGCTTGCAAGGCGTACGCATCTTCAGGAGGAACCCTATCCGGGCCGTCTGTCACGATTCGCGCGCTGTTATATCCGCAATCGCGGACGGCCTGTTTCGCTTCCTCATCAAAATATCCATAAGGATAAGCGAACGAAGTGACCTCAAACCCATACGCCAAAAGGTTCAAACGGTCCTGGCAGACTTCGCGCTTCAGATCTGCACCGCGCACCTCGGAGAGTTTCGTGTGATTTGACGTATGCCCGCCGATCTCGTTGCCGTCACTATATAAGTCGCGTAATTGGTCAGAGGTCATGTAACCGTTAGAGTCCGTGAATCCGCTCACGATATAGAACGTGGCATGTAAATTATTTTCGGCGAGGATGGAACGCACGGAATAATTATCCGCATCGCCATCGTCGAAGGTGAGACTCACGACTGTATTCTTGAATGTGAGACCTTCCTGTGTCGGAGTGGGGAGTGATTCTGTAGCAGGCGCCCTGCTACAACCGAGAACAAGAAAGATAATTAGTATTGTTTGGAAGATGGGGGAATATTTCATAAAAAAGAGGTGGGCCCGGCAGGATTCGAATACCCCTTTGGGGCATATACCTTCGACCAATCGATTATGAGGCGCCTGCGCTAACCACTGCCCCGCGGACCCTTTAAAATATGGCCTGCGTATCTTATATATGGGTATTAACGATGTAGAGCTCCCGCATATCCAGGAGGGCATCAACTTGGATGACCTGTGAATACTCGTCACCACATGTAATTTTACTGCAATTCAACTGGGAACTGGCTTGCCATAAGAATACCTCGTTTCTAAGATTCTATGTAGGTTTTGGAGATGACTAATGGGTGAAATTAGGTTATATTGACTTTTAGTACCCAATTTGATAACATCGCAAATAGAACAAATCAGTTTTCCTGCGCTTTCTCATATAAGTTGTTTCGACCGCATTAATTTCAACCTATCGGGAAAATTCTTAGGCATTTGTTGTAAGGAGAAATATGGCGGTTCTTACAATCGAGCAAGTTGAGTTCTTCCTAACAAACGGCTATTTGATAGTCCGTCAATTGATCGATTCAAAGACCGTCGAATTATTACAGGGGGCATTAAGGCATATCGTCGAGGGTCACGATGAAGGCATTCGCCGCAAGCTGCCCGTAAAATTTCCAAATGGAACAAAAGTAACAGAATTCCAGGGATTATGGAAAACCAATCCTGTTTTCGCTGATTTTCTAAAAACTTCGAAATTAGGAGAGGTCGCATCACAATTGATGAGCACCTCCGAGGTCCGACTCCTGTATGATCAAATCTTTTACAAAGATGCGAAGGTTGGCGGGGCAGTGCCCTGCCACCAGGATTACGATTACTGGCAGCATATCTCCACTCCGAACATGGTGACCGCGTGGATGGCGATCAGTAGCGTGACCCGCGAGAGTGGTTGTATGTATGTCATCCCGGGTAGCCATCAGTGGGGATTAATCGATAGATTTGGATCCAATATTATGAAGGATTCCGACCCCGAGTTATTTTTGAAGCAAGGTCTCAATGAGGCACAGACAAACAAGCTGGTCAGGGAACCAATAACCCTTGAGCCGGGTGATGTGTCTTTTCATCATTCACTGGTCATCCATTGCAGCTATCCAAATACTTCGAATACGTCCCGCCTTGGATACATTCATCGTTATCTTCCGGCTGAAGCTCGCTATGTGGAATCCCATGATCTTCACAAGACCCATGAGATTCATGTGAAAGACGGTGAGCTCATAAGCGGCGCTGGGCTTCCACTGGTTTGGCCTCATTAATATGGTTCATTTAATTTATTATCCGTTCTTTTTTCATACTCCAAGTATAGCCTCTCATGGCGGGCACGCCATATTTAGTGTTAGGAGGATCCCATGAACGATCTTAATTCACTGGTCCAGAAGATTTCGAGCGATTCAGCTTTTCTAAAGGAACTCGCAGCAGCACCAGAAGCTACGCTCAAGAAACACAACTTCGAGGTCTCAGCTGACGTTTTGAAAACAATTAAAGGAATGGATGAAGCCGGACTTCGCGAGCTGGCTGCAAGTTACGATTCTGACAAAGCCGCTTGCTGAGCCTATAGATGACCTGTTCCGCGGTGCAAGAACTGCTGACCGCGGATGATGAGGTGCCCTAAAGCCAGTTTCCGACCATAATCCCAAGTCTGTGGCGTGCCCGCCCTGGGAGGTTACCTGAGTTGCAAGGAATAAACATATGCCAATCCAACCAGACATCATTTTGCAGTACAGCAAAGGGGGTACAGAGGTTAAGGATTTCCGTGTGAGTAAAGAGGATATCCTGATAGGCCGTGCCTCTGAGTGCGATATTCCACTGGATGACCAGCAGGTTTCCCGATTCCATGCGAGTCTCAGGATTGCGCCGGACGGATTCTGGTTGCTGGATATGGATTCCAAGAATGGCACACTGATTGATGAAAAGCCAATCCCGCCCAATCGGCGGATTTCCATTCAGCCTGAGCAGAATTTTAGCATCGGTACCTATACATTTAAGACTGTCCTGCCGCGCACTGTTGCTGTCGATCAAACGATCATCCAGCCGGGTGTTCCTCGTGGTTATATGTATGATCTGGATGCCTTACGCAAATCGGAGTTTCCTGAAATGCTGCAAAGAATCAATTTGGATAATGCAGCAAGCGCGCCAACCCCACTGCGGTCGATCAACAAAATGAAGTGGATGATGGATGAGAAGATCGCCACTACCCAGTGGCACCTGGGGAATTATCCCATTGAGCTGGTCGGAGCCTTTATGGCCTCGGCCGCGAAATTGTTGAACGCTGAGTCTCCGCAGGAAATCGTCTATGTCGAGGGGTGCTCATTCGGCCTGAACCTGATCGCTCAATCCTTGGAAACCAAGCCTGGCGATAATATCGTTTTTTGCGATCTGGAGCATCCGGCCAATGTCTACTGCTGGATGAGCCTGCAACGTGACGGCGTGGTTATCAAACAGGTGCCCTCCGTCCACGGAGGACTGACCTTAGAGGCTGTACGCGATGCTGTAGATGAACGCACGCGGGTCGTAGCCGCCAGCGCCATTCAGTTCTTCTCCGGTCACCGTACCGATCTGGCTGCGATCGGGAAGTTCTGCCGCGAGCGGGGCATCCTCTTCGCAGTCGACGCGATCCAGGCCGTGGGACATTTCCCCATTGATGTGCAAATGATGAACATCGATGTGCTGGTCACTGGCGGGCACAAATCGATCATGACGGGTCCCAGCATGGGTTTCATGTACGTCCGCGAGGCGGTCTGTGCTACGCTCAAGCCGAGGGTGGTCGGTTCCCTTTCAACTGTGGACTGGGATTATTATCTCAAATACGACATGACCCCTCATCCGGGAGCCTGGCGCTTCATGATCGGTACGCCCAATTTCGTCGGGATGGCGGGCATGATCGAGAGCATGACGCTGATCAACGAGCTGACCCGCGAAGCGATCGATCGCCACACGACCAACCTGGCCGCCGACACACTGGAACAGGCGCAGGCGCGCGGTTACGAGCTCACCACCACTCTCGGCGAACATGGGCCAATCGCGACTTTTAAAAGCAAGTTTGGCAAGGATGAGACCACGGCCTATTTGAACAAGATCGAAGAAGAGCAGAGCATCGCCATTGCCAAACAGCTCGACCGGCAAGGCCACCCGCATCTGCGGATTTCCTTCCATTGCTACAACACCGAGGAAGATATCGTGCGCGCATTGGACGCGCTGGACAAGATGCATTAAGGATAAGGAGAGACGGCCTGCGGTCCCGATCAATGAAGAGGCATTCTCGGCGCCTCATCAGGCATATTGGATCAGGGTAACCCCTGGGTCAGGGGAATTCTTCAGAGGAACGAGGTTCAGCGCAGTGCATTCTTCAGAGTTCATGGAATTAATGAAAGTCGGGGTCGGGCGAGTGACGAGGCGGCTGGATCAGGATCTGCCTCTTGCCGCCGCCGACCTGCAGAGCTGGATAAAATCACTGGCGGGCAGTGAAGAGCCCGCCGATTATTTCCTCCACCCAGTGGCTTTCCCGCTCATGTTGCTACCTTGGTGGCTGGAGCGGCAGCTCAAAGAGAAGAGCGATCCGGAGTTCCAATCCGACCTTATCTTCTCCAATGCCAGCCTCTATTACTATATCCGCTTGGTGGATAATGTGATGGACGGTCATGCAACCGTGGAGCCCAAGCTGCTCCCCGCCGCTGGTTACTGTGTGGATCAGTTCCAGAGCATCTACCATGGCTATTTCGAGACCGGCCATCCGTTCTGGGATTTCTTTCGCCGCACCTGGGCCGAATTTTGTGACGTCACGATTGCCGATGGACATCTGACCGAGATTGACCGGCAGACCTTTGAAACTCTGGTCGGCCACAAGGTGTGCGCCGCCAAGATCAGCATGGCCGCTGTCTGTTTCCGATACGACAAGCTAGATCTTCTCCCTTTATGGGACGAGTGGATTAATATCTTCGGTTGCTGGCATCTATTCCGTGAGGACCTGTTCGACTGGCAGCAGGATCTCAACTTGGGAGCGGTGACTTATTTCCTATCGGAGGCTAGGCGGCGGAAAAGAGCCGGGGAACCAGACGTAAGTTGGATGGCGCGCGAGGGCTTGGACTGGGGGTTCAAGCAACTGAACGGCTGGATGGGGAAGTTGCGCCAGATGACCTTCGCCTCTCAGGAAGTCGCTACCTATCTGGATTTTCGCGAAAAAGAACTTTTCGAACGCCGCGGGACGCTCCGCCCAGCCCTCGAATTCATCCGCCAGTTGACCGGGAGTAGTAGCCATGAGTGACTCAAACACCGTGCAGATTGATGCCGCCGAGGCCCAGGCTTTTGAAGACCTGTTCAACACAGCCCAGACGTATTTCGATGATTACGTGAGGGTGCTGCGCTCGTACGGAATTGAGCCGGACCCGAAGATGACGCTGCTCCGATCCAAGGGCATGAATAGCTACTATAACCTCACTGATGGCCAGATCTATCTGGCGCTTCCGACGTTGAAAGGCGGTCTGGGCCAGTTGTATTTGCTGTTCCTTAAATCCATGTTCAACGCCGATTCCAACGCCGAGATCCTGGAATTATTCACACTGCTTTTGCCGCGCATCGTGGCACATGAGATGGGACACTCTCTGCGGCACCGCTATGGAGAGTTCCAATCCGACAACTTGTGGCAGGAGGAGCAAGTAGCCAACCAGCTGGCGATGGCGTTGATCAAGCGGCGCATGTCGCCGGAACTAAAACACAGGGTGCGCAGCGTGCTGGCCAAGGCCATTTCCAAGTTGGGCGAGAAAATCGAGGCAAAAGATATCGCGTTAGACTCGTACCGCAACATCGTTCAGGCCCTGAATGTGACGCAACAAATTGGCGACGGCACCCTGGTGGATATCGAAATGGTGAGGACCGTATTTACGATCGATACGGAGGAACTGTTGCGTGCCAGCGGTCAATTACCGGAGCTGGTGCTGGATCGCATCGAACAGCGTGAAACGGTAATCGACGAGCTCAACGAGAATTATACGAAGGAGGCCGCGCGTTATACGTACAGCCACTTTGGATGGATGTATTTCGACTTTCTCAGCAAGCAGTCCGATTACGTGGATGAGTTTGCCGTCACGCGGCTGAACCTCAAACACAAGCTGGTGCCCGAGATCGACGCGTCCAAGGTGCTGGACCGCATCGAGATCCAGGCCTTATATCGGGCCTATCAAACTGTCATGAAGCAGTCCGAGTTGGGCAGACGCTATTTCTACAAACGCTATCGCGTCGGGCTGCTGAGGCGCATGGAAGTAACGACCTTGAACGTTCCGGGGGGAAAGGTTGAATCCGACCTGACACAGTTGATGGAGCTGTGGGAGGAGGGCCAGTCGGATCCCCTGGATTATTTGGGGTTGGTCTGTCCCGACGACCTGAAGAGCCTGTTCCCGAATGCACTGGCGCGCAGCGAGGAAACGATGGCGCTGCTACCGGCCAAATTCCTGCCCACGGCGACCGACAAGCGTTTGTGGAAATACTTCACCACCGGCGAGTCGGATGAAGAGATCGCCAATACCGTGGAGCGACTCGAGATCTTGGACCGCATCCCGATGCTGAGGCCGCTGCCCGCGGACCTGCAATTATGGCTGATCCACCGCATCTACCGGTTGAAGCTGGACAGCAGCGAACCCGTATTATGGATGGGCGAGAAGAACACAGATATCTTCATCCTATTGGACGGGCTGCTTGAGATCATTGTTCAAGAGGAAGGGCAGAAGGAAGCGAAGCATGTTGGCCTGATCAAGCCGGGGGACTTGTTCGGCGAATTTTCCTTCATCACCAACGAGGCGGGGAGTGCGACCGTGCGGGCCGTCCGCCCTTCCGAATGTTACGTTTGTAAGGGGGCCGATCTGAGGCCCATGACGTTCAATCATCCGGCGGTCCTTCTTCAAATGGCGAGGAGTCTTGCTGAAAAACTAAGTCGAATGAACCAGCTGGTGGCCTCACAGAATTCAGATCAGACACTGTTCATCGGGCGTTCACAAAAAAATCACACGACCAACGACAGTTCAACATGAAATGTGCAATCGCTCTATTGAAGTCCATCCGCAACCCTTTAGAGCCGGCGGAGTGTGCCGCCCCCGTGGATCGACTTTCACGCGGCGGCCTCGTCTGGTTTATCTCTCATGGAAATGGAGCAGTGTATGCCTGAGGAATACGATGTCATCATCATGGGGGCCGGACCGGCCGGCGCCACTCTCGGCGCAATTCTTGCCCGGCATACCACGCTTAAGGTTGGACTGTTCGAACAGGAGTTTTTTCCGCGCGAGCATATTGGCGAAAGCCTGGTATCAACTGTCATACCGGCACTATCGTTCAGTGGCGCTCTGCCCAAGATTCTGCAAAGCGACTGTTATGCAGGGCCCAAACCAGGCGCCATTGTTGCGTGGGATCCTGGACATGAGGATCCCTGGTGTCATATCACCAACTACGAAATGTACGAACAATTGGGAATCCTTAACTTCGCCATGCACGTCAACCGCTCCGAGTTCGATAAGCTGCTTCTGGACCATGCTAGAGATATGGGCGTGGATGTCCACGAGGGCGCGGCCGTAACGGGAGTCGAGCGAGACGAGGACAGGACGCGGGTACGACTTGACGATGGAAGCGAAGCCTACTGCCGAATATTCGCCGAGGCATCTGGACGTGTGACCAGCATTACCGGAACCAAGAAACAATTTTTGTCCGATTATAAGAATATTGCGATTTGGAATCATTTCGTCGGGGGCAAAGCCGTGCAGAACCTGCCCGGGGACTGGAACATATTTCGAGCAAAGCAAGCACACATTCCAGGCTTTAAAGGCGAGGATTGGTCGCCGATTGGCTGCTTTGCATGTGACGATGGATGGTTCTGGTATATTCCCGTGCCAAAAATTGTCATGGGCAAACGAGTGTTGACACATTCGGTCGGCATCGTGACGGACCCCAAGATCCTGTCCACATCCCCAGATAAACGATACACCGATATGCAAGTGTTCCTGGCAAAGATCAAGCAGATTCCCCTGCTGTGCGATCTCATGGCAGATGCTGAAGCGATTTCGGACAAGGTGCTGACCACGACAAACTATTCGATGATCAGCGAAACATTCTGCGACTACGATAATAAGTGGATATTGCTCGGCGACGCGGCTTTCTTCGTGGATCCGCTCTTTTCATCGGGCGTAGGGCTCTCCATGATCGAAGCATCAAGCGTCTCCTTCCTGATCGATACAACCTTGAATTCGACCCTCCCCGAACAGCAGAAAAAAGATCTATGGTACGACTATCAGCAGCGGATGCGCACGATTGCGCTTACACTGAGCATCTGCATCGATCAGTGGTACCACGGAATCGCAAGAAAGAATCCCGAATCGATTTTTTGGAAAAGCCGCAGAAGCGAGATCCCGAGTGTTGATCTACGTGATAAGACTTTCTTTATGTTGATCAATCTTGAGACCACCGACCTGGCTGAGTACGACTATACAGGAGACCGGCAGCGCTGGATAGAAACGTTGAAGCAATTCTCGCCGCAGGCGCCCTCAAGCTTGCATTTCGTGAAGCGTTTCTGGGAATCACGCTCGCCGCAAGAGCCGGCCATGACAACGATATATCCGCCATTTGGACTTAAGGCGTCCGATCCGAACCACACTACGCTCATCATCAATGACGTGGAAGGAAGCGAATTGGCCCTCGATACCAAAATAGCCATCCATTCAAATGTCGCGGTGCGATCAAGCGTCCTGCTGGGCCAGCTGCAAGTGAGGAAGATGACGACACCTGATTACTGGACGGATCCATTGAAGCACGAAGATCTACTTGATTCCGTACCTCCTTACCATGAATGCCAACGTTTTTACTTTAAGGACCGTCCGGATGAGGTGGAAGTTCCATTTCTAGATAAAATGGAGAATGGACTCAAGGTATATGAATTACTGCAGAGTAATACTCACTCCTATGGTGAACTTAAGAAACTCATTTCTTCTGAGCAGAGATCCCTGGTGGGGCGATTGCATAATGCTGGAATGCTTGTGATCGGATAGCCGGGTCATCCGAGCCGAGGAAGTGATCCAAGTATTTTATCTGCCTTAGCGCGCTTGAAATAGCTGAGACCACGAATTGCCGACTATGAAATTTTCGATTTCTTTATTGCAATCACAGCACGGAGCACAATCCGAGCGCACGATTTTCCGTCAGGCCATCGAGCAGGTGAAACTGGCGGAGGCGCTTGGCTTCCAGGCCGTCTGGATGACCGAACAGCATTTCAACAACTTCGGCATTTGCCCTGACCCGCTGACCTTCGCCGCGCACCTGGCGGGCGTGACGAAGACCATACGGCTCGGCACAGGGGTGGTAGTGCTGTCCATCCACAACCCGGTGGTGGTGGCAGAGCGCGTCGCGTTCGTAGACCAGCTTTCAGAGGGGCGTCTGGACCTTGGGATCGGCAAGGGCCATTCAAAGCAAAATTATAAGGCATTCGGGATGGAGATCGGCGAGAACGAGGCCCGTTTCTACGAGGCGCACGACCTGCTGAAAGCGGCTTGGTCGAGCGAGGAATTCGGCTTTCACGGAAAGTTCTTCGATGCCGAGCAGGTGCGCATTGTACCCCGACCGGTCCAGTCCCCTCATCCGCCCCTATGGGTCGCCAGCTTCGGAAACCCGGCCATGATCGGCTTCGCGGCCCGCAACGGCTACCCTCTTCTGCACACCTTTACCGGGGACAGCCTGAAAAAGAACCTGGACCTGTACCGCAGTGAATATGCGGGGACGACTGCTCCGCTCATGAGTCTGTCACGCATGGTCTACGTGCACGAGAACGGCGCTCGCGCCAGGGAGGACATGCACGAACCTGCGCGCTGGTATCTTGACAACAATCCCGGCCGTCCTGCCCAGATCCTGAGCTATGATCTGGCGATCGATGAATTTATCACCAAACTCGGGATCATCGGTTCGGTTGAGGAATGCCGGGAACGAATCCGAGCTCTGCGCGCCGAGCATCATATTGATCACCTGGCGTGCATCTTCGGGCCGGGAGGCGTTCCCCATGAAAAGATCATGGCCTCGATGCGCTTATTTGCAGAGAAGGTTATGCCGGAATTCGCCGATTAGATTTGAAGTAACTCAAAGTAGCTCCAGCTACTGGTAAGAGGTTCGATTCATTGGAGGTTGATGATGAAGCAGGCATATGCAATTGGGTTTGATAGAACGAATAAGACGTGGGTAACGGATGGCTCGGAAGGGCCATCCGTTCAAATCCCGCCACTCGATGGCACACTGCTGATCGATGAGGCAGCCCTCAGCGCAGCCGCAGATGATTTTGGACACCTGCAGCATCATCGGCCAATTGCAGTGCTTGAACCCGGTTCGAATGAAGACATTGTCAATATGGTGAATTTCGCACGCCAGCAGGGAATTAAGATCGGCGCGCGTGGTGAGGGGAGCAGTGTCTATGGACAGTCTCAGGTGGAAGGCGGGATTGTCGTCAGGATGAGAGCGTTGATCAAGCCTCCAATATTTGGTGCGGATTGGGTTGAGGTCAGCCCTGGCATGACCTGGAGTGAGGTGCTTGCAGCTACGCTCGAACGTGGACTGCGCCCTCCTGTTCTGACCCATAATGTGGAGCTTTCGGTGGGCGGCACATTATCTGTTGGTGGGATGGATGGTGGCAGTTATCGTCATGGAGCGCAAGTGGATAATGTACTTGAATTGCAAGTAGTGACCGGCGAAGGCCGGCTCGAGACTTGCTCAGCCACTCACTTGCCTGAGCTTTTCGATGCAGTCTTGGCCGGGCTAGGCCAGTGCGCCATGATTGTACGCGCCAGGTTGCGTCTTATCCCTGCCGGTACTCACGCCCGCGTATTCGAACTGCTTTACTTGGATCTTCCCAGCATGTTGGCTGATGAGCGCTTGCTGGTCGAGGACGGGCGGATTGACCGGATCTCCGGCTATGTTTTCCCCTCAGCCAGCGGCCACTGGTCGTATTATATTCAAGCCGATTTGAACTTCTCGCCTCCTGTAGTACCGGATAAGGACATTCTTCCGGCAGGACTACACCATTTGCAGGGATTCGAGCGAGTCTACACCCAACCTTATTTCGATTTTGTGGCGAACAATCCGCGGCAGGCAGACCTCAAGGCTAGTGGCCGAATCAAACTACCTCATCCATGGTTGGATGTGTTCATCCCGGATTCTGCTGCTGACCAATACTTGGCCGACACCTTTGGCACTCTTACCCCCGCAGATATTGGGGTTGACTTCCCAATATCCTTCTTCTTTATCAGGACTGCAGTGTGCAGGCGCCCCATGTTGCGACTCCCTGATGAAGAGTCCGCCTGTCTGTTCAATCTAATGACTACCATAACCAATCCTGAGTCAACTGAGCGGATGGTCGAACAGAATCGACGATTTTTCGATCGAGCTCGTCAAGTGGGTGGTAAACATCTTCCGGTCAGCGCGATGACGCTGAGCAGGCAGGATTGGCAGGAGCATTTTGATCCCTACTGGGAGCAATTCGTGAAGGCTAAACATCGTTTCGACCCGGAGAACATCCTGGCGCCGGGGCCCGGTATTTTCTAGACGCCCGGTCTTTTTCCTGAAATTGACCCTTCTATTAATAAACAAACAGATCTTTCCGGAGGAGCCTGGCAATGAAGCCGCCAAAAGTGTTTGGGTTTGACTCTGCAAGCAGATCATGGGTGACGGAGGCTTCAACGCCAGCGTCTGTCCAGGTCCCGCCGTTGGACGGCGCACTGCTGATCGACGAGGCCGCCCTGAGCGCGGCCGCAGATGATTTTGGCCACATGCGGCATCATCGCCCAATTGCAGTGCTTGAACCGGGTTCGAATGAAGATATCGTCAATATGGTGAATTTCGCACGCCAGCAGGGAATCAAGATCGGGGCGCGCGGTTGGGCATACAGTGTTTATGGACAATCGCAGGTGGAAGGTGGCATTGTCGTCAGAATGAGCGCATTTATCAAGCCTCCAATAGTCGGCGCCGATCAAGTTGAGGTCAGCGCCGGCATGACCTGGAGCGAAGTGCTGGAGGCCACTCTTGAGCATGGATTAAGGCCTCCAGTTCTTACAAATGATCTTGAACTTTCGGTGGGCGGCACATTATCTTTTGGAGGTATCGATGGCGGCACGTATCGCCACGGAGCGCAGGTGGATAATGTGCTTCAATTACAGGTAGTCACCGGTGAAGGCCGGCTCGAGACCTGTTCACCTTCTCATCTGCCCGAGCTTTTCGATGCAGTCCTGGCCGGGCAGGGCCAGTGTGCCATCATTGTGCGTGTCACATTGCGCCTCATTCCTGCCGGTACTCATGCTCGTGTATTCGAGTTGCTCTATTCGGATCTTTCCACCATGTTGGCTGATCAACGCCTGCTGATTGCGGATGGACACTTTGACCGAATCTCCGGCTGCATTCGGCCCTCGTCTCGAGGCCGGTGGTTTTATTACATCCAAGCCGAGTGCTACTTTACGCCTCCAAGCGAACCGGATAAGGAAATCCTTCCTGCAGAGTTGCATCATCTCCGCGGCTTCGAGCGTTTGTACACACTTCCCTATTTCGATTGTGTGGTACGTAATCCACGCTTTACAGCCATCCGGGGTAGTGGTGAGGTTGAATTGCCTCATCCCTGGCTGAATATTTTCCTCCCGGATTCTGTCATTGACCAATACCTGGCCGAAACTTTTGGCACCCTTACACCCGCCGACATCGGAATTGATTTCCCGGTAACATTCTTTGCGATCAAGACTGGGGTATGTACTCGTCCCTTATTACGACTCCCTGAAGAGGCGTCCGGCTTCCTGTTCCATCTTATGGGGACACTCCCCGATCAGGATGCAGCTGCAAGGATGATCGATCGATTTCGAGGATTTTTTGAGCAGGCTCGTGATTTGGGCGGCAAGCAGTATCCCATCAACTCACTGCCATTCTCACGGCAGGATTGGCAGGAACACTTTCATCCTTATTGGGAGCAGTTCGTGGACGCCAAACACCGCTTCGATCCCGATAATATCTTAACGCCTGGCCCCGGCATTTTTTAGAAGATCAGGTTTACATTAACGAAGAGGCGTGTCCATCAGCCAGATTTTTTCCGGAGGAGGCTGTCGATGAATTATGCGAATGTACTTGGGTTTGACCCGGCGAGCAAGTCCTGGGTTACGCAGTCGAGTGGACGATCAGGATCTGTCCAGGTCCCGTTATTAGATGGTGTTTTGCTCACCGACGAGGCCTCCCTTGAGGCGGCTGCGGAGGATTTTGGCCACTTGCATCATCGCCGGCCGATTGCCGTGCTGGAACCTCGCTCGAATGAGGACATCATTCGGATGGTGGGCTTTGCGCGGGAGCAGCGGATCAAGATTGGGCCGCGCGGTTCAGGACACAACACCTTCGGCCAGGCGCTGGTAGAGGGCGGCATTGTTATCAGGATGAGTGGGTTCATCAAGCCTCCCGTTTTCGGCGAGGACTGCGTGGAAGTCAGCTCGGGGATGACCTGGCGCCAGGTGCTCTCAGCAACCCTCGAGCGTGGGTTGAAGCCGCCCGTGCTGACACATAATGTAGGGCTCTCGGTGGGTGGTACGCTTTCCGTTGGCGGCATCGATGGTGGCAGTTACCGCTACGGTGCCCAGGTGGATAATGTGCTTGAGTTGCAAGTAGTGACCGGTGAAGGCCGGCTGGAGACCTGCTCAATGTCTCATCTGCCGGAGCTTTTCAATGCGGTATTAGCCGGGCAGGGCCAATGTGGCATTATCCTGCGCGCCACCCTGCGCCTGATTCCTGCGCCTACTCATTGCCTTTTCCTCCACATGCTATACCGGGACCTTCCCAGCATGCTGGCAGACGAACGTCTACTAATCGAGGATGGTCGCTTTGACCGTATCTCCGCTCACGTTCTGCCATCCAGTGCTGGTGGGTGGCAATATTTCACGCAAGCTGGCTGTAATTTCACAGCGCCTGCAGTACCGGATCGGGAGGCCTTGTGCGCAGGGCTTCATCATATCCGTGGCTTCGAGCGGGTATCTAATATCCCTTATTTCGACAGCGCAGATCGCGGTACGCAGCATTTTGTCGAGCTCACTGCCAATGGTCGCATCAACCTGCCTCATCCATGGTTTGATACCTTCATTCCCGATTCCGCTGTTGACGAATTCGGGTTAGAGGTCTTCGCGAGCCTGAACCCTGCCGAGCTCGAGGCGGATTTTCCGATAGAGTTCTATCCCTTCCACACTGCGCTTTGCACGCGTCCGCTGTTTCGACTTCCCAATGAACCGATAGCATTCCTGCTCGACATCATGAGCACGTATTCAAAGCCGGAGATGGCGATGAAGATCGTCGACCGCAACCGGCGGTTCTTTGAACGAACACGCGAAATGGGCAGCAAGCACTATGCCATCACCGCGATCCCGCTGACTCAAGCGGATTGGCGACAGCACTTTGATCCCTATTGGGAGCAGTTCGCGAATGCAAAACGCCGTTTCGATCCTGATAACATCCTGGCACCGGGCCCCGGCATTTTTTGAGCAGTCAGGAAATTAGACGAATTGTTATTTTATGGATTGGGCTTTTGCTGGAGGAGGTAAGTGATGAAGCATGCGAATGTCCTCGGGTTTGATCCAACGGGCAGGTCGTGGGTGACGGATAGCCCGGCGCGGCCAGCGGTCGAGATCCCCAGACTTGATGGCGTGCTGCGGATCGATGAGATGGCACTCAAGGCGGCGTCGGAGGATTTCGGGAACCTGCGCCATCACCGGCCGATTGCCGTGTTGGAACCCGATTCCCACGAGGACGTCGTTCGGATGGTCAATTTCGCGCGAGAACAGGGGATCAAGATTGGGGCTCGCGGTTCGGGGCATACGTCCTTCGGCCAGTCGCAGGTGGAGGGCGGCATCGTCGTCAGGATGAGCGCG
>CAZSVR010000034.1:0-3687 GCA_964610295.1 uncultured Anaerolineaceae bacterium
TGATATACGGATAGCGCTTGTCGTCCTTGAGCCGGACGTTGTACCTGGGGCGATGCTTCTTGATCAAGTTCATCTCAAGGATCAACGCCTCGAGCTCGGACCCGACCACGATCCATTCCAGGTCGGTGATGTCGCGCACCAGGCGCCGCGTCTTCGCGTCGTGGCTGGCCTCCGCGTGGAAATACGACCGCACGCGGTTCTTTAGACTGATGGCCTTGCCGACGTAAATGATCGTCCCCGCAGCGTTTTTCATCAGGTAACAGCCGGGCTTGGCGGGCAGTGTGTTCAGAATGCCTTGCAGGTTTTCAGAGATCTCCATTAGCGGCAATTCTACCGCTTGTTGCGTAAATTACTAAACCTTTCAAAATCATTTTATGGTGAAATTGGTGCTCCGGCGGAATATGGATGCGGCACTCCGTAACATGACCCAAAATTCATGCTTGACTTTTTGCGCTTCCCTCGTACAATAAAATCAAACCATATTAAAGGAGAATGCGACATGTCACAAATGCCATCGAATGCCCCCATCATGGAATCAAAACCCGGCCCTGCTGGGTGGATTCCTGTGTGGATCAAGGCTATCACTCAGCCCAATGAACAAACATTTATCGATATTACCGAACAACCGGATGCAACCTCAAGAACTGCTTTCATCTGGGTCTTTATTGCCGGCACACTTGCCGGTATCGTCCAAGCCATTTCGCGAGCCATAGTCTTGGCGATAGGTGGCGCTCCTCAAATGCCCATTCCCGGCCTGGAACAATTCATGCAGCAAAGCGGCGCTGCAGACCCCGGAACGATCGGCATATCATTGATTACCAGTTTATGCCTTTCTCCGGTAGCCGGGCTTTTATCCGTATTATTTTTTGCCCTGGGTATCGCGATTGTTCAGTGGATTGCCAGGTTATTCGGAGGAAAAGGCACTTTTGAAAAACTGGCTTATGGGATTGCGGCGATTACTGTACCGTTCACTCTCGTCTCTTCGATCTTTTCGCTGCTGAGCGCGATCCCATATGTAGGTCTTTGCACAGGAATAATTTCCATCGGCGTGAGCCTTTACGCGATTGTCTTACAGATCATCGCCATCAAGGCCGTAAATCGCTTTGGTTGGGGTGCCGCCATTGGTTCCGCCTTGATACCTGGCGCTGTACTGTTGCTGTTTTGTGCCTGCGTGGTTTTTGGAGGATTGATACTCCTGGGCCCTGCCATTGGCGATGTCTTGAGCGAGATTAACCAAAGCCTGCAAAATGTTCCATAATAACGAAAGCTAATGAACAATAAATAACGCCTCCTATTTTCAAGAGGCGTTATTTATTAGTTATCTATTGGCTGTGCCGGCGATGGCAATTGATGTGCTCCTGGCAGGAACGGCATGACCGCCAATATATCTCGGCTATACCGCCGCGCGATCATTTCCCCAATTTGAACCCTGCCAAGCGTTTTTCCGGTCAGGCTGGACATCAATAAATAATACCCGATAGTATAATTTGAAGAATTGCAAGGAGATATTAATGGCGATTACTCTTGAAGAAAACCTGCGCGATCTGATGCGTGCCCGCAAACTCAAACTTGCTTCGGCCGAGTCGTGCACGGGCGGTCTGGTCTCGCATCGCATTACAAATGTGTCCGGCTCCTCGGAATATTTTCCCGGATGTGTTGTTGCTTATTCCTATGAAGCCAAGGCAGGCCTGCTGGGCGTCTCATGGAATACGCTGAACACGGTTGGCGCGGTGAGCGAAGAGGCCGTCCGCGAGATGGCGCGCGGCGCGCGTAAATTGTTTGATGCCGATATCGCGGTCTCAGTCAGTGGTATTGCGGGTCCAAGTGGTGATACGCCCGAAAAACCGGTGGGTACCACGTGGATTGGACTGTCAACGGAGGCCGCTGAATGGGCGCGCCATTTTGTCTGGACCGGCGACCGGGAGAAGAACAAATATGATTCCTCTGACGCTGCGCTTCAATTCGTGATTGACTATCTCGAAGGGAAACTCGAATGAAGCTGGTTGTCATCATCTCGGCGATTGCAGAATGGGTGGCCGTAAAAGAGATCTATCCGCAGCTTGAGATTACACAATCGCCTTACGGTGAGTCAGCCACTCTGACCCTGGGGAGTTGGAATCTGTCCCTCTTTCATAGTGGCTGGGGAAAGATCGCCTCAGCCGGCATGATGCAATATGTGATCGACCATCTCAGGCCCGACCTCATCGTCAACCTGGGCACGTGCGGCGGATTTGAAGGTGTGATTGATGAAGGCGAGGTGGTACTGGTGGAGCAGACCTTCGTCTATGATATTGTGGAATTGATGGGCGACCTGAACATAAAATCCTACTACACCTCTGCTCTTGACTTAAGCTGGTTGTCGGAACCCCATCCACACCCTGTCCGACGCGGGGTCCTGGCCTCCGCAGATAGCGATCTGCCGCCGGAGAAGATCGCCTTTCTCAGGTCGGAAGGCGCCATCGCGGGCGACTGGGAATCCGGTGCGCTTGCCTGGGTGGCGAAGAAGAACGGAGCGCGGTTATTGATCCTGCGCGGTGTCAGCGACCTGGTCAACGAAAAGGAAGGGGAAGCCTACGATAACGTGAGGTTGTTCGAAGAACGGACGAAAGAAATTATGCGAAAATTGTTCGAACAATTACCCGATTGGTTGAATACGATCAGGGACGGTCAGTTATGAAGTCACTGTCCCCTTTTTTAATTTATTGGCTGGGGTCGGTCACGCGCCCGATGAACAGGATCTGCCCATTGATCGTGTCGCGGATAATGAAAATGAACGGACGATCCACCTGTAAGTTCACATCGTAAATCGGTGCGCTCGTGACTTCCATGATCACGGCCGTGGCCGCCGCGGCTTCCGTGCCTTCTTCATCCACTGCGACATACGCTTTATGGAAGACATTTCCAATGAAAAGGTCTTTACCGCCGGTCATACCGGAGAAATCTGCCATGTTGTTCTCGAATGCATTCGTCATGCCCATCTCTTTGAGTGTCTCTGACAGGTTGGAGCCCTTATCGAATTCAAATTTGGGCAGGCTCAGGCTCACAGAGGCTGGCTGCACTCCAGTGATGATCTCGTCGAATCTCCCCTTGATGAACGAAGAGTCGAAAGCCTCAAAGTTGCCTTGATCTGGCACAATAATATCCATCGCCGTGGTCTCACCTGCATAACCAAGTTCAATCGCCTGATAACCGCGCCCTTGCATATAAGGGATGTACATGCCCTGATGCATCATAGCCACTGCGACTTCTGAACCATCCAGTAGGTGGAACTGTCCATCGCCTGTTGAATCCGCGTCGAACGGAGCGAGCCAGTCAGCTTTGAAATAAATGGCATTGACCAATACCATGCGTGTGTTTGAATTCAGCGAGCCATCGGGGAGCAGATCGTTGATCTTATCTTCGGTTTGGTCGCTGACCCAATGGTTGATCTCTTTGCGCGCCGGTTCAAATTGTTCGATGAAATCCGCGAGGTGGATCCCTGCACCATAATTGACCGCAAGGGTGTCAAGAAATTCCTGCAGGAAGGGAAAGGTCTGTTCAGCCCACACCGCGTTTGCGATGTTGAGCTTCAGCGGTTCCTGGTCTTTATCCAGGGATGTGGGCGTTTCTTCGAGAGCAAGGTCGAGGGCGTTGAAGGCGGGATGTAACTGGTCCCGGGTTTGGTTGAAATGTAAAGTACCCGCCATT
>CAZSVR010000034.1:3697-41503 GCA_964610295.1 uncultured Anaerolineaceae bacterium
CCATTTGGGATCCGGTCTCGCCGCGGGCGCCGGCATACGTCATAGCGAGGGCCAGGGAAATGCTGTACGGGGAGAGGATCAGGTTCCCGCTTTCGGAACGAAGCGCTTGATAGATATCCACAGCAAAAGCATTATTCCCACCCACGAGGTTGTGGACATCCTCCTCGGGGACAGCCGGTTTCATCTCGCGGTGTTTGTTCGATTTCGTTGTGTTTCCGGAAGCGGTTGGCGCACAGGCGCTAAATAATAGGCTGAGAGCGAAAAGAGTGGCGAAGAATGGATCGAGGCTGTTTTTTTTCATCGGCTTTCTCCTGATGTCGGCCTGGAATAAAGACGCAGGAATTCGGATTATGTTCCGTGTGTGGCGGTCATACCATTAATTCCATGGAGACATCATCCATGCTCTCTTGATAACTCGGGATCTCGGTAAAGCCCCGCCTCTTGCAGAAGCGAATTGCGCGTTCTTGTTTTGGGTGCGTTTGCATGCAGTCTCGTGTGTACCAGGCGCGCGGGAAAAGCCAGCAGGTGCAACACGACCTGATAGCCGATCTTCCGCCCGTGATATTTTTCCAGCAGCCAGAGCCGTTTTAGTACGCCGATCTCCTCTGTATACTTTTTAAGCCCGCCCGTACCGACCACGACGAGAAATATTCCGCGGTTCCCTCAATTATTGATCGGAAGCGGGCACCTGTTTTTCTCCCGGCAATATCGGCATATCAGACATGTAATCCGCATGCTCGAAAGCGGTAATCGCTCCCCCTTCGCCCTGGATCGGGTCAATGGATTCATTTCCGTTGAGATCAATTCCATCCAGGATCTGGTTTGCAAGCGTGGCAGCATAACGAACGTCAAATTCGAGGATCTGACTGGACTCTGACTGCGCGATTGAAATTGCGACGTCTCTCAGTTGGGTCGCCCAGGCTTCAACGTTTTGCGTGCAGATAGCGACGTGTTCGGAGTGCATGCGGATCTCGGGTGTTGAATCGGGGGCCTCTGCCGAAAGTTTGGCATGGTCGATGGTGTTTCCAATATATCCGGCCTGGTCGCCGTTCAGGAGCAAGCCAAAACCATCACCGGGGTCATTGATCTTTCGGTTCCCATCCCAATCCTGATACTGATTGATTGCCTGTTTGCCAGCGATGAGATTGATGATCGCTTCGGCATTTGAGCGTGCAATTGCCATGTCCCCGGTTTCAAACGCCGCCAACATGGCATCCGCGGTTTCCTTGATCAAGGTGGATGTATTAACCAGGCCCTCGGTCAACCCGATTTGATTGGGTGTACTGTCGAAGCGGACCAGCAGATGCCGAATGTGTGTCAGCGAGCCTGCCGGGATTTCTGATGAATACGCGACATTGTCCGATGGGTTGGGACTGCTATCCGGGTTTGGCTCCAAGGTAATTTCCATGCGATTGAATTCACTCAGCAGATTGCGGCTCTGTGGATCAACATAGGAGAGAGTGTATTGCCCGTAAGTATTGGGTGCGAGAAGGCCCAGACTTCTACGCAATTCACTGCTATCCGAGATCAACCATGCTTCGTATTGTGTTCCATCAGCGGGGGCAACCAGCGCCGCGCTGATCGTAATTTGATCCAATGTTGAGGTTCCATCCTGAAAACGCAGGACGCCCTGGGTGGGATCGCCGGGATTAGCGCCAGATCCGCTCGCGGAGGTTTTTATGGGCGTCGGAGTTGTCTGCGCGGTCGCGCTTGGGAATAAGGTTATGGCCGTAAATCCCAGGCCGCTAAAGGCCAGAAAGCCCAGGCAGGCACATACGAATAACCCGCTGCCGATCCAAAAAGCACTCACGCCCGATTTCTTCTGATTGGGAACCGCCAGAGGCCTGGGAGTACGAATTCGGGCCGAATGGATCGTCTCTGCTTCGCCATGCATGCCGACAGCTTCGAAGAAATCCGCGGTCAGATGCCGGCAGTCTTGATAGCGGTCGTTTGGATCCTTGGTCAAGGTTTTGTCAATCACGGATTGCAGTTCAGCGGAGATATTCTCAATGGGTGGCGGCGGCTCGTTGATGTGCTTTAGAATCACATCCATCGAAGTGTCGCCTTCAAAGGGGACCCGGCCGGCAAGCAATTCATACAGGACGACGCCCAGTGAATAGATGTCGGTGCGATGATCCACTTTGCTGCCGCGCGCCTGTTCCGGGGACATGTATGCGGGCGTTCCACTGACCAGCCCGGATGCGGTTTGTGTGCCTGAATGCGTCAGGCGCACCAGACCGAAATCTGTGATGATCGGTTCAGTCTCCCTGGCTAGGGGCGCGTTTTCAGAAAACTCGCCGCTTTTGTTATGCAGAAGGATGTTGGCTGGTTTGATATCGCGATGGATGATGCCCTGTGCATGGGCGTAGTCGATCCCACTGGCAAGTGCCTTGAGTAAATGGCCGATCTGCTCGTACGGTAGATTCGTCTTATTCTCATGGACGGCACGCAGATACGCTGAAAGGGATGGACCTCTCAGGTATTCCATCACAATGTAGGGATGGCCCTCATAGGTGTCGAAGTCGAAGATCTGAACGATATTGGGGTGACGCAACCCGGCGACCGCTTTTGCTTCCCGCTGAAAACGCGTCTGCAGCTCCGGGTCTGATTCGACATAGCTATGCATGACCTTGACCGCGACCGGACGGTCGAGCGTGAGGTGTGTGGCGAGATAGACCTCCGCCATGCCCCCGCGTGCAAGGTATTTCTCGATCCGAACTTTACCGATCGTCTGACCGATCCATTCAGGCATGAGCGGATTATACGACCGATTTTGGGGCAATATCGTCTGAAAGATCGCTAATTCAATTGCAGACGCATGACCCTCAAACAGCAGAATATCGCGGAATAATAAATATTAAGAGGAATTTCAGGTCGGCCTACATTTGGCGAGTTGACGAAGCTATGTATTCATCAAGTTTGTCAAATTTCCAACGTTTCAGAATATTGAATCGGACGATGAATTTGCAAAGCAGACTGGCGACCACTCGAATGGCAGGTGGTATATCGAGTTTGAAAGTGACGAGCAGATGAGTACCCCCTTGAGGTCTCGGAGTAAATTGAAAGCTGATCAGCAAGCCGATCGACCTGCCGCGCGGAACTTGTTTGATCGTAAAGTATTCAAAAGGATGCAGATCAAGTACATCTTCGATCACTACATCGTTCTTGCCGTGTACGCAGTGGTTGCGCGCTCCAGGACCATTGCGCCCGCCGACCTGCAGGACCGGAATGATTTCGGTCGTCATCCAGATATTGCGTTTGCGCGGCTCATGGAACCAATCCCATAAGGTGACGGGTGGATTTTCATATTCATACTCCAATAGCACATGCGCCTCTTCAGGAGGAAGAAACACGTGACCTGCTCTCAATGACTCTTCATAGCGAACGTTCAGGTTAAAGCTGCTAGTTTGGACTTCTCCAAGACTTTCATAAAATTCAGTCTAGCGATGCAAGCCTTCGAGGTGCAAGTTGAGCTGTTCGAGGCTCTGTTGAGTGAAAAGAGCGTAGGCGCGCCATCCTCTCGAATCACTAACTTTGTTCTTGAGCAGGCGATGAACCAGGTTCACATCCGAGCTGACGAGCTCCTTCGTCCCCATGATCTCTTGAGCGAAGTACTCGCCAAAAAGGAGGATGAATTTAAGATCGAGGCTGGGGATATTCTGGCATGCGAGACAAGTGCAGGTCGTATGGCGTTGGCTGCCGTCTGAGTTGACAATTTCAGAAATTGATGCCACATGGTCTACAAATGGATGCGGAGTTGGGACTCCAACAGTGAGGGTGTGCGCCAGCGAAGTGAATGATCTTAACTGGGAAAATCCATTCTGTATTGATCGATCTTTTTCGCTCTTATCTCACCAAATTCGGAGGCGGTAAAACCCCAGCCTCTCCCTACCCCCTCCACTATAGACTTGTCCAACATCTAAAACAAGACATCAGAAGCGTTAACCTCGGAAGTCCAGTCTGCTTATTTTCCCAACCTCGCCCTCTCCTCTTCTATCACACTCTCTTCCGACTTCTTAAACAGCGGACCAGGCTGATTCAACTTCTTTCCAGGCTGTAACTCGCTCGGCTTCCACTTCAACCACTATTACGTGTGTGAAATCTTTGAGGCTTTTAATAACAGTCTCAGGGCTTTGTTGACTTCTTCGTCGCTTGGGAATGCCTTTGCAATATCAGGTTCAAGCACGACAATATTCTTTCCCATTCTACGCTCGGGCGAAAAGCGTCCTCTGGGTAGAATCGTCATTTTGGATAAGTCGTACTCGTCCTTCAATTCGTAACTATCCTGCTTCCGTATAGAAGTTTTCTTCATTTTTGGTTGCCTTTCTTGGGCTAATGATACGGATTTTGCCTCCGCGATCAGTGTGCGCCACCATTAATAATCTTTGTTTGTTGGAAAGCCCAATAGTAATGTAACGTTCTTCATCAACTGAGTGTTCTTCATCCAAGAATGTGATGAACATCGGGTCGTCAAAAATGGTGCTAGCTTCGTTGAAGTCAACATCATGCTTGTTGAGATTCGTCCTGGCTTTTTCATCATCCCACTCGAAACGATGTTCCACTGGGCATTATTCCTTTTTCTTATTATAGCACTGGGCGTTGATTACCTGCCCAATCTCGCCCTTTCCTCTTCCACTACACTCTCCTCCAACATCTTAAACAGCGGCCCCGGCTGATTTAACTTCTTGCCAGGTTTCAACTCGCTCGGCTGCCCGTGGGACGAGATACTATCTCGTCCTACGCGGTAGCGTAACACCTTGTGCGTTCCAAGCGAGGCGGTCACGTCTTCGGCGTATTGCTCGCCAAATAGCGGAGGCTTCAGAATGGCCTCGTTCAAGCCTGTCGTGCTGATCGAGGCATGGGCCGTGTCCATCAAGGATGGGTGGGGTGGGGCCTCTTTTCCTTGTCCTGACCCGGCGGTACGTTGTCCTGACCCGGCGGTGTGTTTTTCTTTGTGGGTTGTACGGCAGGCCCGGTAGCTCCGGGGGGCAGACCAGCCGATGTGGGTTGATTCGGGGGCGGGGTGTTGGCGCCTCTCGTCGCGGAGGCCGCGCCGGGCGTGGAAGATAGATTTGTCGGCAGGAGCGGCATATCTGCCATCGAATAGGCGTGCTCATAGGCTGTGAGGACGCCGCACTCGCCGAGGATGGGTTCGATCTGTCCGTTCCTATCGAGGTCAGCACCGTTGAGCATCTGATTGGCGAGCGCGGACACGGCCTCAATCGGAGGTCTCAAATCTGAGCCGGCAGGCGAAGTGAGTACAGCCAAAACAAGGACGCGTAATTGAGACGCCCATTGCTGCAAATTTTGAGCGCAGATCTTGACATGTTCTCCGTACACGATCATATATTGGGTCGCGTCCTGCGTAGCAGCAGCGTAATCCGAGTGTGCATAGACCGCCTGGATATATCCGGAGTTTTCACCGTTGAGCATCAAACCATATCCATCGCTGCTTTCCGTTATTTGTCCATCGTCGTTCCAATCCTTATAATCGGCGCTCTGATCTCCTACGAGAAGAAGCATTATCGATTCGGCGGCCTGGCGAGCACCGGCATCATCGCCCTTCTGATAGGCTCTCTGCATCTCGTCCGCATTCCGGGCAATCAGGTTGGTTTGCGCATAAAGGCCCTGGATCAAGGCGATTCTGTCTGGCGCTCCGGGGAAGGCAACCAGCAGGTGACGGACATGCACCAAAGCACGTGCCGGTAGGGAAAAGGAAAAAGCGACCTGCGCGGATGGGTTAAGGTTTGAGTCGGGGCTGGGTTCGATAGTGATTTCAACTTCGTCGTAGATCTCGAGCAGATTCCGGCCCTGACTATCTGTGAAGGAGAGTGTCCCTTTCCCGTTAGGATCAAGCGAAAGGGTACCAAGACTTAGGCGCTCTTTTCCCCCAACCAGCCAGACCTCGTATTGTCCGCCGCTGGGAGCCGAGGGCATCGCCATGGCTGTCAAGACAACTTGATCCATGATAGCCCCTCCGTGTCGAAAATGAAGAACACCAGTAGGACCCAGCAGGGGGGCGGCGAGAGTGCCGGTGGCTTCTAGTGGGAGAGGTTCGACGGGAATCGCGCTTGCAGTGGGCGCGGCCTGTGGAGTTAGCCCTCCAAGAGTAAGGTATGCGCCAAGTACGAGCAGCGCGACTCCGCTCCCGGCCGCGGCTAACCAGGTTCTTCGTGATGTTCTGCGAGGAAGGGTTCTCGCAGGCAGGCGGGATAAACCTGGATTCTCACCGATGAAGGTGGCGGCCGACGTGCCTCCTGCCACAGCCGCGTCGAAGCGGGTCGCAAATTCGACCGGGGTCGCAAAACGGTCGGCAGTGTTCTTGGCCAGGGCACGGTCAATAACGTTTTGCATGGCCGGCGCGAGTCCGGGGATGGGCGGAGGCGGTTCATTAACATGCTTGAGCAGGAGAGCCAGGGTGGTCTCAGCTTCGAATGGGAGGCGTCCGGCCACGATCTCGTAGATCACGATGCCCAGCGAATAGATGTCCGTGCGCTCGTCAGCCGGTTCGCCCCGGGCCTGTTCGGGACTCATGTAAGCCGGGGTACCTGCGATCTGGAGCGTGGCAGTCCGGCCGCTAGAATTTAGAAGGCGCACCAGGCCAAAATCGGTCAGAACCGGTTCCACATCCGTCGGTAGCAAGCTGCCGGTTGTCATCGGGCTGGTGCGCGAGGTCATCAGGATGTTTCCCGGCTTAATATCGCGATGAACTACGCCTCTTGCATGGGCATATTGCAACGCTTCGGCCATCGAAGTCAGCAGGCGGTTGACCAAGGAAAATCCGAAAATCCGGTTGCTCTCCCTCAGGGCAAACAGGTGATTTGTAAGAGTACCACCAGGCAGGTATTCCATCACCAGATAGGGCTGAGCGTCAGTCACGCTGAAATCGTAAACTTGTACGATGTTCGGGTGGCGCAGCATTGCAACCGCGCGCGCTTCGCGCTGGAAACGCTCTATGAAGCGCGGGTCATCCTGAAATTGAGTAAGGAGTATTTTGACCGCCACGCGGCGTTGAAGCGCGGCATGGGTACCAAGATAGATTTCCGCCATGCCGCCTCGAGCAAGCAGAGAATCAATATGGACTTCTCCCAGGGTTTTGCCGATCCAGTCAGCCATGTATAAATTATACTCTTCGTCGAGATGCCGGAGAGCTGCCTGAACATTTTAGTAATATTTCAGTATTGCAAGGAATATGCCCTCAGCTCAAATCCTGAAGGCCAGTTCGGCCGGCCACTCCCCAGTTGACGGGCGGGCCCAATTTAGTAAACCGGGTACAAAGTTTATAAAGTTTTCCGCTCCGTGGAGGGCTCGACGCGAAGCCTACAGAAATCTGTCTGCTCACTATCCCGACCCTGCCCGCACTGTCCGGGTCCGCAGCCCAGATCGCAGATCGAGCGGAGCTGCCCGATCGCACAGTCGTCGACGATTGATCGATTTTCGCTTTCTTACTTCCCTAATCTTGCCCGTTCCTCTTCAATGACACTTTCCTCAAGTTTCTTGAAAAGCGGTCCGGGCTGATTCAGCATCTGCCCCGGCTTTAACTCGCTGGGTTTCCATTGCGCTTCGGGTTTCGATATGCCGCTCGCTGCGCTCGGGCTACTCAACCCTCCGGGCGCGCGGTAGCGTAACACTGTATGCTCGCCGAGTGAGTCCTTCACCGTCTCGGTGTATTGCTCGCCGAACAGCGGATTCTCATAGCCGAAGAATCCATGCAATCGCGCGGACGTGAACGGCAGGAACGGCGCGAACATTAGCTTAAGCGAGTCAATCGCTTTCAACGCGGTGTAGACGGTCTTGGATGCGCCATCTTTGTCTGTTTTGATGGCCGACCATGGGGCATTGACGTCGAGATAGACATTCACGGCGGTGGCGAGCTTCATCGCCTCGCCCAACGCGGCGCGCAATTTCACGGCTTCGAGCAATGCGCCCACAGACGCGAATCCGCTTTCGATAACGGTCAGCAGTTCCAGGTCCGAGTCGCGTAGGGGCGGTGGTTCATCCCTGCCCGCTCCCATATCATCCACAGTAGGAACGTGCCCTTCCCAATTCTTATAACAGAACGCCAGCACGCGGTTCGCCAGGTTGCCCCACGTCGCCACCAGCTCGTTGTTGTTGCGCGCCACGAACTCGGCCCAATCCCAATCGCTGTCTTTCGCTTCGGGCATGTTGACCGTCAGGTAATACCGCAGTGCATCCGGGTCGTAACGGGTCAGCGCATCGCGGCCCCACACGGCCCAGTTGCGCGAGCCGCTGATCTTCTCGCCTTCAAGATTCATAAATTGATTGGCAGGCACATCATACGGCAAGGTCAACTTAACACCCTCACCCCCCTCTTGTCCCCCCTGCAGGGGGGATGTAGGGGGGTCGAAGATCTTCATGAACGTGCTTCCGACTCCCATCAATTCGGCGGGCCACAACGAGGTATGGAAGAAGATGTTGTCTTTGCCAATGAAGTGGAATTGCTTCGCTTTTGGATTCGTCCACCACTCGCGCCACGCGTCTTTCTGCGCCGATACCTGACTCCACTCAATGGGGGCGGAGAGGTAGCCGATGACGGCCTCGAACCACACGTAGAGTTTTTTCGTTTCCCAACCGGCTTTCTCCACAGGGACGGGAATCCCCCAATCGATGTCGCGCGTGATAGGACGCGGCTTGAGTCCTTCAGCCTCGATCTTGCCCAGTGACTCGCCCAACACGGTATCGCGCATGTGCTCAGCGCGTTCTTTCAAGAACTTTTTCACAGCGGGCTCGAGTTTAGACAGGTCGAGATAAAAATGTTCGGTCTCGCGCAGTTCGAGCGCACCGTCGCCTGTTTTCGCGCGTGGATTTTTCAACTTTTCGGGTTCAAGCACATTGCCGCAGTTGTCGCATTGATCGGAGCGCGCGCCTGCGAATCCGCAAATGTAACAGGTCCCTTCGACGTATCGATCGGGCAGGAACTTCTTTCCGGTGGGGGAATACCACTGCTTGCTGAACTGCTTGAATATGAAGCCATTCTTCTGCAAGGCAAGGAAGATGGCTTGCGAAACCTTGAAATGATTCTCGGTATGCGTGGACGTGAACAGATCGTAGGTAATGCCATATCCTTTGAAGACCTCGAGGAAAGTCTCATGATATTTCTTGTACACTTCCTCGACTGGTTTGCCTTCCTGATCTGCAGCCAATACGACGGGTGTGCCGTGTGAATCCGTTCCCGACACCATCAGGACATTATTGCCCTTGAGTCTGTGATAGCGCGCGACGATGTCGCCGGGCAAATGGGAGCCGGTGATATTGCCAACGTGGATCTCGGCGTTGGAGTATGGCCAGGCGATGGCAATTAATATGTTTTCGGGCATAGGTCACTCCGTGAGTGTTAATTGTGAATAGGGTATTGGGAATCGTTATTCGATATTCGTAATTCGGCTTGATGGCTGGAGGGTCTTTGAAACCTTCAATCAGCTTCCGATTCTCTGCTCCCGAATATCGAGTATCGTTCCTACAAACAAAAAGGCCGCCCCTGCTTATGGACAGCCCGTTATCGTTCAGGTCCGTAAACCTAACGTGCGTTCCGCTCAGCGCAGCGAGACATCTCCATTCGCACGGACATCAACATGGTTGACAGGGAAGCGCATGTGTTCATTGCTTGTAGTTTAAGCCGGGCGGGAGGGTTTGTCAATAGACATCCCTTTTAAGCCAGGAATCATCAATTTGTAGGATTTGTGTATCACCGAAAATTGCACTGGCTCTTACTGACTTAGCATTCTATTTAATTTAGCAGATCCTTGAGTTTCGCGAACGGCGAATCGGATTGTTCGGGGCGATGACCGCAATCCTTTTCATTAAAATTCTCACCGCACTCGGGGCAGAGCCCCTTGCAATCGGGTTTGCAGATCGGGCTGATCGGCACTTCCAGAAGGGCGAATTCGCGCAGCAGCGGGGCGAGCTCAATGTGTGCGTCTTCAGGGAGGATGAGGCCTGAATCAGTTTCTGAGCGTTTGTCGAAGGCGTATAGCTCGGTGAAAGACCAATCGAGTTCATATTCAAACTCCGTAAGACAGCGCACGCATCCAAGCATGGTCTCGGCAGAGAAGTCTCCCTGCACGACCAGCCCCTGTGGTGTTTTGCCGACATTCACGATCCCGTCGAAATTAAGCAGTTCAAGATCCTCGCTGAGGGTGATCTTCGCGAACTCAAAAGGGAAATCATGGTTGCGGCCGATCTCCTGATGAAGGATGAAGCCGACGTTGATACGAAAAGGTTTTTTGGGGCTTGGCATGGGAAGGACTCTTTACCGCTAAGGCCGCGAAGAACGCAAAGAAAAAAATTTTATCTTGGCGCGCTTTGCGGTTCGAAAAAATTAAACTTCGCGATCCACGACATACTTCGCGAGATTTTCCAGTGCGTCGCGTTCGGGGGATGGTTCGAGCAAATCGAGGCACGCAAGTGCGCGGTCAATATGCTGTTCGGCTTCGATCATGGCTTTCTTCGTGCAACTGCTCGCGCGGATGTTTTCCACGAGACGCGCCATGTTTTCATGGTTTGTCCAGCCGCCATTTGGCAGGGATAATACATCCAGATCCTCCGGATTCGCCTCCGCGTAGTAAATAGCGGGCAAAGTCACAAGTCCATTCAACAGATCCGAACCGAGCGGTTTACCCACACGGGACTGTTCGCCGTTGAAATCCAAAATATCGTCCACGATCTGAAATGCCATGCCCACCTGGTATCCGAAGTCGCGCATGGATTCGATCGTCGCTTCCTCTGCAGGGCTGACCATGGCCGCGGCGCGCCCTGTCATTTCAAATAACGAGGCGGTCTTCGCATAAATGCGTTTGTAGTAGTTGTCGCGGCTGACCAAGCCGCGTGACGTGAACATTTGTGTAAGCTCACCGTTGACAATGATCGACAAGGTTTCAGAAAATAATCTCATTAAAGGGAGGTAGTCGGTCTCGGATGCGAGATTGGCGGCGCGCGCAAAAAGGAAGTCGCCGGTTAACACCGTGGCAGGTGGCGACCAGCGCGCGTTCAAAGTGGGCATGCCTCTGCGGAGCAAGGCCCCATCGATCAGATCATCGTGTACGAGTGTGGCGGTGTGGAGCAACTCCACCGCCGCACCGAGAGCGACGAGTTTTTCCAGAGGCGCGCCCAGCATGTTTCCAACAAGCAGACCCAGGGTAGGGCGGACGCGTTTGCCTCCCGCCGCGAGCAAATGTTCGAGGGCGGCGCGCAGGTCCGGATGTGATTCATCCGCCTGAATCCGCATTCGTTCTTCAACGAGCTTAATTTCTTCCTGTACGGGTGAGAGAAAAGTTACCGCGCTCAAATCAATCTCCCCACGAGAAGAGCCGCGCCGCGTTCGCAGTGGTGATGGCAGCGATCTCCGCTGGGTGCTTGGAATGGATTTCTGCTATTTTATCAGCAATATGCCGAACAAAGGAAGGTTCGTTCCTTTTTTCACGATGCGGTTCCGGGGAGAGAAAAGGCGAGTCGGTTTCGATGAGAATTTTGTCCAGTGGAAGCTCTCTGATAATTTTGCGTTTTTCTTCCGCCTTTTTATAGGTGACAGGGCCTGTGATTCCAAGATAGAAATTGAGTGCCAGCGCTTTTTGCGCAGTCTCGAGATTACCGTTGAAAGAATGAAGTACACCGGGCTTCTCTGCGAGTGGGTGATATTGCGACTTAAGGTGCTTGTGCCATTGAGTGAGAATGTCAAGCAGGTCAATGGAGGCCTGACCAAACCACGCATCGTTTTCTTCGCGCATGTGAATGACAACAGGCTTGTTGGTTTCTTCTGCGAGCAGGAGATGCCGCTTCAATACTTCATGTTGAAGTGCACGCTTATCGTTTTCCTTCACCCAATAATAATCGATGCCAATTTCACCTATTGCAACGACTTTTGGATGTCTTGCCAGCTCTTTGATTTGTTCAAAAGCCTGTTCTGTGAATTCATCCAGATCAGTCGGATGAAACCCGACGGCCGCGTACACGCTGGAATTTGACTCTGCCAACTGCACCGCCTCCTTGCTGGACTTGTAGTGGAGGCCCGGCACGAGGATGCGAATCAACCCTGATTCTTTGGCGCGCTGAATCACCGCCTGACGGTCTGCGTCAAATTTGTTGTAATCTAAATGGCAATGAGTATCGGTAAGCACGTTGGAACGTTCCAACGTTCGAACGTTTTAACGTTCAAACGCTATTTGATTCCCGCAACTTTTAATCCATCTTCCAATATCGCTCTCACTTTATCGCCGTGCCGCGTCTCGCAATACACACGCAGAATTGGTTCTGTTCCGGATAAGCGGATCAACATCCAGCCGCCGTCCTCGAGTTTGAATTGGAAACCGTCCACAGTCACAAGTTCAGTCACTTTCAGCCCGCCGAGGGTTTTGGGATTATTGTCCATGATGATCTTTTTGCGGGCTTCAGGATCGCCGCTGAAGGGACTATCCACGCGGTCGTAGAAATATTCGCCGCCCACTTTGGCGAATAGGTCTTTCAATAATTCTGTAGGTTTCTTGCCGGTCTTCACCATGAAATCGAGCATGTATAAACCCGCGAGAATCCCATCGCGCTCGGGGACATTGCCGCGGAAGGCATAGCCGCCGCTTTCTTCGCCGCCGATGAGCGCGTTGGTCTCGATCATCTTCGGGGCGACGAATTTGAATCCCACGCCGGTTTCATGGACAGGCACGCCGTAGATCTCACCCAGTTTGTTGAGCATGTTGGTCGTGGATAGTGTTTTGACAATGTCGCCGCGTTCGCCGCGCACTTCCAGCAGATAGTACGCCAGCAGACCAAACACGCGTAATTGATTAATGAACTTGCCGTTCTGATCGCCGATCCCACAGCGATCCGCGTCACCATCTGTGATGAGCAGCACATCGGCATTGTTATCCACAGTGGCTTTCAAGCCCACATCAATATTTGGCTGGATGGGTTCGGGCCGCTTCATCTCCGGAAAGGATGGGTTGCGTTCGTTGTGAATTTCGATCACCTTTGTCTTGCCACCTGCCAGCAAACGCGGGAACCAGCCCGCGCCGTTGCCCCACATCACATCCACCATTACAGTCAAGCCTGCATCTTTGATGGGTCCGAGGTCTATCAATTTATCTTTCGTCAAGTGTTCGATATACGGGGTTGCCGCGTCAAACTTGACGATCTCCCCGGCGGCTTCGGCTTCTTGATAAGGTTTACGCTTCACATCTTTGATGTCATCAGGAATCCCCGCTTCGATCTGTTTTAATCCCTGCGGCTCGATCGCGCCGCCCGTCTCATTACGGACTTTGAATCCATTATCAGTGGGCGGGTTGTGACTGGCCGTAATGTTTACCGCGCCCGCGGCTTTCTTATCCACGACCGCGTAAGCGATCACAGGAGTCGGTGTCGCTCCGTTAGTTAAATAAACCTTCAATCCGTTGCCAGCCATCACTTCTGCAACAGCCGCGGCGAAATTTTCGCTGCCGAATCGTTTGTCGTGGCCTACTATGATCCATTGTCCCTTTTTACCTTTATCGAGTAAATAATTCGCGAATCCTTGTGCACAACGACGGACATTGTCAAATGTGTAATCCTCAGCAATAATTCCGCGCCAACCGTCTGTGCCGAATTTTATTTTTTGTCCCATGAAGTTTCTCCTGAGAAGTGATGACCGGCGGATTATATCATCCGAAAAAAGAACCCCGAGGCTTTGTCTCGGAGTTCTGGTCATTCATGGCGTTGCCGTCGCCTCAGGGGTTGGAGAAGATGTAGATCTGCGTTGAGGGGTTGACGATGGTGGGACCTCGCCCGTCATCAACAATTGCCATGCGATCTCCAGGTCTCCGGCCGCGACAACAGGGAATGCGGGCAGGTTGCCAAGCGCCAGGTCCAGGCGTGCGATCGCCTCCTCAAGTCTTGGATTCTGGGTTTCAGTTTGCAACTCCACCAGCAGGTCACGCGCGGACTGAACATCTCCTTTTGCCGAGCCAAAATTGCTTTGTGCCAGATACAATCTCGCGCGCCCGAGCATATCCAATGCACGTGTCGTCATGACCTCATGTTTTAGTTCGAGCAAAACGTCGTTGTTATTTTCCTGTAAAGTCTGCTCGAGAGCGCTTTGCATGATCTTCAATCTGTCGAGCGATACAGTCTGCGTTTCAACAGATTGTTCCAACACATCCACGCGGCCATTTATTTCGTCCAGTTGCGATTGCAAGACAGATATTTCCGATTCGAGCTTGTCAATTTGAGCGGTGTTTTGCTCCACGGGTGCCATGAATTTCTCATTGATGTAAGGCAAACCATAATATAACGCGGCACCGATGATCGCGATAACTGCAAGCGTGATGATCAGTCTCAACAGTGACCGCAGAACATTGGTGAATGCTTCTCCCAGACGGGACCAGAAGGATGACCTCTCACCACGGGATTCTTGTGGCGGCAGCGTCTCTTCCTCGAGCGGGACCATGGCACGGTTCCTGGAATCATTTAACTCCGCCTCAAAATACGATTGCACGCGTCCCAGCAAATTCTTTCCCATCCCCTTGACATGCAGACAATCCTCGACGAAATCGAATGGACGCGCCGCGATGATATTCCCAGCGAGTGGACGCGTAATACCGGGTATTTTGGTGAGCGTGTCGAGATCTGCAGTATTAAGAAAATTGAGGAAGTCGCTCATCGTGTCACCTTGGTTCGTTTTTCTGTATTGTATCATTCGAGCTGAATAGTTTGCTATAATCCCCTGCATGATCTACCTTGACTATGCCGCCACTACCCCAGTGGATAAGCGCGTCCTCGACGCGATGCTGCCGTATTTCCGTGAGGCCTATGGGAATCCATCCTCTGTGCATCGTTATGGGCAAAAGGCCGAAGCTGCTGTGGATGAAGCTCGCGAGAAAGCCGCGGCGGTGCTTCATTGCAAGCCGCAAGAGATCATCTTCACGTCCTGTGGTTCGGAATCGGATAACCTGGCAATTCGCGGCGCGGGGATGGCGCGCCGGAAGGCCTCGGGCGAAAAGTGGATCCTTACATCCCGGACCGAACATCATGCAGTCAGTAAAACTGCCGAACAACTAGAAAAGGAGTACGGCTTTCTGCTTGAATGGTTGGACGTAGACGAATATGGCGCGGTTACACCTCAGTCGTTGACCAAGGCAGTTTGTAATGAGACCGCACTGGCTTCTGTAATGCATGCCAACAACGAGATCGGCACGATCAACCCTATCGCGGAACTGGCGAAGATCGCAAAAGAAAGCAATATCATCTTCCATACAGATGCAGTACAGGCCGCGGCATATCTGGATGTAAATGTTCAAGCACTCGATGTGGATTTGCTTTCCCTCGGCGGACATAAATTTTATGGCCCCAAAGGCGTGGGCGCGTTATACGTCCGTAACGGGACGAAACTACTTCCGCCTATGACGGGCGGAGGACAGGAATTCGGCTTACGCGCAGGTACGCAAAATGTGCCATACATTGTTGGATTTGCCGAGGCGTTGCGCCTCGCCGCGGAAGAACGTGAGGCGCGTACGTCACATGTCAAGCCATTGCGCGACCAGATCATCGGGCGCGTGCTTGAAGAAATTTCTGATTCAAAACTTACCGGTCATCCTGAAGACCGTTTGCCGAACCACGCCTCGTTTGTATTTAAAGATGTAGATGGCAATCTCTTGCTGCAACTGCTGGATGCGGCGGGCTTTGCTTGTTCTTCCGGCTCGGCATGCAAAACAGGAAACCCGGAGCCAAGTGAGGTCATCACAGCTCTCGGTTACTCCCGTGACTGGGCATTAGGTTCTTTACGCGTGACATTGGGTGTCGATTCCACGCCCGCGCATATAGATGAATTTTTGAAGGCTTTGCCCGGATTGGTTGACAAAGCAAGGCATTTAAACCACGGCTGAACATCGTTCATGCCGCGCAAGACGGCGGCACGCCGATGCGAGACGGCACGGATAAACACTGATGGTTTGATAAAAGGATGGGTAATAGATGCCTTCGCCAGATGTTAATTTGATTACCGAGAAGATTATTGGCTGCGCGTACGATGTAAGTAATTCGCTCGGGGTGGGTTTCGTTGAGAAGGTGTATGAAAATGCGCTTGTTCATCGCATTCGTAAATCAACAGGTTTAACAGTTGCCCAACAGTATCCAATAAAGGTGATTTATGATGATATTGTTGTTGGTGAATTTTTTGCGGATTTATTGGTGGACGAGAGAGTGTTGGTTGAACTTAAAGCAGTTTCAATGTTGACGAATGAGCATACGGCCCAGGCATGAAATTATTTACGTGCGACGAGTTTGGAAATTTGCTTGCTGATAAATTTTGGCAGGACCAAAGTTGAGATAAAGCGACTTCGGCCATACACGGATTGGAAAGAGAAAAAATCCTGACATTCTTTTCATCGACCCATCCATTTCATCTGTGTTTATCTGTGGTTAATTAATTTTGAAAACCCAAATCATCACCCTTGAATCTCACGATGACCTCATCTCGGTCCGCGATAAACTATCATGGGCGAAGACACCGCGCATCTTGCTCGTCTGGCCGAAATACGAGGATGTCACTCTGCGTGTTCTCGATCTGAAAGTGTTGCAACGACATGCTGACTCACTCGGCGCGCAGTTGGGCCTGGTGACACGTCGCGCAAATGTCAGGCGGGATGCAGAGTCGCTTGAGATTCCCGTCTTTGACTCAACGGCCGCCGCACAAAAAGACTTGTGGCCTGAGTCTGCTCCGAGGAGTAGACGCGTCCCGAAGGCGCCTCGTCGCGATTTGCGTCAGGTGCGCGAAACTGTTTACGGGAAGGAAGCCTCATGGCGGACGTCCCTGCTCGGACGCATCGTCACATTCACAGTGGGGGTCATGGCTGTTTTGGCAGTGGCAGGCCTCTTCCTCCCGCATGCTATGGTGACCTTATATCCAGAATCACAGATCCAATCGGTGATCATTCCGGTCGCCGCGAGCCAGTCTGTTGAGTCTGTTTCCATTACGGGCAGTGTGCCCGCGCGCAACGTATCAATTATGGTTGGCGTGGAACAAGCCCTCGCGATCGCGAGCGAGATCGCGATACCGAATTCCAAAGCCCAGGGAATCGCCCGCTTTACAAATTTGAGCAAGGACGAAGTCAACATCCCTGCCGGGTTGATCATCTCTACCGCGGGCGAATTGCCGGTCCGATTGGTAACCCTGCATGAGACCTTATTGGATCCCGGCCCGGATGAATTTGTGGATGTGCCGATCGAGGCACTTCAACCAGGAGCGAGTGGAAATCTGCGCGCCGCTACCATCATCGTGGTGGAAGGACCGTTGGGTCTGTCGATCTCAGTGACCAACCCAAATCTGATCTCAGGCGGCACGGATTCAAAACTTACTGGAGCCACAGATGCGGATCGCGCAGAATTGCGCGGGGTGGTCATGGATAACCTGCGCCGCGACGCCGAATCGAAATTGCGCGCCCAGATCTCCGCCTCTGATATTTTGTTATTGGATACCTTCGAGATTTCGCAGATCATCGAAGAGACGTATGATCCGCCTGAGGGCCAGGCGGGGAAAACATTGTCGCTGAAAATGCAGGTGGAGTATGCAGCGCGGTTTGTTTCAGCCGAGGATTTGAAACAACTATCGCTTGCCACCCTGGATCTATCCATCCCGGATGGATTTGAGCCTTTCGATGCAGTTCTCTTCAAACCACTCACCGAGCCTTCAACAGATACTTCGGGTACCACGCATTTTGAGTTGGACGTGACGCGGAGCTTGCTTCGTAGGACGGATGAAGTTCAGGTGTTCTCCATGGTGCGCGGTCGTAAACCAGAGTTGATCAAAAATGTGTTGATGACGGATTTGTCGTTACGTCAGCGACCGGAGATCGCTCTCTCGCCTGCATGGTGGCCGTGGATGCCGTTGATCCCGTTCAATATTTCGATGGAAATAAAATGATTATGGAGTCCAGAAGCTCGCTTCTGGAAATTTCGACAGCATACCACTTCGTGACACTTGGTTGTCGGACTCCAAAAAGAGCTGAATCACATGAGAATCCTTGCAGTTGACCACGGTGAAAAACGGATCGGCCTTGCGTTGAGCGACCCGACCGGGACCATTGCCAGCCCTTTGAAATTGATCGAGCATGTTTCGCGCGCGATAGATGCCGCGCAGGTTGCCGAGCGGGCCGTGCAAAATGCAGTCAGCCTGATCGTTGTTGGCCAGTCTTTTGACGAGGAAGGCAACCCGAATCTTGCCGGACGCCGCGCCGGACGATTTGCAGATGAGCTAAAGAATCAAACGAATATCCCCATTGAAATGTGGGACGAATCTTTTAGTACGCAGGATGCACGCGTGGCACGCATTGAACTTGGCGTTTCAAGAAAAAAACGTGCAGGCCCTCACGATGTATTTGCGGCGGTTGTCATCCTGCAATCGTATTTGGAAGCAAAACGTGGTCTCGATACGGGGGCGATGGTCGAGTAGCCTGAAAGGCATACACTTGCGCCGCACTTCGTTTGTTGCAGTGCAGGTGTCGAGACCCGCCGCCTACTCGACCATCAATCCAAAATCGGAAATCAAAAATCCAAATGCGCCGATATCAGATCATCCTGATCGTCATTGCGATCCTTGTCATTATTTATTTCGCGCTTGGGTATATCCCGGCGCGCGCCTCGCTTTTGTATGGCCCGCCGGCGGGATCGCTTTCCATTTCAGAGCGCATTGAATATTCGACGCGGCTGCTTTCATATGGCGACCTGCTCAGCAGTCCTTACATTCCAAATGGAATTGAACAACCATTTCACATTGAGCAGGCTGAGCCCGTCCTGTCGATCGCGACACGGTTGGAAGAATCACACCTCGTTGCGAGCGCGCAGGCCTTTTATGATTATCTCGTTTACACGGGTCTTGACCGGACGCTGCAAGCCGGGGATTATAAGCTTAACCCGGCACTTTCGATCATTGATATCGCGCACGAATTGCAGGATTCCACGCCGGAAGATGTGACTCTTGTAATCCTGCCCGGCTGGCGGATGGAGGAGATCGCCGCCTCGCTCCCAACCTCCGGGCTGGATATTTCTCCCGAAGCATTTCTTTCTGCTGCACAGACTGCACCTCAAGTTTTGAACACTTCGACCTCGCTCAGTGCAGGCTTTGTTCCTGCATCTGCTTCAATGGAAGGATTCTTTTTCCCGGACTCATACATTCTGCCGCGCGTGACAACTATAGATCAATTACTTGAGGTCATTGCGCGTAACTTTGCCTTGCACATCACAGACGATTTGCGCGCAGGCTTTGCGGCGCAAGAACTCGATGTCTATCAGGCTGTCACCCTGGCTTCGCTTGTCGAACGCGAATCCATTCAAGAGGACGAACAGGCCTTGATCGCTTCGGTGTTCATCAATCGCTTGAACGCAGGCATATCGCTCGGCAGTGACCCCACTGTGCAATATGCGCTTGGCTATAACCCGGTTCAAGGCACGTGGTGGACAAATCCCCTCAGCGCTGCGGACTTGCAATTTGACTCGCCCTACAATACTTATATTTATACTGGCTTGCCGCCCGGGCCGATTGCAAGTCCCAGCTTGAAGGCGTTGACGGCTGTGGCTTTCCCCGAGGATTCCCCGTATTATTATTTCCGCGCAAAGTGCGATGGTTCGGGCTATCACACCTTCGCAGTGACTTTTGAAGAGCACATCGCGAATGGATGTGAGTGAGATCGAGACCGCGATGGGGGAGTGTCTAAAACCCAAAACATAAACCGTCGTTGCGAGCCCCCGTGCCTTAAACAGTGCGTGGGGCGAAGCAATCCCCCAAATAGGTGCGGAGATTGCTTCGTCGCTCTGCTCCTCGCAATGACGGAAAACTTATGTTTTCAGCGACGGACACCCCATAGTGTAGAGAATATCATAATAGTACTATGATTTTTGTAAGAGGTGAAGCCATGGCAACTGTATCCTTGGACGAAAAAGAATTCAAGATTTTACTCAAACAAACCTTGATTGAATTGTTTGAAGAACGCCGCGATATTTTTCCGGCAATCGTGGTGGATACCCTCGAAGAACTGGGTCTTGCTGCCGCGATCCGTGAAGGGCGAGTGAACGAATTTGTAAGCGAGGAAGAAATTCACTAGCTATTGAGCAACCCTCGTAATTTTGCCCTTGTGTAAGCGGCAATCGTGAAGCCGTCTGTAATTCTTGCATTGGCTATCATTTCTTCCAACTCCACTAAGGAAACCCAAAGCATACTTTCAATCCCCTCAGCTTCGGCTGGCTTTCCGACAGATTTCAACTTTGCATAGAATAACTCTAGTGTGTTACCTTCCAATCCAGTATTGTTGCAATAAATCCCCAAGTCAACCAACTCGGAAATTTCACCACCAACCTCTTCATAGATCTCATCCTTTGCTTGATCTGTTGCAGAAACACCCGGTTCGCCAAAGCCTCTAGGCGCTTCAAAACTCCGAGAACGAATCGGATGGCGATACTGATGAAGCAGCAAAAACTTCTTGTCCATTTCAGCAAGAATCACAACACCTTGACCGCCCTGTAAATCTGCTCGATTGATAATCCTGAAGTAGCCATTAAGACGACCGTCAGGGAATTCAACTAGATCGCGAATCACAACGATGTACGGATAATCTAAGACTATCCCAATGTCCGCCCAGTGGGGTGGTTTGCCAACAGCAATCAAGGCATTTCGCCTTTGTTCTTGCCAAGAGGCAATGCGCCTTGGATCGGTCACAATTTTCAAAGGAACATTTCCGTTGAAAAAGAGATTTGGAAACTTTTCTACAAAACTCCAATACTCCAACATAAAAAACCTCTTTCGTAACTATTCTGGAATATTCTTTGTCACTTCACGCTGGATATGACCGAAAGACCTATTAATTCGAATTCCCGGGTTATCTGCCCGCATAGAGATAAAGTCATTAACTACTACGATCCATCCAGGCGCCCCAGCAATAAATCCGATTATCCCTGCGGTTGCATACGCGGCTGCACTAAATGCGGCCATTGCTCCATATTCCAACCTAAAATTAGAGATAGTGCAAGGTTTTTTCTGTAAAAGTGGTCAAGTGTTTTCTCGCAAGTTAGCGTTGCAATCAAACGGAACCCTTCGACAGGCTCACCGTTCGTGCCGCGATCAGCGGCGGCACGCCGGTCCACAGGATTGCTTCGCTTATGCGAGACGGCAGAGCGACACAATATTAATTTGCATACAGCCCCTAGTATTTCTTCGCCACTAGAATTTCAATATGATCCTGCGCTACTGTTTCCGCGTCTCCCGCACCGAGCAGGTCCAGCAGTTGATTGACCAATTCGGCCTTGAGATCTGCATCCTTGCGGCTCCATGTGCGGCTTTTGATCTCAAGGAAATGTCCCATTTCAGGTTTCTTCATTTCATCGAGATTTACGAAGAATTCAGTGTTCTTGTATTTTATGTGCCAGCGCAGGCGGTCTTTTTCGACCGAGATCTCCTGCTTTGGTTTGAAGTATTCGCGATAGAAGCGCAAGGTATGATCTGCAGGTGCAAGGAAGCGGCTGCGCGACAATAGGATATCATGTCCGATCTCCCCTTCGCGCTTTTGACCGAGCAAGGTCAAACGTGATCGCACGCTCTCGACCTCACCCTGTTCATTGATCAGATCATCCTCGCGGAATCGCAGGCGTCCCTGGACCGGGTCGTCAAACAGGAAATAATCATCGTATTGATGATAATGTTTGTAGGCGTTGATCTGGATCTCAGGCTGTTGCATGTGTTGGACTAATCGTGCTGGTTCCGTTATTTTGACCTTGACCTGGACCTCGAAGGACTCCTGCTCCATCGAGCCGCCGAGCGCGATCAACTTGGAAAGCACGGACTTTTCACGCTCGATCAGGAAGACATCTATTTTTCTGGCTATGTCCTGTGCCTGTTCAACCAACTCCGCTTCATTGAGAGTCAACAGCGCATGGTCCCGCATCAGCCATTTGCCGTTGACCATCACATCCGTCACATCCGTGGATTTGGCCGCGTATACAATTTGGGCATAGGCATTGTTCGGGTCACGGCGGAAGCGCGGGGAATTATGCGCGGGGGATAGGTCCACCAGGATCAGGTCTGCGCGTTTGCCGGTTTGAATGGAGCCTGTCAGATGTCCGAGGTGAAGCGCCTGTGCGCCCATGCGTGTCGCCATGAGCAGGGCGGTCGCCGCGGGAAGGACAGTCGGGTCATTGGTGGAAGCTTTTGCGACGAAAGAGGCCAAGCGTATTTCCTCGAACATGTCGAGGTCGTTGTTCGAGGCCGGGCCGTCCGTTCCGATTCCAACATTGAGTCCATTTTCGAGCATCTTTTGGACAGGAGCAAATCCAGATGCAAGTTTGAGATTGGATGAAGGGTTGTGTGAAATGCCTGCGTTCACGTGTTGAAGGGAACGCATCTCCCCGATGTCAATGTGGACGCAGTGTGCTGCGATCACTTTTGCTTCCAATATCCCCTGCTTCTTGATGTAAGGCACAACCGGCATGCCGTTCTCCTTGCGCATGTTCTCCACTTCAAATGCGGTTTCTGAAATGTGAATGTGCAAAGGCACATCGAATTCTTTTGCAAGGTCAGCCGTCGCGCGCAAGATCTCAGGTGTGCAGGAATAAGGCGCGTGCGGCGCCACTGCCGGGACGATCAGGGGATGGTCTTTCCAGCTCTTGATGAATTCACGCGCCATCGCCAGTGAATCTTCGAAGGCGGGCGCGTCGGGCGCGGGATACTTCATCACGGTTTGTCCGCAGACCGCGCGCAGGCCGGCCTCCGCGGTGGCCTGCGCGATGTGATCTTCGAAATAATACATATCGTTGAAAGTGGTCACGCCGCTGCGGATCTGTTCGGCACAGGCAAGCTGGGTCCCGAGCCGCACGAATTCGGGCGACACGAATTCCCGTTCGACCGGGAGCATGTAACCCATCAGCCACACATCCAGGCGCAGGTCGTCAGCCAGGCCGCGCAGCAAGGTCATGGGTACGTGAGTGTGCGCGTTGACCAATCCCGGCATCAAGACCTTGTTCCCGCAATCAATTATTTCTTTTGCGGAATATTCTTTCCTGATCTCAGCCTCGGGGCCGACCGCCAAGATCGAATCTCCCCTGATCGCGACCGCGCCCGGGTCGTATTGATTCAGTTTTGGATCCATTGTGAGAACGATGGCGTTGGTAAACAATATATCTGCATTTTGTGTCATTCATTCTCCTATACTTTAGGTTGCATCAGCAGTCCCACACCGTTCGTGCCGCAAAGCCCGGCGGCACGCCGGTCCACAGGATTGCTTCGCTTATGCGAGACGGCAGGGATGCTCACCTGCACTGCAACAAACGCACGAAGTCCCTCGCGCAGCATCCCGAGCGCAGCGAGTGGGCCTAGCGTAGCGAAGTGGGAGTGCGGCGCAAGTGTCGCGATTGTACTGCTGGCTGACGGCAGTGCAACCGCCATCAGAGCTTTTGGTAAGATCTAATTTTCCCAGTTCAATAAGATATCCAGTACTTTTAGGTTCCTGGTGAAGTCTGTATATTTATGTGTAGCGAGTTCCATATCCACTGAGACCGCGCCCAGGTCAACCGCATAATCTGCCAGTGTGCCGGTAAAAGTACATCCCGTATCAATCGGAGGAAATGGATAACGGGTCACCTCTCCAAGTGCTGCTGCGAAGCGATACGAATTTGCCTCCCACGGCTCGCCGCCCGGGAAGACGCCCAGCGCTGCGCTGTGATAACTGATCAGCGCCTGCACTTTATGCGTTACAAGAAAGCTCATCAGCGCATGGGTTTCAGGTTCGGAGCCGGGGCCGGTCCCGCCGGTGGTCGGGCCGTAATTCCAGCAGCCATCCCGCTCCCAATTGGCGGCCCAATTGGTGGGGAAATTGCGGTTTAAGTCCACACCGTGATCGTTTACGCGGCCATCGATGCCATGATCGCGCGCATCGCCATCCGGGTTTAAATTTCGCAGGATATAAAGGGTCACATCGGAGGGGATCAAATCCGGGTTTTCGTTGATATGGGTGATCAATTCATCAGCCAGCGCGATCGTATTCCACTCATATCCACCGTGGATGCCTGCCACGATCATCCTTTGTTTCTGGCCCTTGCCGAACGTATACACTTCTATGGGTCTTCTTGAAACGGAATAACCAATGACAATGGGTCGGTTTCCACCAACGAGAACGAAGGGGGTGGGGGTTTGCACCACGATCCTGGTGGAAAGCGGATTCGGGGTAATGGTAGGAAGATAATACACACCGGCAGGTAAAGGTGTAAAGGCGGCTGGGAGGGTGGCGGCGGCAGCTTGCTCTGGTAATTGTGATTGGGGCGCGGCCAGAACGGGTTTCATTGCCAGATAGGCCAGCCCAACCAGTGCAATTGCGATCAACCCAAAAATGTTCAATCCCCATGCAAGCGCTACCCAGCCAGAGTCTTTGCGGTGACGTGGCGGCATGTCAGTTCATTTCCTCCAGGGTAGTGCGCAGCCAGTTAAGAGCAAGGTTCATCGCCCAGCGCGGCAGACTCCTCGGTGGGCCGCCATAGGTGATGTGATGTGTCTTTTCGCCCTTGGATGTGATCATCGCCATTTCTGCGGCGCGATCCTCCAGGTAGACTGAAACGCCGAGCGCGATATCCGCCTGCGAGTGTGATCGGGCAGCGCGCAAACTGTCCATGAGCGCGGCAGGTGAGAGGCCCGAATATGAAGCGGCGTGCGGGATTTTGCGAGCGAGCAGGCCGTCAAGTCCTGATTCGATCGCCGTGAGCGTTAGTCCTCGTTTTGCGATCAGATTCAGCATGACCTCTTCCAGTCTATCTCCATCCGCGCCGAAGACGAGGCTGCCGAGTCTCGCGCGGACCTGCGACTCGATCTCTGCGATCATGGCATTCGCTTCGCCTTCGCTTTTTGCCTTCGCAGCGATGCGGATGTCCACAACGCCTGTATGCGCGGCGAGACCGACCGTTGGGTTGCTGAGCATTTCGAGGTCTGCGATCTTTTCATCGATCATGCCCTCACCAAGACCCGCGCAATGCAGCACGCGTACTTTGATGACTTCATTAAGGTCGAAGCGTTTTTGTAAATAGGGTATGACCGACTCGTGCAGGATGAGTTCCATTTCAGTTGGCACGCCGGGCAGCGAGATGATCACCCTCACCCCTTGCCCCGCTCCCGAAAGGCGAGGGGATTCGAGGAGGAAACAAGGCGCGGTGCCGACCGGGTTTGGAATACCCAGCGCGCCTTTGGGTACATAAGCCTGACGTTTTTGATTCTCAGAGGGCTTCCGTCCGTATCGTGCGATCGTTGCAACCACCTGCTCCCACAGGTCTTCACGAAATTCAGTCTCGACACCCGCAGCTTTGGCGACTGCCTCGCGTGTGGGGTCGTCGATCGTCGGGCCAAGACCGCCTGTGGTGATCACAATGTCTGCATGTTCCATTGAATCACGGATCGCTTCTGCAATCCGCTCAACGTTATCGCCTATGGTGATCGTGCGATACAGGTCCACGCCCAGGCTTCGCAGGCTGCGTGCGAGGTAACGCGTGTTGGTGTCCACGATCTCGCCGAGCAATATTTCAGTTCCGATTGTGATGATCTCTGCGGATGTCATTTAATCTCATATCTCAGACCTGACAGGTTTCAAAGTGACATAATTTGATGGGCGCGCTTGTCAATCAAAATCTGTCCGGTTGAAAAGAGCCGTGCAAAAAACCTGTCAGGTCTTTTGAATTTACACTACATTGTACTCTCGAATCAAACGGTCTTCGTCGAAGCGTTTCAGGTCCAGCATGGAGACATCCACGCTCGAAAAATTTCCATCCAAAATATATTCGCTCATCAGCTTTCCCGAGATCGGCCCGTGCATAAAACCATGTCCCGAAAACCCTGTGCAAACAAAAAACCCATTGATATTTGTACCACCGTAGATCGGATGTGCATCCGGGGTCACCTCGTAGAGTCCCGCCCAATGGGAGGCGCGACTGGCCTTTTCAACCAAGGGCATTCGCGCGATCGCGGTTTCAAGGTTGGTCAGCTCAAAATCTTCGTCAACATTCTGGTCAAAGCCGGGCTGCTCATTTTGGTTGCTCATTCCGATCAACAAGCCTTCGCCTTCGCGATGAAAATAAAGGGATTGCGCGAAATCGATGACGAACGGAAAATCATTTGGGATCTCTTTCAATGGATTCGTTGTGAACATTTGCCTGCGCAGAGGGACAACCGGGATTTGGATGCCTGCCATCTCACCGATGCGACTCGACCATGGCCCGGCGGTATTCAATACCCGCGGTGTCTTAATGGACCCTGAAGCGGTTTGCAGCTCTTCAATTTGACCGGCCTTGACGAGGATCCCCACTACCTCCACTCCCGTGAAAGCTCTCACTCCCATCTTCTGTGCCGCGTTGACGTACCCCATGACCACGCTATTGGGGTCAACCAGCCCATCTTTTGCGTGGAATGTCCCGGCGAGCGCGTCGTCGAATTTCATTAATGGTAATCGTCTGCGGATATCCTCTCCGTCAAGCCATTCGGTATTCACGCCGAGTTTATGTTGCAGCTCCACATTATTCCTGAATTTGGCAACATCCTTGGTATTTGTCAGGACGAATAAATATCCGCATGGTTTGTAATTTACATCCTGGCCGATCTCATCCTTGAAGCGTTCCAACATGGGCAGGCTGGCAAGCGATAATTTGATGTTGATCTCGGTCGCGAACTGATAACGTACTCCGCCCGCACACCTTCCGGTAGCACCCTGCCCGAAGAATCCTTCCTTCTCGATCAGGACGATATTTTTCATGCCGCGTTGCGCGAGGTGATACGCTGCGCTGGCGCCCATCACACCGCCGCCTATGATCACGATATCTGCTGTAGTTGGAATATCCATGTTATGGTTGGCTCTTTTGTAGCTTAGATTTGCCCGGCGATGGGCGTTCCTGTATCGACTTCAATTAGTTCAACATAAAAAGCGCAGAGGAAAAGTGCGGAATCCTCTGCGTTAAATTCTTGCCGTGCAACCGGGCTTAGTCGATGCCGAGGTAGGCCTTTTGAACAGTTGGGTTGTTCTTGAGGTTCTCGGCCGTGTCGCTGAGCACGATCTCCCCGCTTTGTAAAACATAACCTCGATTTGCAACTGAAAGTGCCATTAGCGCATTTTGTTCAACAAGCAGAATAGTGGTGCCCTCTTTATTGATTTGCTGGATTGTGTCGAAAATAAGTTCGACCAACACCGGGGACAAGCCCATAGAGGGCTCATCCATAAGGAGAAGCCGCGGACGAGCCATCAGGGCGCGGCCTGTTGCCAGCATTTGCTGTTCGCCACCCGAGAGCGTGCCTCCCAGCTGATTGCGTCGTTCCTTGAGGCGGGGAAATAATGTGAAAACCCGCTCTATATCCTGCTCGATCTCCGTTTTTGATTTACGCGAGTAGGCGCCCATCTCCAGGTTTTCGGCGATGGTGAGGCGCGCAAAGATACCGCGTCCTTCGGGGACCATTGCGATTCCATTAAACACAACTTCATGGGACTTATATTTTGCAAGGTCTGCGCCCTCGAGGTAAATGTGGCCCTCCCGGGGTCTTAATAGGCCGGTGATCGTTCGAAGGGTGGTGGATTTGCCCGCGCCATTCGCGCCGATGAGCGTGACAATTTCACCCTTCTCGACGTTAAGGGAAATGCCTTTAAGCGCGTGGATGTTACCGTAATAGGTATGTACGTTTTCAAGTTCAAGCATGGGCATAATTCATAATCTCCGGATGGCCTGCGGATTACTGCTTGGTACTGCCACGGCCCAAATAGGCCTCAATCACCCGAGGGTTTTGCTGAATTTCCTTTGGCGTTCCCTCGGCAATCTTTTCGCCATAGTCGAGGACTGTGATTGTCTCTGAAATTCCCATCACCACGCGCATGTCGTGTTCGATCAGCAGGATCGTGATACCAAGTTCGTCGCGCAAAAGGCGAATAAATTGCGTCAACACTTCCGTTTCGTTCGGATTCATTCCAGCCGTCGGTTCATCGAGCAATAACAATTTGGGTTTGCTCGCCAGGGCTCGCGCGATTTCCAGGCGGCGTTGATCTCCATAAGGCAGATTTTTTGCCAGAAAGTCGCCCTTCCCAGCCAAGCCAACATAATTTAACAAACGCCGCGCCTCTTCAATAGCCCCGACCTCTTCGCGCCTTGTGGCTGGTGTCGCGAAGATCGCGCCTAAGATTGAAGATTTGAGCCGGGCATGTTCACCCACCAGAATATTTTCCAGCGCCGTCAGATTGGAAAACAAGCGAATGTTCTGATAGGTGCGGGAAATACCACGTTGGCTGATTTGATCTGGGGAAAGGCCTACAAGCGAGTCGGTATCGAAAACAATTTCGCCCTCTTCTGGTCTGTAGAAACCTGTAATGCAATTGAAAAAGGTAGTCTTGCCTGCGCCATTCGGCCCAATGACGCTGTGAATCGACTTTTCAGCCATGTTAATGTCCAGCGCGCTGACTGCGGTTAATCCGCCAAAGCGTTTTGTGACATTGCGGGATGACAATATATTAGACATCAAAGTAACCTCATTGAGGACAATGGTTTATTTTGCACCGGTTGCAGATTCGACGGGGTTCTCTTCTTCGTGAAATTCACGGCGATGTACCGCTTCAGGCCAGAAGCCTTCGGGTTTGGTTATCATCATCACAATGAGCAACGCCCCATACATGAGCAGGCGATACTCGGAAAATTCGCGCAACAATTCAGGAAGACCGACGAGCAGGAGTCCGCCGACCACCACGCCCGGGATACTGCCCATGCCGCCCACGATGATCAACGCCAAAACATTTATCGAGACTAGCAGGACAAAGCTGGATGGGTAGACTGTTGATAGTTTGGATGCGAAAATTGCTCCACTCAGTCCTCCAAATGCCGCGCCCATGGCAAAGGCTAATAGTTTCGTGGTCGTAAGGTTAATACCCATGGCTTGAGCAACGTCTTCATCCTCGCGAACAGCCTTCCAGGCGCGTCCGATGCGCGAGTCTCGTAAGCGCCATGAGATAAAGATTACCAGCAGACAGCCTCCTAATATCAGGTAATATAGCGTTTGCGGACTATCCAGGGTCAGGCTCCCAATTTGCGGCTTGGCGACGAGCACGATGCCAAGCGAGCCTCCGAAGTACGGCTTGAGAAAATCGGAAAGAAATAAGATGCGGGTAATCTCGCCAAAGCCCAGGGTGATAATTGCCAGATAGTCGCCGCGGATCTTGAGCACGGGAATGCCTAGAATCACGCCAGCCATGAGCGCAACGAAAACTGCGACAGGCAAGGCTTGCCAGAAACTCCACTCCAGATGCGTAGCGATTTCACCGCCGGTAGTCGTAAGGACTGCCATGCTGTATGCGCCGAGGGCGAAGAAGGCCACATAACCCAAATCCAGAAGTCCGGCATAACCGACCACAATGTTAAGACCAAGACCCATTAATATGAACAAGCCGACGTTGTTGGTTACCTCGCTCAGATAAGCGCCCGATAACCGCGGCCAGATTAGCAAGCCCAGGATCAGTAGTAACCAACTTCCCCAGCGGATTGAGCGTTGAATTGTAGGCGGCAAAGCGCGCATACGTCCCTGGATAGACGCTCCCCGCACTGCTCCTAAATAATTAAGACCGCCGACAACAAGAAAGACCGCCAGGGCGCCAATGCCAGAAATCCCTAATTGTCCCTTAGTTCCAAACAGCCATGCCGCCGCCTTTGTTATTTTAGGGAATGGAACCAGGGTTATGCGGATCAAATCCTGCAGGAGGCCGATCAGAAGAACCAGCGTTAATCCAGAGATGGCGGCGCGCCGAATGTTGGGAGGCAGAATGTAAATGAGAGCGGCCATCAGTCCAATTACGGCACCCGCGAGGAGAAGGTAAATTACGGCTGTCGCAGTATTATCTAATCCGAAAGTAACGATTTTATAAAGCTCCGGAGATGCATTTACCAGCACCTGGCGCAGATTGACCGCTTTTCCCAGCAGGACCAGGCCGGCGAGCAGCGCACCTGTCGTTAGACCCGTCAGGGCACCGCTGACCAATCGCAATGCATTCTTAACTCCCGCAAGCTGACTGCAAGAGTAGTAACTCGCAGCAAAAATAATCAGGAACAATGTGGTCTGTCCCATGGTAACCAGCCCGGCGATGATGTCGCGCTCGTCGAAGGCTTCCACCATGCCGACCAAGCAGACCAGCACGGTTATGATGCCACCGACTAACCCTGTTTGTAGGGCATATATGTACCAACGCGGAGAAGGTTTATCGTGCATATTTCACCTGCCTCGAGTAATTTTTATTGCCACTGTTTCAAGTTTGGAGCATCACTTGCCGCGCGCCAGCCGCTCACCGAGGATGCCGCTCGGTCGGAATAGCAATACCAAAACCAGCATCGTGAAGGCGATCACGTCCTTCAACTGATACGGAGCCGGTACATGCAGACCATCCAGGAATAGAATCGGTCCAACGGATTCAAATATGCCCAGGAACAGGCCGCCTACCATCGCGCCGGGGATATTGCCAATGCCGCCCAAAACTGCGGCAGTAAAGGCTTTAATACCGGGAATGAATCCCATAAAAAAGTTTACTTGACGGTAGGTCAGGGCATACAGAATGCCGGCTGCGCCTGCGAGCACCGCGCCCAAAACAAATGTTCGGATGATGATCGCGTCCACGTCGATTCCCATCAGGGCGGCAACATCCTTATCTTCGGAAACAGCCCGCATGGCCTTGCCGGTGCGCGTGTATTGCACGAACAGGTAGAGAGCCAGCATCAACACAGCAGAAGAAAGGATGACCACCACTTGAATTCGCGTGATATTAAGATCGCCCAAGATCCAACTGCCCTTGAGGGCAGCTATCTCTGGATAGGCCTTGAATCCCGAGCCATACAGACCCCTGAAGGTGTATTGTAAGAAGAATGAGGCGCCGATGGCTGTGATGAGTGGCACCAGACGAGGGGCGCGGCGCAGTGGACGATAGGCAATGCGTTCCAGCAAGACGGCCACAATTACGGAGGTCAGCATGGCGATTGCAAACAATATCAAGAGAGTAAGAATCAGATGTTCTTTGAGGAATCCGGATGCTGCCATTGCATCTGCCGCGAAGTAAGCCGTAAATGCGCCGCTCATAAAGACTTCGCTGTGAGCAAAATTAATCATCCGCAAGATGCCATAGACCAGGGTATACCCAAGGGCTATCAGAGAATATATACTTCCCTGTGCTATTCCAAACACCACAAAATCCAACCATTGCCGGGTTGTGTAGTTGCCAGCCTGCAAAGTCTTATAGGACCCTACAACAATTAAACCTATCAAACCCGCCCCAATCAGGCCTAAAGCAATATCTGTGAAATTGACTCTGTTTAGAAAGCGACGTGACATTTTAGGCTCCGTTTTTCTTAAGATCGTGAAGAAAATAAATTATATACCATTAATTCGATTGCGCACACCGAAATCCATCTGTGTCGTTTCGTCCGGGAAAAGCCCAGAAGCGCTCGGTGACACGCACGTTTTTCGAGATGCTATCCCGGTCGCCTCCGCGCAAGACCCGCAAGTTCGATTCAATCCCACCGCTTGGGTTGGATGCCGGTGAGTGAGAATAGTAAATTGGATCGTACCAGTCTGCCACCCATTCCCATACGTTTCCGGCCATGTCCAGCGCGCCGTAGGGGCTGGCTCCTTGCGGATAAACTCCCACAGGAGATGTATCGTCCACTTGCTGGTCAAAATTTAAAAAATTATTTTCCGGTGGCGTATTTCCCCAGGGATAAATTCGTCCATCCGTACCGCGCGCGGCCTTTTCCCATTCCGCTTCTGTCGGCAAGCGTCTCGCGGCCCACGTGCAATAGGATTGCGCTTGAGTCCATGCCGAGCCCAAGATAGGATGATTAGTATATTTTGGGTCGCCGTAACGTGAGGAATGGGCGGGAGCAGTGCATGCTCCTGCGGCGACGCAACCGGCATATAGGGCGTTGGTTATTTCGGTGCGATCCATCCAAAAGGAATCCAAAGATACCATGTGCTGGGGTTTTTCATCTTCATCCGCCGCTTTGTCGCTCGCGCTGCTGCCCATCTCGAACGCACCTGCCGGGACAAATACCTGCTGCATCCCATCCAAATCAGACACACGCACTGTGCCCGCAAGCGGTTTGGCGGGTTTACAGGCGGATATGAGAGCAATCACAATTATGACGAAAGGCAGAGCCCGTGAACTCATGGATCTCAATAAAGATTCTGGTTCAGATTTCAAAAATTATGCGATGAGCCGGACAGTTTGTCCTTGCCCGGCTCATCTCTTCTACTCAACCTTACAGCGCTAACTCCGCTTCAGGTTGTCTGCCTGACGTGCTGATTACTGGCCAGGTTTCCAGAAAGGTATGGAGGCTATCAGATCTTCCGAGCCGTCAATCATGGCCTGGTTGATCTGGAAGATTGCCAGGGCTTCGCCTGTGGCGCAGTCACCATTTTTGTCGCAGTCCAGATTTCCGGTTAGACCTGGGAAGCCCGTGATGGCGTACATCGCGGCGCGTAGAGCCTGGCGCGGGATATGGACGGTGCCGTCGGCATCCACGACAGCCACTTTCTCGATGGCCGCGAAGATCATGTTCATGGCGTCGTAGGAATGCGGGCCGAAGCCGGAGGAGGGCCCTTCACCGATTTTGGCCTGGTACTTGGCCAGGAATTCGTCCATGGCCGAGCCAGCCACATACGGGCCGGAGAAGTACATACCTAACGAGCATGAGCCGGCGGCCTTCGGGAAGCCGCTGGTCAGCAGGCCATCCGCGCCCATCATGACCGCGTCTTCGAGACCCGAAACGTCGCACTTCTGCGAGGCCATCAGGTCGCCTTCCGGTTCGAAGATCGGGAAGTAGATCATTTGCGGGTTGCCGGATGCGATCTTGGTCAGCACCGGCTTAAAGTCGGTGTCGCCCACGTTGATCGCTTCCTGAGTAGTAATGGTGCCGCCCAGATTCGTAAACGTATCCGCGAACACCTGCTGAAGTGACTTGGCATACGGGCTGCCGTCGTGTATGGTCGCCGCGGACGTCAGATGCAGTTCGTTGAACGCGAAAGTAGCCGCGACACGGCCCTGGAACAGGTCGTTGTGGGCCGTGCGGAAGTAGCCCGGGTAGTGATCGGGATGAGCCGGGTTGGTCAGGTCGGGGTTGGTGTTCGACGACGAGATCATCAGCATGCCGGCATTGAAGATCAGGGGCATAGCCGCACGCGCCTCGGACGAGCAGGTGGTGCCGACAATGGCGATCACGGTCGGGTCGGCCGAAATCTTGGTGCCGGCCGCCTGCCCGCCTTCCGCGTTGCAGAGTGAGTCTTCGCCCGTAAATGAGATATCGTGGCCTAGCAATTGGCCTTTATCATCGATCGCGAGCTCGGCGCCATTATTGTTTGTGACGCCGAGGAAGGCTGTGCCGCCAGAAACGGTCTGGATCCACGCAAGATGGATCGGGTCGCCGGGGGCGATATCCACGCAGCCGATCGCATCGGTACATTCAAACGGAGCGGCAGGGGCATGGGTCGCCATGGCTTCTGTTGGGGCGGCTTCGGTACCGACGGCTGCGGGAGTGCCGCAGGCCGCAAGCGCCATGCTGGCGATCACGAACACTGAAAGTAAAGCGAACAAACGCTTATTCATTATCTTACTCCTCCAAATATTTTGGTGAATTCTGATTCCCGCACGAAGCGGGTTTACAACAACGAGGCGGACAACGCTCTTTTCTGTCGGCTTCACCTCCTTCTGGTGGAATTTTTATAAGCGGTTTCACTTATCAAGAAAGCCCGAGAAGTACCGTACAATTCGGTTCTCAAGGCTGTAACACCGCAAAATTGGGGACGATGTGTCAATTTTGTTAGGGGAGAATAATAAGTTGTTTTTAGGTCTTGGTCAAGAGTTAAGTCTAGACCTTATTTTTGTCCTGCGGCTTGTAAAGAAGTTGTCCCTGAATTCGCAAGTCCGCGTTACGGATCTTCATCGCCAAGTCTGCTGCAAGATTATACATTAATCTGTAACCCAGTTGAGGATAGGTTTCACAAAGCATGATCAATTTATCGCGTTGGACGACGAATAGGCGTGTACCCTTTTGCGCGGCGCTGGCAGATGCTGAACGAACGCCTTTATCCACCAGGGCTACCTCACCGAACGACTGCCCTCGACGCAGGCGCGCGACCCCCGTCTCTTTTTTTTTCGAGGTCACCGGTTCCAGCACGGTTGATCAGGATATCCACCTCGCCGTGCGCGATGATATACAATTCCTTGCTTCCGCTATTTTCCTTGAAAATGACATCCCCGGCATTGAATACAATTTCCTGGCAAAGGTTTGAGACGAGCTCCAGCTGGGTTGGAGTGAGTTGATAAAATATTTCACTCTGCTTAAGATAGTCGACCGTGCTGCTCATTCGTTGAGAAGTCCTTGCCACGAGTTTAGCATATTCATGGATGAAGTGCAACGCCCACCCCGGGACAGGCACCGTCAACGCAAACAATTTCGGAGCCCTCGCTACGGGTAGGTATTGGTCAGCCAATCAAGGGGATCAACCTGCACACCATTAACCCATAAATCCCAATGCAAGTGTGGACCGGTAGCGCGCCCGGTCCCACCGACCAGACCGATCACCTGATTTTGCTCCACGATCTGTCCCACTTGAACCTGGATTTGTGATTGATGCCAGAAGCCGCTGTAGACTCCCCAGCCGTGATCAATGACGGTGGCATCGCCTCGCACGGTCAGGGGCCCGGCGAATACGACTTTCCCCGCTGCCGGTGCAGTGATCGGCAATCCGGTACCGCCTCCGAAGTCCAGGCCTGTGTGCCACCAGTTGATCTTCAGATCTGTGCCCTGACCCAGATACACGCGGCGGTTGCCAAACCGGGATGTAAAATAAGTGGATTCCGCATACGCGATCGCTGGTGAAATGAAATCACCCTTCCAATATTTCGTCGATGTGGATGGCAGGGTGATGTCGACGAGTTGTTTGTCCTCAGGCACCGTGACCGCCGGATCGATCAGCGCAGGAATCACGGCGAGCAGAGGGTCTTCGGGATAATTCCCCGAAATGATCAAAACGAATTGCTCGTACGATTGCTTGCTTCCATCCGGAAGCGTCGCGTCCAGTCGCAATGGATATACCCCCGGCTCCAACAGAGCATGGACTCCCTGCAAAGCGATCTGTGTTCCATCTTCCGCAGTGAAGAAATGTAATTGATGGTCGACCAGAATACCAGCGAGGGTTACATTTGGAATAGCCCGCACTATGATGGCCCCGGTCCCACCTTGCTTGAGCGGCAGGTGCTGGATCTCTGCGCTGATGAATGCAGATGGCAGGCCGCTTGTATTTTGCCCGGCATCACCGCCCGCCGCGAACAAAGTATCACCGGGTAAACCATCCCATGAACCTCCCAGGCTGTTGTAATGCGCGAGAGTCCACGGATCGGTATTATGTTTTACGGCGAGCTCAAGCAGGGATTCGCCCGCGGTGGGCGTAACGCGTGTATTGAGGGAGTGGCTGCCTTGCTGCGCTGGGACGATCATGCTCACACCCACATAAAACTCTGTTGGACTCACTACGTGGTTTAGTTTCTTGAACAAATCCTGTGGAACTTGTGTGCGGCGCGTGAGACTTCGATAAGAATCGCCGAAGTTGATCAATTCGGTATTCAATATTCCTGTGATCCCCTCCATCCCCGGAATAACCAGTTGTTGACCAGCATCCAGTTGATTTGGGTCGTTGATGCCATTTGCGGACATAAGTTCTGGAAGGCTCACACCAAACCTTGATGCAATGGATGACAGGCTATCGCCCGGCTGAACGATATAAACAGGACCGCTGACATCCTGTGCTTGAACAGGTTTGGATGTAAAAATAAATGCGGAAACAAGAATAATACAAAGAAACGCGCGTTTGCCAACCCAGCTCAAGCCGCCGTCCTTCGCGCAGCAGCCCTTTGGGACGACGGCCAGGACGCCGCCTTGAGCATATTTATTATGCATTCTTGAACTCGACCATGTCCCCGATTTCATAATCTCCAAAACGGTCTGGGTGTATTTCGAGGGTAAATTTCGCGTTATCTTTTGGAATGTAAGCGGGTCGCCACGATTTTGCGATGATCTTGTCCACCACGGTCATTTCAGAGTTGATCCAAAAGACGGCGAGGTCAAATGGCACGAAGAACATGTGAATGGACGTCTCGAGGCGTGAGTCACGTTTTTCCACGAGCAGCAGGCCCTCGTCCCGCGCGAGACGGGCTTGGAACATGAGTCCGCGCAGTTTGTAAAAAAACGAGTCGCAGTATCCAACGCGGGCAGGTTGTGAGAGGGGTTTGGTCAGGTTGTTCACAAAAATGGGATTTGGCATGGTCTTAGCATAAAACAAGGCGACCTCTCCGCCGCCTGTTAAAAATTCGCAATTCGCTTAGGATGATTTTTTGCCGAGGACTTTTTCAACACTTGCGAGCAGTTCCTGCGGGCTGAAGGGTTTGGCAATGTAATCGTCCACCTTGGCGATATGCAGGCCGAGGACTTTATCTATGTTCTGAGCCTTGGCGGTGACGACGATGACGGGGATATCGCGTGTGGTTTCGTCGGCCCTAATTTGTTGGTATACTTCCCAGCCGTCCATGACCGGCATCATCAGGTCGAGAAGTACAAGATCGGGATGAAGTTCCCGCACCATCTTGATCCCTTCCACTCCGCCGGGTGCACCGTGCACTTCAAAGCCGCGCCGGCCGAGGATCAGGCGCATCAGCTCGATCATTTCTGTTTCGTCTTCGATACAAAGAATACGTTTGCCGTTCATTATGGATTGTTCTTTTTCCTTAAAAATAAGTTTACCATAAAAGCAATAATAGCTCGATCATGAAGATCATCACCTGGAATGTGAATGGAATTCGCGCGGCGCTGGGCAAAGCAGCATTGGATTGGGCCTTCGCGCAACAGCCCGAGGCGATGTGTTTGCAGGAGGTAAAAGCGCGGCCGGGGCAATTGAGTGATGCCCAGCGGGCCGCATTGAAGCTGCCTTATGCATGGAACCCTGCTGAACGCGCCGGATATAGCGGCGTGACGACTTTCTACAAAAATGAACCGGCTGAGATCGTCATGGGAATGGACAAACCCATATTTGACGTGGAAGGCCGCGTCATTCAGACCGTTCAGGCTGGTTTTCGTTTATTCAACATTTACTTCCCGAGCGGCCAGCGCGGCCAGGAGCGCGTGGATTTTAAACTTGCGTTCTACGCTCATCTGATGGAGATCTGTGACGCGCTTCATAAGAAAGGGGAGAGCCTCGTGCTGACCGGGGATTTCAACACCGCTCATCAACCGATCGACTTGAAGTTTCCAAAAGAAAATAAAAAAACTTCGGGCTTTTTGCCTGAAGAACGCGAGTGGGTGCAAAAATTTTTAGATCACGGATTTGTGGATGTGTTCCGCCACTTGTACCCAGAGAAAGTGCAATATACCTGGTGGACAGCGCGTCTCAATGCGCGCGAGCGCGGCATCGGCTGGCGGCTGGATTATTTTTTGGTTTCAAAGAGCTTGCTTCCGCGCGTGAAGGATGTGGTCATTCACGATGAAGTGCGCGGCTCAGATCATTGTCCCGTGGAGTTGATTCTTGAGGATGGATAATATCGAGTCTAACGGTTTGCGACATCGTCCCCGAGGCGCAGCCGAGTGGGAAAGCCCCGCATGATTTCTGCGGGGTACCCGCTGGGCGGGTGTGGACGATGCTCATTCTACAGAAGAGGCTTGGGCACAGAATCAACTCCTTTTGGCCGCGCGAACCAGGCGAGGGAGCGCTCTCTTGCGACCGTCGCCCGTCCCAGCACATGAGTGCTGGGATCCCAACGG
>CAZSVR010000035.1:0-3181 GCA_964610295.1 uncultured Anaerolineaceae bacterium
GTGGATGTCGTCACCGTTACGGACGGCGATGAAGTGGGGTAATAATCCCTCACCCTGTCTCGCCGCAAAGCGGCTCGACTCCCCTCTCCCGCTGGGAGAGGGGGCGGGGGTGAGGGGGAAATATCTCTGGTGTTTCTTCATGACCGAGATCAAAACATCGCGCGGCAGCGAGAGGAATTCTTCGCTGAACCCGCCCATCACCGCGGTGGGCATTTCAACGAGATTCGCTACTTCGTTCAGTAAGGGCGAGTCATGACTCGCCCCTACATCGCCAAAGATGGGTTCACCGCCGACCAAAGCCGCGGCCTGCCTTACCTGTTCGACAATGGAAGCTTTGCGTTCTTCCTTATCCAACACGATTCCCGATTCCCGAATCACGCCCATATATTTATCGGCAGAAGGGATCTTGATCTCCGGTGAATCATATGGGCGAAGTCCGCGCGAGACAGTGCCTGAGGCGACGCCCGCATATTCAAATGGAATGACCATATCACCGAGCAAAGCCACATACCATCTGATCGGCCGTGAAAACGAAACACCGGATTCATTCCATCTCATTGATTTTTCAAACTTGATACTCTCAACCAGTTTAGGTAATGCTTCGGCGAGCACTTCGGGCGCAGGGCGTCCCTTTTGTTTGACGACAGCAAAGACGTACTTCCCGCCACCTTCTTCGCGGACTTGCAGGTCTTCGACGTTGATGCCGTTTTTCTTCGCAAATCCTTCCGCGGCGGGGGTGTAGGACAAATTGCCAATTTGTCCCACGATGGCTTTATCAGCGGGCGGACCTTTGACGAGGTCTTCGCGGTCTGGCTGATTCGGGGAGAGAGAGTCGATAGAAACAACGATCCGCCTCGGGGTAGTGAAGATGCGGACGTCGCCGTGGGTGAGGTGAAGTTCATTTAATAGAGCAGGTATCCGCTCATTGAGTTGAGTAAAAGCCGTGTCCACATCGTTGGCGGGGAGTTCTTCGACGCCGATTTCCAGTAAAAAGGTGCTTGGTAAATTGGTAATTGGTAATTGGGGTTGAGTGCGCGTCCCTGAATTACTAATTACTAATCTCTCTTCTTTAAGAAGCGGATACTCCAGCCCTTTACGTTGTTCCTGATAACTCTCAGCCACCTTGCGAGCGAGTTCTCTCATCCTTCTAAAATACCCTTGTCTCTCGGCAACGCTGATCGCGCCGCGCGCATCAAGAATATTGAAAGCGTGCGAGCACTTCAAGACGTAATCGTGCGCGGGGACGATGAGACCAGCCGCGAGACAGGCGTCGGCTTCGGCGGAGAAGAGGTCGTACATGGCGCGGACGCGTTCGACGTCGGCGGCTTCGAAATAATATTTGGAGTGTTCAAATTCTTCTTGATGGCGAATCTCACCATAACTTACACCCGCGCCCCACTCCTCATTCCAGATGGCTTTGGCGTTGTTGAGCGCGATGAGGATGCGCTCGAGCCCGTAGGTGATCTCGACCGAGACGGGGTCGAGCGCCACGCCGCCCATCTGCTGGAAGTAGGTGAACTGCGTGATCTCCTGGCCGTCGAGCCAGACCTCCCAGCCCAAGCCCCACGCGGAGATGGCGGGCTGTTCCCAGTTATCTTCCACGAAGCGGATGTCGTGCTGGCGCGGGTCAATGCCGAGGGCTTTGAGCGACTCGAGGTAGAGTTCCTGCGGGTTGCCTGGATCGGGCTTGAGGATGACCTGATACTGGGTATGCAGTTGGAAGCGGTTGGGGTTCTCGCCGTAACGCCCGTCATCGGGGCGGACAGACGGCTCGACATACGCTACGTTCCACGGCTCGGGTCCGAGAACGCGCAGGAAGGTGGCAGGGTTCATCGTCCCCGCGCCCACCTGGGTGTAGTAAGGCTGTGTGATGAGACATCCGTGCGATGCCCAGAAGTCCTGGAGTTTGAGGATGATGGATTGGAAGGAGGCTTTTTGAGGCATGAGTTACTCGAGTTTCGAGAATGTGTATTCGGGATTGATTGAAGCGAGAGGATTATACCGTAGCGAATTAATGCTTCCTAACAAAATCTCCTCCATATAACTGCATCGCCTAAGAATTATACAAAATCGTTTTCTTCCTTATATACTATAGACCATGGAGGTGATGAATCAAGTCCCCCGGGCGCAATCCGAAATCTCTGAATGTTGCTAGGATCTCGTTGCTCCATAGGAATCTCAATCGCATAAATTGGAAGACTACAATGTCGTTGCATGGCAAACACCATTATGTTTTCAATAGACAGCAAGACGCGGTTTGCCGTTGAAATTGCAAAGATATCAACGGGAACACCTTGAACATTGGGCAGCTTCATCTCAACTTTATTCGGTGCCGCAAGATAATAGGTTATCATTTCCAATGACCAGCCTTTATGTTCATGCTGCACACGCAAATTTTGCAGACCGGCATGCCATTTTGATCTAACATCCTCAAGGTATTTAGCGAACAAGCCATCGCCTGACGTGCGAAGTTTTTCTATCTGAGCATTGAACTCTTGATCTGCCTGAAAAAAGAAACCTAATTCCAAAGCCAAAGGGTCTCTCAGAATAGACTGGAGACATGCTTTAGTAGCTACAATACTTTGATCGATCAATTTATCAACGGCTTGACCTAAGGGAATGTCTATTGTTTTAAGAATATCGTACTGATTAGGTCGGAAATGAACAATTTCGCCAGTACGTATAGCATCTAGATGTATACCAATTATGGTCTTGACTTCTAAAGCGGCATCTCTTACAGCTTGGGCAGCCTCAAGTAATGGCTTGTACTTGTCATCAAAACGATTTCGCACACTATCTTGTTCTCCAGGAGGTATTTCCATGAGGAAGAGTTGGTCTCGTAATTCAATTATTCCCACAAAAAATCTAGCGATAAAAGGAGAACTTGTGCCTTCATCACTAATTTTTTTCACTTGGTATATTGGCATTCTTTTCCTCTAGCTATTTGTTTTATTGAGACATAGCCTTGCGTATTTCCAGTTCCCGGTATGGACACTATCGGCGGCATTTAGCCCAAGTATAAGACCGATAATGCAACAATGGGTCACGGATATTCGAGATCAGTGCCTGAGAGCCAAGGTTCCCTTCTTCTTCAAGCAATGGGGAGGCGTGCAAAAGAAAAGAGCAGGAAGGACGCTCGAAGGTCGCACCTGGGAGGAGATGCCGAAAGACATGAGTTTGG
>CAZSVR010000035.1:3281-22028 GCA_964610295.1 uncultured Anaerolineaceae bacterium
TGAAAGCGTAAATGAAAAGCCAGTCCGTTAGAGGGCTGGCTTTATTGATTTCAATTATTACGGAACGCGCTGTTTATTTTTAGGCATTAGCTAACGAATGGGCGTATGATTTATTCAAAGCACGGACAATGGTTTGTGGCAACTCGATGGGAATGAAGTAATCCGCGGGGAAAAGATAATCTTCTCCACTTTCATCAATGATACGCATGTCACCATCGGCTTGCGCTTCTTTATCAGGGAGTACGCGATAAATTTTATGCAACTCCAGCGAAGCGGGATAGTCGCTGTTGTCAACACAGATGGCAAAACGAGGGGTGGACTTTGTAGTTTTCATAAGTTTATTCCAGATAACCTTTGCGCTTGAACTCTTTTCGTCCGATACCATGCGCTTCGTACCAGTGAATTTCAGCTTTACGGACATGTCCGTTTGAGAGTTGGATGATAGCAATTCCTTTCATCTTACGCCAGTGTCCATCACCGTATTGTTTCCGAAGGCGTTCCAGATCACGAATGGAATTACCAATGGCGATCACTTCTTCATTTGTGATGTCACTGATAATTTCAAAGGATGCCATCCCATGTATCTCCTATACAAATTATACACTCGCGCGCATCACCTTGCGGAGTTCAATTTCCAAATCCGGGCCAGGGGCCCGTCCGCCTGATGCGGCGTGGGTGACGGATATTCGAGATCAATGTCTGAGAGCCAAAGTCCCCTTCTTTTTCAAGCAATGGGGCGGTGTCCAGAAGAAGCGGGCGGGCAGAACGCTCGAAGGTCGCACCTGGGATGAGATGCCGAAAGACATGAGTTTGGTGAAAGCGTAAATGAAAAGCCAGTCCGTTAGAGGGCTGGCTTTATTGATTTCAATAGGCAGGTGACACGTCCATAGTAGGCGCGCCGTTTTGTCTATTTCGCTTTCTTTTTGGCTTCGCGCTTCTCGTGAATCCGCTTGAGGACGGTATCCATATCCTGATCATCCAGCCATTTGTGGCGGTCTTTGGAATAGTCGCCGTGTCCCGTTTCAAATTGCTGTAAGAAACGCACCATACCGACAATACCAAGTTCACGCGCCAGCGCTTGCATGCCAGCAATGCGGATTTGTTCGAGAGACATCGTTTGTCCGTTCATCATGCTACCTGATAGGTCTGTCCCAACAAAAGGAAATCAGCCACATCTTCTTTCGCCAACTTCTGGCGGATTTGCTCGAAGCGGCGCACGGTCTCTTCGGGGTAAAGCCGCTCGCCGCATTGCAAACACACTTCGGCTTTCACTTTCAACACAGCAGTATTGACACCGCCTTTAAGTAGTTTTTCCACTTCTTTTTCAACCAATTCCCCGCTGCAAACAGGGCATTTGTCAAACGGTTTCATTACTTTCTCCTTTCGCGCCAGTTGATCCAGCGGTTTGGGTCAGGGCGATAAACGGTAATCAACGCAGCCATTGAGTTTTGTCATTGTATGCCCAAACGCTGTGAATCGGTTGGCCCTGGAAATTATCTCCATAAATCAGGCAACTCGGATAGGGTTTATCGGTCGGATAATTTTCGATGATTTCGCCTTGTAATACACTAAAGAAAATCTCGTCAAATATGAGACTATCCGCTTGCGCTTCTTCGTCTGCATGATCCGTGATGCGTATATGCTTTTCCTGAATGGCGGAAATAAGGTCTTGGATATCCATAATGGATGACGATGATTATACCCACTTTTCGCACTGGCTATCTCTCTCGCACAGCCTTGCGGATTTCCAATTCGCAATCTGGTAGGTTGCGACCGAAGGGAGTGTCGAAACCCTGTCCGAGAGGAGTATTGCTTTGTCGAGCCACGGTACGGTCCACGCCGTCTTTGGTCAGGTGGGCGTGGTTTCGGTACACCGCTTCGCGGCTACTCAACCACCAAGAGCGCCGACGGGGTCACGGTCCGCGTCCCACACGTGTCTGATATGGCAGAGGCGATGCCGTGAGCCTGTCGAAGGGAAAACACGTAATGGTCGCCTTGATTCGAGCATAAGTGTCCCACAGAAGATGATGTAACAAAATTATACAGCGAATGTGTCGAATCCGATATAATTACTGTGAGGACAAAATGACCACCAAATCGTCTCGTGTACGGATTTCAATCCCAAAAAGAAAAATCCAAGAGTTTTGCCATCGTTATGAAGTTCAACGCATGGCTTTATTTGGTTCCGTGTTGAATAAAAATTTTCGCCCCGATAGCGACGTGGATGTGCTGGTCGCTTTCGCACCAAACGCCCATATTGGCTTTCTGACATTATCCCGCATGCAACGCGAACTTTCCGAATTATTTAAGCGTCCCGTTGATTTAGTCCCGATGGATGGCTTGAAACCCGTTATTCGAGATTCCGTTCTCTCGAACATTGAGGTGGTTTATGCGGCCTGAGAAATTGTATCTCACAGATATTGTGGAGGCCGCACGTGCGATTGAGAAATTCAGCATGGGCGAGGACTTCAACGAGTTCGAGCAGAACGAAATGATGAACAGCGCGGTTCTTCAAAAATTGACGGTGATTGGCGAAGCCACCGCGCGATTGCCGAAAGAATTCATAACGCGATTTCCCGAAATCCCTTGGGTGGATGTCATCGGTTTTCGCAACATTGCCGTGCATGTATATTTCGCCATTCGTTGGGATATTGTTTGGGTGGCGGCAACTGAAGAAGTGCCGACTCTGCGTGAACAAATTGAAGAGATTTTGCGCGACGAATTTGCTAATGAGTAAAAAAGAGCAAAAGAAGTAGTATATAACAAAGACGCCCTGTGAATGGGCGTTTTTGTTCAAGCCTTGCGGATTCCAATTCCCGATTAAAAAGCCAGTCCTTCAGGGACTGGCTTTTTAATTCCTTCGTGCTTACTTGTCGTCGTCACCGTTACAATTACTGTCCACCTTGTCGTCCGGCGTTTCGAATGCGCCGGGGTTGATCTTGGGATCCCTATCGTTACAATCCTTGCTGAGGGGATAGCCGTCCCCGTCGTTATCTGGATCGACGATGACCTCGTCCGTGGGTTCGGCCTCTTCCTCCGCAGGCGGTTCGGTCTGCGCCCGCGACCGTTAGATCGCGGATCTCGACCCGTGCGGGGTAGGCAATCTGGATTATATTGCCCGAATCGCTGGTGAGCATCGTCTGGTCTGCGCCCGCTCCAATGATCGTAAGGTCATGACGTGGCAGTTGCCAACCACCGTTCCTGCGAAATTCTCCGGGACCGATATGGATGATGCCGAACGGGGTTGACCTGGCTAAAGCCCTGTAAACTGTGAGGCAGGCCGTCGCCTCACTCAAGCAATCGTTCGAGTCGTTTCCGCTTGTGGAAACATACAGCTGTATAACACGCACTGGATCACCCAGCACGGGGGTTGGTGTAACTGTGGGCAGCGTGCATGCAGCTAAAACAATTGCCAGGCACGAAACTATACTCGATACTATCTTCTAGTGTGAAAACATCGAAATAACAATCATATATGGATTTCGTTTCATGCGTCCTCCGGGAACCTGTAAACTGCCCACATTAAATTTCACTTGTTGTAAGCATATAATGGAGTACATACTAATCAAATAATCCATTAGTCCCGCACTGATTTCTGTGGTTAAATTACCCAATGCAAGAACAGGAAACGCCAAAGCACGATGCGCTCAAGCATAATATCCTGATCCTCGGTGGCGGCCCCAGCGGACTCTCCACCGCGTTGCATCTACAAAAGATCGCCCCGCATCTGGCCTCCCGAATCCTGATCCTCGAAAAGGAACATTATCCACGCCACAAACTTTGCGCGGGCGGTCTCGTGGAGGATGCAGAAGTCATCCTCGAACGCCTCGGCCTGGATGTAAGCGAAGTCCCTCACGTGGACGTCGAGACCGCGCATTTTGATTTCGCAGGGAAAGGGCTTGCACTGCGCAACCCGAAAAAACATACGTTGCGCGTCATTCGCCGCGATGAATTCGATGCCTGGCTGGCAGGAAAAACCCGAGCATCGGGAATCGAAATTCGTGAAGGGGTTATGGTCAAAAACGTCATCCCGGATCATGCAGGCGTTACAGTTGAAACCGATCAGGGAGTTTTGCGGGCGCAGATCGTCGTCGGCGCCGATGGGTCGAATGGAGTCACGCGCCGCTGTGTACTGCCGAATGAACCCGTCTACACCGCGCGCGTGTTGGAGGTATTGACCCCCTCCTACCCCCACCCTGCCCCTCCCCCATCTTCAGGGAAGATGGGGGAGGATCGGAGGGGGCCAGGGCGGTGGGGGCATGGGCGGGAGGGGGCTGCTTACTTTGATTTCTTCCCGATCCCGGACAACATCGCGGGCTATGTGTGGGACTTTCCCACACAGATCAATGGTGAGCCCATGCGCTGCTGGGGGGTATATGATACGAACGTGCTGGCAGACGGGCCACGCCCTGCATTGAAAGAACCACTCGCACGAGAAATGAAACGACATGGCTTTGAATTAAGCGAGTACGAGATCAAGGGGCATCCCATCCGCTGGTATAGCCCGTTGAACACGGTCGCGATTCCACGCGTGTTACTGGTGGGCGATGCCGTCGGCGCGGACCCGGTCTTCGGCGAGGGCATCAGCTTTGCGCTGGGCTATGGCGCGGTCGCTGCGCAGGAGATCAGCGAGTCGTTCCGGCGCCGCGATTTTTCGTTCCACGGCTACAAGCGCCGGCTTGCGCGCAGCGGTCTCGGCCAGGCGCTTTTTGCGCGCTGGGTCATCACGTACATTATTTATCCCCTCAAGTGGAAATGGTTCCAGATCCTGACGTGGAGGATATCGAAACCCCTCGTGCTTTTGGTTGCATGGATTTTCGTTTTGAACTGGGGCAAAAGACTTAAATGATCGCAGGGCTGGATGGTTTACGCGCGGTCGCGTTCCTGATCGTGTTCCTCTTTCACACGCGCCACCTGCCTTTTGGCTGGATGGGCGTGCAATTGTTCTTTGTGCTTTCGGGTTTTCTGATCACAGATATCCTGCTGCGCATGAACGAGAAATTGCCGCGCCGCGAATTCTTTATCAAATTCTATGGACGGCGTTTTTTGCGGATTTTCCCGTTGTATTATTTATATTTACTATTGCTGGTTGCGCTTATCTTCCTTTTGCCGTCGCTGGACCTAAAGGCCCTGAACGCGGAACTCGGTGAACGTTTTTTGAACCAGATCTGGGTGGCTGTGTTCTATGTCTTCGATTTCTTCCACGCCACCGCCTTCTTCGAGCGCAGCCGATTCCTTACGCACCTGTGGTCTTTATCCGTGGAGGAACAATTTTATTTGTTATGGCCCCTGCTGATCTGCCTCACGCCACGCGAGAAATTCAGGCAATTATGTTTTACGGCAATCGGGCTTGGGCTGGTCTTCCGGCTTGGCATCACGCTCGTGGTTCGCACGCAGTTGTTCCCGTTTTTATTAAGTGACCCGCAACAAGCCGTGAACGTTCTGCCGTTCTCTCACCTTGACGCGTTCGCGTTCGGCGCGTACATCTCGCGCTTCGAGATCCCGCGCCCGCGTTCGCAATTGCTTGCGCTCATTTTGATCGTGCCCGCCATTGGCTTATGGACAGACTTCATCTCAAAAGGCGCGGTGACGCTTTCGCTCGGGTACGACCTGCCGATGACGGGCTTTTACAAGGAAGTATGGGGATATACGCTGTTGAATTATCTGTTCACGCTCCTGATCTATTGTGTGGCGCGCACGAACTTTCTCACCCGCATTTTGGAAAGCGCGCCGTTGCGGTATTTGGGCAGGATCTCCTACGGCTTGTATGTTTATCATTATGGGATCATCGCCATATGCATTGCACTGGTCCGCAAATATGAGCTCGGCTTTTCACTGCGCTCGCCGCAGATGTTCCTCATGGCCATGGGTGCGACGCTGCTGGTCGCGACAGTAAGTTTTTATCTGCTCGAGAAACCGATGATCGACCTGAAAGATAAATTCTTCCGCGTGCGATCCGGTTAAGCGATCACGACTTGACCCGCTTGATGAAGCCCGGCGTGTTCAACTCACGTTCAAGGATATACGTGAAATTTCCCTGCATCAGGACTTCCGTTTCTTTCTGGACCTCAAGGCTTGGTTTTGCGCGCGCGGCCTCGCGATAACTCGATCGTTGGAAATGACGCAAATATTTAAGCGCCTCCAGCGAGATCGGCGCAAGGTTGGGTAACCCGTGCCCGCAGCGCGGACAAACGACCCCACCCGCGCTGAATGAAAAGAACTGGTCTTCGGCCAGGATCTCGCGCCCACAATTGACACACACAAATAATTGCGGGCGAAACCCGCTGAAATCCAGCAACCTCATTTCATAATAACGGACCGAAAGCCATGCGTCAGCGTCTTTTTCGATCCGATCCAATGTTTCCACCAATAATTTAAATAACGTAGGGTTGCCACCCTCTTCCTCATGGGTAAATCGATCCAATAATTCAATAACGTAGGCCGCGTACCCCGTTTTGACCAGATCTTCATGCAGAGGCAGAAACGCGTTAATTGTCTCAGCCTGCGTCACGATCAACAGATCGCGTCCCTTAGCGAGTTGCAAAGTGACATAAGTAAAGGGCTCCAAGTGTCCGGCCTTGCGCGAGGTGACCTTGCGAACCCCTTTAGCCAACGCACGTACTTTTCCCTGCTCGCGTGTATATAACGTGAGTAAACGATCCGCCTCGCCCCAGTCACTATGACGAAGCACAACGGTCGACGCACGAAAGGAACGGAATTCAGGCATTACTGCAAATGGTCCAGTGTAAATGCCTCTGGCAGTAATTCTGCGACAGTCATTACCTTCAGCAACTTTCCTTCTCCATTGGCGATCAAAACAATTGTATCCAGTCCGAATTCGGCCAACACTTGTCTGCAGCCACCGCATGGAAAGCCGCCGTTATCGGTAACGACTGCGATCACCTCGAACTCAGTTTCACCTTCTGAAACCGCTTTGAAAACAGCAATGCGTTCTGCACACATGGTTTGCGGATATGCCGCATTCTCCACATTTACACCGGTGTACAAACGGCCGGACTTCGTGCGTAACGCAGCACCCACCGCATATCTGGAATACGGCGCATACGCGCGGCGGCGTGCTTCATTGGCAAGGTCGATCAGGGATTGGCGTTCTTCTTTTGTAACGGTCATTAATCTCTTTCCGTCATTGCGAGGAGCCGTTGGTCGAGTGTGCCGAGCAAAGCGAGGCACGGATCGAGACCAAGTGGCCGAAGCAATCCCCTAATAATTTGGGGATTGCTTTGACCCTTTCAGGGTCTCGCAATGACATCATTTCTGCTTTGTTTTCCGTTCCAGCTTCCGGATGGCGCGCGCAGGCATGCCCACTACAAGCGTATCCTCTGCGACATTCTTCGTCACCACCGAGCCCGCGCCAGTACGTGCACCTGAACCGATCTTAAGCGGTGCAACCAGCATTGTATCCGAACCGATGAACACGTCCTCACCGATCTCAGTGACGTGTTTTTTCTCGCCATCGTAATTACAGGTGATCGTCCCCGCGCCGATATTGGTGTTCGCGCCAACCTGCGCGTTGCCGAGATAGGAAAAATGCCCCATCTTCACGCCTTCCGCAAGATACGAATCCTTGACCTCTCCAAAATTCCCCATGTGAACGTGATCGCCGAGGTGCGCACCTTTTCGCAAGCGCGCGAACGGACCCACATCCACATGATCCTCAAGTAACGCGCCTTCCAGCACAGAGGCAAGCACCTTACACCGCTTCCCGATCTTTGAATCATGGATGATCGTGTTCGGACCAATGACATTGCCTTCACCAATCTCGGTTTTGCCATGCAGATATGTGTTTGGCATGATGACCGTATCCTCGCCGATCTTCACGCCCGCTTCAATATAGGTGGAGGCCGGGTCCATCATCGTCACGCCGTTGAGCATGTGCTCATGATTAATCCGTCTGCGCATGGCAGTTTCCACTTCTGAAAGGTGTACGCGTGTATTAATCCCGATCGTCTCCTCCAGATCGTCCATCCGCATGGCCCGCACTGACTGGCCTTCCTTCGAGGCAAGTTCAACCGTATCTGTAAGATAGTATTCGCCTTTTTTGGGATTCTTTGGGATGCGCTGCAACGCGTCCCATAACCAGGTTGATTTAAAACAATAGCCGCCCACGTTCAATTCCCTGACCTGTAACTGCTGCGGCGTGGCGACATATTCCTCCACAACGGCCTGCACTGTTCCATCCGTCTTGCGGATGATTCGCCCAAAGCCGCGCGGCGCATCAGAAATGACCGTTAATATCGAGAGCGGACCCTTATTATCCTTTTGTGTTTCAACCAGCTTTTGTAATGTCTCGCCGCGTAGTAATGGCATATCCGCGTAACAAACCACGACCAGATCGGTTTTTCCTTTTAATAAAGCTTCGGCTTGCAACAGCGCGTGACCTGTACCGAGTTGAGGCTCCTGTAAAACGGTCTGTGCGGAATCGCCGAGATACTTCGTCACTATTTCTGCACCATGGCCGACAACCACAACCGGCTTTTCGGTCGTGAAGTGTTTGACCGCTTCCAATGCGTGCCAGATCATCGGTTTGCCTGCGATCGGATGCAATACTTTCGTCAGGTCAGATTTCATACGCGTACCTTGTCCGGCGGCAAGCAAAATAGCTGTTACTTTCATGAGGTCACCTCAGATAATAAAACAGGATTTGCGACGGCGGGGCCACGCATATCCTGTTTAGAGAAAAAGCCCCGCCTGAGCGGGAAAGTCAGGCTGGGGCACCTGGATTCGAACCAAGATCCACGGCTCCAAAGGCCGGTGTGCTGCCATTGCACCATGCCCCAATTAAGCGGGGCAAATTGTATCACAATTTATTTATTGCTTTCCTTCATCGGGCAGCAGGCCCATCTGACGTGCCTGTTCAAAGGTAAGGACCTTCGGATCGTTTGGTTGCTTTCCATGTTGTTCCGCGGCCTGGGTCCAGAATCGATCTGTATCGTCGTTCGATTTTGTTTTCTTATCACCGGCTTCTTTGAGGAGCGCTTCCATTTCCGGCGCCGGGGCAGCAGCCACGGGAGCCAATCTATCAGTTAATTTTTTCGTTGGTTTGGCAGGAGCAGGCTCGGGCGCGCGTGAAGCGGCTGGCGCAGCCACTTTTGGTGGCACAGAACGAAGTTCACCTGTCGCACCTATCGATTTGAGCGCCCTTTCCACTTCGCGGCGTAAAGCCAGAAATCCATTTACGGTTTCGAGGATGCGTTCTTCCGCGGCCAATTCCTTGCCCGCCACGAGCAGGGCATACATTGGGTTGACGGGGATGAAGACCATATCGTGGTCGCCGCCTCTGAAGATATGATAAGACTCAAGCTGTTCCTGATGGTTATGGCGCGCAACCTTTAAACTGGCGTTGTGGATCGCTGTAAGTGTGGAAACAATTGAAACTTCCATGCTGCTGTCATGCAGGCCACCGGCGCGGGCTTGTACAAGCCCGCGGTCGTTGATCAGAAATACGGTCTCGGCTTTGAAGTCCTGCCGGAAGTTGGCGAGCAGATCTGAAAGCCGCGTGTGGCGCTCTTCCGTTTTTTCATCTCTCTTTTCAGGAGGGAAGATGGTGCGGACGAGTCCAAGGCCGCGTTCTACAGCATCCAAAAAATCGGCCAGTGGAATGGGTTTGTCGAAAATGGCGGTTGCACCCGCGTTAAGCATTTCATCGCGGACCTTGCGATCGGTCATACCTGTGATGAGGATAACCCTTGCCTCGGGATGTTTCGCACGGATCTTGTGCATGAGCTCCACGCCGGTCATACCCGGCAGAAGATAATCCGTTACCAGCAAATCGATTTTATGACGCGCGGATTCGAGCAGGGCCTCCTCCCCGGATGGTGCTTCAAATATCTTAAGCTCACGATTCTTGAGCGATTCAAGGGTGGCGCGCAGGAGCTTTAAAATATCACGTTGATCATCAACAATTAATACCGCACGATCCATACGTTAACCTATTTCACCATCCAGCAGGCTACCCAGTGGTTGGGCGCGGCTTCGCGGAACTCAGGCTCCTGCTCGGAACAGATCTGCTGCGCAATCGGGCAACGCGGATGGAAGCGGCAACCCTTGGGCGGGTTTAACGGACTGGGCACATCGCCCTTGAGGATTGTCCGTTGGCGTTTGTATCTGGGGTCCGGCACGGGGATGGCAGACATGAGCGCTTTTGTATAGGGGTGCAGTGGATTCTTGAACAGCTCATCGCGATCGGTCAGTTCCACCATTTTACCGAGATACATCACGGCCACACGATCTGAGATGTGTTCGACCACGCTCAGGTTGTGTGCGATGAAAAGATAGGTGAGACCGAATTCCTTTTGCAGGTCTTTCAAGATATTAAGTACCTGCGATTGAATGGACACATCCAATGCGGAAACAGGTTCATCACAGATGATGAAGTTCGGGCGCAGTGCCAGCGCGCGCGCGATACCAATACGTTGACGCTGACCGCCGGAAAACTCATGCGGATAACGGCGCGCGTGATAATCTTCAAGCCCCACTTTCTTGAGGGTATCGATCATCAAATCGTAACGTTCCTGGCGCGTGCCAATATTATGAATATGCAGCCCTTCCATCACGGATTCGCCAATAGGCACACGCGGATCAAGCGAGGCATAGGGATCCTGAAAAATGATCTGCATATGGCGTCGGACACCCTTGAGAGCCTGCCCGCGCAACTTAAGAACATCCTTTCCATCGTATCGCACCGACCCGGAAGTGGGTTCCACCAACCGCAGCATGGAACGCCCGATGGTCGTCTTTCCGCAACCGGATTCGCCCACCATGCCAAGCGTTTCGCCTTTTTTCACATTAAAGGATACATCATCCACGGCCTTCACCCAGTTAACCACGCGCTGCATCAACCCGGCGCGCACGGGGAAATATTTCACCAGATGTTCAACTTCAACGAGGTCTTCTGCCTTGTGTATTTCTGTTGTTGGACTCATGATTTATTGTCTCCGCGACAATTTATTTCGCTTTTAAGGGGGCTTGATGGCCTTCGCCATCCTGATACAACCAGCACCGCACCTGATGACCCCCTGTAACTTCTGTTAGATCGGGCTTGATACCCATGCAGATCTTCAAGCCAAATTTCTCACGCGCCGCACAACGTGGTGCAAAACGACAGCCAGCCGGCAGGTTGATCAGGTTCGGCACAGCGCCGGGGATCACATCCAACCGTTCCTTGATCTGGCCCAGCACAGGGATGGAACCGATCAAGCCCTGTGTATATGGATGCAAAGGCTGATCGAAGAGCGAATTTATATCCGCCTGTTCCACGATTTCGCCCGCATACATCACCGCCACACGTTCAGCCATCTCCGCGACCACGCCAAGGTCATGTGTGATCAAGATGACGGATGTGCCCATCTTCTCGCGCAGGCCACGCATCAGGTCCAAAATTTGCGCCTGAATGGTCACATCCAATGCGGTGGTGGGTTCGTCCGCGATCAGCAACTCGGGCAAACAGGCCAGCGCCATCGCGATCATCACGCGTTGCGCCATGCCGCCGGAAAGTTCATGAGGATAGGCCTCGGCGCGGCGTTCGGCGTCTGGAATGCCCACCATCTTAAGGAGTTCCACGGCACGTTTCTCGCCTGCTTCCTTGCCAAAATCCTTATGGATGTTCAGCACTTCCGAGATCTGGTCGCCTACTTGGAAGACCGGGTTCAGCGCGGTTTGCGGCTGTTGAAAGATCATCGAGATGCGGTTGCCGCGGAGCTTTGTCATTTCAACTTCGGTGAGATCAAGCAGGTTTTTTCCATCGAATATTATCTCCCCTTCACCGATCTCGCCGGGGCGTGCAATCAGGCGCATGATCGAAAGCGATGTCACGCTTTTGCCACAACCCGATTCACCCACAATACCAAGTACTTCGCCGGGATACACTTCAAAGTTCACGCCATCCACTGCGCGCACCACGCCATCCTCGGTATAAAAGAATGTCTGCAGGTTACGCACTTCGAGCAAAGGCTGTTGATCCGTTTTGGCCATGGCCAACTCCCGTAAATGGAATGGACGGATTGTATCAAAGATTACGGTCAAGGCATAGCATGGGAGGGCGCGCCGTATAAACCGCTCAACCCGCCTGGTACATTCTCAAATGGATAGCGAACGTTTTGATATGCGTCGTAAGTATACTGCGCGTACAAGGGAATGAAGGGCAGATCCTCCATAAGGATGGATTGGATCGCCCATATATGCCGGCGCGCGGTCTCCAAATCCGACTCGACTGCCAGCGCCTCACACTCGGACCTCAGCCTGTCGCTGCCGTAATCAAATTGACCTCCCGCCCCAAACCATTCGCAAAGATAGCCGGGGTAGAGACTCAAGCGCCAGCCGAAGATCGCCAGGTCGTATTTTCCACTGCTGTACACGGCATAGCGAAGATCAGCGGGGTCGGTCAATTGGACCGTTAAAGGAATCCCCAGCTGGCGGAACTGCATTTCAATGTACCGGGCTGCAGGGACCCTCCAGAATTCGTATTCAGGAAATGTGGTCATTAGAACAACAGGCGGGAAGAGCGTGCCATCAGGCAAGGTCAATCTGGAGCCGGGTCGGTCTGTGGTGGGCTCCTCAGTCCAGGTGTATCCGGCCTCTTTCAGGATGCTGACCGCATTTTCGGTCATCAACTCACTGGATAAATCCGAACAGAAAATGGAAAGTTCATTATTCTTCCATGGTTCGCTCAGGATAAAGCCGTCATACGGTTCTTCCTGTCCACTCGTCATGGCGCTCCGGTTGATCATACAAGACATCGCCTTGCGGAAGGCAGGATCGGCCAAAACAGCCCGTTCAGGATTAAAGATAAGAAAACGACCGTTATTGGTTGGGTTGGCTTTCGCCCAATTTTGATTTGGTATGCCATGTGGGGCGAGAAGGACATCGACTTCCTTCTTCTCAAATGCCGATAGGGCCGATTCCATGTCGTCATAGATTGAATACACTGCGCGGTCAAAACTGGGATGCACGAACGGAAAATCGGGATTCGCTTCATTCACCCATGCGCCATCCTGTTGCCCTGCAGGAATCCATGTGCCGAGCGTAGGTTCATCCTTATCATCCAGAGCATACAAAGCCTGATGTGCAGATCCTATTTTCGCGTCGGATTCTTCGAGCAATTTATTAAGGTTATTTTGGGCAAAGGTCAACTCGTTTTGCCTGGCAGCCAGAGTGCCTTCCAGTTTGCGATCCTCCTGACCGTTCAATTTCAAGGATGTCACTTGCGCGGTCAGATCGTTGACCGCAGCTTGGGTTTCTGCAAAATGTGCGCGCACATCTTCTATTTGTACGCGCAAAGCATCCTCTGGTAGGAGGCTGGAGGCTTCCTTTATAAGCGGTTCCCAATATGCTTTCTGTACGATGGGTCCCTGCAACGCCGCATATTGCCATACACCCACATTCGGCTTTTGCTTGAAAACAAATTTCACAGTGGCTGAATCCACAATTTCAACATAATCAATGTAATCGCGTGGATAATATGCATTCCAATCAAAGCCAAGTCCAAAGGCAAGTGCGGTATTGACGGTGAACGCGAGATCCTCGGCTGTAAATGCAGAGCCGTCCGTCCACTTTAAGTTCGTGCGAAGTTTAACAGTAGCGGAATGGGCCTCGCCGTCATCAGTCACTTCGGAGGGCGATCCTTCGGCGGCGAGGGGTTGAAAAATTAATTCCGCAGGGGCAAGCTGATACAAGCGCGGCCAGTATTCGGCGCGCAAGGCGTAATCCACATAACTTGCGCCGGATTCGTCGAACAATTCCCACACGTTGACGTCGCGCGGCTCGCCGATCAACGCGAAACGGATGTCGGGCGCGTGCGCGATGGGGGTGGCAGTGGGGACGGAAGTACTGACAGCAACAGGAACAGGCTGGGGTTCGCAGGAGGCCAGCAGAAGGGTCAAAAAGAGGATCAGCGGAAAATTTCGTCGCATCAATTCTGGCAGGCCTTCCCCACGTCGATGGCTTCGATATTCCAAAGCGGGTTGGCCGTTGGGTCAAGATCGAAGTGACAGAGATCGGGGCGCGCGGCGGCCACGCGCAAACGATAATAAAGCGGGATGGCGGGAAGTTCAGCTGAGAACAGCACCTGTGTTTGACGATACGAATCAGTGTAGGCCTGTTCATCCGGCAATGACAGTTGCGCGGCACGGCAAGAGGCATCGTACTGCTCGTTCTTGTACCCTGTCACATTCGTACCGATCCAGGAATTGGATGCGGAGGGAATTTCATCCGTTGTGAACCAGCCGCACGGAGGCTCGATGCCATTCACGCCCATCGCGTATTCGATCAAGTCGAAACGGCGGCCAAAGAGCAAACCATTTGGGCCGGGCGCGTAGAGATCATTCTGGGAGAAGTACTGCACATCCAGGCCAATCCCGCATTGGGCAAGCGATTGGGTGAGAATCTCGACCACCTGCCTGCGCTGTGTGGCCGTGGTGGTGTAATAATTAAGTTGAAGAGGCGTGCCGGGCGCAACATTTTTTACGGTCACTGCGCGGCGCGGCGTGGCAGGATCGCCATCAGTATCCCTCCAACCGGCCTGTTCAAGCAGGGAGATGCCCACAGACGGGTCAAAAGGAATGGGCTCGATATTTGGATCGTACAAAGGATGTTCAGTGGGTATATATGTGGTTGGAACTGTGGTGAGGCCAAACAAAGCATTCTTCACAACCGATTGACGGTCAAGACAATACGCGATGCCCTGGCGTGTGTGGGCGTCGGAAAAAATATTCTGGCGGTCCTTTTGAAATTGTGTGTCGTAGCCATCATCATACGTGGATGGAAAAACGCCAAGTCCGAGCCATTCGATCGTCATACCGGGGGTGAAAAAGACCTCGGCCTGTTCGCCAGCCTGCATCTCCTGCAACAAGCCCGCATGATTATCGAGCCGGATGCTTGGGTCGAGAATGTCACAGCGGCCGGCCACTAATTCACTGAGAGCCGTATCCGGGTCCGCGATGAAGCGGAAGGTGAGCGAGTCAAATTTTGGATAACCGTCCGCCTTGCGGAAATAATACGGATTCTTCGTCAATGTGATCTGATCTCCGGCGGTCCATTCCTGGATCATATACGGGCCCCAACCGATCGGTGAACGCGAAGCCATGTCGATCGTTGAAAGTTGATTGGCGGGGAATTGACTCCAAAGATGTTTCGGCGCGGGCGGCCAGAAGTTCGTGAAATAGGCCGGGTCAATAAAGCCGGGCATGCCCCACCATTGCACGGTGTGTGCATCGGCGGCTTCATAGGTCTGCGTGCGATCGATCAAAAACGTGTTCGTGACCGCGCTCGCGTCGGAAGCAAGCGAGAACGCATAGACCGAGTCATCGGCGGTGAGCGGCGTGCCGTCCGCCCAGGTGACATCCGGCCGCAGGCGGAATGTGACGACCATTTGATCCATCTCGAGCGGAGTCGTACCATCATAGGTAATGACACAATCATCGCCGCGGCAACTTGATGGACGTACGCGCGTGCCCTGTTCCAACAAAACGAGATCCCCGGCTGCATCCACGATCTGACCTCCTGTCTGCACCGGCGTTCTGACGATCTGCGCGTCGCCGTTTGCAAGAGAGGGCAATTGTGTCAGAGTGACAGGCTGGTATGCATAACCCAGCATGTCGATCGGACCATCATACACTGAGGCCAAGATACTGCGCGCGGCCACGTTCGGTCCGCCGAAGGGATAGAGCGTATTCGGCTCCTCACCCAAACAAACAGTAAGTACACGCGGCGCGGGCGTTGTAGTTGGAAGAATGAGGGGCGCCTCCGAGGGAATGGTGGCGGCATCCGGTTGCGAGGACGAAAATCCGCAGGCCGGAATGATAATAAGAAAGAAGAAGGACAAGAGCAGGGTGATCAGTTTTGAGGGTGACATGGCAAAATCCTTTTTTTGAGAAAGCATTCGTTAATTATACAAGCAAGCCGCCCTTACGGGCGGCGTATCCTGAAAATGCTGTTACCAGAAAAAACCTGTTACATGCTTTGATCCGCTTATGAACCAAAACGATCATCGCCAGATTTATTCTTATCGTGCTTGCTTTTAATACGATAAGAAGCGAAACTGATAATTCCCAGAAAAAAGCCGAGGGTCGAGGCTATGAACGAAAGAATATTTAGAAAAAACGTAGATTCGACCAGATGCAGAACCATAAGAAATGGCATGACCACCCCAAAAACCATCATAATGATCGCGATGGCAAGCAGGCGGCCGGGATGATTAAAGATCATTCATACAACCAACATGCAACCAAATGCCCGGGCTGCGGTTCAAATTCTGGAGGAAATTTGACTTCGCAAAGCCCCTTGATAATTTTTGGGCAACGTGGATGGAAGCGGCAACCTGTCGGTGGATTCACGAGACTCGGCGGCTCTCCGGGAGGAATTTCCTTGAATGTTGCGGCGTTCCTGGCATCCGGCTCAGAGGTACCCGTGAGCAAAGCCATTGTATAAGGATGAAGTGGATTATCCAAAAGCTGACGCACGCTGGCCTTCTCCACAAGATTGCCCGCATACATAACGAAGATGCGCTCGGCGAAATAACTGACCGTCGACAGGTCGTGCGTAATATAGATGACCGAAAGGTTATGAGGTTCCTGCAAGCCGCGTAGAAGTTTGAGGATCTCGACGCGCACAGATGCATCCAGCATCGAAACCGGCTCGTCGGCCACGAGGAACTTTGGCTCCATGATCATGGCGCGTGCAATGACCACGCGCTGTTGTTGTCCGCCGCTCAACATGTGCGGGAATTTGGATAGAAAATCCTCCACCGGGCCAAGCTTCACTTCTTCCAATGCCCGGCGAATGCGGCGCTTGCGCTCCTGCTTGTCTTTAACTCCCCCGATGATCAAAGGCTCTTCAAGAATTCTCGCCACAGACATAAAGGGTGCCAAAGCCCCATACGGATCCTGCTGAACGTACCCAACGTGCGAGTGGTACCAGAGCATTTCACGCGCATCAAGCTCCGCCAGATTTTTATCGTCGAAGATCACCCTGCCTTTGGTGGGTTTATAAAGCCCAAGGATCGTCTTCATCAGGCTGGATTTGCCGCAACCGCTCTCCCCCACAATGGCAATCGCTTCGCCAGCATTAACCTCAAAAGTAACGCCATCCACCGCCTTTACATTGCCTGCATGACCAAACCCAAAACGCCTGAGTTCAAACCATACATGCAGATCATCAATGGATAACAGGATCTTTTTGGTCGTTTCGTTCTTTTCCGTATCGGTAGCTTTCACAGCCAAGCTCATCACCATGCTCCAGATTCAGGAATATAACCAGCACTTAACCTGGCGTCCATCTTTTTCAATTGTTGGTGGGTCCTGATTACATTTTTCGAAACGCGACGGGCAACGGTCCGCAAAGCGACAGCCTTGAGGAGGATCGACCAGGCTGGGCGGACGACCTGTGATGAAATCGGGTTCTTTATCGCCATGCAATCTTGGAACACTGGCCATCAATTTCTTCGAATACGGATGAAGCGGTGCATCGAAGAAATGAGCAGCGTCGCTCATCTCGACGATCTGACCAGCGTACATGACTGCCACCTCGTCGGCCAATTCACTGGAAGTGGCAATGTCATGTGTAATAAGGATGAAGCTGGCACCCAGTTCTTTTTTGATTCGTTTCAAGACATTGAAGATATTAGCCTGCGTCAATACGTCCAGGGCGGAGGTCGGCTCATCCAGAATGATGAGGATCGGCGAAGTGACCAGCGCCATGGCGATCGCCACACGCTGGCGCATGCCGCCACTTAACTCAAACGGATAACGATCCAGGAAATCTTCGGGCACACCCACGTGCTGGAACATTTTGCGCGCCTGACTCAGACCTTCAGCCTTGTTCACTCCCAGGTGAAGCATGGCAGGTTCAGACACCTGTTCTCCGACTTTGAGCACGGGGTTAAGCGCATTCATGGCTGCCTGCGGAACCATTGACATTGCCACCCAGCGGACATTCTGCCGAAACTCTTCATCACTCAAAGGCATGACATCCACGCCTTCAAGATAAACCCGGCCGCTATAGGTTTTTACATTGCGCGGCAGAAGTCGAAGAATGGCTTTGGCAAGCGAGGTCTTACCACAGCCAGATTCGCCCAAGACAACCACAGCTTTGTTGTAGTCGAGCTGGAAGTTCACTCCATCCACCGCCTGGACAGCACCGTGGGTTGTATTAAAATGCAATACCAGATCTTGAATCTGGAGAAGTTTGTTGTTCTGTCCCATCTGGTTAGATATCCCTCAATCTCGGGTTGAAAATGCGGTCCAGTGCAAATCCGAGCATGGCGAAGCCAAAACCAGTGATCATCAACAATACAGCCGGTTCCATGATCCAGTAGTAATAGCCTTTATAAAGCGCTCCATTCGTATCCGCATCATTGATGATCTTTCCCCATGTAGGTAATACCGGGTCGCCCAAACCAAGCACGGCCAGCGAGGCCTCCAGGAATACGAATGCCGGAATAGAGGAGACCAAGCCTGGTATCAGCAGCGGGATCATGCGCGGAATAAGGTACAGGAAGATGATGCGCGAATTGGTCGCTCCATACGCGCGCGCCGCTTCGATATACATGGACTCCTTCACCTGCAGGAAGATGGCGCGATAGGCTTTGATGGAACCCGAAAAAATACTAAGCAGAACGGTTACACCTAGAATGACCCAGATACTACGTGAGTAAAACGCACCTACCATAATAAGAATGGAGAGGAAGGGCAAAACCAGGTTGATCTCCGTGATGCGCTGGATCAACTCGTCCAC
>CAZSVR010000035.1:22038-41394 GCA_964610295.1 uncultured Anaerolineaceae bacterium
AGGACCGATGTCCCCAGAGATGCGATCAGACCAAATGCCAGTGCAACCGGCGCTCCCCACAGCAACGCCACGGTCAGATCCCGCCGCGACTGATCGGTGCCCGCCAGTCCATACAACTGTCCGTGGAAGACGAATTCCGCGTCGATATCCGAGCCTTGTTCAAAGGTCGTCCCGGTGATGACCAATTGATACTTGCCTTTTAGCGGCGTTTTCGTCTCAGGGTCGATGAACAACCCTTCCATTACATTCTCATTATTAAGCCTGAGTTGCAGCTTTTCATCCTGCGTAAATCGGTACGTCTCTTTTTGATTTACACCAAAGTTACCAATCCTGATTTTTCTTCCGTCGGGCGTCAACCACATAATGGAGACGAACGGCTGTTTCTGCTGAAACTTGTTAGTGAAATACAGAAACATCTCTTGAGGATAGCCGTCATAAGAGAAATCAAAAGTATAAGAGAGGTCAACCGTCCCGGTGTTCTGAGCGCCTGGCGTAACTATTTTGCTTATGCTGCCATTCGCCGTACTGGCAGCAAACGATTCAGGAAGTTTCGTGCTCGAAAAGAAGTTGAACCAAGCGGGCGGAGCGAATTTCGGGTTTTGATACCAGACATCTTCGCCGCCCCGCCAGAGCCGAATGGCTTCATTGTAGGGAATCTTGATTATTGCATAAATGGCGGTAAACACTAACAGCGAGATGACGGCCATTCCCACGATCGCCGACGGATAACGCAGGATCTCACGAAGAGAATTCTTCAAGGTGTTCATGGCTGATTTCCACCGCCAACCTTCACTCTAGGATCAACCAGAGCATATACCAAATCGAGCAGGAAGACGGTGATCGCCAGCAGATAGGCATAAATGATGGTCGAACCGACTATGACGGGTATATCATACAGGCCGATCGCCTGGTACAAAGTGCGTCCAAGGCCAGGCCATAGAAAAACAGTTTCCGTGATAATGAAACCCTGCCACAAGGTGATCACCAAAAGGGCGAATTGGGTAATGATCGTGGGCAGGGTGGGGCGCAGGATGTAACGGCGTTCAATGTCGCGCGCCGGAAGCCCTTTGGCTTTCGCCATTTCCACGTAATCCTCGCTGGAATAGATCAGAAAAAAAGTCCGCCAGTTGTAAATGCTAAGAAAGATGGAACTGATAATGATTGCCGAAGCTGGCAAGAGCAAATGCTTCAATACGCTGAGGCCGTAATCGGCCGGATTTTCCGGGGGCGGGGAATCCGTCAGCCCTCCAAATGGAAGCACCTTGAAAACAGCGGCAAAAATAAGGATCAGGAAAATACCGTAAAACCACGGAGGCGCAGCAGAAGTAGGGGAAAATGTAATCACCATTTTGTCCCAGAAACTGCCATAGCGGCGGGAAAGCGAAAGCGCCAGGAGCACGCTTACAAAGAATAAGAACAACTCGGAGGTGCCTGCCAGCAACAATGTGGCGGGCAGACGCCCCAAAAGGATCAGCCGAACTTCCTTGGAGCCGCTGTCGCTGGTCATGTTCTGGGCGCGGCCCAGGTTCAGCGTCAATGCATTGGAGAGATATCTGGCATCCCGCACGGCGATCGGGATATCCAGACCCAGCCGCTTCTCCTCCCGTGCGATTGTATTCTCCATCAATTTCTTGCGGACTTCAGGAGCCAGTTTTTGATAGGCCTGACTTACGCCGATCGTCTGTTGGAATCGGTCGCGAATATCATTCTTCATGATCGTATCCACATATCCGCCCATGTTAGCGATCACAATGGTCAGGTAGATGCCGATCACGACGGTGACAAACAAGGTTAGCAAGCGCACCGCCATGTATCTGGCCACACGCAGAAAAGTGCTATTGACAAAGGAAAGCTTTGCCTTTACGTTTTCCGAAGGTGCTTGCGCAGCTACAGCCATTCTGACCTCATCTTGAAGTACTAGTAGTTTGTCAACGCTGATTGTATGATTTCGACATCGGCGGACTACCCTAAAGGGGGCTTCGCACAAGTTCTGCCTCAGTACGTGGAAGCCCTAACGGGCTTTGATGACCTGAGCGAGGACTTTAGTCCGAACGAATTGAAGCAAAGCTTCATGATTGACACACTACTAGATAGGGGCAAGGAAATGACCTTGCCCCTATCCATTAGTGAATTCGATTTACGCTTAAGGCAATACCACGAAGTCCAGAGAGGTGAATGCCGGTATGGCGACAGGGATCGGAACTACTGCCACTTCAATCTTGTTTGAGCCAGTAACCAGTTTCGAGGTCACATCCGAACCCAAGGTGACCTGGTAATGACCGTCCTCGACGAAGGCGGCGTCGCCAACGCTCAAAACCGCGCCGGTGGCATCGTACAGCAGGTATTTCACCTGCTTGATGTCCGCTTGCGGGTAGGGATCGCCCTTAAAGGTCACGGTGACATCAAAGGTGGCTTCGTCACCGATCTTGACCTGCCCGGGGCCATCCAGCGAAGCGGTGGCAAGCTTGGGCGTGCTAAAGCTGCTCCAGCGATTAGCCAGATCGGGGAAGTCCGGGTTATTCTTCAAGACCGCGTTCTTTTCAGTGGTGAAGACCTTATCGAGCACGTAAGGCCCGGTCCCAACCCAGAAGTGCCCGTGGGCAGTGTAGAAGGCTTTCAGGGCATCGAAGCGCGCCTTGGCTTCAGCCGCAGTCACGTATTGGCCCAGTGTGGGCGCGTAAGGGATCAACGACTCGCCTGCAGCCTCGTCCAAGTGCTTGGAGAGAATATCCAAGCTCGGGCCGCCCACGAAGCTCATATACTCGACCTTGTTGGCGTCCGCCTTGTCAGGACTGTAGGCCAGTTCCCCAGCGGCTTCGGCCAGATTGCTGACCGCCAGCACGTGCCAGCTATTTTCATGACCGGAAAGACCCCACGTACCGGTCGGCCAATAGTCGACCACATCCAGCTCGGCATCGCTTTGATAGTTGTCAAAATAGGATTCAATCGTCAGCGGGTCGGTGGAGGTGATCCTCCAGCCCTTGAACGACGGCAGGAGGGCCTCGCAGGTCGCGACAGCGGACTCATCGTAGATGGCGCTTTCGGGATTGCACCGCTCGGAGTACATGATCTGCGGCATTACGAAGTCAGCCACAGAGAGCGGACTGCCGTCATGCCACTTGACCGTTGAGAACAGGTCAGCCGGATAGGTCACGACACTCTTGACCTTGGCGGTCTGGGTATATTTGCCATCCGGGCCATCGGGGTTATTGGCGGCATTCGCGGCGCGGTCCTTGGCGGTGATCCAGACCTGGTTGGTCGCGTCCCAGTCTGCCCAGGCATCGTCCGGTACAGTGATTGTGTCAGCTGTGTCTAGCGTGAGCCAGTCGAGGCTCTTGCTGACCGGCAGGCCGGTCTGGACGGTAACTTCCGCCTTTTCAACGCGCTGAGGCCAGCGCAGACCGGTATACGGATCCTGCATCACGCCATAACTGCTCGTAGCTTGCATGATGCCAACATCCCAGACCCAGTTGCTGCCGCTGACCGGGTTCCACGGATCGGTGAACAGGTCGGTTGTGCCGATTTTCAGCTGGCCGCCTTCCTGATCCCCAAAGCGCAGATTATAGTACCCCAGGGCCGCAGATTCAAAACCGGACGCCAGGTCGTAAGTGACGGAGACACCTGGCTTGAACGGATAGAAGTGCAGCGTATCAACAACCCAGGCTTGCACGGAATCCTGAATGGCAAGCGGCAGGGCCTTGGCAATCAGATCGTGGCGTTCCTGAGTCGTCGTGTAGTTCTTTTGCCACAGATCGTCGCCGACTTTCTGGAACTCAGGATCGGGGTTGATGTTGGCATAAAATACCTGCTCTTCCTGGTTGCTGTTCGGCAGATACATCTGCTGGAAGCTGCCCGACTCGTCACGCGTCAGCCCGGGGGAGCCCCAGCCCGCGGTGTACAGATTCCACAGCCCGTCGAGCGGGTCGGAGCCGCGCCAGATCGGGGAAGCCTCAGACGCTTTCTTGTACTGGCGGTCGACCGTGAAGCCCAGGTTTTCGAGCTGGGTCGACACATAATCACCTTGCGGTTTGCGCGTGCCGTCCCCATCGGTGCGGATGATATAGATCAGCGTGACGGGTTTGCCATTGAACTGCCACTTGCCATCCGCGCCGGTTGTTGCGCCTAGCGTAGCCATCTCGGCCGCAACGATCTGCTTGGCCTTATCGAGATTGTAGGCATACTTGGATTCAAGTGCGCGCGCTGTCTCGATCGCAGCGGTGTAGTCCACCAGCTGCGTGGTAAGGGGAGTAAGCTTTGGCAGCGCACCGCCGCCGTAGATCTCCTGGTTGATGTAGTTGCGGTCAATCGCCCAGTTCATCGCCTCGCGGATCGTGCGATCGGAGAACGGGTTCAGGACGGCGGTGTCCTTAAAGACGGCGGGGTTCATCATGATGCCGTAGTAGGTGCTATACGAGGAGGCGTAGCCCAGCCCGGAGTCCTTAACCGCCTGCGCTTCAGAGGGCGGCAAACCGAAGCTGAATATATCGATCGCGCCGGCCTGGATCTGTGAAATCACGGAAGCCTCATCTACGACGGAAACGTCAATCTCGTCGAGCCAGCCGCCGTGACGGGTGGTGGGCGGCTCGGTCGGAGCTGCCGTCACAGCCGGCTCGGTCGCAGCCGGGGTTGCGGTACCCTTGGGTGCGCAAGCGGCGAGCACCATGCTTACGATCACCAAGAGTCCTAAAACGAACATTAGATTCTTTTTCATAGTTTCTCCTCCAAAAATAATCAGGCTGAAATTTTGTAGAGTGGACCTAGCGTGTAGTTGTCATTTCTATATAATTAGTTTACGAAACCACCTCCTTATTTTAAGGATTTTTTGAACCTATCAAGCACGTGGCGTCATCGTTATATTCCGAGAACTCCGCCATACCGGAAACTGTCGCGAGCTTGACATTCAATGCATTCAAACCAACATCGACCAGCTTAAAGGGATCAATCTCGTTGCTGACTTTAGACAATTTTAGAAGGTCTTGACCGAAAAATAAAGCTTCCCCCGCAAGTATCTTACCAGGAGGCGTTGGAATGAGACCCAGCACTGAAAGCATGGTCACACTCTTACCGCATCCACTTTCTCCTACCACCCCCAGCGTCTCACCTTCCTTCAAACCAAAAGCAACACCATTTACTGCATGAATAATCCCATGCGGGGTCCTGAACTGAGATTCAAGCCCCTTAATATCCAGCAAGAGATCGGGCATCCGCAAGGTCCTTTACTACATTGATATAAGTACTGGCGAACCAGGTTATACGTATGGCCATCTTCAGGAAACGAATCGAATTATACCTAATTCTTTAGGAGCGTCAACAGCCCAAGCCAGGTAGAGATTCATCTAGTCATCATTTAAGTAAATGAAAATAACACTTTGGGGTGGTTAAATACCCCTCTGCAGAACTGTTTTTTGCACTCATAAAAAGCTTGCTTTGGGATGAGGGAATCGCTTCGTTCCGCCCTGCCGTCTCGCACCGGCGTGCCGCCGCTGAGCGCGGCACGAACGGTGAACCTTGCCCGGCTTCTGGGGACAAATCCCTCCCTTGTGCACTATCCGGCTCCCCATTCCAGATGATCACTCCCATGATTGACATCTCCTGCCTCCTCACATAGAATCCACTGCAACCCATTAATCAAGGAGAACAAATGCTTAAAGAATTCAGGGAATTTGCGATGCGCGGCAACGTGCTGGACCTGGCCGTTGGCGTGATCATCGGTGGGGCGTTCGGCAAGATCGTCAGTTCACTCGTCAATGACATGCTCATGCCAATCATCGGACTCGTACTCGGCGGCGTGAATTTTAGTGAGAAAGCCTTCACCGTTGGCGCAGCCGTACTCAAATGGGGTGCATTCGTGCAAACCGTGATCGACTTCGTATTCGTAGCCTTTGTCATCTTTCTCATTGTCAAAGCCGCGAACGCCACCAAGAAGGCGCCGCCTCCCGCAGACCCTACTACTAAAGAATGTCCACACTGCTTTAGCGCCATCTCCATCAAAGCGACGCGCTGCCCGAACTGTACCTCTGAGATCATATAAAAATAACTCAAATGCTTGGCTCTGGCGGGGTCTTCGACCCCGCCAGAGCGCGTATAATCACATGATGGATTTTCTCGATAAGCTCAACCCACAACAACGTAACGCGGTCACAGCCGCGGATGGATCTGTTTTGGTCGTGGCAGGCCCGGGCTCCGGAAAGACGCGCGTGCTGACCCAACGCATCGCCTATCTCATCGCCTCCGAAGGAGTCCGCCCCTGGCAGATCCTTGCCGTGACGTTCACCAACAAGGCCGCGCGCTCAATGGAGGAACGCGTCAAGCACCTGCTCCCAGACCAGGCCATTGAAGGCATCATGCTCGGCACCTTCCACTCGATCTGCGCGCGCATCCTGCGGCGTGAAGCAGAGCATCTTCCGCTTGAATCCAATTTTGTGATCTTTGATTCGGATGACCAGGAAAGAATTGTTAAAGGGATTATCCGAGAGTTGAATTTAAATGACAAGTTATACCGCGCCGCAAGCGTGCACGCCGCCATCTCACGCGCCAAGAATGAGCTCATTGGACCCGACGATTATCCAATAAGTACATATCGCGATGAAGTGGTCAAGCGCGTGTATGTTGAATATCAAAAGAGACTCATCGCCAGCAATGCCGTGGACTTTGACGACCTGCTGGTTTATACGGCGCGTCTCCTTGAAGATGTGCCCGCCGTGCGCGATAAATATGCCCAAAGATTCAGGCACGTGCTGGTGGATGAATTCCAGGATACAAACCTCGCGCAATATGCCTTGGTAAAACATCTGGTATCGCATCACAAGAATATATTTTGCGTGGGTGACCCGGATCAATCCATTTATGCCTGGCGCGGCGCGGACTGGCGCAACCTACAGCGCTTTGAACAGGATTTCCCCGATGCGCATATGATCCTGCTTGAACAAAATTATCGTTCGCATCAAAACATCCTCGACGCCGCCATGGGTGTGATCGACCGGGCCCACAACCGCCGCAAGAAACATCTCTTCAGCGACCGCGGCAGCGGCGAAAAGATATTGTTCTACGAAGCGCGCGATGATTATGGGGAAGCCTCTTTTGTTGTGGACACCATCGCGCAGCTTGTCGCATCCGGTCAATTCGAGCCGGGCGATTGCGCAGTGATGTATCGCACCAACGCCATGTCCCGTTTGATTGAAGAAGCATTTCTACAAGCGCGGCTGCCCTATCGTTTGGTTGGCGCGCAACGATTCTATGGACGACGCGAAGTGAAGGATGTGATCGCCTTTATGCGCCTCGTGCACAACCCTGCCGATGCAGCCAGCCTGGGCCGCATCATCAACGTCCCGCCGCGCGGCGTTGGCGAGAAAACATTAACCACACTTCATCTTGTTGCGCATCAAAATGACACATCGCCCGGCGCAGTACTGCTCGATCTTGCGCGCGGCGCTGATTCACCTTATTACAGCTCCTTCACAGGCCGCGCCGCCATGCCTCTCGCAGATTTCGGAGGTATGCTATTAAACTGGCGCGCACTTGCCCCCAGATTCACTCTCCCCGAACTGTTCGATCAAATCTTAAAAGACATCAACTACAAGGCCTTCGTCAGCGTGGACGAATCAGAAGAAAGCCTCGATCGTTGGGAGAACGTGCAGGAGTTACGCCGACTTGCCATGGAATATTCCACACGTACGATGGATGAATTCCTTGAAAACATCGCGCTGGTCGCCGACCAGGACACCATCACAGACGTCAACGCGCCCACATTGCTCACGCTGCACGCCGCCAAAGGACTCGAGTTCGGCGCGGTCTTCATCATCGGCCTCGATGATGGCATTATTCCTCACAGCCGTTCGTTCGATGAGCCTGAACAAATGGAGGAGGAACGCCGCCTCTTTTATGTAGGCATCACGCGTGCGAAGGATAAACTCTACTTATTGCGCGCCATTCAACGCGGTGGACGCGGCATGGCAGAAGAGACCTATCCCTCGCGTTTTATGGATGACATCCCCGAAGGCCTGCTCGTGGGAAAGACGCGTACTGGACGACCCATGCGCGGCGCGCCTCAAGAGACAAAATGGGCGCTTCACTCCAGGCCACAACCCTTCGATCTTACTCAGGGCAGGCCCGCTTCCATCATAGAGAGTAAATTCCGCGCCGGGACGCGCGTCAGCCACGCCATGTGGGGCGAAGGCATCGTGCTCGATAGTAAAATGCAGGATGACGACGAGATCGTGGATGTGGTCTTTGAGTCGGTTGGAATAAAAAGACTGGCAGCCAGCCTGGCAAATTTGACGGTTATTTAACAGACTTTGCTTAAAGCGCCGTCCTCGGCGCTAGGCACCAGCCATGACCTTTTGCTCTTTCCACGATCGATCCCATCTCTATTTCATTACCGGGTCGATTATTGAATGGAAACGGCTATTTATTACATTTGAATACATAAACATTCCGTTGAAGTCTTTTGAATGGTTGCAGGGACAGAAACGAATTCTGTTATTTGCTTTTGTCATAATGCCATCTCATCTGCATGCAATCATCAAACCTCAAAATGCCCGGATTGGAGAAATCCTGCAACAGTTTGGCTCATACACAGCACACGAAATCCTCAAGAAACTGCGGAAGAATAATCAAATAGAGTTGCTGGATTAATTTCAAGAGAAACGGCGCGACGAAAGACATGAGCGTAGTATCTGGCAGGATATTCAAGCCAAGAACATTTATTCACTTGACTTTTTGTGGCAAAAGATGGAGTATATCCATATGAATCCTGTGGCAAAGGATTGGAATCTTGTGAAAGACAGGGCAGATTATGTCTATTCTAGTGCTGGGTATTATGATTATGGAAGAAAACCTCTTATTGAAGTTACGGATATAAATGAATGGCTTGCATCAAATCCTCCGCCGAGGACGGCGGCTGGAGCGTAAAATATATATCAAGGAGTTCTCATGCAATACATCAACCTCGGCAATACCGGATTAAGAGTTTCGCGCTTATGTTTGGGCATGATGACCTATGGCTCAAAGAAATGGCGCGACTGGGTGCTGGAGGAAAAAGAAGCGAAGCCATTTGTAAAACGCGCCTTGGACGCAGGCATCAACTTTTTTGATACCGCAGATGTGTATTCGTTGGGGGAAAGCGAACGCGTCACAGGCAACTTATTAAAAGAGATCGGTGTGAAGCGCGCGAACGTCATTGTGGCGACCAAGGTCTGCAACCAGATGAGCGATGACCCGAACGACCGCGGGCTCTCGCGCAAGCACATCCTGGATTCAATTGACAATTCCCTGAAACGCCTGCAAATGGATTATGTGGACTTGTACCAGATCCATCGCTGGGATTACAACACGCCCATTGAAGAGACCATGGAAGTGTTGAATGACGTCGTCCGCGCGGGCAAGGCGCGTTATATCGGCGCGTCGTCCATGTTCGCGTGGCAATTCATGAAAGCCCTGCATGTTTCTGAAGTAAATGGCTGGGCAAAATTCGTGTCCATGCAAAACCATTACAACCTGGTCTATCGCGAGGAAGAGCGCGAGATGATCCCACTTTGTAAAGACCAGGGCATTGGACTCATCCCCTGGAGCCCCATGGCGCGCGGATTCTTCGCCGGGAATCGCAAACGCGGCGGGGGCGGTGAAACGAGGCGCGCGCAGAACGATCCCTTTGCAAATGAATTGTATTTCCGCGAGCAGGACTTCGTCATGGCAGAGCGCGCCGACCAGGTGGCAAAAGTGCGCGGCCTAACCGCCTCTCAAATTGCACTGGCCTGGGTGTTGAATAAACCTCATATCACCGCGCCCATTATCGGGTCCAGCAAGATCGAGCATTTGGATCAGGCCATAGCCGCGCTGGACATCAAATTATCCGAAGAAGAGATCAAACGACTCGAAGAACCCTATCAACCGCATCCGATCCTTGGACATTCATAATGTTCATCCGTCTGCTCTTCTTTGCCTATCGAATCTATTGTTTTATCTTTCGACCTGTGCGGACGGGTGTGCGGGTAATGATGATCGAGAATGGCAAAGTAATGCTCGTACGACAGACCTATATGCCGGGCTGGTTCATGCCCGGTGGCGGACTCAAACGCGGTGAGGCTCTTGAGCAAGCTGCTCGTCGTGAAGCAAAAGAAGAAACAGGCGCGGAACTTGGAGAGCTGAAATTGTTGGGGGTATATACCAATTTCACAGAATGGAAAACAGACCACAATATTGTCTTCATCTGTAAGGATTTCAAGATCACTGGCAACCCTGATAACGAAATAGCAGAAGCACACTCCTTTCATCTAAATGAATTGCCCGAAGGACTGTGGCCCGGCCATCGCCATAGGCTAGAGGAATATCAAGCCGGCATAACAAACCCACAATTTGGAGAATGGTGAAATGAATTTCAAACTCATCTGGGATATTTTTGTGCTCTTCACGCGCGTGGCGTTATTCTCATGGGGCGGAGGTCCCGCCTCGCTCGCGCTGATGCAACGCGAAGTGGTAACTGCGGGTTGGGCCACCAACGAGGAATTCGCAGACGCGGTCGCCGTGGGCAACGCATTGCCCGGCCCAATTGCGCCACAGGTCTCCGCGTATGTTGGATATAAGCTTTCCGGCATTTGGGGGGCGGTCTCCGCGGCGATGGGTACAGTCGTTCCGACTACATTGTTAATGCTCATCATGGTCGCCTATTTCTTCACTATCAAAGATAGTCCAACCGTCGCCGCGATGTTAAAGGCGGTCCGCCCGGTTGTCGTTGGACTGTTGTTATGGACGGCATACGTCATGGCCTATTCCGTTTTCAGAGTGAGCAATGCCGGCTGGGGCGGCGGACTCGCGCAAAATTGGGACAAGGTGCTGATCGCGATCATCGCCTTTGCACTGCTCACATTGACAGAGATCAACCCGGTCTGGCTGGTCATTGCGGGAGCCATTCTTGGTTTTGTCCTTTATCGTTGACGCGCTATAATACAAATCTATGACTCCTGAAACCCTCAAGATCGTCATCCCGATGGCTGGCTGGGGCACACGCATGCGGCCTCACACCTGGAGCAAGCCCAAGCCGCTCGTTAGTGTAGCCGGCAAGACCTCGCTTGAACATCTGCTCGATATGTTCAAGACTTTGCCCGACCCGGCGAACACGGAATATATTTTCATAGTGGGCCCCTATCTGGGTGAGATCCAGATTCCCCCGTTCATCGCAGAACATTACCCACAGCTCAAGGTGCATTTCGTGGTGCAACCTGAAATGAAGGGACAATCTCATGCGCTTGCACTGGCGCGCGAGCATTTGTACGGCCCGCTGATCATCTGTTTTGCAGATACATTAATGGAAACAGACTTCTCCTTCCTCTCAAAAGAAGAAGCGGATGGGGTCGCATGGGTGATGCGGGTGGCGGACCCGCGTCGCTTTGGCGTGGCGGAGGAAGGCGCGGACGGCTGGGTAAAACGCTTCATCGAAAAGCCGCAAAGCATGGACAACAACCTTGTGGTTGTGGGTTGCTACTATTTAAAGAGCGCCGAGCGCTTACTCGCTGCGATCGACGACCAGATGCAGCGCGGCGTCATGTTCAAGAACGAATACTTCCTGACCGATTCCATTTCCAGCATGATCGCAGGCGGCGCGAAAGTCCGTACGAACAAGATCAGCACCTGGTTGGATACGGGAACCATTGAGGCAACGCTGGATACGAACAAACATCTATTGGAAAAAATCGGTTCAAACGTTTCAACCTTCAAACGTTCAAACGTTGAGATCATAGACCCCGTATCAATTCATGAAAGTGCAGAAATAAGCAACTCAACCATCGGCCCATACGCGTCGATCGGCGCAAACTGCCGGATAGAGAACAGCCAGATCGCGGAGAGCATTCTCGAAGCGGATTGTGAGATCAAGGACGCGGCGCTGAGTCGCGCATTGATCGGCCGGCAGGCAAAAGTCCATGCAAGAGGCGATGGCAGGGTCATGGGGTTAAACATCGGTGACAATAGTTCTGTTATGCTGTAGGCTATGATGGAAATTGTCGATTGTCGTTCGGATACAGAATACGCAGAACGTCCACTTTCATTGGTATGGCGCGGACGTCGCCATGAGATCGCCGAGATCATCGCCCGCTGGCGCGGACCCGCTGATAAAGGCTTCCGCGTGAAGACCGTGGACGGACAGGCTTTTGAATTGACCTATCAGGAATTTTCGGATGACTGGCACGTACAACCAATTTAACACGTCATTGCGAGCTGCGAGCCTTAAACGGCGAGCGGCGTGGCAATCCCTTTGGGAGATTGCTTCGTCGTTGCACTCCTCGCAATCACGACAACCGGAGGTTAAATGCAGGAGATCGCCCAAGTAGACCGCTTATCAAAACGCGTGGCGGGCTTGAAGCCCAGCGGCATTCGCAAGTTCTTCGATATTGCCGCGACCATGAAGGATGTGATCTCACTTGGAATCGGTGAACCGGATTTCACCACGCCGAAGCCAATTCTGGATGCAGGTATTCGCTCGTTGCAGAACGGCGAGACGCACTACACGTCCAATCACGGCAAGCTGAAACTGCGCCGGGGCATTGCAGATAACATTCAAAAATTATATGGTGTGAAGTATGACCCCGTCGAAGAAGTGATCGCAACGGTGGGCGTTTCAGAAGCGTTGTATCTCACGTTCACCGCGCTGCTTGAACCGGGCGATGAGGTCATCATCCCCACGCCCTGTTTTGTTTCGTACCAGGCCGAAGTGATCCTGGCGGGCGGCGTACCGGTGGAAATCCCCGCGCGGCCCGAGAATCAATTTATGATCGACCCCCATGACATTCGCAAAGCGCTCAGCGCGCGTACGAAGGTCATTTTTATTGGCTATCCATCCAACCCAACGGGCGCGGTGGCAACGCGTGAAGTGATGTTGGAGATCGCCAGGATCGCCGAAGAGCATAACCTGCTGGTCGTGTCGGATGAAATTTACGACCGCCTCGTGTACAACTTCGAACACGTCTGCTTCCCCGCCTTGGGCGAAAGTTTAAAGAACCGCACCATTTTGCTGGGCGGTTTTTCCAAGGATTACGCGATGACCGGTTGGCGCATCGGTTATGCCTGCGGCCCATCGGACATCATCAAGGGACTTGTTCGAATCCACCAGTACACCATCATGTCTGCACCGACGACGGCACAGGACGCGGCCATCGAAGCATTGAAGACAGGCGAGCCCTATGTGCAGGAAATGGTTGCTGAATATGACCGCCGCCGCAGACTGCTCGTCGCGGGACTGAACCGCCTCGGCCTTTCGACCTTTGAACCGCGCGGCGCGTTTTATGCATTTCCGGACATCCGCGCCTCGGGCATGGACGATGAGACCTTCGCCGAAACCCTGCTGCGTGAAGAGGGGGTGGCGGTTGTGCCGGGCAATGCCTTCGGCCCCGGCGGAGAAGGCTTTGCGCGCGCGTGTTATGCAACGGAATACAGCAAGATCGAAGAAGCCTTGGTGAGGATGGAACGGTTCATGACCCGGCATGGGTAACGGGAAATGCTATTCGAGAATCGGAATTCGTAAGGGCGCACCCTTCTGCTGACTGAAGGTGTCGAGGCATGTCCGCCCTTTATGTTTGGGAGATATGGTTTATTTAATAAGGGCAATTGCTTGTGGATCCATTAAGTGATTGGAAGGAAAGAATCTCCATCCTAGACGCCGCGCTTCGTCCCATTGCGAATCGCCCGATTGATATTACTGACCCGAATTGGGTAAGCAAATTTCAAAGTTTTCCAAATCCACTGGATGAAGCGGGTGTACGAGTGGATACAGAAGAACTTCTCTCCGAGATGATCGATCAGTATCCGGTCAGTGACGACCAGACGCGTGGGGCCATTCGCAGTCTGGTTGGGGAACATAAAAGTTTTCTCTGGGCCGCAACACTTTCATATCCCCCAACCACTAATGAATTTTATCGCGCACATTTAATCTTGTTTTCGATCAAAGATCAGGGAAGCGATACGCGCGACGCGATCCTTTTGCTCCAGTCCTTGTGCACCAGGGCAGCGTCGGCAGGCGTGAAGATCGCGCCTATTTTGAAAGAGCTCGCTGACTTATCCAGCCGGGTGAACAAATATGGAATGGGCTCGACTTATTCACTTCTCGTTAATGAGTATAAAAAGGCATTAAAGAGATGATCATAGAGTAATTGATCAACCATTTTTACATCCGGCATATAATTTCTCCTTGATAAATCTGTCCAATTATAGAACCATGAACAAATCTGTGTAAAGCATTTTTATACTACGCAACAACCAATTCAGGGACGGCCGCGTGGCTGTCCCTTTTGATTCACGGTGCTATAATCGCATAAACAGGGAAATTTATGGTCACATCTTCGCATTAAAGATGGTTAACGTGTTGATGGATAAATTGTTGACTCGCAAACCAGTTAACTTTATGTAGATCATCGCTGCACCTCAAGAAAGGAGCAAGACAGAAAATGGCTCAAAGAAAAATTCCCATGGAACCCGATAAGAAAATTGCCCTGGTTGCACACGATAATAAAAAACGGGACCTGGTGGAGTGGGCAAAATATAACCGCGACCTTCTGGCGCATCATCAGGTCTTTGCAACCGGCACGACAGGCGTAATTTTGGAAAAGGCGCTTAATTTCAAGATCATCAGGCTGCAAAGCGGGCCCCTCGGAGGTGACCAGCAGATCGGTGCCAAGATCGTCGACAACAAGATCGATTTCCTGATCTTTTTCTGGGACCCACTCGAACCCATGCCGCATGATCCCGACGTGAAGGCGCTCTTGCGCATGGCCGTCGTGTGGAATATTCCCATTGCCTGCAACCGGGCCTCAGCTGATTTCATGATCTCCTCTCCCCTGATGGATGGTAAATACGATCGCCTGGTACCTGATTATGAAGGGTATCGCAAGCGCAAGCTGGATCTTGGCGAAGACGAGGCCTCTGATATTTGAGTTTGCATAACGCGCCGCACAGCGAATCCCCCTCTCCGTTTTAGGAGAGGGGTTAGGGCGCCGTGTTGAGCCTCTCGAAGCATGAGGTCGCTTTGACATTTGGATTGACGTCCGTATAAAGCATAACGCTTGACGTTATTATTTCGTTGCAGTATGATGAGGGACAGATGATCAAAACCTTCGCCAGCAAAGAAACGGAAAAACTATTCCAACGCGAAGCATCTCGTGTTCTGCCAACGGATATTCAGCGCAAGGCTCGTCAAAAACTGGAAATCCTGGATGCAGCAGAAAAACTGGACGATTTGAAAGTGCCGCCAGGCAACCGATTGGAAAAGTTAAGCGGAAACCGCCAAGGTCAATATAGTATTCGCATCAACCAGCAATGGCGAATTTGTTTTCGATGGAAAAATGGCGATTGTTACGATGTAGAAATCGTGGATTACCACTAAGGAGATTAACATGGCAAATAAATTACCACCGATTCATCCAGGTGAAATCCTGCTCGAAGAATTTCTGGAGCCATTGGGCATCAGCCAATACAGGCTTGCCAAAGATATAAACGTTCCACCGCGCCGTATCAATGAGATCGTGCTTGGCAAACGCGCCATCACGCCTGATACAGCTTTGCGTCTCTCGCTATATTTTGGTCTTTCCGAGCGCTTCTGGATCAATTTACAAACGCGCTATGACATCGAAGTCGAGAAAGATAAGCTGCAAAACCGCCTTGAGCGGGAAGTGCATGTTTACGCCGCCGCACAATAATTAGACGAGTCCCCCTTTCGGGAGGCGTGGCTTCGATCGTTAAGGCGCTTGCCTGGCAAAAGACGGTTTCCCACCTCGAGGATCCGTTCCGCGAGAAATACGCGGGGATCTTGCCCGAGTTATTGCGGGAATTTCTCGAGTACGAAAAAATGTCCCCAGCCTGACGTTTTTGCCGTCGGAAAATGTGAGTCAGCGGCCTGAGTATTTGAGGAGGAAGATGGAACGCGGGGAGGTGACGAGGGAGGAAGATGAGAGGAAGGTGTAGAGAACAACAATGCAACAGATCTTACATGAATTGAGCTAAAATTGCAGGAACACTATCTGGAGTTTCAAGCGGTGGCCATATGATGCGATTTGATAAATTTACTGAAAGAGCACAAGAAGCTGCACAGCGCTGTGTTGAAATCATCCAAAGGTACGGTTATAATCAGATTGATACCGAACATATGCTTTTAGCATTACTCGAACAGGATAGCGGAATAATTCCCAAAATTCTTAAAAAGCTGAAAGTCAACTCCCACAGACTCATAGCACATCTTGATGCGACATTACGCGCCCGTCCAAGTGACAAAACCATTGACTATAGCAAGAACCAGATATTTATCACGCCTCGTGTGAAGCATATCATTGACCTTTCTAATAAAGAAGCCGATCGAATGAAGGATGAGTATGTTTCAACTGAACATATATTTTTGGCCATCTTGACTGAACAAAACACCCCTACTTCACGCATCTTAGAGAACGCTGGGCTTAGGTTTAGCCACGACAAGGTTGATGACGCAATTGTGCAAATTCAAAAACCAAAACGACAATTTTCTCCTGCAGAAAAAAGCCTGCCAACAAAAGAACAAATATCCAATGATCCACGCTCCAATTCAAATAAGGAAACTACAAAAAAGAATATGAATGCAAATAATAACGTTTTCATTGTTCATGGACACGATGATGCGATGAAGGAGGCAGTCGCACGCATGATTGAAAAACTTGGACTAACCGCGATAGTGCTTCACGAAAAACCCAATCAGGGAAAGACCATAATTGAAAAATTTACTGAGTATGCTGACGTAGGTTTTGCCATCGTCCTACTGTCGCCAGATGATGTTGCTACTTCTAAGCATGATCCTGTCGAGAAGAAGTCGTATCGCGCAAGACAGAATGCAATTTTCGAGTTAGGTTTCTTTATTGGTAGACTTGGTCGAGAGCGAGTAATCTCTCTATATCGCCAAACTGATGGCTTTGAACTTCCTTCCGATTATTCAGGTGTAGTCTTTATTCCTTTTGATGATTACAACCGTTGGAAATTTGACATAATCCGAGAATTAAAAGCGTCGGGTTATAAACTTGATGCGAACAAACTTCTCGAATGATAAATAGGCGGCTTCAGAGCCATCTATTTATTTGCGAAACTGACCGTGCGGCTACGAGGCCGGCAACGGGTTTTGTCACGGATGCCGTTTGGTTGGGTGAGCGGGACCTAACCCCCAGCCCCCTTCCCAAACTTGTCCTGAGCCTGTCGAAGGATAGGAAGGGGGTGTTTTTCCCTCCCCGTTCGGGGAGGGCTAGGGTGGGGTTTTACTGCTTCATGTATAAACACATGAACTTTGAACGATCAAAATGCAGGGTATTACAGCAATTTGGGTTCGTATCTTTGCGCAGCACACAGTAGAATTAGAATCAACCTATGCCAGTCAAAAACCCTTCGACGGCGCTCAGGGCAGGCATAATTCCGGGTCAAAAAGTTGCTCGCGACAAACTCCAACGCGCACGCGAGCTACGGCGCGAGATGACACCCGCGGAAAAGATCCTTTGGGAAGAGTTGCGTGGAAATAAACTGGGAGTCCATTTCAGGAGACAGCAGGTGATCGCAGGGTTCATTGTCGATTTTTATTGTCACAAAGGGGGGCTTGTTATCGAATTGGATGGTAGCGTCCATCGAGGAGATCAACAGAAAGAAAATGACGCGAAGCGCGATAAAGCTTTGGGCGAACTGGGATTACAGATTATTCGATTTAAGAATGAGGATGTAGTAAAAAATTTGTCCGCCGTGCTGGAAAAGATTCAAGAGTTAAATTCAAAATGATTTTGCGCGTTTTATTGTAAGACAGGGGCACGCGTGGAAAATTAATGGAGTCTCAACATGCTATAATCAACGACATGGAAATCGGTGATATCCGCTTTTACAAGGAACGTTGGAAAGCCGTTGAGGAAATCGAACGGCAGGAATTGCGCGCCATGTCACTGGATGAGCATTGGCGGAAACTTAACGCCATCGTCCGCTTTGCGATTGAAACAGGCATGCAACGCGACGACGATGACGGCGAGATGGAAGTATTTCTGCGTTGGGCAAAACTCAAAGGCGCGGCATGAAATTGGATAAAAGCCTTGAACCGTTTCGCGCGACCATCGAATCCATTCAACGCTTGCTTCTCAAATACAACGAGCGCGGCGTGATCATCGGTGGAATCGCCGTCGGTCTCCTGGCGAAACCGCGTTTCACAGCAGATGTTGATGCCCTATTCCTTCTTTCCACGCAGGAGATTCCAAAATTCCTCGAATTTGCCCGCGCTGAAAACATCATTCCCCGTATTCAAAATGCAGAAGAGTTTGCGCGAAAAAACCGCGTTCTGTTATTGAAGCACAGTCCCACCGAGACTGACATCGATATTTCACTGGGCATTCTTCCTTTCGAGGAGCAAGTGGTGGAAAGAGGAAATACAAAAACCTTTGCAAATCTTTCTGCCCGCCTGCCAACTCGCGAAGATCTCATTATTTTGAAGGCAGTCGCACATCGTCCAAAAGATTTGGAAGATATTCGAGTCATCGCAAAGAGCTTCCCGAACCTCGATATTCAACGTATTGAACAATGGGTCATAGCATTTTCAGAAGCGCTCGAACTACCTGATTTATGGAATGAGATTAAATCCCTGTTGAAAAGCTAAAAACCTTCTCCCAAACTTGAATAAGTCACCCTTTACGGATAACTTATGAGCTTGCACTCAAGCGGCTGGTCAACGGCTTTTGTCACGGATGTCATTAGGTTGGGCGAGAGTCCAAGCGGGAGGGAGCATGGTCAATGCCTTCGGGCAGACAGACTACCGAATTCCACTATCGTAGATTATTTCCAATCGCGTAAATTTGTGTTCAGCCACCGTGAACGGTATATCCCTTGCGAAGGGCAGCCCATTGGGGGACTCGGGATGTAACACATAATCTCCCGCAGCCAGGTCAACTCGAAAGCGCCCATCTGCATCAGTTTGGAATTGAGTAACTTTTTTTCCACTCGTTGTCAGAACGGTCAATGTAGCCTGATAAGGCTGGTCCGGGCATGGAACGCCTTCCTGCATCACAGGGCACATTGGCCCGATCGTCACGATCCCCTCAATTCCACTATCCGAGGGTTGAGGAGTTTGCAGGCAAGCTGTGAGGGCTAGAATCAAAAGCAAGAATATAGGGTGGTTACGCATGACATCTCCTTTTCGTATCAGACTTCCATGAAGCCATTTTAGTTCCAGGGCAAATGGGTGGTTTTACAGAGTGCCGCATAAATAACTACAAGTCATCTCAAAAATGTCACCATAAGCGAAAGCGAAGGGTCTCTACCCTAAAAAATACGAGACTCTTCGGTCGCTTGCGCTCCCTCAGAGAGACACGAAAGGTATTTTTGAGATAGGTTCTA
>CAZSVR010000036.1:0-41352 GCA_964610295.1 uncultured Anaerolineaceae bacterium
GCGCTCGGGACTGCCGCTTTGCGGCGTGCGCGAGGGACTTCGTGCGTTTGGTGCAATGCAGGTGAGCATCTCTGTCACAAAAACCCGAGACCCTTCGCTATGCTCACCGTTCGTGCCGCGATCAGCGGCGGCACGCCGGTCCACAGGATTGCTCACCTGCACTGCAACGAACGCAGTGCGGCGCAAGTGTCGCTGATGCGAGACGGCAGGGTGACACAAAAAGGTAATCATGCTCAAACTTCCCGGCTTAATTGACCCGCACGTCCATTTGCGCGAACCCGGTGCAACTCATAAGGAAGACTTCGACTCCGGGACATCTGCCGCGCTCGCGGGTGGATTCACCATTGTGCTGGCCATGCCAAACACCCAGCCGCCGATCTTCGACGCCTCCACTCTGGACCTCGCGCTTGGCGCGGCCAAAGAGAAAGCGCGCTGCGATTACGGACAATACGTGGGTGCCGGGCCTGCTAATGCGGATATCGTACCGTCTCTTGCACAGCGCGCGGCGGGTTTGAAAATGTATCTCGACTCTACGTTTGGGGAATTACGCCTCGACGACATGACTCTTTGGAAGCCCCATTTTCAAAATTTTCCAAAGGATATGCCGCTTGTTGTCCATAGCGAAAGCAGAACAATGGCCGCTGCGATCTTGTTTGCCGCGATCTATGATCGTCCAATCCATATCGCACATATTTCGTTGCAGGAAGAAGTTCTATTGATCAAAGCCGCGAAGGAAAAGGGAATTAAAGTGACGTGTGAAGTGTGCCCGCATCATTTATTTTTGACCTCTCCCTCATCCCCTGTCCCTGCGGGAGAGGGGCGCAGGGGTGAGGGCAGATTGGAAGTCCGCCCCCGCCTCACCACTCAAAAAGATGTAGATGCACTCTGGGAAAATATCGATGTGATCGATTGCTTCGCCAGCGACCATGCTCCACATACAAAAGAAGAAAAAGATTCAGATAATCCACCCCCTGGATTCCCCGGGCTGGAGACCGCGCTTCCTTTGCTCTTTACTGCCGTTTCCGAATCCCGCCTCACGATTCCCGATCTTATCGAAAAAATGTATACCAACCCAAAAAAGATATTCAACCTTCCCGACCAATCCGAAACATGGATCGAAGTGGATGAAAACGAAACTTATGAAATCAAAGCAGACGAACAATTCACGCGCTGCGGTTGGACTCCATTCGAGGGTTGGAAGGTAAAGGGGAAGGTTCGTAAAGTTGTATTGCGTGGTGCGACCGCGTTTGAGAATGGAAAGGTCTTAGCGAACAAAGGTTACGGAAAGAATGTGAGGGAATAGAAAAATGAAACAGAATATGAAACCAGAAAAAGAAGCTTTGGATTATCTTGGCGAGTTCTTAATGAAAAATTACAGAGACCGAACATTATCAACTCTTGAGACGGCATTCAAAAAGAGTTGGAAAAGTGAATCATTTCAAGAGTTTCAAAACTTTTTACAGGACCTTTTAGAGAAACAGCGAGACCTTTTGTTCAAGAGGTTTGAACATCTGATTAGTGGTGCTCTACATGATATTTTATTTAATCTTCAAGAAGAAAATCATTTTAATAATCGAATTCAACTCTTGGTTGATGAAGAGGATGTTGTGAAAATTAGCGACGGAATTCAAGGCGAACAATATAACTGGATTAAGAAATTCAGCAAATTAAGGATGCTCAATAGAAATGTAGAAAATGCCTCTCGAAACGGTAAAGTAGAGTCCCAATTTTGGTCTCGATACGCCCTTCGTAAAAACGCTCAGGGCTACTCGACCAGCACCCAATTACAAATTACTATTTACCAAGGAGTAACGTATGCCTACAAATTCATCATCCCCTCACCTGCCTTTTGGCGAGAACAAGAACGCCGAATGGTATGGCAAGGACATTCTATCCGTCAAACAGTTCAGCCGCGCGGACCTCGAGTATGTGTTCGGTGTGGCGCATGCGATGCGCGGCATGGTTGAGCGCGTCGGAACCTTTGATCTGCTGAAAGGAAAAATTCTGGCGAACCTGTTTTATGAAGCGTCCACGCGTACATCGTCATCGTTCACTGCCGCAATCGAACGACTCGGCGGTTCGGTCATCCCGATCAACGAGGTGAAGTATTCGTCGGTGTCGAAGGGCGAGAGCCTGCCCGATACAATCCGCACACTCGAATGTTACGCGGATGTGATCGTGCTTCGTCATCCTGAAATCGGTTCGGCAGCGATCGCGGCAAAAGCTGCGAAGAAACCAGTCATCAACGCGGGAGACGGCGTGGGCGAACATCCAACACAAGCTTTGCTCGATACGTTTACCATTGTGGAAGAAATTGGGCGGCTCGATAACCTGAACGTTACCATGCTCGGTGATCTAAAATATGGACGCACGGTGCACTCTCTCGCGCGTTTGCTATCCACGTTCAATGGAATCAAACTTAATTATGTCTCGCCGGATATTTTGAAGATGCCTAGGGAAGTAATGGATGAAGTGGCTGTGAAGAAAATTCCGCAGGCCGAGTTCAACTCACTCGATAAAGTATTGGCTGAAACGGATGTGTTGTATGTCACGCGTGTGCAAAAGGAACGTTTTGAAGACGCGGCCGAATACGAAAAGGTCAAGGACGCGTATGTGATCGACCCCGCCATCATGAAATCCGCAAAGAAGGATATGATCGTGATGCACCCGCTGCCACGCGTCGGCGAGATCAGCGTGGATTTTGATGATGACCCAAGAGCCGCTTATTTCCGTCAGATGGAATATGGGTTGTATGTGAGAATGGCGTTGCTGGCGATGGTGCTTGGAAAAGCCTAAGCGTTTGAAGGTTGACACGTTAAAACGTTAGAACGTTCAAACGTACCAACGATGAGATAACTATGGAATCCTTTTTTACCTTCCTCGAAAAACGTGTGGGTGACTCGTCGTCCTTACTTTGCGTTGGACTCGACCCACGTATTCCCGACTTAGAAGAGCCCACCGCCGCGTCTGCGCGGGACTTCTGCTTGAATCTCGTCAAACAGACCGCCCCCTTTGCCGCGGCATTCAAACTCAACGCGGCGTTCTTCGAAGTCTTCGGTGCCCAAGGCTGGACAGTGCTCAAGCAGGTCATCGACGCGATCCATGAAGAATCCGCGCGGATGGGTTCGAAGATCCCGATCGTGCTAGATGCCAAACGCGGGGATATTGCTTCAACAGCGGATGCCTATGCAGAATCTGCATTTGAAAATTTGGGCGTGGATTGCATTACCTTGAGTCCATATTTAGGCAAGGATTCGATCGAGCCGTTCATTCAGGATCAGGAAAAAGGGATTTTCTTATTATGCAAGACATCGAATCCCGGTTCAGGTGATCTACAGGATCTATTAATAACCACGGACGATAGACCACAAACCGCGGCAGCGTCCCCTTTGGGGATCAGTCGTCCATCGTCCGTCGTCATTCCTTTATATGAACATGTCGCCAAGCTCGCTCAACAATGGAATACGAAAAACAACATCGGCTTGGTCGTTGGGGCAACACATGTAGAAGCTACAAAACGAGTCCGTGCTGCCGCGCCGGACCTGTGGTTCCTTGCTCCGGGTGTCGGTGCTCAAGGTGGGGAGTTGGAGTCCGCCCTTAAAGCAGGATTAAGAAAAGATGGAAAAGGAATGCTGCTTCCCATCTCGCGCGGAATCTCGCGCGCAGCCGAAGGTCCCGCCAAAGCCGCGGCCGAGTTGCGCGACCAGATTGCAAATATAAGGCGCGAGCCATAATATGAAGCAAAAAACTTCCGAGTCTCCATCACACGGAAGTTTTTTGTAAAAAGCTAATCAACAAACTCCACCGCATCTCCCACTGAAATACTTCCGCCCTGCAACACGGCGGTATCGAGAGCAAGCCTCCCATCAAATTTTTTGACGATACTTCGAAGCACATCCTGATCCTGCTTTAAAGTATCGGGGTCATATGTGGTCATCACACAGCGGCCTCGAAGTTGTGCAAATTCGATCAAAGCCTTGCCGATCCGCATTTGGTGCCCGGGCCATTCTCTTTCTGCAAGGCCCTGCACGCCTCCGATGATGATATTAGGGCGCAGGCGGCGCCCGTCATAACCAAACTCCTTGATCGCGCCATCGGTTGCAACCAGAAGAGGCAGAATGTCAAATCGCTCGGGGTCATCCCACTCAATAAGCCGGGCGTTCGGTCCAACTGCAGAAATGATCGCATTGGCAGATTCAGGATCATGCCACGGATGTCCGTTGATCAGCGGCTCACCATCACCACCCAGGGTTGCCCGTAGCCCAAGAAGCTTGGGATGTGTGCGGGAGGTGACGAGGTTACGTGTCTGCTCATTGTAAACAAGCACCCTGCGGTCACCCACGATGCCATCTGTATGCAATTCTGCAGCGTCAAGTTGTTCACCAGCAAGGGATTTGACAGGATAGCGCCAGATCTCCGCTACCCACATTTTATTTTTGTTTTTGCGGCCAGGCATAACAATACTCCCGTGGTTATCGATCACGATAACGATAAGGTAATCATAAATTTGGGATTCAATGAAAGCCCCTCTTCCACTCCCAGGCTACTTTGACAACAACCTGGCATCTTTAATTACGAATCCCATCGGATTTGAATATTTATAGAGGATTTCAACAAAGCCATGTGAATTCAAACAAAGAGAGCGCAGAGGAAGACTCTGCGCTCTCTTTTTCTCTGTGGCGAAAAATTATTTCTCCATCACATTCAACTTTTCATAATACCGATCCAGCCAGCTATTTGACCAGCCCCACATGGTCGAGTCAAACACGATCTGCTTCACATCCTCGCGCGTGATCTTCGCTTCACTGTCAAACACCTGCGCATTGCGGCGGCTCACCGCCAATGTGCGGATCGCGAACATCAGCGGGAAGATACAACCTAGGCGAATCCCATGCAGCCACCACGGCAGGGACTTCACATAGGTCAACGCGTTGCGCAAATGACGTTCGGCTTTGTCAGTTAATAAGTCCAGCACCTTTAGAGCTTCCTGGCGATGTTCCGGGTCGAAAAGCTCCTCCGAGGATATACCAATCGCGGAAAGGAATTTCTCTGGAACATAGATCCAGCCGCGATCAAAATCCTCGCGCAGGCCGCGGATCACGTTCACCGTTTGCAGACCGAGCCCAAACTCGCGCGCCAGCGGCATGATCTCCTTCTCTTTGCGGCGGATGCTGAGCGAATACCACGCAAACAACTGCGTCACCAGATAGCCCACGCGCCCGGCCACCTCGAACATATAATCATCGAGGTCGGCTTCATCGTTCAGATTGGGTCCGGTTTTTGTCCAGCGCGCCATGCCCTGCGTACTGCTGATCACATGCTGGATGATGATCTCCTGCACATCATAGGGCAGGGAACGTAAATGTAAAAGGATCTCGCGCGCATGCTGGGTCACGATCGCATCCGGGTTGCTCACATCCACATCGAGGACTTTCGAGGTGATCTCCTCCACGCTGGCTTCCTCACGCAAAACATTCACCCACAGGTTGAGCAGGGCGATCTTTTCATCCGGCTCCATTTCCGCATTATCCTCAAGATAGTCGGAAACCCGCAAAAGCAAATAAGCGACCGTCGCCGCGTCACACAAAATGTGGGGCAGGCGTTCGATCCCAAGGGCAAAGGTCCGACTGGTGATCCTGAGCAAATCGCGTGAATTCATATGACCTCTAAATATCCACACTTGTAACCCAATTTTAAGGATTCAGTGACACCCTGGTACTTATGTGTCAGGCCCAACCAGGTTCACAACCTCAACGTCGCGGGCCATTCCTTGGGGTCAGGACCCTTCAGGTGCTCTAATCCAGCCAATGTCGATTATAATTTAATAAAATAATGCCGCTTTTATGGATACAAACCTGTCTCTAGATCCTCAAATACCACGCACGGTACCAACCCATATCGCGATCATTATGGACGGGAACGGTCGCTGGGCGAAAGCGCGCGGCCTGCCCAGGCTTTTCGGACATCGCGCAGGCAGCCAGAATGTGCGATCGATCATTGCCGCATGTATCGAACGTGGAGTTCGGTTTCTCACCTTGTACACCTTCTCAACTGAAAATTGGTCGCGTCCGAAACTTGAGGTCAGGGGCCTGATGCATTTGATCGGCGACTACATCGATCGTGAAGCCCCGGCCCTGCACAAGATGGGAGTCCGATTTCGGCATTTGGGACATATCGAGGCACTGTCGCAATCCCTTCAAAAAAAGATCCGTAATACAATTAACCTGACCCGCGATAATCTGAACATCACTGTCTGCGTGGCTCTTAACTATGGAGGGCGCAACGACATCCTCCGCGCTGTTCGCAGTATTCTTGCCAGTGGCGTCCCGGCTGAGCAGGTAAATGAGAAATTGGTCTCGGACTATCTTGGTACGCGCGATATTCCGGAGCCGGATCTCGTCATTCGCACGAGCGGCGAAAATCGGCTGTCGAATTTTCTCATCTGGGAAACGGCCTACAGTGAATTATGGTTTACACCAGCCCTATGGCCGGATTTCAACTCCGAGATCCTGGACCAGGCAATAGAGTCCTATTCGCAACGCAAACGACGCTATGGTGGTTTGTTGAGTACGCCGGCTGAATCTGCTGCAACTCCGCTCGAAACATAATTCGATCATCTATGGCCGACGATCAGATGCCAACTTCAGTTATTAAATCGCGCCCATCCCGCTTTGCACTCTTCAAGGAACATGTTTATTTATCGCGTTTTGCGTTTACGCTGTTTGTGCCTCTGATGGGCGCAGCGACCGTTACGCCGAACAAACTTCCCGGCTTGAGCGATATCTTTGTAATTATTGCCGTCGCCTGGGGATTTCACATGACCTTCTACGGCTTCAACGATGTCACCGATTATCATCTCGACCGGATCCTGAGTCGTAAAGACGATCACCCTCTCGTGCGCGGCGACATGTCGCGCAGGACCGCGCTGATCATTGCGGCGGCACATACTGCGAGTGTTTTTATTATCGAAGCGCTTTCGGGTACATCTGTAACTCTCATGCTCTTATTGGCGGTGGCCTGTGGCGGCGTGATCCTCTATGACGTTTTCAGCAAACGGAATCCTTTTCCGCCATTGACGGATGCCCTCGAAAGTATCGGCTTTATCGCCCTGGCCTTGTATGGCGCAATGAAGGTTGGCACGCCCGGCCCACTCTCTTATACGCTGGCCATTACGTACGGTATTTTTATGAACTTCATCACCGGTTCCTTTCTGGGCATCGTCGATGTTGAAGGCGACCTCAAAGGCAAAGCACTTACCACGCCGATCTGGTTTGGAGCGCGGCCGCTGGAGGGTTCAGCACTGCCATACTTTCCACTTGCGCTTACAGTCTTTGGCTTATCTCAAATTGGCGCGCTGATCGTAATAAACTTTCTGCCCTTAATTCGAAACGATTTCGGATACCCTCCCACACTTCGGATCAGCCTCATGGGAATCTTAAGCCTGGTCAGTTTTGCCATTTGCGTGCACACCACGCCCTTTATCGTTTCCGGACCAACCTGGCAAAAAATGCCTCAGGACTCCGACCTCGACCTGCTCGCCTTTTATTCGGTCTTGATCCTGGGCGTATCCTACGTTCCTTATCTTGCAACCAGTTGGTTGGTATTGCTTGCAGTTTGTGTGATTACCCCGCTGGCTGCCGGAAAAATCCTCGCGAAACTTTAATCCATCAAGTCAACGACTTCGACATCCCCAAGCGCTTTTGCCAGATCAGAACTCTTCAGGATGATCGCCTTGTCGCGCATGCCTGACCCGATGGATATTTCCTCCTCATTCAATAATCCCGCATCCACCAAAACCCGCACCTGCTTCAGCAATCCGAAAGGCCCCACCGTCCCGAGGCGATATCCGGTCACGTCCAATACTTCCTCTTCGGTTGCCATGGAAATGCGCGAACGACCCAGCAGCTTTCTCAGGATCTTCCATGAAACCTGGGCCTGCCCGGCCATCAACACCATTGCATACTCTCCATCTTTCACACGGAAGAGAATGCTCCTCACGATCTGGCTCGGTCTTTGATTGCGATCTTGTGCGGCCTGTTCAAAAGAGTGGACAGGTTTATCATGATGAAACACCTGATGAGGAACGCCAAGCTTTTCCAAAATGAGGCTGATGGGTGGTTGATCCATAATATATTTATGTCATTGCGAGGAGGGTGTCTTTCCCGACGACACTTGCGCCGCACTCCCACTCCGCTGCACTAGGCCCACTCGCTGCGCTCGGGACTGCCGCTTTGCGGCGTGCGCGAGGGACTTCGTGCGTTTGTTGCACACCCGTCCTGCCGTCTCGCATCAGCGACACTTGCGCCGCACTGCGTTCGTTGCAGTGCAGGTGAGCAATCCTGTGGACCGTCGGGGTCGCGGCATCAGCAAAGCACCGTCCGTGCCGCGAAGTACGACGGCACGTCGGTACGAGACGGCAATCCTGCGGACGAACGGTGGCTGGCGGTACCAGGGGTGCAGGTGAGCAATCCCGCAGTTGTACAAGGAGATTGCTTCGGTCGCCCGAAGGGCTTCCTCGCAATGACGCGCTATTTCGTTTTTGGCTCATAATCGCACAACTTAATAATGGGACATTTCGGGCAGTTCGGTTTGCGAGCCTGACAGATCTCGCGCCCCAAGCGGATGAGGTTCAAATGCGCGGCGTAATAGGTCTCCGGCGGGAATACTGACTCAAGGTACGGATGCGCCTGCTCCACGGTCATCTTTTCGGGCCGCAATCCAATGCGCCCGGTTACACGGTAAATATGGGTATCCACCGGGAAGGCCGGTTTGTTCAACGAAAAACATAAGACGATCGCGGCCGTCTTGGGACCAACGCCATTGAACTTCATCAGCCAGGTACGCGCCTGCTCAGTGGGCAGATCAGCTAAAAAGTCCAGGTTGAGCGCGCCGCGTTCTTCTGTGATGGCGCGCAGGACTTGTTGAATGCGCGGTCCTTTTTGATTGGCCAATCCCGCGGGTTTGATCGCGGCGATCACGTCCGAAGTTCTTGCATCGCGCACTTGCTCCCACATGGGGAATTTTGCACGCAAGGCATTGAAGGCGCGGTCACGATTGATATCGTTGGTATTTTGTGAAAGGATGGTGGACACCAGTTCATCGATGGCAGGCAGTGGATTTCGCCATATCGGGTCGCTGAACACCTCCAAAAGTTTTTCGTGAATCTTCAGCGCACGGTTTTTTGGATTACTCATATTGGAAATCTATTACAGACTATCTCGAAAATAATTCATGCAAGCTTAAAAACGGGATAGGATTTCCCTGTGACAATGCCTGCGTAATTCTTGAGATCTTTTTCAGGTCCAAACTTTTCAAGTGATTTTAATTGCGTCTCACTTAACCGATCGAGCTGATGCAGGATCTCAAGTGTGACCGGCGGCCGGACCCGCGAAGTGGACTCCAGCGCGTCGTTCAATCGGGAGGCGTCTCCGTCGATCACCTTAAATGCGATACCCAGGCCGCGTGCTGCGGGCGTTTCAGGCAGCAGGCCCACGATCTGAAATCCCTCCGCGCCGCGTTTGGTCACGACCATTCCTTGGCCGGTTTTCATCAACTCACAATCAAATTCGCCGTGGTTGCTGATCATTTCGGGGTGTGTAGTCATCGCGGATGTGATTTTTTTACAGGCCGTGGCCCGCCTCTCGCTCAGGCCGCGCGGATCGCATAAACGCGCCATGCCCAGCGCGGCATTGTAGAGCGGCATTGCAAAGTTCGGCGCGGAGCAACCATCGATGCCGATCTCCACTTTTTCGCGCTCGATCCCGCACATTTCACAGAGCGTGGTTAGAATGTCCTGTTGAATGGGATGGGTGATCTCGAGATAGTTTTCAAGAGGTAGCCCGCGCATTTTTGCATGGGCCAGCATGGTGGTATGCTTGCCGGAACAATTATTGAGGTTGTGTGTGGGTTTTATATTTTGACCGATGAATTCGCGCAGCCTACCGGCATCCGCAGGCAGGTGGCCGCCGCATTGCAACTGGTTTTCCTGGATGCCCACTTTGGTCTGCATCTCTTTGACCGTATCGAGATGGATGCGCGCACCTTCGTGTGAAGCACAAGACAGCGATAGCTCGCAGGCAGTATACTTAAAATGTTCCACACCACCGCGCTCGACAAAAGGAAGGGCCTGGAACGGTTTGGCCGACGAGCGCAAAAAGGAGACCAGATAGGGGTCGCCATAGCCTGCGATCACTTTTCCGCTTGAGTCCACGACCGCGATGGAGCCATAGTGGATCGACTCTACAAGACGCCCGCGGGTGACTTCAAAAACAGGCAGGGACGAGGCCATTAGCTCTGATTCGCGTGACTGGCAGAATGGTGCTGGCGGGAGTTGTAATGCAACAACCCGTAACGCAGGCGCTGGCCGTATTGCTTTTGCCGCGCGGCCGGGGCTTTGAACCATGTCAATAACGAAGTGACCAGTTTCTCGGTCGTCGCGGGATTCGGTTTCTTGGTCGTGATCTTATCCAGTTTGTCGTGCACATGCTTGAGGAAATCATATTGATTCTTGATGGCACTGGTTGTCACCAAGCCGCCGCGACTGCTGATGATGGTATAGCCTTTGAAAGGCGGCTCGAGCAGGGCGTTGAGCGAAGAGAGCCACGATTTCAGGTTCGCGCCGGCAAGGAAGGGAGGCTGGCTTTTAAGGACGGTATCTCCTACAAAGACGATCTTTTCCTCGGGCAAATTAACCCAGACGGACCCGCTGGATGGGCCGGGATGATTCTCAAGAATGACCGGCGTGTCGCCCCAATGCAGGATCATCTGGGTGCTGAACGAGATCTCGGGCGGCGCCCAACGCACACTTCCGAGCCCGGCGATCGATTCCCAATCCGCGCCGGTTTCTTCGCCCTGCGCCTTGAACGTGCCGGGACGATTGCGGAACGTATAGGCGGTTTTTTCATGTGCGATCACAGTGCAATCCATGGCACGCGCGCCAAGCGTTCTATCGGGATGTGCATCCAGGTTGATCAGCACACGTTCCAGGCCGCCGCCCAGGTTCATGAGCGTGGCGCGCCATGAACGCGCATCTTCCGGCGAGGGCGGCGCATCGATCTGGATCAGGCCGCGCGGCGTGGTGATCACACCGAGGGTCACACCCGGGTATTGGTCTTCAATATGAATATTGCTGATAATTTCCTGCATGCTGCTCCCGAGTTTGAGTATTCCATTATTGCAAAGATCGTGTCAGGATCGTTCATGCCGACCGGACAACGCGTAATGAATTTATGATTCATCGGTCTTCAACATCAAACGGCCGGTCTCACGTTTCAACTGGCCTGTCAGTTTCTTTTGCGCAACGGGCAGGGTCAGCCAGAAGGTTGTGCCTTTCTCCAACTCGCTTTCCAGCCCGATCTGCCCACCGTGACCAATAACCGCCAGTTTGCAAAATGCCAGACCCACACCCAGTCCGCTGGCCCTTTCCTTGCCGCCGCGCAAACGCGTGAACTTTTCAAAGATACGATCCCGATCCGCTTCCGGGATGCCGGGACCATTATCGCGCACCGAATACTTCACATGGGTGCCATTGGTTTCAGCGCTGATCAGGATACGGCCTTCGACAGGCGTGAACTTGCTGGCGTTCTCCATCAGGTTGATCAGCACACGGTGGATCATATCCACATCCACATTAATTAGCGGAAGAACCGTGGAGGTTTTCTTTTCAAGGGTCTGGTTTCTGCCTGCCACACTCGGTTGAACGTCACGGATGGCTTCGACCATTAATGCGATCGGGTCCACGGCTTTCTGGTCCAGGATCTGCTGGCCGGCTTCCAGACGACTGATATCCAGCAGCGAGTTGATCAAGCGCTGGATGCGCGCGGTGGAATTATTCGCGATGTTGAGCATCGAACGAAGTGTGCCCTCCTTCTCGGGCAGGAATGTGCTCATCATGTCCAGGCTGGAAACAATGTTCCCAAGCGGGGAACGCAGGTCGTGATAGATCATGGCGGTCATGTCGTCGCGCAGGGAATCGAGCTCCTTGCGTTCGGTAATATCCCGCAGGATCCATTGAATTGAATCAGCCTCTTCAAATTCCACGCGGCGCGCATGCACTTCCACCGGCATGCTGCCACCGTTCTGTAAATTCAAAACGGATTCATAACCAGATTCAGCATTCTGTTTCAATACTTCATATTTCTGGCCGGTCTTATTCCAGTTGACATTATGCAACTGATCAATGCTCATCGCATGCAGTTGTTCATTGCTAAAGCCGCTCAAGGCCACCGCGCGGCGATTGGCCTCCAGGATGTGTCCCTCCCAATCCGTGATGATGATCGGGTCCACGCTATCCTCGAATAATTCCTGATAATGTTGATGTGCTTTTTGCAAACGGTCAAGGAACTGCGCGTTCTGGATGGTTGACCCGGCCAGGCTGCCCAACCCCGTCATGACCAGCATGGCATCCGGATCAAACGCCCCGGAGATCGGATTGATCGCCTCCAGCACACCGATGATCTTTGCCTGCGATTGGATCGGCGCGATGGCGACGGCCCGCATCTCGATGCCTCCGAACTTGTCCTCTTCGCCATATCGTTTATCCTGGTTTACGTTCGGTACGATCACACCGTGCCTCTCATTTACGACCAGGCCCACCAGGCCTGCACCAATTGAAATGCGCCGGCCTGGAATATTACCGGAGTTTTGACCGGCCGCAGCCTGGAAAGCCAGCTGGTTGGTGCTGTTATCGATCAAAGCCAGCGCGACAGTCTCCACTTGCAGGGCCTGCATGGTCTGGTTAAGGATGCGGCGCCAGACATCTTCCATCTCTAGCGAAGTGTTCATCGCCGCGGCGCCCTCCGCCAGCGCGGACATCACGCGTGCCGTCCTCTGGCTTTCGGTATACAAACGCGCGTTCAATACAGCCACACTCGCCTGGTCGGCGATGGTACGCATTAACTCAAGATGTTCTTCATCAAAAACATTTGGAACGGAATGGACCAGTGTCAGCACCCCCACCAATCGGTCACGCGCCATTAAAGGCACACAGATCGCAGACTTGGCACCGCTTTGTTCAGCGGCATCATCTGCGCGGCGCAACCAGCGGTCATCCTTGCTGGTATCCGGTACGAGCGCCGGCTTGCGATTTTGCACCACCCAGCCTGCCAGGCCGCGTTCAACCGTGTCGCGCAATTGCGTGGTGGTGTGTTCGTGGAGTTCTTTGCCATAAACGATGGTCGCGTCCACCGGCTTGCCGCTGTCATCCATCACGACAATACTGCCGCGCTCACCGCCCACGTATTGTAAAGCCGCAAAGATCAGGCGTTGCAGAACCGTACGCAGATCCAGCGCAGTGGCCACCTCGCGGCTGACGTTTATTAATAATTCCAGTAGGGCTCGGCTACGGTCTTCGGGCATAATTATAGAATTAGATGAAAAGGGTATTTCGTTAGGGCGAGTTTTTTCCGCCGAGAGTTAAGTATAGCCCCTTTGGTACAATTGCGCCATGTCTCTCGACCTGGCACGCATAAAAGCGCTGTGTTTTGATGTAGACGGCACCCTCAGCGATACCGACGACCTGTATGTACAGAAAATTTCCCGTTTTTTGCCCCGCTTTTTATTCAAAGATCCAGACCCTATCGCGCGCCGCTTCGTCATGTGGATCGAAGCTCCGGGCAACGCGCTGCTCGGTTTCGCCGATGCCCTGGGATTTGACGATGAAATGGTCGTGGTGATCGACTGGCTGAATCACCACCGCAAACATTCCTCGAAGAAATTCCTGCTTGTGCCCGGCGTGGATACAATGCTCAAGCAATTGCACGGACGTTTCCCCATGGCCGTGGTCAGTACGCGCGATGAGCGCGGCACGCTGGCCTTCCTTGAACAATTCGGCCTGGTGAAATATTTCGATGTGATCGTCACGGGCCTATCCACAAAACACACCAAGCCTTATGCGGACCCTGTCCTGTTTGCCGCAAAAAGGATGAATGTTCCGCCCGAAAACTGTCTAATGATCGGCGATACGACCGTGGACATCCGCGCGGGAAGATCGGCTGGCGCGCAAACGGTGGGCGTGTTATGTGGATTCGGCGAAGAGCCTGAATTGCGGAAGCTGGGGGCGGATGAAATTTTAGAAAATACCGCGAGACTACTGGATATATTAAAGTAAACCGCGTCTTCGATGTTGAAGGTCGATGGTTTTCAATGCGGCATCGACCTCATCCAGGTGTTCGCGGCGATGCAAGGCACGGATCACCCAACGCGTGTTGTGGTCATAGATCGCCTCGAGTAATACAGGTGAATAGCTTTCCAGCCGTTTATCGAGCGTCTCCGAAGTTTCGATGGCGCTGCGCGCAGCCTCCCGCGGCGGGCTGGCTGCCCAAAGCGGCAGAGAGAGGTCGTTCACGAAGATGTCGATCTCCGGAACAAAGAGCTTGTCGTCTTTTTGGGTCATATCGAGCACCTACATCACACGGCGATCCCACCACCGTTCGTCCGCAGGATCGCTCACCTGCACTGCAACGAACGCAGTGCGGCGCAAGTGTTGCTGATGCCGCGATCACGACGGTCCACAGGATTGCTCACCTGCACTGCAACGAACGCAGTGCGGCGCAAGTGTCGCTTATGCGAGACGGCCGGCCAGATGCGCGAAGACAATGGCCACGGTCCAGTGTTCGCATGCGCTCGGTGAAAGCGCGGTTGAGTTCGATATAGGATGTATCCAATAAATAGATCCGCCAGGCAAACCAGGCTCAATTGGTGCGTAGTGCGAATACTGGTTGAGGGGACAAGCGGGAGGATCTGCCGATCTCCTCGTTTTCCAGTAACAGGACCGCCTGGTCAACAATTTGCGGGTCAAACTGCGTGCCGGAGCATTTATTGAGTTCGTCAATGATGACTTGGGCGCTGCGCGCCTTGCGATAGGGTCGGTCAGATGCCATGGCTTCGACGGCATCAGCAACTGATACAATCCGCGCTTCAATGGGGATTTGATGACCGGAAATTCCATCCGGGTAGCCTCGGCCATCGAAGAATTCATGATGATGCCGGACGATGGGAATGAGCAGGCGCAGTGAGGGGTTCATTTCCAGGACCCGCGCTCCTGCCACAGGATGACGTTTGACTTGCTCGTATTCCTGCGGGGTCAGGGGACCCGGCTTCGCCAGAATCTCCATGGGGATGCCGAGCTTGCCCACATCGTGCAGCAGGCTGCCCTTACGGACCAGCTCCACCTGCTTGTAATTCAAACCCAGATGGCGGGAAATCATGGTTGCATAATGCGTCACCCGTCTTGAATGACCAAGGACATACGGATCGCGCAGATCAATGATCTCGGCCAGTGTGTTCAGAAGGCCGTCGTTGAGCTGACTGATCTCTTCCGAATTCCTTTCAAGGATGATGTTTTTCTCGCGCAGTTCGGTCACCGCTTCGCGCGTGCGATCCACATACTGTTTCTGGCTGATCCGCAACAAAAGCAGCGGGACCATCATCAGCAGGGCGCCAAGCACTCCCTCTACGCGATAAGCAAAAATAAACGCCGTGGCGATCAATCCGATGCCGGCATAGATCGTTGCAAGCCAGGCATATTGTTGTTTCCAGATCTGTTTTGGCGATTGATGCAGGTCGATTCCCATGCCAAAGGAGATCAGCCAGGTGTTCATGATGTAAACAATCATGGCGGCCGCAACAACAACGATGGCCTGGGTGGCGATCGGGAGATCGGTCAGGAGTTTCCCGGAGAGGTGCAATGCCAGGATATAGATCATGGCTGGGATCACTTGGTTGCTGAAATTAAAAATATATTTATTAAATTTACTGCGATACTTAATCCCGACAACGATCGCGTAGGTTGCGCTCAGGATGATCCCCGCAGTTGGGCCAAACAGCAATGTTCCCGCCAGCAAAGGTACTGCGGAGGTGGAGAGGGAGGTCTTTCCCAGATACAGGTCGATCGAATACGCTTCTGTGAGGGCCAAAACTACCATGCATGTCAGCAATCCCGGCCCGATTTGCATCCAGTTGAATTGATAGAGTTCAGGTGAAATGAGATACAGGCCGTAACCAAACAGGGTCGCCAGTAGTGCAAGCCCGGCGATGTACGCATATACGGGTTTGAAATGGCTTGTGGGTTTCGAGGTGAGCATAGTGGGTGAGCTTTCCTTTCGGGCGGATCCATCGCCGGCCTGCGAACCTTCTTCTGCCTTGATGTATTTTGTTTCAGAGGCAGGGTATTCGGGGATGTTCCCGTTGCCGGATTCTTTTTGTAATGCGTCGTTCATTCGGGCATCAGCGTGCAATTCGGCTTTTTGTGCATTTTCAAGAAAGCCCAGGTAGGCCTCGTTTGTGTATGCATAAGATTGATTGCGTCCGCTTAATTTCGAGTGGTAGAGGGCGGTATCTGCATTGTGAATGATTTCCTCTGAAGTTTGGGTAAAGGACTCACGTTCTGCAAGACCCAGACTGATGGTCGCCTTGATCGGCGTGACACTGGTTGGGACGGAGAAGTCAGCGAGCTCAATCGCACGTCGAATGATCTCGGCGCGCTCATAGGATTGCTTGACCGTGGCTTCCGGGAGCAATATCGCAAATTCCTCGCCGCCAAAACGAGCCACCACATCGTATTCACGCACTGACTGTTTGAGAACGCGTGCGATCCCAATAAGAATTTCGTCACCGGCCAGATGCCCGTAGGTATTGTTGATGTTACGGAGCAGATCCAGATCGATCATGATCACCGTTAAAGGCCGATCGAAGCGATTGGCCCGATCGAGTTCGCTGGATAATTGGCGCATGAAGTATTGGTGGTTGAATAAACCCGTCTTCGCGTCAATCTCTATCTGCCGCTCGAGGGCGGGTATTCGCAGGGTGGTATATATCAAATACAGCGGGAACAGGAACAGGACCATGGCGTACGGGCTGGTGTTCCAGACCAGGTTCAGCATGGAGCCAAACGTGAGCAGCGTAAGGTCCATCACAAAAGGAAAGAAATCCAACATTCGTGAGACTTTGAAATTTTCTCCGCGTGCCAGCCAGAGGACGATTCCAAGAATGATATGATTAAGAAGGGTAAAGACAACCATGCTGATCGCAACGGACAGAACCCCCAGGGGGATTAATAATGACCCGGACGGGTTGGTCAGTCTGGAGGCAAGGTAGGCTGCAGACATGACAATAAAGTAGGAGGTTGTGTTGAATATCTGTATATACCAGGCAGGCCGGTTCCACACCCAATCCACGAAGTTTGAGATCAGGATCACCACCAGGGTTTCGCCAAGGCCGAAATGCGCAAAGGCAAAACCATAAACTAGAAAACTAAATGTGTAATGCGAACGATCGGTTGCCCCCACCACTTTAAAGATCTGGAAAAAAGACGCCAGCATGGATAAAACAATCACCATCCAAAAATTGCTGGTTGAGGCGAAACGTATATTCCAGATGAACAATCCGCAACCCGCGGTATAAATGGCTGCCAGGAATATCTTTGTTAGGAGAGATAAAGCTTTCATTTATGCGTCTCCTTTTCGTCAGAGCTTTTCATATTCTATAATATTATTAAGTACTGGCTTTTTTAATTTCCCGCCCTTCAGAATTTCCTCTTGAAGGGCGGGAAATTGATTTCCAGCAACGTCAACCGTTCCAGCCGATGCTGGCCAGATCATGCCAGCCTACGCTGGCCATTAGGGTCTGGGCTTGGTATACCGCGGCCACGAAGAGCACAGTGAGGCAAACCGCCAGCAGGATGACGGCCAGGATCTTGAAGGGGGAGAAGGTTATTGTTTTCATGAGTTTATCCTCAATCGTTTGATTTATTGACCCCAGTAGTCGGTGTTCCAGCTAGCCGAGTTCCAGCCGACAATCCAGGTTTATCAGACGCCAAAACATAGCCTTTGAGGCAGACCCAAAGGGCTATGTTTTACACTGCTTCTGATCAGGAATGCCAGCCAGCGTCAATGTCGGAACGAACTAGTCCCTGAAGGCCTGGCAATGCACCGAAAGTGCAGCTATTCCAGGAATGCCAACCCGCATTGGGGCAGACATTTCCTGCTGCCATCTCTGAATTGGTAGTTGTGACCGCAAAGACCGTAAATGCAATTGCAAGAGTGAGAACGACGATGAGAGAAATTTTGAAGAACTTTTTCATGTTTACCTCTGGTTGTTAAATCATCAAAGAATATATTTTGACTTCTATTATGCTCCAAGTTTTCCATTAGACAATACGTAGATCTACGTATATTTGCATTTAGCGGATATACAAAAAGGAAAGGGGGAGAAAAGAAAAGCCTTTCGGGAGAACTCCCGAAAGGCTGGTTCCCTGATCGTGTGAGATTCTAGTTTTCCATAGGCAGAATTCCGCGCTGGATCGCGTAGCGGATGAGTTCCTTTTGGTTTCGCAAACCCAGTTTTTTCAACAACCTGCTGCGGTGGATCTCCACGGTACGCGGACTGATCTTGAGTTTTGCCCCGATCTCGGTGCTTGACCTGCCTTCCGCCGCCATCTGCAGCACCTCCCGTTCGCGCGCGGTCAGGGTTTGATACAGATCGGCAGGGGCCTGGTCAACGTCAAGCCCGATCCCCTCAAACCGAGCCGACAGGCTTGGGCTGAGGTATCGTTCCCCCCGCAGGACCGCCTGAATGGCGGCCACCACTTCGGCAGGCCCTGTATCTTTAAGGATATAGCCGGCCGCGCCGGCCTTAAATGCCTCGACCACATAGGGCTCCGAACTTTGCATCGAAAGCACGATGCTGCAGGTCGCGGGGGAGAGTTTCTTAACCTGGCGCAGGACCTCCAGTCCGTTCAGGTTCGGCATCATCAGATCGACAACCAGCACCTTCGGCCTGAGCTTTTCGACCAGTTCAACCGCCTGCAGGCCGTCTCCCGCCTCACCGATGACTTGAAAATCGGGAACGCCACTCAAGAGATTTCTTAAGCCCTGACGGATAAGAGGATGATCGTCAACGATGAGGATCGATACGCTCATTCTTTCTCCTTTCAAGGGGCGCGCCCTTCACGGGGAGCACGGCCAGGATTTGTGTTCCCCGCTTGGGTGCAGAATTAACGGTCAGGTATCCTCCTATTAAATTAGCTCGCTCCCGCATCCCACCCAGGCCGGTGCTTCGCTTTTCAAGACCTGTGCGCAGATCAAAGCCTATGCCTCGATCATCCACGTCTACTGAAATGGTATCTCCATGTAATCCCAGCTTTACAAAGACCTCCTTTACCTGTGCATAACGAGCCACATTGGTAAGAGACTCCTGGATGATGCGATAGATCGCGGTTTCGACCTCCGATGGAAAGCGGTAGGCGAATTTGTCCATTTGCGAAATGACCTTTATTCCAGTCTGGCTTGTATAGCGTTCAAAATGCCATTTCAGGGTTGGTACCAGCCCCATGTCGTCGAGCATGCTTGGGCGCAAATTGAGCGACATTTCCCTCACCTGGGCGATTATATCGCCAACGGAGTTTTGGATCTCATCCAGGGCAGGTTTTTGGGGGCTGCTCGCCTGGTTTTTCGCGTTCTCAAGCATGAATTGCAGGCCTGTGAGGATCTGACCGAGATGATCGTGCAATTCCCGGGCCAGGTGCCGCCGCTCGGTTTCCTGGACGTTCATCAGGCTTTTGGAAAGTTTCCGTTGGCTTTCGCGCCCTTCGCGGACCTGCTCAAACAACATCGCATTTTCGATCGCGCTGGAGGCCTGATCTGCAAGACCTCTTAACAAGGCAATCTCATCCTGCGGCGGGATGTTCTGGCCCTCCTTAAAAACCGAGAGCAGGGCGCCAAGCAGGTTATCGCCTTGAAATAGTGCCGCAATGACAATCGCTTTGATTTTCAGTTCTTTAAGGGTCTTTTTATAAGGCAGGTCAGGGATTACGCGGATGTCGGGAATCATGATAATCGGATTCTTTTGCGGCAGGAGCGCCCGCATCACGTCTCTTTGAACCTCGAATTGAAATCCATGATCTGCCAGAAAGGAGGGGTCCTCGCTATCGTTTGCCATCGGGCGATAGACTTCATTCGCAGCGTCCCACAGCACGACCACCGTGCCGGCCGCCTTGAGCGTTTGATTGGTGATCGCGCAAATTGTTTTTAAGAGCTGCTCTGCCTCGAGTTGACCGCTTATTTTGGAGGCTGCATTGAGCAGCGCCTGCGCGCGATCTGCCTGGCGCTGGATCTCGAACCTTGCTTCCTGCTCCTGTTGAATATCGCGAAACACCAGCACCATCCCATCCACGGCACCTTTTGAATCCTTGATGGTAGCGGCCTTCACTTCAACGGGAATGATCCTTTGATCGCGGGAATTCAGGCGTACCACGATGCCCTGCCCGGTATGCTGGTTTGGTGCTTCAGCATGGGAAGCCGCCAGATTCACGAGTTCAGGCGGCAGCGCATCAAAAAACGAAAATGCGTCCCCAAGGGTTTGGCCGACCGCATTCGCAAGTTTGGGGCGCGTCCACTTCGCTGCGGCCGGATTAATGAAGCGTATCAACCCATCGCGGTCTGTGGCCACCACCCCATCGCCAATGCTTTTCAAGGTCGCATCCAGCCATTGCCGACTCTCGTCCATTTTCTTTTCCAGATCATGCCTGGTCAGGGCTGTTTCAACGGCGGCATAGATTTGTTCGTCGTCAAATGGCCTGAAAATGTATCCGAAAGACCCGGTGGCTCCAGCGCGCCGAATGTGAGCACGGCTGTCTTGATCAACCATGTACACGACCGGCACATCGTGCTCCTCGCGAATGAGACTTCCGGTCGCAATCCCGTCGCTTCTGCCTCTGAGGCGAATATTCATCAGCACAATAGCGGGCCGCAGTTGTTTGATCATCTTGATCGATTCCGCGCCCCAAGAGACAACGCCGACGACCTTGTAGTCCAGGCCCTCAAGAATGTCCTTCAATCCGTTGGCTATGGATACGTCCGGTTCCACGATAAGGATATTGGCAGAAGACATGGGCACACTCTTTCGCAATTTGCGCTATGGGAATTCACTACCAGGCTCGGATTTTTTCAAATCCCCAGCTACGGCGAGGGTCTGCTCCGCCTGGGCACACGAGCGACCCCAACAGGCCCAGGCCATCACCCTGCGAACCTCGATTATCTTCGGAGGCCGTGAACAGGAGCAGGCATACGTTTATCCTTGACAGCCAGAAAAAAATTCCACGATTTAGTTCGATATAAGATTTGTCCCGTAACATGTGAAAATCGCCTATTGCTACATGAGCGTAGCATAAACCTCTTATTTTCGATTGAAGAACGGTTCTGCAGAAGGATAGCTCAATATATGTCTTGCATTATACTCACTGTTACTGGAGCTATCGATATGAAAGGAATAAAATGGATCATCCTCGCTGCGCAGATGCTGGCTGCCTGTGCTGCGCCAACGCCAACCAAAAATGTGGTGGCGCCTTCGGCCAATTTTGCCTTGCTCAATCGACGGGCGAGATGTGGGTTGCCTCCGATGGAGGCTATATCGTCAAGTATTTGGTGACAACGAAAGGGGATGCAAATTACTTTGGCGAAGGAATCGATGGCACGCTCAGGCTGTGGAGTTGGCTGCCGCTGGCCACGTCCCACTGATGCACTGCAAAGTTCTGATGGTAGCCTGAAAGCGCCGAGAGGGTCTTGCCGTCCGGCGAGAAGGCTATGTCAAAAACATCTGCTTCGGAAAAGTGCATGCTTCCTTGTAAGGTTTGTGAATGGTACAGGTAAATGCCGCTCGAAGACGAGACCGCAAGCAGTCCTCCATCTGGTGAATACGTTGGGTGGTGGCCGCTGCCCTTGCCAAAAGTCGCAATTTCTACAAGGTTCTTTGCGTTGTCGGAAGAGATGATGTCACCCGTTTGCCCGGTGGTTTGGGACTCTGTCCCTGGCGCGACCGGAGCCCCGTCAGGGTTGGCGGGTGTCCCTATCACGTTGCTCACCAGGCCGCAGCCTAGATGAATACGCTCAGGATAAAAAAGAAAATCTTTTTGGCTTGCTGTTTTGTTTTCATGGCACTACCCCTCCTTTTCGGGGCACACGTCCTGCGCTGTCACGGGAGCACCCGGCGGTTGCTAAAGTGAACCGGCTAAGTAATGAAGACAGTGTGCCAGCACCAGCGCAATCAAGACCCTGCGCCGTGAACGCGACGTGGTCCCTCTACCCCGCTCCTACAGGGAGAGGGGACTCACACGCAACCTAGACCATCTGATACTGATACACTGGCACTTGCAGAGTGCGGCTTGGGCGTTTGGTGGATTTCAATGCTTCGTCAATCTTTTTTAGCAACGTCGGGACGCAGGAATTTTTCGACGCACTGAGTGCGCTTGCTCCTCTGACCATCAGGTTGGCCTCAAGCGGCTGATGTGAGTCCGCTCGCGCACGATCAACTCCGCCCCGCTGGCTGCAGCCTGCATCAGTTCCTCAGCCCGCTCGGCCAATGCCTCGGCATGTGACGCTGCCTCGCCTACCGACTGAGCGTCTCTGGCGAATTTATCGATGGATTCTTTCAGATCCGTGCGCATCTCTGCTATGGAGGCGTAATGGGTTAGTGAATCAAACACACCTTCGCGCTCGACGGCGAACAGGCCGCGCTGCGCTATTTCGGTCAGTGCGTTATCCGCCTGCTGATAGTCGATGCACCACTGGCGAACCAACAAATTGCCTGCCAGGTCGATTTTTCCGCCCTGATGTATCTCAATGGGCGAAGACTCAGCCACAGGGTGGATGTCGATCAGCGCGCCAGTGGGTTTCAACAGGCGGCGAATTTCCTCAAGGGCATGAACCATGCCCCCATATTCCATTCAACACAATGACCAGGACAGAATCACAATGTCGAAAGCCGACGGTGCGCTGGCGGCGGCGAAGTCTTCGAATGCGATGTCCTGAAATTCGATGCGGTCCTGTAATTCGCGCGGGAGGTCTTCCCTTGCCAGTGCGATCTGCTTCGCACCGGGATCGATGGCCGTGACACGCGCGGCCTTGTCCGCATAGCGCCAGGTCAGGCGACCATCGCCGCACCCGATCTCCAGCACGTGCTGTCCGCTAAAATCTGCCAGATCGAACAAGGCGCGGGTTTCGTTGTTTTCGGGGTCTACTCTGATTGCCATATGGATTCCTTTCCGGCTACGACATGCGGCAGCAACGCCGACCAACGGCTAGTATCAGCCGCCGCACGAACTGGGCGACGAAGACTCGCTGGAACTACACGAGCCGAGGTTGGGCCGAAGCATTGGCCCGCGCGAAACGCGGTCGGCTGCATGCAGTGTTGGGCGGCGGCTTGGGATTGCCCAACCCCGCGCTGGCCTTACGTAGCCCTTAACAGGGTTACACTATTTCTGATCACCCATTTAGGGCGTGGCTTGCGGTTCGCCGTAGATGAAATCATCCATCACCGCCACATCATTTTCGGCACTGTCATCCGGGCCGAGGGCGACGGTGCCGTATTCAATTCGCACGCGCGCGACTACGGGCCGGTCAAACGCCACCCCCAGGAACGAGTACCCGTTGTCCGCAATCGGAACCTTGAACTGCCCCAACGACCGTCCCTCTTTGTCGAAGTACTCAAAGGCGGTGTGTTCAGTATCTACATCGACATACACCGCGCCAAACCCTCGCACCAGAGCTGGCGTTTGCGTACCAGGGACAAAGAAGGTCAGGTCCACGATGTTGCTGTCAATGGGGGAGAACAACCGCTCTGCACTAAAGGTAATAAAGATGTCGCTGTAGCTTGGGTTGATGTGGCCGAAGCGCACCATAGTTCCTGTCGGATTGTCACTGTCCGCGCTGACCTGCACGCCTTTTCCAGGCGTACTGAGCATCGCCCCGCGCGCGCGCGGATCGGTCGCGGCGTTGAAGAAATCCCCCGCGAGGAAGTTGGGCGCGGCAGACTCGTCGGGGACCTTATCCCAGTTGATCTCCCGGCGGCCGCTGGGCTGCGAGCCGGGTTGGCCGCCGTTGTTCGGCTCGCCGAGGACCGCCCGATACTGATCGACCATGGCTGTAATGTCCCCGGTCCCGGAAACCACGGTCGGGTTGACGGTAGGCGCCGTCGTTGGTGGCACAATAGTAGCCGTTGGAGTTGGTGGAACAGAAGCAGATTGACATGCTGTCAAAATCCAGGAACATGCTACGAATATAACGAGCAAACTTTTACTTTTCATATTTTCTCTCTCTCCTTGTGAATGAATTTTTAGGTTAACTTGTACTGAACATTACCAGCCGCCCAACAGTTTGCGTTCGCGAAGCACTCTTTAGGGTAGCGGCGGTGGGGTCGGCGTGGACTCGCAGTCTAAACAGAAAAACTCTCAGCCGAGTATAAACCCATATTAGCGGGACGCTTCGCGGTCCCCACCGCCGAAGCGACACTGCGCCGCACTCCCACTTCGCTGCGCTAGGCCCACTCGCTGCGCTCGGGATGCTGCGCGAGGGACTTCGTGCGCTTGTTGCAGTGCAGGTGAGCGCAGGGACTGCAGGCGATGTTGGGCCGCCCGAAATCAAAGTTGGCTGGCGGATGAAGGCCACCATCTCCGTGGATCATCGCCTCAGCGACGGGGCCGAATCCGTACAGTTCATCCAGGCGCTGGCGAAGTATATTGAAAAGCCATTGAGGTTGTTGGTGTAACAGTATCGTTCCGAGAAGGTCTCAGACTCAGCCAGAAATTGGAATCTTAGCGATACGAAATTATCCTTACATTCAGTTATGGATGGTGATTGTCAACTTTTTGGGTATCAACGGGCTGTTGTTTCCTGATGAGTTAATCGCCAGGGCCTCGATTGTGTGAGGGCCATTGCTGTAGGAAGCTGTGTTCAGGTTGAATATAAATCCGAAATTCGGTGTGCCAGGCCGTCCGGGATAATCGTGTTCTACATCTGGTCGGGGATTACCGTAGGTGGCCTTGCCGATAAATTGACCATCAAGGTAAATCTCAACCCTGTCAATTTTGATTTCATCAAGAGCCCAACCTGCGATTTCGATTGTGCCTGAGATAGTCTCGTCGAAGGCAGGTATATCTATAAACCCAATAGGGATGGCATTTGTGTTGGAGGGCACCGTTGAGGGACAAAATGTCTCTGCCCCCGCCGCGCAATATTCCACCTGTCCACCAATCATCGTCATCAGGGTCTGAATGTCCGGGAACTGTTCGATCGGTGTAGTGAGTGGATTGTTCGATAGGATCACCAGGTCTGCAAGTTTCTCTGGGGCCAGACTCCCCTTTAGATCCTCCTCAAAAGTAGCATACGCTCCTTCAATCGTGAGCATCCGCAGCGCTTGCTCCACCGTGATCGTTTGCGCCAGGATGTAAGCAGGCGGCGTTTCATTGGGATATTGTACGCGCGTCACGGCGGTGGAGATCAGATGCAGTGGTGAGCCGTTCCAGCCGTTGAGTCGCCCCGTTGTCATCCAGGGTGTATCGCTGCTGCCCATCGTGCGGACACCCGCCGCGAGCAAATCTTTCCAGCGCGCCACCGATTTCTCCCCGTAGAGCGGGATCAATTTTTGGAAACGCGGATCGGGGGGCCATTCAGGTGGTCCAACCAACTGAATGGAGGCAATGATGCCCAATTCTTTCAAGCGTGCAATTTGGTCGTCGCGCAGGAAGATCAAATGTTCAATGCGGTGCCGATACTTCTCATTGGATTCCCCGTTCAGCGCGCGTTCGAATGCATTCATAACTACATCGCTGGCTTCCTCCCCGACGGAATGCACTGCGATCTGCCAGCCCGCGCTGTGTGGGGTCATCACCATTTCATCGAATTGCTCCTGAGTAAAGTAACTTGCGGTGCGACCCCAACCCTGGTCTATATTGATCTTCAGCCCGGCGATGGTGACGTGCGGTGTCATGACCTGATGTGGGTAATAGGCGCTGTACCAATCCCCATACAGGTCGCCTTCCGGCGCATTGATAGGCAGGTAGGCGTATACACGTAGGGGCAATTGTCCTGCTCGATCCAGGTCTTGTAATTCGTCCAAACGCTCCTGATTGACAAACAACTCGTGAAGACTGGTCCAACCCTGCGCGAGCGCGTCCTGAATTGCTTGTTCGGCGCTGTCATATCCAACTATGGCGCGGTCGCCGATGCGGTGCGTATGCGAGTCGATGAAGCCAGGCAGCATGGTGCGGCCTTGGAGGTCGATAACTTTCGTCGCCTGGCCGCGCAGTCTCAGCATATCCGCGTCGCTCCCCACAGCGACAATCTTGTCGCCGCGAATAGCAATGCCCTGCGCGAAAGGATTGACATCATCCATCGTAATGATTGTGCCGTCCGTGAAGATGATGTCTGCGATTTCGCCCGGCGCGTCAATTGGCGGTAATTCAGTTGTAATTGGTTGGGATGGTGTGCTGGTAAGGTTCACCAGCGGGCCGGTCGTTAACTGCGGAATCGAGGTGGGTGAGGCTGCAAGAGGCGAAGGCGCGCAGGCTGGGGCTAAGGCGATTAGAAGTAGCGTACAGAACCGTAGATAACTTTTCATTCAAGTGCCTGAATTGCTATGGCCCACGCCAGATGCTTGTAAATGCTATCGCGTTGCGGCCCGGATAGCTGAAGTTCAAGTTGTCAGTCTTAACAGCGAAGGCTTTGGCCGAAAAATAGTCTTCGCGCTTCGTAAGCAACCCAGTTGGCAAGAGGACTGAGGCGATATGCTCCGCACCGGTCACCGGATTGTAGATAGGCTCAAACTCCACTTCCACCTGGTCGTCTGCGCTGAATCGGCTGACCTTGCCGTCGTACTTAAACTCAAGCCGAGCCGAATGTACCATCAGTCCATTGGTGACGGTTGACATGAAGATGCCAATCGGCCCACCCGCCTTTCCAGTGGCAATCGCTTCGAGGGCTTCGCGTTTAGCGCCCTGCGCGCGCGAATCGAGATACACCACCCCACGTCCGTTCCGCTCATGCAGAGGGCCGGGCCAAATGGCAGCCAGTACCCACCTGAGGCCATCCAGTGTCACGTCACCATACTTTCCCTCCACCACGCGGTACCCCAACGCGGCCTCGCACGTGACGTAAGTGGGCGGCGCGTCGAACGAACATGGACAGCCCCAGTTGCAATTGCACGCCATCAAATGCTCGATCTTGAGTTTCCACTTGATTGGTTTGCTCATCTCACATACCTCCTGTGGTTTGTTCGAGCGGAATCCATCCGAACGCAATACCGATGCCGCCAAGGATGAGAGCCGCGCCTATGAACGGGACAAAGCGCTCGCCCCCTGATATGGCTTTCTCTGTAAAGATAAGCAGGGCAATCATACCCATCCACACCGGGTTCATTAGCCCGAGTGCGATTAAAGCCAGCATGAGTCCCCAGCAACAGCCCAAACAGTATAGGCCGTGATGCGCGCCCATCTGAATGGCTCCCAACAGACCGTCGCGCCAGTGTTCCATGAAGAAATGAATTGGCGCTTGGCAATGGCCGAGGCAAAATTCTTTCCAGCGGGTGAATTGGTAAATGCCTGCTGTGATTAGTGCGCCGCCGACAAGCACCTGCCCCCAGGCATTCATCGTCATCCCACCCTCACTCGCCCAACCTACCAGCGCAACGCCGACTCCCGTCAATATCCAGATCCCGAGATACCCGCCTATGAATATGGCTGTGGGTGCCGCCGGAAACCCGAACTGTTTTCTGGACTGCGCTACGGTGGCGAAGAGCAACATGGCTGGCATTACTGAAGGCAACATCATGGCTGCCATCATCACCGTCCAGAGCGCGACGAAGCCGGGGATATTACCTGGCATCGCGGTCATCGCGCGCAGGCTAACGATCCAGGCGATGACGGATGCGATCAGCAACCCCCCGCCAAGCAGGTATTTTACAGATATAGATAATTGAGGAGAATTAGACATTCGATACTCTGTGCCTGATTAGATTAGACCTCCGCCTGGGACGAAGCGGGCTGACGGTTCGTATTACCCGCCGCCCATTTCTTCAGTTGCGGGTCTGGCCTTGATTGTGATGGTCGTCTCCTATTAAAGTTGTTCGTGGTTTTACGCTACCTCCACAATAACTTTGAGTGGCACCGCGCGGCTGATTGAATCGCCAACGGGTGAATGCCTTTCCGCCCAAGTAACGAGTTCGTGCAACTGTTCTTTGGATACCCCGTCTCCGCCAAGTTTGACATGCACCTGAACATTCAAGGGGCCAGCAGGAATCGAATCGTCCATCTCTAGTAAGCCTCGGTCGTCAGATGTGCTTCCAACAGTGACTTCAAGAGTCGTCAAAGTGATTCCAAGCTCTGCGGCACGCATGGCGATCATGGTAGCGTCACAGGTAGCCAATGCTGCCCGAAGTAGCCAGCCTGGGGTTGGAGCAGTCGCACCACCACCAATTCCCTTTGGCATATCACTGACCAGTTCTGCCCCGTTGACTCCAGTTGCTCGACAGCGTAATCCGTCTTCAACCACGGCTGTGGCAGTTTTATCTTCTGAAATTGCCTTATCTGGGTTTGCAGTGTAGTATTGGATCACACCTTTCACAGACTCTTGAATTTGCTGATTGGACATGATATTCTCCTAATGATTAGATGAACAAAATCCATTTAATTCTGTGTCAATCCTGGGCTAGCCATTGGCGATGATCCTTCATACCAGCCCCCGCTTCTGCAATGCTGCGCGGGTCATGGGGCGCAGATCGGCGGCATAGGTGCTGGTACGGCGATACGTCTTCTCGCTCCACTGGCGAGCCTGACTATGGTATTCGTTCATTGCCGTTTCCCAAGTAGAATCTTCCCTCAGCCATCGGTTAAGCGAATCTGCGATGAGGGCCGCATGAGTCGTGGCATGGTCAATGCCCATACCGCTCCATGGATCCATGATCTGATGGGCATCGCCCACCAAAGCCCAGCCAGGACCATAGGGCACGCGCTGGTAGCAGGGAATATTTGCGGCACCTCTAACTTCCGCACGGACTTCCGCCTTGCCAAGCCGCGGGGCAAGCAACGGAAGCGATTCAAGATGCGCTTGAAGTCGTTTCAGCGGTTCTTTTTTGAACGAGGGAAAGTCACTGATTGGCGCGCTGACGGCAACCAATGTCAGGTTTGCATCGGTGGGGAAGACGTAGGTGAGCGTGTCTCCCAGGAAATGATGCTCTGCGGTTGGCTTCTCCAGAGAGTCGAGACCCTGGAAATAGGTGTAATACATGCAACGTTGCACGGGAAAGGATGTCTCGTAGGCCGGATCGAGGGCTTTGGCAACCGTTGAATATAACCCATCGGCACCGATCACGACCCGCGCGCTGGCTTCACTCGTCCCCTCCGGCTCGTTCCAGCGTACGCCTGCCACGCGTCCATCTCTCCAGATCAGATCTTTGACAAGGGCACCCTCGCGGATTTCGACATTGGGTTCGCGTCCGACGCGCTGGAAGAGGATCCAATCCAGGGTGATGCGGCGCAGGCAAAGGAAGAAACGCAGGTGCTCTTCAACCGAATCTACAGGTTCGCTCAGGACGTGCCCGTCGATATAATTCCACATGACCGTCAGAGGCGGGGCGGCGGATTTAACCTCCTCCAATAGACCCAGCCGTTCAAAGACTCGCAGGGCCGGCGCCCGGAAAAAGTGCGTGGAAAGGGTATCGCTTGGAAAGTGTGCCTTATCCAATATTAACACGCGGTATCCAAACTGACCCAAAAGTGTGGCAAGAATTGAACCCGCCACGCGTGCGCCCACAATAATTACATCGTATTCCATGGCTGCCTCGTTATCGACCTTGTCTACCTCTGAGTGTTTGCCAGTTCAATTGAGGCGATAAGCAGTTGTTCATAGCGTTTACGCGCATCCCCTTTAGGGGAAAGCCCGTGCATGCTCTCTGCGGGATCGCACTGCCCGGCCTAGTCAACGACAAGCGGTTGACCGTTGAAGAAATGAATGGCTTTTAGTTCCACCACGTGTGCGAGCGCATCTTCCGTGAAGCACATGCGATGTGCCATGCGCACCAGCTCAGCGATCTCTTCGGCGGCTTCATCGCCATCGATGGAAAGCTCAATGTAGAATCCCTCGCACTGGCCCTGCTGTGTTCCCCCCAGGACCGATCCTTCCTCGCGGAAGCGCGCCACTACTTTCACAGACTCGTTACGCAAAACCATCCTTCGTTTGGCCGCAACCTGCGACACCTGAGAGAGCAATCAGAGCGCCACTCCCGCCACAAAGTAGGTCAACGGGGAGGGCGCGGTACCCATTCCCCCGGGCATGTACGAACCCTCATCGCTGAAAAAGGTGAACTGCTCGGACCCGCGCTGGCCGGCGACCACCTGCTTTTTCCACTTTTCGACCGTGGTGGCTTCGGCCAGCACCTCGATATGGCGGATGTGTTTGGTCCCTGATGGTTCTGTCGTTTCAGTCATGTGGGCCCTGCCTCCTTGTCTTATTCCGAAAAGCGACAAACACACCGATGACTAAGATCCGCGAAACATCCCCGCAGGGGAAACAGGACACTGCCTAGGCGTAGATAAAACTCAATTTAACGGGCGCTGCGCAGTCCTCACTGCCGAGGCGAAGCGTGGGATTGCAGGCCTTATTGGTAGCGACCCTACGAATAAAACCACTCATATCTCTAGACTACTAGTTGTAGATCCAAGCAGATTTCGAAACTCAGCCTCGATCTGTTCGAGTGTGGCAGTAACGGCTTTCCTTTTGGCACTCCATTTGGCCACCACGTCCTTTACATTGTCTAAGTCATGGATTATAAAAGAGGACACAATGTTTAATGAAGACTCGGTCAATTCATGTAAGATGCTGTCTATCCGACCAGCAAGTTCTTTCGTGAAATAGAGTCTGTTTATGGCAAAGAATTTCTCACATTCTGTGCAAGTGGTCCGGGCCCGTTCGGCCTGGTCACGGCCCAATCCGCCTGGGTCTAGTTCGATCAAGGATGACGCCACGTCTATTTCTTGCCATGTCTTGCTTAGATGTTCATATAACTCCGAAAGGGCTGCTACTCGCTTCTCATGGAGTTTGCCATATCTGATTTCAAATTTCTTTTCCTCCATCTTGGCTTGATGTTCCCGCTTGCGCTCGTCTTCCCTGATTTCTTCCTGACGTAGTTCCCGCCTATAGTTGATGAGGATGGCAGTTAATGAGATGGAGAGTGTCGAAACAATGCCAATTAGTGAAATCCAATCTTTTGGTTCCATACGATTCTCCTCGGCAATTCTATGGCCTCTTTTATCTCGCCCCAACCGCCTGACAGTTTGCTTCACCCGCTGGTGTGTCTCGACAGGCTCGACAACCAGGGCGGGCGTGGACAATGCTTGGGAGCAGAAAAAACTCGAAGCCAGAAAACTGCTCGAAAATGCCGACGAATCCCACCTGCCGAAGCGTAGCGAAGGTGTGCACGCTTTGTTAGGCAACCTCACGGAACGCAAGACTCGATTGCCATAAAAGACAACACCACTTTTTTTATTGCTTATGCTCAGAACGATTCTTGATAATTCGCAGAGCGTATGCTTGAATATTCTTCAGTATTAATTCAGTCCATAAACCAGCATAAGAGTTTAAATGGGTCGTTACGATATGCTGGCTAGTTAAGTGAAGGATAACATTATTTTCATCGATTTGTTCAATCCAATAATCCATTTCAGTTACTGCAAGATATTTGCTTCCAATCATTTTGTATGGAGGAGGTGCGGTTGATTGACTATTTGGTGAAATTGAAAATTGGATGCGGTTATTTTCATCCCAATAAGTAATAGTTTCTGTAAAGATTAAGCCGTTTTCAAAAACAGCATTTCGTATACCGCCTACGCCATTATGTGTCAAAGTGGCTTCTTCGAGTTTTGGAATTCCAAATGTGTGAAATATGCTGTACTGCTGTTCATCGGAATTGATGCGTGGAATATCAACGATATTTTCCCAGACAACATTTGCTGGAGCGTTTATTCTGATTTCATTCTCCACAACTCTATGGGATTCATTAGTTGGTAACTTCATTTCAAATGGAGTTACCAGATAAGGAGCAAGTAGAATGATGCCAAGCATTGTATTTTGATGAGCAGGGGGCTTTGACGAGTTCGATTCTTTCTCGCGGAATAAAAACCCTCCCAGACTTGAAAGAACAAGGAATATTGGAAGTGCCATTAAGATACAAATTGCCGCTTCAAGTGCTATTGCAATACTTCCAATTGCCACAATTATGATGGATACCCAAGGCATAAAGATTGCATATATGACGGATTTTCGATATTCATCTGGGGCTAGTCGAATCGTCAACGCGCCGATGGCGAGCGGGACGAGAAAAAGAAAACCACAAGTCATCGTTGCAAAAATTAAAGAATAATAATTTGAGCCGAATGATAGCCTGACGATTAGTGCGTATAACAATGCAATTGGAAGACCAGATAATGTCGATAGCACAACTTTTTTTGATTTGTTCATCGTGTTAACCTACGAATTAATACGCGAATATTCTATCTGTGATTTCCTGTTTGCAATTGGTTTTAATTCTTCTCGAAAGGGTAAGTCTTGAGGCAGTTTTAATCCCCAAACCAACCCTGCTTTTTTTAGAATATTCAAAACCCACCAACCAACATCTGGCTGACCTTCATATATTCCCATCTTTGCTGATTCAGGGAAAGCATGATGGTTATTATGCCACGCTTCACCCATAGTGATTAAGCCAGCAATATCTACGTTGTGACCTTGAACCGCTGCGCCTACAATTTCCCAATCTCTTGTTCCGCTGTTATGCGCAAAATAACCAACCAGCCAATGACCTGTCAGTTGAATTGGAATACGAACGCAAATTCCCCAAATGACCCATGACCATCCACCCAATAAGTAAAATAATATTGCCCAAGGTACTTGCTGTAACATCCATGTTTTTTCCATGAATTGATAAACCTTGTCTTCCGCAACTTCTTTTTCAGCCATAAATTTTGGAGGATAATCAAGCGCCAAATCACAATGGAGTTGCCACCAACCATCTTTGAAAAAACCGCTTCCATGTTTTAAGTAGTTATGGCAATCTGGATGACGTTGCGCCCAGTCTCTAATATCGTGCGCTCTCATCATTCCGAAAGGTCCAGCCATTCCAAAAACAGTTCCAAGATGAATAAATAAATACTCCATCCATTTAGGGCATTTATAACTTTTATGTATCAATAAGCGATGCATACCTAGTGAATGTCCTAGACATGCAGTTGTTGCAGTAAACGCTAGAAATAAAAGAAATGAATCAATCGAGTAGGTAAAAAACCCGCCTATGATACCTATGAGAAGGTGTGATGTAATCCAAATTGACTTTTTCCATGACCAATACACATGCCCTTCAACAGGATTTGTTTTATCGCTTACTCGTATCATGCGGAATACGTCTTTATCTATATTCATAATCTTCTCCTTTACAAATAATATCAACAAAAACGAAACTACAATTTTGGAAGACGGGTTGCCTAACGGCCTGCGTTAGCGGCGGCTGGTGAGGATTCTACTTGAGAGCTGGATTCTCTCAAAGCGTGGAATCTGCTCATCGAAGTCGCGACCTTCCAGCCGTCCGCTGCACGCTTTGTTAGGCGCCAATTGAATTACGATTCCTTCCGCGCCTCGGAACGAATTGTGGCGGTGCTGATAGCCTGATCACGAAGCTTGGTTAGCTGATCCACAGCTAGGACAGTTCTGAGATGTGTGATGATATTGGATACGGCCTCTTCCGCGGATTCGGCGCTCAACGGCTGAAATGTTCTTGAAAGCTTGGCGAAAGCGGCATACATTCTGTTCACGAAAAATGAATGGTCGGGCTGCGGTAAGTTAATCGCGATGAGCTGTGCATCTACGCCTACTTCACGGATTGTATCTTCGAACGGTAGGAGCCCAGACTCGATTTGCGGCGAAAGCCAAGGCGAATAGCGTGTGCGAATTCTCGTGAGCTCCGTTGCGTGCTCAAGTGCGGCTTGTGTCGGGCCACTAGTGAAGAGATCTAACAAGGCACCATGGGCCTTCTCGAAGTAAGCTTCACAGAATTCGACCTGCCGATCAAAAACTACGGTCGCCATGTGTGAGGCAATAACCAGCGAGTTGTCCTGCTGACGAACCAGCAGATCGAGAGCCCGTTCGTGAGCCCTTTTGTCACGCCAAGCTTCAATCATGATGCCGAAGAGAGCGAGCAATCCAGGCAATGTGATAAGACCGCGGTAGGAATCAGGAACCGGAAGGACGATAGATGCCCCAAATGTTATGACCACAGCTGAAACTGCAACGGTATAGAAGATGATATCAGACTTCATTGCGGTCTCCTTTTGTGGCGCCTAACTATACGTTTACCCGCCAAATGGCGGCCCATTTACTTATATATCCCTCGCCGCCTAATGCCTACCTTAATTTCGGCGATTAGGCCGCATAAGATTAAAAAAGAGTATAGCACGCCTGTCAAGCGTTTTTCACTAACTTCCATGCAATGAGTTCACTCCATACAAGCATGGCAAGCAAAAATACATAGAACGCCGCGCCCTTGAGCGCGAAGGTTGGGATGGCAAGCGCGGCAAATTATGCAAAATCAAAAACCGAAACTTCCATCTTGCGAGATGGCGTTTGTTTATTCGAGATCAACTGCTGGATACGTTCAACGGTGTCTGCGGAGAAAAGCTGCTCGCCTGTTTCGAGAGATACTCGCGCAGGTACATTCTCAATAACAATTAATTGGCTATCCACCTCAATCGTATATCTCACTTTTTGAGGGACAAAGGTTTCTTTCGGATGGGTTGTAACCATTATTCTCTCCTTTATACCACGTCAAAATACATGTTCTACCCTGGCTGCCACTAGTTCACTCCACACAAGTACGGCCAGCAAAAATACATAAAACGCCGCGCCTTTGAGCGCGAAGGTTGGGATGGCAAGCGCGGCGGTGATCCATGTGTACACTCCAAAGCCCCGCCAGCGCGGGTCATCGCGAAAGGCTTTTCCGAGAACGAGCATGGATGGTATCAGAGTTAATCCAAGCAAGACGAACGAGAGGTCATGCAAACGTCCATGCCAGGTGGCCGGCGTGGAGCGGAGGGTTGGGTCCGTGGTAAATGCCAACCCGGCGAGCGCGAGGCCGGCAACAACCAAAAGAGCCGATCCGATCATTGAGGCCGCGGCAGGCCTGCCCTGCCGTCTCGCATAAGCGACACTTGCGCCGCACTCCCACTCCGCTTCGCTACGGGGACTTCGTGCGTTCGTTGCAGTGCAGGTGAGCAATCCTGCGGACAAACGGTGAGTCTGATCGTGGGGATTAAGACGCCGTCTTGAGCCTGTCGAAAGATCCGCATGCAGGCGGAAGGCCAGCAGGGACATGAGCAGTCCACTGGCGATAAAGGTCGATGTCATGAGGATGCCGTACGGACCGAGCGCGAGTCCACTGGGCCAGTCGAAGGTGGGGTCGTGAAAGGGATGCCAGCCAAGGCCGCGCAGGAAGTCATATTTAAGCACGGTGAGCGTGGTCGTGACGGTGCCGAAGAGAATGGGTCCGAGCAGGATGATCCGTTGTTTCATTTTTGTTTCATTGATTTATGATAACAGCCCCGCATGTGCGAGGCTGTGTTGTTCAGGGTTCAGGGCTGGAAATTTCTTTTAGAAATTTCTACGTCCACTGCCGCCGCGACGATCGCTAAAACTGCGTTGCGGTCGTTCTTCGCGCGGGCGTGCGACGTTGACTGTGATCGTGCGGCCCATGAATTCCTGGCCGTGGAACATGCTGATGGCCTTCTCGGCTTCTTCAGCGCTGGACATTTCTACAAAGCCAAAGCCTTTGGCTCTGCCGGTCGCGCGGTCTTTAATGAGCGCAACGGAGGTGACGTTTCCCGCCTGGCTGAAATGAGTTTGCAGGTCATCTTCAGTGGCGGTGTAGGGCAGGTTGCCCACGTAGAGTTTGTTTTCCATCTCTTCTCCAGATAATTCAACGTTCCAGCCTGAACGACACTGCGCCGCACTCCCACTTCGCTGCGCTAGGCCCACTCGCTGCGCTCGGGACTGCCGCTTTGCGGCGTGCGCGAGGGACTTCGTGCGTTTGTTGCACCTTGTCCTGCCGTCTCGCATAAGCGACACTTGCGCCGCACTCCCACTCCGCTTCGCTACGGGGACTTCGTGCGTTCGTTGCAGTGCAGGTGAGCAATCCTGTGGACCGTCGTGCTCGCGGCATCAGCGTAGCGATCCTGCGGACGAACGGTGGGTGCAAGTACAAGGGGTGCAGGTGTGCCCCAGTTTATCATGGAATTTGTTTTGCAAGGAGAGTTTTTTGAGCGCCTTAGGACGATCCGTTCGAACGATTTGCGATCGCGCGGATCAGACCGCGCAAGACGAAAGCGTGGATGGGGTAAAGCAGAACCCAGTACAAGAATCCACCCGGGCCGCGCGGGGCGAAGTATGCGGTTTGGGCGAGGCGCGCGCCCTTTTCATTTGATAGTACGCGCCATTCCAGCCAGCCTTGGCCGGGGGCGATCAGCCGCGAATGCAGGAGGAGATGGCCGGGTTCGATGGAGTCAACGATGTAGTAATCAATTTGGTCGCCCACTTGCAGCTTCTCCCTCACCCCTAACCCCTCTACCCTTACGGGCACACGTCCCGAAAGGAGAGGGGAACCATTCATCCGGCCGCGCAATTGCCATAGCCAGTTCGCAAAAGGCCAGCCCTCTTTGCCGCCCATGTTTTTTATCACTTCAAACACTTTTTCAGGCGCAGCGCTCACCTGGATTTGACGGTGGTCGATGAAGAATCCTTCGTGTTTAAGGACTTTCAGAGCAGTTTGACCATCCTGCCAGATATGTTCGATTTGTTGCGGATGCAGACGCGTCAACGCCTCGCCGGCGGCTGATTCAAAGTCAACCAGCTCGATCTCATGGAAAACTTCGCGCGCCTCGTCATGCCGGACGAGGCTGTCACTGGATAGCCCTGCCACCAGCGCGTAGGCGATGGGATAGGGCACAGGGGTCATAAGCCCAATGCCGAAAGCCATGAACCAGTTGGGGATATAAGGGAATAAAAAGAAACGACGTTCATGCCCGCGAATTTTGGCATAAAGAAACATGAGGTCTTGATAGGTTACAGTCCGCGGCCCGCCGATCTCAAAGATCCTGCCGCGACTATTCGGGTTACCCAACGCCGCAAGCAGATAATCCACCACGTTTTGAGTTGAGATCGGTTGGGTTTTATTCTTCAACCCGCGCGGGCCGGGGATGATCGGAAACAACTCCGTCATGAAGCGGATCATCTCAAACGAGATGCTGCCGGAGCCGGCGATCACGCCTGCGCGAAATTCCGTCACCGGCACCTTGCCTTGTCTTAGAGCCATACCTGTTTCAATGCGCGACCTGAGGTGCGACGCGATGTGCTGCTGCGGGTCGGCCAGGCCTCCCAAATAAATAATGTGTTTTATGCCAGCCTCCTCTGCGGCACGGGCGAAATTACGCGCGCCTTTGAGTTCGCGTTGGATGTATCCGTACCCGGAGGTCATGTTGTGGATCAGATAATACGCGGTGTGGATATTTTTCAGCGCGGGCGCCAGGGACGCAGGGTCCATGACATCCGCCTGGACGACCTCGATCTGGTCGAACCACTTTCGGGCGCGGAGTGGCTGCTGCCTCCTGGCCAGCGCACGGACGGTATGGCCGCGCTCCAGGAGTTGTGGGATCAACTTGCTGGCGATGTATCCGGTTGCGCCTGTGACAAGGATAATTTTGGTCATGTGATAAGGTGACTGTCACCCGCTTAGCACTTTTGCGCGTGATGCGAGGCGTCTGGTTAATCCATCGAAGATGAATTTGTGGAAGGGCCACATCGCATACCAGTATAAAAATCCTCCCAGGCCGCGCGGGGCGAAATAGGCAGTGACCGTGAAGAGGGTTTTATTTTCCTGGGGTCCCGAATCAAATTGCAGCCAGGCCTTGCCGGGCAATTTCATTTCGGCGCGCAAACGCAGGCGCGCGTTCTTTTCAACAGTTTCCACGCGCCAGAAATCCAGCGACTCGCCGGTGTGAACTTCATCCGAGTGACGCCGCCCGCGGCGCAAGCCCACGCCGCCGATGAGTTTATCGAGCCAGCCGCGAAAGGCCCAGGCCCAATCCATGTAAAGCCAGCCGCGCTCGCCCCCAATACCGGTGTATGCGCGGAAGACAGTTTCAGGTTTGAGGTCGAGCAGAACCTGGCGACGTTCGACGAACATGCCTTCTTCGACGATCAATTCATACGGTTTGACGTCGCCCATCGCAGTAACCAACGCGTCGGACCAGCTCGTTTCAACGTCATCCCTTTGGATGCGGCCGAGCGCGTTATGCACGGCAGATCGAAAATCATCCGGCTTGATCTGCGGAAAGAGTCTCCTGGCCTCGTCATCGCGGACGATGAGTTTGGCACTTAATCCTTCGATCAACGGCAACACGACGCGCCAATGAATGGGGGTGACCATATGCACCCAATAGGCGGAGAGCCGCGGCAGGGTAAACGGGGTGGGGATGAGCATACGTTCTAAGTCCCGTTCTTTTGCATAGCCCAGCAACATATCGGCATAGGTGAGTCGTGTGGGGCCGCCGATCTCGATCACGCGCCCGCTACTATCTGCGGTTTCAAGCGCGGCGAGTAGATAGGAAAGTACGTCGCGGATCGCGATGGGTTGTGCCAGAGAGAAAAACCACGCGGGGCAGATCAGCACAGGCTCGCGCTCGGTGAGATAGCGGATCATTTCGAAAAGCGCGGAGCCGGAACCGACGATCATGCCCGCGCGCAATTCAGTGACCGGCACGCGTCCATAACGCAACCGGTGACCGGTCTCATGCCGCGCGCGAAGATAAGCGGAAAGGTCCGAGGTGGGGTCCACGAGTTCGCCGAGATAAATGATGCGGTGAACCCCGGCTGCTTCAGCCGCGGAGGCGAAGTTGCGCGCAGCCGTGAGGTCGCGTTCGGCATTATGTTTTCCGCCCTGCATTCCATGGATAAGATAATACGCAACCGAAACACCCTGCATGGCTGCGATGAGGGTCTCTGTGATGAGCGCATCGCCGCTGACCACTTCCACGCGGGGGAGCCAGACACGTCCTTGCAGTCGCGAGGGATCGCGCACCATGCAGCGCACGCGGTAGCCCGCTTCCAGCAGTTTTGGAACGAGACGCCCGCCCACGTAGCCGGTCGCGCCGGTGACAAGGATCAGTTTTGAATCTGTCATGGGTTATAGGATACCATGCAGATGTCTTTGTTTTGGAGGAAACTTATCAGATAATTTGAGAAGATAGTTGTAATTCACCGGTCTATGAATGGAAGGGATCATCCATTGCATGACCCTGGAAAGACATGACCGCCATGCTATACTTGGTTTATTCCGTAAAAATTGGTTTCACTTCCATGCCGTCTCGCATCGGCGTGCCGCCGACGTTCGCGGCATCAGCGAAACTTGCGCCGCACTCCCACTCCGCTTCGCTACGGGGACTTCGTGCGTTTGTTGCAGTGCAGGTGAGCAATCCTGCGGACGAACGGTGAAAAAATCGGGAGGTTCGAATGACGAAGGACAAAAACCCTGTGAAGGAAATTGCCGTGATCACCATTCACGGCATGGGGAGGCAAAAGCCAGAATATTATCAGGGCTTCGAGCAACGGCTCAAAAAGAAACTGAGGCAGAACTGGGAGCGCGTGGCTTTTGGGCATATCTATTATCAAGATACGCTGGACCCGAACGAGGAATTCGTCTACGATAGGATGAATCAGGCGCTGCTGCCGTTTCACACTTTCTTTGTATGGCGGCGGTTGCGTGAGTTCTTCATCTTCTACTTCGCAGACCCGGGCAGTTTGGAAAACAATAAATCGGAGCCCTCCAGCGCCTATTACCAGACTCAAGCCAAGATCGCGAATGAACTTCGCCGCATCTATGCACTGCTTGCCCCCGATAAAGACAAAAAGATCTTCATCATCGCCCACTCATTGGGATGCCAGGTGATCTCCAGTTATATTTGGGACAAGCAGTATGCGTCCGCTGCGCATGGTAGCGATAAAAAAACTAGGGTGGGCATCTGGGGACAACAAGGAAATGCTGTCAGCTCGAGCGCCGACGAAGACGATTTTTTGTCGTTAAAGTCCCTGCATCGGTTGTACACCTGCGGCTGTAACATTCCGTTATTTACGGCGGGACACGATCATATTGTGCCGATCAAAAGGCCGAACGACGAATTCAAGTGGTTGAATTATTACAGCAGAAATGATGTATTGGGCTGGCCGCTGCAGCCTTTGCAGGGCCGCCTGGGCCCAAAAGACCCGCGATACGACACGCATCCAACCTATGACGAACTGGTCCAGGATCACGAGATCCGCGCCGGAACATGGTGGCAGTTTTGGAATCCCTTTTCTCATGACGGTTATTTAACAGACGATAACTTCATCGATCCCATCGTCAAGGATATTGAGTCTTTGATCCCGGCCGCATCCCTGTAAAATTGCAAATACGATTTCGTGATCCACAGGAGAAAACATGGCGACCATTCGATACCTGGTCACTGAAGTGGATACTTGCATTGAATTCTACACAAAGCATCTTGGCTTTGAGCTCGTCGAGCGAATGGGATCTGCTTTCGCACTGATCGCCAAAGGGGATCTGAACATATGGCTGAGCGGCCCGGGATCTTCGGCCGCGCGACCCATGCCGGATGGACGCAAACCCGAGGCCGGTGGCTGGAATCGGTTCGTCATTGAAGTCGATGATATTGAGTCGGTCGTCTCTTCGATGAAGCGTGCAGGCATCCTGTTTCGCAACAATATAGTCACCGGCCCGGGCGGCAAACAGATCGTGGCGGAAGATCCTTCCGGCAACCCGATCGAGATCTTTCAGCCTGCGTAGATAATATACGAATTAACAGGACTGGCAATTTGCCAGTCCTGTTAATTTATTTGTCTTTGTATATGGCGTGTGTGCCGATATCAATAGCTTCACAAATCTTGTCTCCATCTTCACTATCTACGAACCTAAAAGTAAAGACGCAACCTCGTGTTATATGTCCTTCCCATATTTCTTCTGTCTTTCCGCCCATCTTTTTAGTTTTAAGAGATGGGTGATGTGGGTTAACTACGAAGAGTCCAAACTTTTCTTTCGCGAGCTCCTGCAAATCAGGGGCAAGCTTGACAAATGATTTGCGGAAGGTCTTTGATTGGCGGAACTTCATTCATTCTTATTTTAATCTAAATCATCTAGTGATGAAACAAAATCATTGCCATTATCAAATTCATGGTAATCACCAGAATCTAATTCGGATATAGCTGTTTTGTGGCGTGCTTGCCATTCTTCTGTCCAAAACCAAGCTTGGCTGGCATCAATTCCGACCCATTCTTCATTAAATTTAAGCACTGCACTAGCGGTGCCGTTGGGTAAAGAAACGGGTATATCATCTTCTTTAGTAGATCCCAAATCACGAAGGGTTAATCGTAGTACATTACTAGTTGTGTTAGCCAACATCTTAATCCTCCTTTACTCTTTCTTCGAATCCTTTTAGATTCTTGG
>CAZSVR010000037.1:0-39719 GCA_964610295.1 uncultured Anaerolineaceae bacterium
GCTCTGTCCAGCCACAGCTCCTTAAAAATGCCTTGACAGCGTCATAGTATTCAGGATGACATTTTTGAGATGAGTTCTACTAAAAATAACAGGATGGTTACTCTTCGCTGGGCTCTTCCCTGCGCTTCTTCGGGCGCGGCGGCTGCACGGTTACCTGCTTTGAAAGCGCGATCTCCAGCACATCATCCATGTGTTTGACAGGGATGACTTTGAGTTCTGCCCTGGCAGTCTTGGGCAGATCCACCAGATCTTTCATATTCTTTTCAGGCAGGATCACAGTCTTGAGTCCGGCGCGATGCGCAGCGAGCACTTTCTCACGCACACCGCCGATCGGAAGCACGCGGCCGCGCAACGTGATCTCGCCGGTCATACCCACATGCCGATAGACAGGCCGCCCCGTTAAAGCAGAAACGATCGCGGTCGCCATGGTGATTCCTGCGGAGGGTCCATCTTTGGGAATTCCTCCTTCAGGCATGTGGACGTGAATGTCCAATCGCTCAAAGACTTCCATGTCGATCTTCAACGCCGCGGCGCGGGACTTGATATAGGTCAGCGCGGCCTGGCCGGATTCCTGCATCACGTCACCCATCTGACCTGTCATTTGCAGACTGCCCTTGCCTTCCAGGATCGCAACTTCCACCGGCATGATCTCGCCGCCGGTCTCGGTCCACGCCAGGCTGGTGACCACACCGACTTCATCGGTCCGTTCCGCTTCAGACTGGAAAACCTGTTGCGGGCCAAGTAACTTCTCGATGCCTTCTGTGACGATCGAGGTGGGATACTTCCTGCCCTCCGCTTTTAGGCGCGCCACTTTGCGACTCACGCGTCCGATCTCACGCTCGAGATTGCGGACGCCGGCTTCATAGGTGTATTCGCGGATCATGCGGCGGAGCGCATCCTCTTCAAACTTCAAACCAAGCGATTCGATCCCATTTTCCTCGATCTGCCGCGGGATCAAGTACCGGTTGGCAATCTCCAACTTCTCCTCTTCGATGTAACCCGGGAATTCAATGACCTCCATGCGGTCCAGCAGAGGCGGCGGGACCGTCCCCAGAGAGTTGGCCGTCGTCACGAACATCACTTTGGATAGGTCGAAGGGCAGTTCGAGATAGTGGTCGCTAAAGGCGTAGTTCTGTTCAGGGTCGAGTACTTCAAGCATGGCCGAGGCGGGGTCGCCACGGAAGTCTGAATACAGTTTGTCGATCTCATCGAGCATGAACAATGGATTGGCGGTACCTGCGCGCTTCATGGTTTGGAGTATTCGCCCGGGCAGTGCGCCGATGTAGGTACGCCTGTGACCGCGTATCTCGGCTTCATCGCGCACGCCGCCGAGGGAGATGCGCACAAATTTCCGGCCCAAGGCATCCGCGATCGAACGACCAAGCGACGTTTTACCCACACCGGGTGGGCCAACGAAACACAAGATCGGCTGGCGTTCCTTCTTTGGCTTCAACGAACGCACCGCGATATATTCCAAAATCCTTTCCTTGGCTTTTTTCAAGCCGTAATGATCGCGTTCCAGGATCTTGGCGGCATTCTTTACATCCAGATTATCCGGTGTGGCATTCGTCCACGGCAGGTCAATGATCCAATCAATATATGTGCGGATGATGCCCACTTCAGGCGCCATCGGCGGCATTTGATTCAAGCGCTCAATTTCCTTGAGTGCCACCTTCCTCGGTTCTTCGGGCAGGTTGGCGGCTTCCACTTTCTTCTTTACGTCCGCCGCCTCGCGCGTGAATACATCGCCTTCGCCCAATTCATTCTGGATCTGTTTCATCTGCTCGCGCAGATAAAACTCGCGCTGACTTTTATCCACTTCGTTCTGCACGCGCGAGTGGATCTCATCTTCCAACTCAAGCACATCCACTTCCTGCGCGAGCAGGGTGCTCAATTGCTGCAAACGCGACTTTGGGTCCAACAGGAGCAGCAGGCGTAACTTCGCCTCATAATTCAAAGATAGCGAGGTCGCGATCATATCCGCAAGCCAGCCGGGCTCGGCAATGTTCAGCGCGAACAAATGCGCCTCTTCCGGGATCGACCTGTCCAATTGCACACAACGATCGAACATATCCAACACGGAGCGCATCAGCGCCTTTGTTGGCCGGTCTGCGGTTTGCGGCTCATTGATCACGCGCACACGCGCCTTAAGATATGGTTTTACGCGAATGAACTCAACCACTTCCACGCGGCGGCGTCCCTGCACCAGCGCGGAATACGAACCATCCGGCATGTTCAACAAACGCCCGACCGCCAGCTCCACACCGACTGGCAAAAAGTCGTCTGTGCCGGGTTGATCCACTTCGGGATCGCGCTGCGTCAACCCGATCACGGTCTGTTCTTTTCGCTGCGCTTCCTGCACGGCTAATAAAGAAGCCTCCCGTCCTACAAAGATCGGCGAGACCATGCGCGGGAAGATCACCATGTCGCGCAAAGGCAGCACTGCGGCATCGATCAAACCCTCGGCGTTGGGTTCGGTATTCGGAACGCGATACAACTCCTCGGTCCGTTGTGAGAGCGTCAGGTCAAAATTATCTTCTTCTTCATTCCAGTTATGCTGACTCATTCATGGACTTCCATTCCTTCATCACTTCCGCAGTGACAAATATGCTTCCTGCGGATAGGACAATGCTACCATCTTTTGAGGACAAATCCAACGCCCGCGCCAATGCGGACTTGACGGACGTGAGCGCCTCGGACTCCGCCCCGGCCTGCCCGGCCAGCCTTTGAATTATTCCCACTTCCAACGCGCGTGGATGATCAGCGCGCGTGATAATGATCTTCTTTATTTTCGATTTCAGCTCCGCGAACATGCCGGGGATGTTCTTATCCTCCGAGGCACCGAAGATCAGATAGACCGGTTTGCCAGGATAATATTGTTCCAAGGTCTCGCGCAGTCTCTCAAACGAGTCTTGGTTGTGCGCCGAGTCTAAAATCACCGGCGGATCCCGCCGTACCACTTCAAAACGGGCGGGCCATTTGACTTGCCAAAATCCCGTTTGGATCTGTTCATCCGTGATCTTGAGTCCGGAGGTTTTTAGCGCGAGGTAAGCTGTGGCCGTATTCTCAATTTGATGCAGACCGAGCAAGGGGATTTGTAATTTGACCGAGGCTGAAGGACCGAGGACCGAAAGCGATTGACCATCCAATGATGACTCGAGTGTTTCGAACTTGATTTCGCGTCCAACCAAAGTCAACTCACATCCGCGCTGAGTGGCTACACGCTCCAATACTTCGAGGGCTTCCTCTTTTTGCGGAGAGGAGACAACCGGCACACCTTCCTTGATAATCCCCGCCTTCTCACCTGCGATCTTTGCAAGTGTATCTCCCAGCACAGCCATGTGGTCATACGAAAGCGACGTGATGACGGAGACCTTTGGGATAATCACATTCGTCGCGTCCAGCCGCCCGCCGAGTCCAACCTCAAACACAGCCGCGTTCACACCGTATTTTGCAAAGGCCATAAACCCAAGCGCCGTCGTGATCTCGAACGTCGTCAGTTTCTCTATCTTTGCTACATGAGGTTTGATCTCTTCAATTAATTGAACCAATTGCTCATGCGAAATTGGCTGGCCATTGATCTGAATACGTTCTGTGTAATCCAACAAATGCGGGGACGTATACAACCCTGCTTTATAACCAGCGGCCTGTAAACCCCACGCGCAAAGCGCAGACACGGAGCCTTTGCCCTTCGTCCCTGCCACGTGGAAGATGGGATACTTCGTCTGTGGATTCCCAAGCGACTCCATCAACGCGAACATGCGGTCGAGGTTGAAGTCCGCCTTGGCAAGCTCGGAAGAATGTTTGAGGCTATAATCTACGAAAGAGTAAAGGTAGTCGAGAGCTTTGTTGTATGCCAGTTCAATATCCATGTGAGGCATTGTAAATCGTAAATCTAAAATCGTAAATCAAACAATATTATGCTCGCCACTCTCACGATTCACTTACACCTCCCCACCTGCTCGCTGGCGCGGTCGCCCAAAGAAAAGCGCGTTTGACAAAATCATGAAAAAGCCCGATAATGCCTATTGTGTACACAATAGGCATTATTTACATTTGGAGACAGAAATGACAATACTCATTGGCGCACGGGACCTCAGGCAAAAGTTTGCTGAAATTCTCGGCAAGGTTGGCTTTGGCGGTGATGTAGCGGTTATAGAACGTTCCGGAAAGCCCATGGCCGCGATCATCCCCATCGAAATGTACAGGCAATTGGTGGCCGAACGTGAAGCGCGTTTCGAGATCGTTGAAAAGATCCGCAATGCGCAAACCGAACGGCCTCAGGAAGAAATTGAAAAGGATGTGGCAGCGGCAATCAAACGCGCAAGGAAATAACAGTGTTGCGGGTCGTGATCGATACGAATATCTTTGTCAGCGCCCTGCTCTCAGGAAAAGGGGCGCCTGCACAGGTTTTAGATGCATGGCGCGAAAGAAAATTTTTAGTGATCACCAGTGAGGCCGCCATCCTTGAAGTGAAGCGCGTTTTAACAGAGCTGGCGGCTACACGGAAATATTCCCTCTCAAATGACGATATAGAATCCACTTTAAACCTTCTCAAAACGGACGCGCTGCTTGTGCCTGGACAAATTGACACAAAGGGAGCAATTCCTCAAGACCCTGATGATGAAAAATTTCTTTCCATCGCGCTGGAAGGGGATGCAAAAATCATTATCAGCGGGGACAAGCACTTACTGGAATTAGTCAAATATCAGGGTGTCACGATTCAAACTGCCGGACAATTTCTCGATTCATTAAAATCTGAACCTGCCTCTTGATCGCCACCCTCACCATCCACCTGCACCTCCCTGCCTGCGCCTCCCTCAAAGAAAAACGCGGACGGATCAAACCATTGATCTCGCGCCTGCACCGCGAATTCAACGTCTCTGTGGCGGAAATGGATCTGCAGGATAAATGGACTGAAACCGTCATCGCCTGCGCGATGGTGAATTCAGACAAGGTCGTGCTGGGACAGTCTATGCAAAGTGTGGCGAAATGGGTCGAAGCGAATTGGACAGACGGGGACGTGATCGAGCAGAAAATAGAGATCGTTTAAACGTTTTGACGTTCGAACGTTTAAACGTGAACCTAAAGCTTAACCTTGGTCTTCAAGTATGTGCGCAATTTAGTGGGTTTTACACTACTGACGTCCACCCTTTTTGCACCGGCCATTTTCGCAAAGCGATTTAATCCATTTGCCAGCGCGCTGGCAAAGGCTTCATCTTTCGGCGCGTCATCCTCCAGCCAGAAGCCGAGGATGTGAAGCGTGCCGGTCTTACGGTCCATTTTCGGGTCGAGACGCGCGACCAAATCATCGCCGTATAAAATGGGCAGGGTGTAATATCCCCAGCGCCTTTGGTGAACTGGCTTATACACCTCCCACAGATATTCAAAATCGAAGACTGTCTTCGCGCGTCCACGCGCGCTGACGATCTCCAGCGGCGCCAACAGTGTGACCTCTTCTTCCGTGGTGGATCTCAACGGTTTCCATGCCTTGGGCACGCGACCCGATTCGAGCTGTTCAAGAGCGGGCAGGTCTTTGGTCAGCACGATCCATTTTTCCTTCGAGTCCTCCACTTGAAGGGGAGTAACGATATTCTGTGCGTGCATCTCCGCCAGTTTTATATCCGCTTCTGTGCGTGAAACGACCCGCCCGATGGCATCCGCCCAGCTAAAGCGGAAACGTCTCTCACGCATGATGTTAAGAAAGGCAATGGACTTGCGAGCAAAGAAATCCTCAGACTCTTTTTCGGACGCGCTATGATGAAATTCGGGCGGCGCGACGCGCTCGCGCAGGTCATAGTATCGGTCAAAGCCTTTGCGATGCGAGATCATCACTTCGCCTGTCAGCCATAGATAATACAATGCCAGCGACGTTTCCTTACGGCCGCGGTAACTCCATTCCTTGAGCGCCATACCTTCGAAGTCGCGATTTCCCAATGGACCGCGCTCTTTCAACGCGGCACAAACTTCCTTCAATAATGCGACGTTCTTGCGCGCAAAATCCGTGCCCCAACGCCCATGCTCACCGCGGCGGCGCATGTGCATACGCCAGAATGGAAATTCATCCATCGGGTACATGGCCAGCCAGCCGCCATAATCAAAAGCCTTGCGTTGCTCATAAGCCATTTTATACAGATGCTCAGGTTTGAAATCGAGCACGCGCCCATACATGGCGATCTCCTGGCTGCGTGCCACAATGTTAAGAGGGTCAAGCTGCAGGGCTTCCATTTGATGGAGCGCGGCCTCGACGCCGTTCAACCCCTTGAAACGGCGGCCCGGCCAAAGTCCCTGCTGACCAAGCAGGAAGCGGCGAAAGGTGAGTTTGGAGATGGAATTCATGGTTGATATTTAACAGTTGAGAGAGACAGCCTGGCATAAAAAAGACCGAGGAGTTGCAACCTCGGTCCACGGTCTGTAGTCTCTGGTCTATTAATCATCGCCGAGCGAGGCGATGGCGCGCAGCAGACCAAAGACGAGCACACCGAGCTTTAGTCCTTCAGCTGTGGTGATGGCAGCCTCGCGCTTGGTCCTTTGCGCGCGACGGGTGAGAAGAATGGCAGCAACCAGGCCTGTGACTGCGCCGATCAACGCGCCACCCATAATGATTCTGCTTTTGTTCATGGGATTATCCTTCCAAAGAATGCTTTCATATTTTCGAGCCAGCCATCAAAAGCAATGATGGGTTTTACGATCATTTCCGCGCCCCAAATGATGTAACCGCGCGCTTTGTAGACGTAATCCTGTGCGATGCCGGTGTAGTGGGGCAAGGCCCCCAGGGCGAGTGCCAGCAGGTAAATGAGGCCGATGAGGATGGCCAGGAGCAGGATCCCGACAACCATCACGGGAATGACGATCCAGATCGTGGAGATGGCGGCCCAACGACCCGCCTCACCGCCTTCATTGAAAGTGGAATTAATGATCAGCACGATCAGAGCGATCATCAACAACGCAGCCAGCACCACAGGTAAAACGATCTGCCTGACCACCTGTTTGCGATGGACTAGATAGGAATAATGGTCGGGCTGCGGAAGATGGGCTTTCATTGACTTTATTTTAGCATGAATCAAAAGACCCTAAAGGTTTTGCGAAGTCCTCGAAGAGGAAAGCCATTAGGGTCTAAATTTACTATCTTCTATTTCTCAAGAACGTCGGAACGTCCAGATCGTCGCCGCTGATGTTGGGCTGGGAAGCGGGCCGGGATTCAATGGTGGGTTTGAATTCTGCGCTCACGCTGACGGATTCGTTCGAGCGTGGGAAAGGTGTGGAAGGAGAATTGGATCTTTCATTGCGCGGGAGGCGCTCGAGGCCACGACGCGGCACACCGCTGCGCTCAAATCCAGTTGCGATGACCGTCACACGGATCTCATCGCCCATCTCCGGGTCGATTACCGCGCCGAAGATCATGTTGACGTCGGGATGCGCGGTTTCACGGATAATGGCCGCGGCTGTATTGACCTCGAAAAGGGTCATGTTCGAGCCGCCGGTGACATTGAAGAGCACGCCGCGCGCGCCGTCGATCGTGATATCGAGCAATTGACTCGAGATGGCCTGTTCGGCAGCCGTCTTGGCGCGGTCTTCGCCGGCCCCGCGACCGACAGCCATTAATGCCGCGCCGCCTTCAGACATGATGGTGCGAACATCGGCAAAATCGAGGTTGATCAAGCCAGGGATCGTGATCAACTCGGAGATGCCTTGAATGCCTTGATGCAGCACTTCATCGGCCATGCGGAAGGCATCCTGCAGAGAGGATTTTTTATCCGCAAGTTGAAGCAGCCGGTCATTCGGTATCGAAATCAGCGTGTGGGCATGTTCCTTTAATTTCCCAACACCCGAGTCGGCAGATTGCGAACGTTTGCCGCCTTCAAAAGTAAATGGACGCGTGACAACTCCGATCGTGAGGGCACCACATTCCTTGGCGACCTGCGCCACCACCGGAGCCGCGCCTGTACCGGTGCCGCCGCCCATGCCCGCTGTGACGAAGACCATATCCGCGCCTTTGAGCACGCTGTAAAGTTCGTCGGCAGATTCTTCCGCGGCTTTGCGACCAATTTCAGGATCGCCGCCCGCACCGAGGCCACGGGTTAATTTGTCGCCAAGGCGAACATTCACAGGCGCGCGTGATTGTGTAAGCGCTTGCGCGTCGGTATTCGCGGAGATGAACTCCACGCCTTGAATGCCTTCCTCCATCATGCGATTGACGGCGTTCTGGCCCGCGCCGCCCACGCCGATCACTTTAATGCGGGCGAAGGCTTCAATTTGTTGATGTTTTCGATTCGAGTCCATTTGTTCCTCCTGGCAAGGAATATGCCAATGTTAAACGAGAATGCTGTTTTTTAATAGGGCTAAAAGTTTATATCTTCTGCACATTTTGCGATGAACGCAGGGAACTTAAGGCAGCAGACGTTTCATCCAGTTTTTGACCGCATCAAGGTTCATACTTTTGTCTCCTTTTGATCTGCGGCGTCTCTTTGCGCCGCTTGTGATCGCCACTTCATGTTCGTGCATGGTCAACGCCCAACGCAATAAACCAACACTGGTGGAGTACGCTGGCGAATTTAACTTATCGATCAGACCGGTCAGGTTTTCCGGTTGTGCCGTGCGCACAGGCATGCCCAGCACATCGGTTGCAGTACTGCGGATGCCGGGCAATGCGGCGGTGCCGCCGGTCAACACCATGCCTGCAGCCAGCAACCCATCGTAGCCGGAGCGCTTGATCTCCTGCTGGATCAGGCTGAAGGTTTCTGCGATGCGGGCTTCGATGATGTGAGCAAGGTCCTGTTTATTAATGCGGACATCCTTATCTTCGCCAAACGGTCGGATCATGAAATACTCATCGCCGCCAAATTCGGACCGAACCGCATATCCCTGCTGCTTCTTCACATCTTCCGCCTGGGACAAAGGCAGGCGCAAACCGTGCGCGATATCCTGCGTGACATGATTCCCGCCAACCGCAAGCACCATTGTGTGCCACACATCGCCATTCACATAAATGGCCAGGTCGGTTGTGCCGCCGCCGATATCACAAACCGCCACGCCCATCTCACGTTCCTGCTCAGTCAACACCACTTCAGCGGAAGCCAGCGGGTTCAAAACAAATTGTTGAATTTCCACGCCCGCCTGACCCACGCATTGACGCAGGTTATCCACTGTCGCAAGAGCCGCGGTAATGATGTGCGTCTCCACTTCGAGTTTAAAGCCGTGCATACCGATTGGGGTGCGCACGCCTTCCTGGCCATCCACAGTGATGCCGCGCTGGATGATATGAATGATCTCGCGGTCGTGCGGAATGGCAACTGCCTGGGCCTGCTCGAGTGCGCGGCCAAGATCCACTGCGTCGATGATCCCAGCGGGCACGCCGGCCGCGCCGCGGCTATTGACTGAAGAAACATGCGCACCTGCCAGGCTGACCAGCGCGGTGGTTATCTCCAAACCAGAGGTGTGTTCGGCCTTTTCCACCGAATTCTTAATGGCATGTGCGGCGGCGGGCAGATCCACAATAATTCCCTTGCGGATCCCGACCGAGGGCTCGATGCCCACGCCGAGGATGCGCATGGTCTTTGTGTCCTCCACACGCCCGACGAGCGTGCAAACCTTCGTAGTGCCTACATCAATGCCAACAATAATCTCATCCATGATTGCCTATTGTCCATCTTCAACGATCGGAGCGATTTCCGAAAATTCGGGCGTCCGGTAATATGGCGCATCCGGGTACGCGACGTTGATATATGCGGGAACCTTTCTGCGTGCAGCCAAAGAATCCACCAGGAATTGATATACGCGCAACTTCAACGGCATGTCCTGCGCACTGGTTCCAAAGAAAATATTCCAGCCGCGGCTGTCTTTCCAACCCAGCCCATCGTTGGGGTCATAGGTCAGGATCGAGTCAGCAGGCACATTCGGTGCGAGAATTATGATCGCATCCACCAATTCCTTTTGAATGTACGCCGGGGGGCTAAGCCGATCATCCAGGGATGGAACACCTGCAGGTGGAGTCGCCAGGCCGATGACGGATACCAATCCTTTCACCTGGCCACGCGGACGAAATGCCACGCCCGCCGAATCGATCCACGTAAAGCCATCGCCTTGCTGCCAAAGTATGACAGGCTGACGCTCGCTCACAGTAACGTATACATAATTCGGCAAATAAACATTCACTTCGGCTGAAGCCAGCTCCGCATAGTTCAAACGCAAACGCATCGCCACATCCTCGGGTTGCACAAGGAAAATGGATTGACCGGTTACGCCAAGTACCGCCTCGATCTCTGCGCGGCTCAAGCGATCATTCCCAAGCACCGTAGAGGCTGGCACATGAAAGTATGGAAGTGTCCACATGAGGTAGATAGCCGTGCCAAACACGCAGGTCAGGAGAAAAGAAGCGATGCGCCAGCTAGCGCGCGGGCGCGACATACTGATCGCTGGTCGATGCAATCTGACGAGAGCCAAACCCAGCGCGATGTTGAAGCGACGGTTGGTATCCGTGTGTTTGTGTTTGGTCGGCACATAGGAAGTGCCTACACGAGATGTGACAGGTGTGATCGGCTTGACGGCGCGGTGTTTGTTCTGTGTCACTTCATGCGCCAGGCGCTGCGCGCGGCGGGCGCGCACCTGTTCCGCGCGGGTAAGTTCCCGTTTATCGCTCATGCCGCCCTCCGATGTTCGGTGTGGTCGCGTTGCGCCTTGCGTTCTAGCGCGAGTTCGATCAGACGGTCGACCAATTGAGCATGGGATAGTCCGCTGGCCTGCCACAATTTGGGGTACATGCTAATGGAAGTAAAACCAGGTATTGTGTTAAGTTCGTTCAGGAAGATCTTGTTCGTATCTTTTTCGACGAAGAAATCCGCGCGCGCCATGCCTGCACAGTCAACGGCTTTATAGGCACGCACAGCATAGTCACGGATCTGATCGCTCACACCCGCAGGCAATTGTGCGGGGATCACGAGTCCCGAAGTGCCATCCACATATTTTGATTCATAAGAATAGAATTCGCGGCTTGGCAGAACTTCGCCACAAACCGAAGTCTGCGGGTCTTCATTGCCAAGTACACTCACTTCGATCTCGCGTGCATTCGTCACACCGCCTTCGATGACCAGACGGCGGTCATAGCGCGCGGCTTCCATCAACCCTTCGCTGAGATCGGAGCGTGAATTACATTTGCTGATCCCGACCGAAGAGCCGAGGTTGGCCGGCTTGGCAAAGAGCGGATACCCGCCCAATTCGCGTTCAGCCTTTTCGATGACAGCGTTGATATCTTTTTCGAGCTCACCGCGCAGAACCAGCATGGACTCTACAATGGGAATCCCATGGGCGCGCATCACATCCTTGAACACACCCTTGTCCATGCCAACCGAGGAACCCACCACGCCCGCGCCCACATACGCGACATCCGCAAGTTCAAACAGGCCCTGCAGGGTCCCGTCTTCACCGAACGGGCCATGCAGAACGGGGAAGAACACGTCCACGCCGGTCAGCGTTTCCAACTTCTCACCGATTTTCGTCGAGCGGGTCACATACAGCGATTGATGCGCAGGTTCAGTCGGGGGAACCACGCGCTCGAGGTCTTGACTGTTTCCTTTTTCAAAGGTATCGAGCGCATTGGGGCCGGTGAGCCAGTTGCCATCCAGGGTGATGCCAACCTGGGTCACTTCATATCTCTCCGCGTCCAGCACGGAAAGCACCGAACGCGCGGACATGAGCGATACATCATGTTCGCCTGATCGACCACCAAACAAAACTGCCACCCGAAGCTTCTTCATATCAAGTCAAGGTTCAAACGATTTCAAGTTCAAACAGACCAGTCTCCAACCAGCTCAACTTCCAATTCAAGTTCAATGCCAAGTTTCTTTTTCACCGTGGCCCGCGTTAAATCGATTAGCGCGCGAACATCGCTGGCTTTGGTCTCACCATGATTCACAAAAAAGTTTCCGTGCACCGTGCTGATCTCAGCGTTGCCGATGCGGATGCCTTTCAAGCCCGCGGCCTCGATCAACCGGCCGGCGTGATCGCCGACAGGATTTTTGAACATGGATCCCATGCTGGCGCCAGGCGGTTGAGTGGTCTTGCGGCGTTCGCTGAATTCTTCGATCTTAACCGAGACTGCCTCTCTGGTCGCATTCTTTAATCCCAACAAAACTGAAAGTACCACTGCTTTTAATTCGCCTCGTTTCAAGACACTCGTGCGGTAACCATATCCCATTCGCTCAACCGATAATTTTTCGCGGCCATCCTTGGTCAACACCTCGGCCCAGATCAAATTTCCAGATATGTCCCCACCGAACGCGCCTGCATTTCCATAGACCGCGCCTCCGACTGTACCAGGGACTGTCGCGGCCCACTCCAACCCGGCCAGACCCCTGGAGCTGCACCGATTTGCAAGATTACTAAAGACGACCCCCGCCTCACACCACACCCGGGGCTGGTCACCGTCTTCGAAACGCACTTCCTTCGCCCGATCGAGGACCACAACCCCGCGAATCCCTTCATCGCCGACCAAGACATTCGAGCCGCCGCCCAACAGGAAATATGGAAGGTCCTGTTCCCAGAGGAAATTCGTCACGTTTGCAAATTCATCCACGGACTTGACCGTGACCACTACGTCTGCAGGCCCACCGATACGCGCGGAGGTATACGGCGCAAGGATCACATTCGCCTGCACCGCCTCGCCAAATTTGGCGCGTAACACTTCAACGGGGATGGTTTGTATGTTCATCATTCCTTTTTATTCAAATGCTCGATAATTTTCATTATGGATTCTGGATCCACTTCTTCTTCCTTCGAGGTTTCAGCCTCGAAGACCTGCCTCAAAGACGAAACCAATGTGACATTATTTACGCGTTCGTTCTTCGCGTGCACCAGCACCATCTTTAAGGGCGGCATGGCAATCACATCAACGGGGAGGGTTGACTTGGCCTTTTCCAGAGTCATATCCTGACCTATAGATCTTTCAACACATTCGCGCTGACCTGGTCTGCATCACCGGCCGAAAGCACGATCAACACATCCCCGGAACGCAGTTCCTTGAGCAAATGATTCGTCGTATCCTTGAGGGAGCCCGTATAACGAGCAGATGGATGAGGCATGGCGCTTACGACCTCCGCAGAGGAAAAATCCTGCATGGCCTCGCGCGAGGCATAGATCGCCGTCACCAAAACTTCATTCGCATCTGCGAAGGCACGTGTGAATTCAAAGAACAGAGTCTGGGTACGGGAGTAGGTATGTGGCTGCCAGACAGCCCATATACGTCGGTTCGGGTAACGCGCCTTGGCCGCGGCCAGCGTGGCGCGAATTTCAGTTGGATGATGAGCATAATCATCGATCACGATCACTCCCTTGCTCTCACCGCGGACCTCAAAGCGGCGGCCTGTGCCCGTGAACTCACCCAACGCGTCCGCGGCCTCCTGCAAAGGGATGGCCATCAAGGCTGCGACGGATAATGCCGCCAGGGCATTGCGGACATTATGTTCCCCGGGGACTTGCAAAGAAACATTGAAGATGCTCGCCGCGGCGGGGCCGAGATTGGTCATCGCAGAAAAGTCGAAACCGCCATGATCATTGGGCTGAAGGGTACGCGCCTGCAGCCACTGCGGTCTATGAATGGTCATTTCGCCTCTGGCGCTATAAGAGATCACATTCAAGCCCTTTCTCCGGGCGTAAGAGAGCAAGGTCAGCGCGCCTTCATCCTCCCCGCAGGCGATCAACGCTCCATCGGGAGGCAGCAGGTCCACAAAACTTTGAAAGGCGGCGTACATATCCTCGAACCTGGGATAACAATCGGGATGGTCATGTTCGAGGTTCGTAACGACCTCGATGCGCGGCTTCAGGCCCAGGAACATGCGATCGTATTCATCCGCTTCGATCACGAAGGTATCACCCTTTCCGGCACGGGCATTAACCTTGAGGTTGTTCAGCGTGCCTCCCACAATGAAAGATGGATCGCGCTTTAGCGAGTACAACATCCACGCGATCATGGCTGTCGTGGTGGTCTTTCCATGTGTACCTGCAACGGCAATTCCATATTTCTCAGCCATTAACTGGCCAAGAAAATCCGCGCGCTTATAAACAGGGATGCTGGCAGCCTGCGCGGCCGTGACCTCGGGATTGTCATCCGTTACCGCGGAGGAACGCACCACCCAGTCCGCGCCGGTTATGTTGCGCGAGTGATGTCCGCTGTAAATGGTGACGCCATCGTTTTGCAAGTCCAGTGCGAACTGTGAGAGGGACTTATCCGATCCAGTGACTTCGTAGCCGCTCTCCTTGAGCAGGCGCGCGATGGCAGAAAGCCCTGAACCACCAATGCCGATGAAGTGAACGTGTGTCATAGTTAGCACTTAGCTTTTAGCCTTTAGCCGTTAGCCTTAGATGTATACAACAATGATAAAGACAAGAATAATGATGACGGCAAAATAAATGCCGGGCTCACCCAATAAACGGGGAGGCATGTATTTGAACATCGTATCAATCGCCGCGATCATGGCCGGGTCTGTTGCAGGGCTGATTATATTTTTATAAGGATATTCTGCCACGTGATTATAGAAGAGAATGGAGCCTGCAATGAAATAGCCGTTGATGCCACCGACAACCGCGCCGAAAAGCGCATCCTGCAACCGTTCGCGCGCAGCTTTGGACGAAAGCCGCGGCACAATCGAAACAGTCTGGTAGCCAAAGTACACCAACGCGACCAAAATAATGGTACGGATCCAAAAAACTGAACTACTGTTATCAGGCAGGTCACGCACAAGCGGGACGTATTTTTCGAGCAATAGGTTGACTGCAAGTGCTGTAATGCAACTGAACGATACAAGCAATTCCTTTGCCCAGCCGCGCATGGCACCAATGATCCCAAACAAGATGACATACATCCAAAAGATATAAACAATGCTCATCATACAGACTGTTCTCCTGCCAGTTCTACCAACTGGCTGGCGATGGCGTCCGCCGCGTAAGGCTGGGATAAAGCCCTCATCGCGGCGCGCATGGCTTCGAGTTTGGCTTTGTTATTCAGCAGGTCCACCAATACGAGTAAAAGTTTATCTTCCAACAACTCATCCTGCAAGATGACCGCGGCGTTCCGTTCTGCAAGATGATCTGCGTTCACTTTTTGATAACGCCACGCGTATGGATAGGGTACAAGCACGGCAGGGACACCGAAGAAAGGATACTCACCCAATGTGGAGGCACCCGCGCGCGAAAGGACAAGATCCGCTGCAGCCAGAGCCGCCCCCATTTCATGCGAGTAGGGCAACGCATGGTAACGATACCTCAGATGTGCGGGTAATGCCTGCGCGGCTTTCTCAACTGCAGGCCAATCCAATGAACCGGTCATATGAATGATCTGCACTCTTTCAAGCAATTCATTCATAATTTTCAACACAGCCATATTGATCGAACGCGCACCCTGGCTTCCGCCAGTGACCAACAACACGGGCATTTTTGGATCAAGCCCGAACTGCCCTGTCGCTTTTTCGCGGGACCAGGTTGAGAGGTCCGCGCGCAGAGGATAGCCGCTGAGAACGAGTCTTTCCGGGTGCGGGAAATATTTTTTTGAGTCTGACGCGGTCACCGCCACGCGATCCGCAAACCGTGAAAGGAATTTCAGAGCAAGTCCGGGCTCGATATCCGGCACATACAAAACGATGGGAGTCTTTCGACCGGCCACGGCCATCGGCGCGGCCACATAACCGCCGGTGAAGAACAATACATGCGGGCGGAACTCGCGCAGGATGCGGCGCGAAGCAAATAACCCGCGCGTGAGTTTGGTGATGTTAGCGGGCAAAGCGCGCGCACCAACGCCATGTACGCCCGCGGCAGGAATGCCCCGATAAGAGATGCCCGCGCGTTTCACGAGTTCCTCTTCCATGCCGCCTTCGCCACCGACCCACAGGGTTTCGACGTTTGCATGTCTACTGGTTAACGCGTGGTGGACGGCGAGCGCGGGATACACTCCGCCGCCTGTTCCACCAGCGCATATCAACAATCGCACCGTAAGACCTCCATTCGTCATCTGTGATCGTGCCTTCGCCAGTCTGGCGGGAAATATTAAAGAGAATGCCAAGCGCGGCGAGCGTGGCCACCAGGTTTGAACCGCCTGCGCTGATGAACGGCAGGGCATTTCCTGCAAATGGCAGCAAACCAACCATGACGGTCATATTGATCAATGCCTCCATGCCGATCCACATGACAAAGCCGGAGGCAAGGATCGTTCCCAGCATGTCGGGCGCACGGCGCGCAATGACAAATCCGCGCCACACCAGCGCGCCATACAAACCGATCAGCACGACAGAACCGAATAATCCAAGTTCTTCTGCAATTACTGCAAAAACGCTATCCGTGGGAGGCACTGGCAACCCGGTAAGTTTGGATCGTGATTGCCCCAGGCCCGCGCCGAACCAGCTCCCATTGACGATGGCCTCGAACGAACGGCGTACATGATACGAAGCCTGCAATGGATCTTTGAGGCCTGCAACAAAATCACCAACGCGTGCGCGGCCTGTTACGCTGACGGAGGCAACCAACCACGCGGCAACCATGGCCACAATGAGCAGCACGCCGATCTGTTTCAGATCACCGCCCGCGAGGAAGAAGAGCAAACCCCCAAGCATCATCACGGTCGCAGCCGCGCTTAAATCCGGTTGCTGGTAGATCAAGCCACCAACGATTCCAAGGATGACGCCAAGCGGGATCAACCCAAGTGAAAGATCATGCAAATGTTGCCGCTTTGCATACAACCAGACACTGAGATATAAGATCGAAACCAGCTTCGCCAGCTCCGAAGGCTGGCATGAACCCTCCCCGCAGAGGTTGCGTTTGGCGCCAAATCGGATTTCGCTGATGATAAGAACGACCACCAACAAAAGAATTGTGACGGCCATTGCGGGCACCACCAACCTCCGCCAGTGATGATAATCGAAGAAGGCCAGCATGACCGCAGCTAGGATACCCAGCCCAAGCCAGATAAGTTGACGATTGAACATGTGCATCGGGTCGCCATACACACCCAGCGAGAAGTCCCACGACGCGGAAAAGAGCATGACCAATCCAAATACGATCAACGCCACAACTGTCACCAGCAATGGCATATCGAACCCGCGTAAAAATGATGCAGGCATGAAGGGTCGATCTTTTACGAGAGTTCTTTCACCCATCTTTGAAACGCTTCGCCTCTCTCAGCAAAATCCTTGAACTCATCAAAACTCGTCCCGCCGGGAGAAAGCAGGACGATGTCGCCTGCTTCAGCAACTTCCGCGGCGCTGGCAATCGCCTCTTTAAGATTTTTCACCCGTCGAATATCCATGCCTCTTTCGGAACCTTTAACTCCGCTCACCGTTCGTGCCGCGATCAACGGCGGCACGCCGCTGCGAGACGGCAGCAGCGGCCTGGGAGCTGCTATTGTTCTCTCGATCAGTTCCGCGGCCTCGCCAAAGAGCACCACGTGATCCACGCGTTGGTGGATAAGATCGGCAAGATCCTCCCACGGCAGGTCTTTATCCCGTCCGCCGAGCAGCAGCACGATCGGCTCATCGAACGCGTGAATGGCCGCCATACTCCGCTGCGGTGCGGTCGCGATCGAGTCGTTGTACCAACGCACACCTCGCAGTTCCCGAACAAGTTCAAGTCTGTGCGGCACGCCGGGGAATTCCTCCGCAGCCTGGAGCATATCATCCATTTTGAATCCCGCCGCGTGACCAATCGTGAACGCCGCAAGGACATTACTCAGATTATGATCGCCGCGCATTTGGATCTTCTCGCGTGGAAGCAAAGGTAAATGAACCTTTCCATCGCGCAAGATCAATGATTCATCCTGCAAATACGCGCCGCTCAATCCTTTGTCCAATTCATGCAAACTGAACGTGTACAGTTTGCCTTTCACCTTATCACATAAACTCCACGCGCCCTTGTCGTCGCGGCCGAGCACCGCGGTGTCCTGATCTGTTTGAAATTCAAGGATGCGCGCCTTCGCAGCGGTGTAGGCTTCCATTGTGGCATGACGATCCAAATGGTTTGGCGTGATATTCAGAATGGCGGAGATGTGTGGTGAGATGTTCATCTGGTCCAATTGAAATGATGAGATCTCAAGGATGGCGAGGTCATCGGTGTGCATCTCGTCCACATAGTTGATCAGTGGATCGCCAATATTGCCGCCAACGAACGAGCGTGGACGACGGACAACGGAGGATGGCTTTTGTGAGTGGTCAGTGGTCTGTCGCCCATGGTCCAATTTTGCCATGTTCCCCACCAGGGTCGTTGTGGTCGTCTTGCCGGCCGAACCCGTGATGCCGATGGTCTTACATGGGACAACTTCCATAAAGATCTGCGTATCGTTGGTAAGTGGAATGCCGCGCCTGATCGCTTCCTGAACGATGGGCAATGTCAGGGGCACGCCACCGGAAGGACAAAGTAGATCCGTGGTATCCAGTAGTTCAAGCGGATGCCCGCCCAAGGCCCATTCCACGTTCGTATTGGCAAGGGACGCGCGGGCGGAAGCAAGCTCATCCATCTGGCGTGAGTCGCTTAGGGTCACGCGTGCACCGTGACGCGCAAGCCAGCGAGCAAGGGCAATGCCCTGTCTCGCTGCACCCAAGATGAGAACGCGTCTGCCGTTCCAGTCAGTCGTCATCTTATACCTGTGATAAACCGATCCCGATCAACGCGGCCATCAAAGCGATCAACCAAAAGCGTTGTACGACCTGTGTTTCGCTCCAGCCAAGCAATTCAAAATGCAAATGGATGGGAGCCATCTTGAAGAAACGCTTGCCGTTTGTAAGTTTGAAAAATCCGATCTGGATCACCACGCTCAACATTTCACTGAGCGGAATGATGCCGATCACGAGCAGCATCGGCCATTGGCCGGTCATCAACGCAACAACGGCGAGCACTGCGCCCAATGAAAGTGAGCCTGTATCGCCCATGATCAATTCCGCAGGATGCGCGTTGAACCAAAGAAAACCGAACAACGCGCCGACAAGGATGAAGCAAAAACGCGCCAGGTAGACCTGCTCCTGCATTAAGGCGATGCCGCCGAACGCCGCCATGGCTGTGGCGGCGATCAGGCCTGCGAGACCATCGAGGCCATCTGTAAAGTTGATCGCATTGGATTCGGCAACGATAATGAAGGCCGCGATCGGCACATACCACCAGCCAAGCTCAATTTCAAAAAACAAACCCGGGAAATACAGATCTGGTACATCCATCATGTATTTCAAAACATAGGCGGTGGCAATTGCAAGGAAAACTTGGAACAAAAATTTCGTGCGCGCGCGCATGCCTTCGCCCTTGCGCTTGCCACGAATACCCTCCCAATCGTCCACTGCACCGAGCAGAGCGTAACCCACCATCACGACCATCGGTAAAAGGACGGAACGCCCGACACCACCTTCAGAGATACCCACCAGTGCGACAGTATTTAGCAGACCGGTCAGCAACAGCACAGGCAGGAGGATCATCACGCCGCCCATTGTGGGTGTTCCCATTTTTATCTGGTGATGCTCAGGTTCCTCCACGCGGATGATCTTGCCGATCTTGTAATGACGCAAAATGCGAAGCAAAGGTCCGCCCCAGATGGCCGTCATTATGAATGCAAGCCCTGCCAGGCTCAAGGAAAGCGCGATCTGTCTCATGAGCTCACCTCCAGCATGGCAGTGATGCGATCCATGCGCAAACCATGCGACCCTTTGATCAGTACAGCGTCATTCGTTGTAAGGTTTTTATTCAACCAGTCCACGATCGGATCCAATTCTTCAAACTCCAAAATAGTGGAGGATTTCATGCCCGCGCGGCGCGCGGACTCCGCGATCATATGAGCGCGTGAACCAAGCGTGACCAGATACTTCGCCACTTGTGCGGCGCGCATGCCCACGATTTCATGTCCCTGCTTTTCGTAGGGACCCAGCTCCAGCATATCACCAAGCACCGCGATCTTGCGACCGTCCATTTCATCGAGCAGGTTGATCGCGGCCAGCATGGATTCGGGTGAGGCATTGTAGGTGTCATCCAGGATCAAAGCGCCGCTGGTAGTGCGGACTGCAACCAGACGCAACTGCGCATGTCCCTGTGAAAGGCCTTCGAAGATTTCCTGCCAGGTCAATCCGTCTATGAGGCCAACTGCCGCGGCGCGTAATGCCGTGTGCACGGAATGACGCCCAATCATCGGGATGTGCGCGTGCACCGTTTCATGTTTATAGTGCAGGCGAAAACGGATGCCGTCGAGGCCAAGGCCTTCGATCTGGTCAGCCCATAGATCTGCTTCCGAGGAGAGGCCGTAGAAAAATACACGGGCTTTGGCTCGCTCCTCCATTTTGCGAACCCAGGGATCGTCAAAATTTAGAATAGCAACGCCATCTTCGGGCAAGGCTTGTACAAGTTCGCTTTTGCCTTTTGCAATGGCTTCCTGGGATCCGGCACGCTCTGCATGGACCGTACCAACGTTGGTCACCACACCGATCTGCGGCTGGGCAATTTCGCACAGGAATTGAATTTCCCCGGGGACATAAAATCCCATTTCCAATACGGCACGCTGATAGCCTGCACTAAGTTTCAAAATCGTGAGCGGGAGGCCGATCTCGTTATTCAGGTTGCCGGGACTCTTAAGTGTGCGATAGCGCGTCCCCAGCACCTCGGCGATCATTTCCTTGGTCGTGGATTTGCCAACACTGCCTGTAATACCGATCACACGGATATCCAATTTACGGCGCCAGAAGCGGGCGATCTGCTGTAGAGCGGAAGTCGAGTTGTCCACGCGCAGGCAGAGGGGTGGGGTCAGGTCAGGTGCGGATTCTTTTGAAAAATCGCCACGCAGGTCGAGGGTCCGAAAAGTGGCAGGTATGTCTTTTTGAATTAAAGCAAAAGAAGCCCCCCTCTTGAAGGCCTCGTCGATGAAATCATGTCCATCCAGGTGCTCGCCGGGAATGGCAATGAAGATCGAACCGGGAATGACGAGACGCGAGTCGATTGCGGCTTCAGGAATGACCGCATTCGCATTCTGCAGGTGAATTGAGGTGAGGGCTTCAAGCGCGTCGGCTAAGGTAAGCATGTTATCTCGCGGTGAGTTGCTGGCGAATGGTATCTGGAGGGATATCGAGGAGAATAACTGTCTTTTCGGCGATCTCCGCAAAGACCGGGGCGGCGGTTTCCGAACCCCAAATGGATGCAGAAGGCCGTTCAAGCCAAACATAGATCATGAACTGCGGATCATCCACCGGCCCCCAGCCGATAAAGGACGCGTTGGTTTGTGTGGAGTCGTAAAAGCCGTTCACAGGGATCTGTGCGGTGCCGGTTTTTCCGGCCACGCTATAACCGGGCACAAGCGCAAGGGATGATTCAGATTCGAGTGATATAGCCAGCATATTGGTTAATGTATCCGCGGTTTGTTCTGAGATGGGCGTACCCGCGTATTGTGCGGGCACATTGTACTGGCGTCCGTCACGCACCATGGCGGAAAGCGCGTGCGGTGTGACCGCACGTCCATGATTCGCGATCGATGACGCGGCCATGAGCAGTTGGATCGGCGTCACGGCCACGCCCTGACCGAACGCGTTCGTGCCAAGGTCAACGGGATACCAATCCGCATCGCCGGGGATCTTCAGCCTGCCCGCGGCTTCACCGGCAAGGTCCACACCGGTGGGATGACCGAGCCCAAAGTTATCCATATAACTGTAAAAGATTCCTGCGCCCATTTGCGTGGAAAGCATCGCCAAACATACATTAAGCGAATGCTGCAAACAACCGCTCATATCCTGCAGCCCCCAGGGTTGCTGATCCCAATTCTGGATGGTCGCGCCGCCTACAAGAATGGAGCCGGTATCGAGATAGGTTGTGTTGGGGGTAACCGTTCCGCTGTCGAGCGCGGCGGCCATCGTCAGGATCTTCAAAACCGAACCGGGTTCATAAGGCATGGAAATCGCCCGGTTAAATTCGCTGGCATTGTTATAGATCGAACCGTAATTCCAAAACTGGTTCAGGTCCATACGCGGCGTGACAGCCATTGCGAGGATCTCGCCGTTACGAGGGTCTATCACCGCAATGACGCCGCCTTGCGCGCCATAATGGGCGAGCGATTCGTCCAAAATCTGTTCGGCTGCGGCTTGCAGATCGCGGTTGATGGTAAGGATCAATGTTGTTCCATCCGGCACGCGCGGGATCTCAAAGGCCTTGTTCGGATCGGTGGGCACAAGCACTTTCACGGAATTCCCTGCAAGCAGGGTATCGTATTTCTCTTCCACACCGAAGTAACCAATCCCCTCGCGGCTGACAAATCCAAGAATATTCGAACCCAATGCACCTTCGGGATAACTGCGTTGCGGATGTGATTTAAATTCCAAGCCTGTGAGTCCGCCAAGTGTGCCTTCAGGAGCCTGCTCCTGCAAAAGCTTCTTTAACTCTTTCAGGTTTGCAGCACTCTCTGGACGCACATAATCTGAGATAACAACATAGGAAATATCTTCATCCGGGTATTGAATGGCGTTGAGGATCGTAGCATAGCCAAGACCGAGTTCCACACTGACAGCAGTGGCAATCGCGTGCGGGTCTTTGACAGTTCCCAGATCCACTCCGACCTCGTAGACAGTTTTATTTCCTGCAAGCAGGTGACCATTGCGGTCGTAAATCTCACCGCGATCAGGATAGAACGTGCGCAATTCATATGCGTAAATGGATGCGCGTTCGCGGAAGATGGCGGCTTCTTCACTGTTCTGAATACGGACGATCTGGACGATCACAGCTAGTGCGCTGAATGCCATCGCATACGTCAATGCCTGAGAACGGCGGGCGTATTGCTGTCTCATTGGATGCCTCGTGCAGACACCGCAATCTTTTCGTCGATCCAATCCAGCAGCGATTCATTGTATTCAGACGGGATCGTGGGCGCGCTCATTTGTGGGAGCTGCAGCCCGGCCAGGATATCCGGTTTGGGTGCGGAGTAACCGGGCACGATCAGATATTCCGCTTCCTCAGGGATCATCGGTCGGAAACCAAGTTCGAGGGCGCGTTCTTCCATCACAATCGCGGAGGTCAGGGAGGCAAGATTGGTCTGCAGATCCGCACTCTCCTGCTGGCTCGCGAGCATGGCGGCGTTTAGCTCCTGGATCTCGCGGCCGGCGATCGCAGCTTTCGCCGTGACATCCAGATAAAGTGTCGCGACCATGGCAAGGGTGACCACCGCAAGCAATGCATTGCCGATCCACTGACGCTGGCTACGCCAGGGAGCAACTTTGTATGCGTGGATGAAGTGGTTTACGTTTTGCAGATTCATAACTTTTCTACAACTCTTAACTTTGCACTGCGCGCCCTCGGGTTCTCTTTGATCTCTTCAACAGAGGGCAGGATCGGTTTCTTATTTATCACTTTCACTACAGCCTTACGTTCTTCTTCATATATTCTTTCGTAAGGCGGGTTGACGATGTCTTTGCTTTGTTCTTTAAAATAATCCTTGACGATTCGATCTTCAAGCGAGTGGAAGGAGATGACTGCCAGCCTGCCGCCGAACCCTTCGACACTGCCTTCGGTCGCAGGGCGGCGCCTCAAAGCTGCTACGGCTTGCGGAAGCGTTTTCTCTACCGCGGCCAATTCATCGTTGACCGCAATGCGCAGGGCTTGGAAGGTTCGCGTCGCCGGGTGGACCCGCTCGCCGCGCGCCGCCCTGAGTTTGCCGAAGGGTCGGGGAGAAACTTTTTCGATCACAGCCACCAGTGCGCGGGTCGTATGAAGCGGTCTGTTCTCCACAATGGCTCGCGCGATCTTTCGTGAGTCGCGATCTTCGCCGTATTCAAAGATCAAGTCGGCTAAATCCTTCTCTGGCAATGTATTGACCAGCTCCGCGGCACTCTGTAAAGCATTGGGGCCAAAGCGCATATCAAGTGGACCATCCTGCATGAATGAGAAACCGCGCTCGGCATTATCAAATTGCATCGACGATGCACCCAGGTCGAGCACGATACCATTCACTGCATCCCAAGTCAAAGCGGCCAGTTGCTCACGAAGTGAGATGTGGGAGGCCTGCACGAGATGAACGCGCGCCTCGTAAGGAGCCAAGGTCTCACGAGCAAGCGCCAGCGCCTGCGGGTCTACATCGAGACCGAGCAGAAGCCCATCTGGCGAGCAGGCCTCCAGGATGCCGCGAGCGTGTCCGCCCGCGCCCAAAGTGCCATCCACATAATGGCCGCCGCGTTGAGGTTGCAACGCGTGTATAATCTCTTGGTAAAGTACAGGTCGGTGCGCGGTCATCAGACTTCGGAAGTCTTTTTCAAGACACTCTCATCAAACATTTTCAAGGCAGACTTCCGAAGTCTTAAGGAGCCTTTGAAAGATCAAGTGTGGCGAAGCGTTGGTTGTTCGCTTCGGCATCCTGCAACTGGGTCATCTGACTGTTCCAATCTGCAGGCTTCCACACTTCAAAGTATTCGCCCTGCCCGGCTACAATGGCATCACCGTCCACTTGCAGGAAGGCCCGCAAATTTTGCGGGAGCAGGATGCGCCCGACCTTATCCACTTCAACAGGATATGCATTGGACAAGATCAAACGACGCAGCAGGCGTGCGGCAGGGTCAGCAAGGTTCATGGCCTCGATGTGTTCGTAGACCTGTTTGAAGTAAGCCTCCGTCATCACCATGAGGCATTTATCAAAGCCTTGTGTAATGAAGGCGCCGCCTTCCAGCAACTCACGAAAGCGCGCCGGGATCATCAGGCGGCCCTTATCATCGAGGTTGTGCTGGTACTGACCTAAGAACATATGTGCTATTCTTCCTCTTAATGCATCAGACGCCGGATGACCGGCGCCTCTCTACCACTTTCTACCATAATTTCCCACATTATACGCTGTTTGAGTTTAAACGCAAGGCGCCCTTAAGGATCACCGACATTTTTGTAAGGCACAAATTGGTCATTTATGACGCATATCCCTCTCAGCCTGCTTGAATCCACCAATTGGCGCGACTACGAACTACTCGATTCAGGCGATAGTCTCAAACTCGAACGCTTCGGAAAATACATCTTTTCACGGCCTGAGTCACAGGCCATGTGGTCGCGCGCCTTGCCTGAATCAGATTGGATGAAGGCACACGCGGTCTTTGTGCCCTCCGGCGAGGAAAGCGGCGGTCACTGGGATTTTAGAAAGAAGATGGATGAAAAGTGGGAGATGCGTTATCCCCTGACCCCTAACCGCTCTCCTCGCGAAGCATTCCCTAAGGGAGCAGGGAGAGGGGAACTGAGGTTCTGGGCAATGACGACGCCCGGACGTCACCTCGGCGTTTTTCCGGAGGTCGCCTCTCACTGGGACTTTATGTCTGATCTCGTCCGAAAGGCGAATCTTCACCCAGAGCAAAGTCGAAGGGGACAAACCAACATTCTCAACCTATTCGGTTACACAGGCCTGGCCACTCTCGCCGCGGCCGCAGCAGGCGCGCAAGTGACTCACGTGGACGCCTCCAGGAAATCTGTCAGTTGGGCGCGTGAGAATCAGGAATTATCGGGCCTCGCCGATAAACCCATCCGCTGGATCGTGGAGGACGCGTTGAAATATGTCCAGCGCGAGGCCAAGCGCGGTGTGAAATATGACGGCCTCATGCTCGACCCACCCAAATTCGGGCGCGGCCCCAAAGGCGAAGTGTGGGAAGTGTATAAATCTTTGCCTGATTTATTGGAAAGCTGTCGTGCGTGCTTAAGTGATACTCCCCTCTTTGTGATCGTCACCACCTATGCAGTGCGCGCATCCGCCATTCATCTCGCACAGATATTGGATGAGATGATGAAGAAGTACAAAGGCAAAATCGATTGCGGTGAACTGGTGACGCGCGAGAAAAGCGCAAACCGCCTGCTTTCACAGGCGGTTTATGCTAGGTGGAGTTAGGGTAACTTGTTCACTGGTGGATGGTTACCGAATCTCCCATCATTGGGATTGTAATATCTCGCCCGCAGGTAAATTAACTTAATGTAACTGTCACTTTGTTCACCCGTTTAAGCAAATGCACTTACACCACTTCCCGCAGTGGACATCACCTCTCCGTATGGTGTGTAACTCTTCGCAAGGACGATCTCCCCACCATCCACCAACTGTCTTACACTTCCAAGTGCATCCCCCAAGAAATACTCATCAGTTGAGTTATTGGTTTGTAAGATTCTTCCAAGCCCATAAAGATACGTATTTTCTCCGTCATCTAAAACTTGAGTCAGTCCAGCGTTGAGGTCAAGAGCATAAGTAGTCGTTTGGCTGTTGACCGATTGCTGATAGCGATCACCCAGTCCATTATAGCGATTTACAATTGACGATTGGGGATTTACGATTGAGATCAGGCGATTGGCAGAATCATAAGCATAGGTGCTTGTGCCGTCATTGAGCAAATTGCCGTTGTTGTCCCATGTATAGGAGACAGAGTCCACGCTTGTGAGCCTGTTCGCGTTGTCGTACACATAGGCATTTGTCTCAAGGTGGGTCTGCGCGGTGAGCCTGTTCCCAACTGTGTCATACGTGTAATGATAGAACTCGCCAGTGGAGTAATCCGTGGCCGTCAAGCGATAGAGAGAATCATAGGCATAGTCAATGGTGATCGGCCCAAATGGAATTGATGTAGCCGTCGCCGACGGAACAAGTGTAAGCGAAGGCGTTAGAATAAAAGTAGGAGTGAGTGTATCGAATGGCGTCCATGTCTCGCTAGGAGTCATCGACTCGGTGGGAACCAGAGTGTCCGTAGGAGTCAAAGTATCCGCTGGAATAGATGTGTCGGTCGCTGCCGGGGAAGGCGTCGATGTAGCAGTAGGTGTCCCGGCTAATGGCTTTTCGAGGCGGAAGTAATCCACGTCGATGATCGCGTCCTGCGGCGAGGCGGCAGGCCGGTCAGTGCGCACCTCCACGCCTACGTAGGCTACCGGCCTATCGACGATCACTGTGGCGATCGTCGTCCAGTTGTCTGTGGGGTCCGCCTTATACATACAAGTGTATTGATCGCCATGCTTTTCAAGTCGCAAAGTCAGTGGCAGGTTACTGCTCGGGATGGAGGCCGGCGTAGTATAGCCAAGTCGGGTTAGACGCACGCTTCCATCGGCATTGACGCGGCACCACAGTTGGTCATACTGGTCATATCCCACCATCACGCTTAACGCGTAATTGTTGAGGGCACTACCTGCTCCCCGATCGACGCGGCTTTCAATTGCAAAGTCGCCATCCCCCATGTCGGTGCGGCGGAGGGAAGGAGCACTGTCCACGGGCGGCGCAGCGACTACGTGGTGGAGCCAGTACGGGACCGTGAATTGAAAATGGCCGGGGTCCGCAGTGAGCGACCAGGTGGCAGGGTTGACATACCATTCCCAAGCCGGGTCGAGCTCCGCGCCATCGAACTCATCCACGACCACATCGGGGGTGGGCGAGGAATATTCGAGTCGGAAGGAATCAACATCAAAGATCGCATTCGATGTTGTGGTATAGAAAGTGCGTACCTGTACACCCACATAAGCGGCCGGAGTCGTGATGGTTCTCACCCCAAGCGTTGTCCAATCATCGCCCGCATCCGCTTTATAGAGGAAGGTATATTGATCGCCTGCTTTTTCGATGCGCAAGCTGAGCGGCAGGCCGTGATTGCCGGGATAAGAAACCTCTTCGGTGCCCGAGCGGATGATCCCCAGGTTGCCATTCGCGTCAGCTGAGAGCCAGAGCTGGTCATATTGATCAAAGCCGATCATCAGGTCGAACTCATAATTTTGCTGGGTACTGCCTGCATTGAGGTCGACGCGCGTCTCAATCGCAAAATCGCCATCGCCCATATCGGTGCGGCGCAAGGAAGGAGCAACATCAAAATTTACCCAATGTTCTCGCCAGGCCGGCACGCTCAACTGAATGTTGCCGGGTACGACCATTCAGGCAATTCAACGTGCCACTCCCAGGCCGGGTCGAGCGTGGCGCTGTCAAAATCATCCTGCGTAACATCGTCGAAAGGAACGCTCGGCACATTCGTTGCAGTAGGAGAAAACGTCGGCGTTCCAGTCTCAAGCGTCGGTGTCAGGGTTTCAGTCTCCGATGGGGATGATATTGGCGAAGGCGTAGATGTAGCCGTTGGTATGCCGGCTGATGGTTTTTCGAGGCGGAAGTAATCCACATCCAGGATCGCATCCAACGGCGAAGAGGTGGGCCGGAAAATGCGCAAGTGCGGGTGCCTGCGTACAAAATTAAATTTTGGGGTTAATTATGTTTATCACTATCCTTTTGCTTCACCGCTGTCTGAACTACTGCCACCGCCTCCAACCTTCACCGGAGAGGTGATCTTCTTCAACAAGTCGTACCAGAACGACGATCCTTGAGATACAGCCGCGGCCGTCAGGCCAAGCCCAAGCGCTTTCAAGACCACAAACCAGGCCCACTCCAAGGCTGCGGCGTTCACAGCCGGGCGCTCAGTCTGCCACCAGCCGATCTTTATCGTGAGATCTCCAAGTTCCTTGATGAGGTCATCGATGCTGGCATCTGCGCCCTGCTCCTGCACGACGATCTCGGCTTTTGCAACTGCTAGCGCGCGCAGCTCCGCATTCGTCCAAAGAGCTTTGGCTAACTGGATGCTGTCCGTGCCAAATAGCAGAGTGACACCAAGCGAAAAAATGATCACAAAACTGCGTGCATTTGCCTTGAAAGTGGAGGCGGCCTGGTCCATCATACCGCTGAAATAGGCCGTTGTCCGCGCCCGTAGATCATTGACATTGGTCACACCCTGATTGATCCAATTGATGAAGGCCTGCTTTCCCTCGGAGTCCGGCAGTTTATCAACCAGCTCAGCAAGCTGTAGTAAATTCAAATCCTTATTACCGGTCAACCCTGCCATGTCGAAATACGCGTCCACCAGCATTGCAACCGGAATCTTTTCGATCTTTTTCGGTTCGGTAGCCGAACCGAATACACTTAACAACCCCTTGTATCGAATGGGACGCAAGGCTTTCATTTGCGGGAGGTTGACAAGATCGCCGAGATTTGCCTCGCCCACGATCTTCTTCAAATATCGTTCCAGGGCAACGCCGCGCGTCTCGAGCGCCTCATTGATCCATTTGGTGATCATCGAAACGATGGACCCCAAAATGTAGTAGACAAAGATAAGGCCAATTGCAACTTCAAGGACTTGTGGAATAGACATGGGTTTCTCCTTTGGTCATTCTTTCATAATCAAAAGTTAATGAGACGATTTTTCCAGCTCTTCAAGCCAATCCAGCGGCCTGCCCCAGCGTTTTCGTTCTTTTACACCAACCTGATCCTGCTTCGGCCTGTCCCATTTGGGACCGGGCGGGCCGGATTCTTCCTTCAACATACTTTTCACACCCCATAATCCCTTATATTGTACCCAAGCGGGCTCGGGATACAAGAGCACACGCCTCCATTCTTTGACCGCCGGCCGCGTCGTCTTACGGTCAGACATGATGCGTTTAAGATAGCTGCTGGACTTGACCACACCCTCGCGCAGGTTATCTCCCTGAAAGCCAATGCGAAATCCATCCCCCGAAGCGATCTCCATCGGAAGGCTCACCATGTAATGATCCGCTTCATCGCGTAAATAGACAAAAGCATCCTCGGCAAGAAAGTTCGTCCGTTTGGATTGGATCTCTTTCAAGGCGATCTGGCGCGCCTTATGACTCGGGTTGAAAATCAAAAATAGATAATGGATCAGGCCGTCGATCCAATATAGGAAGCGCTGCAGTCTGCCGGGCCTATACATGCTGGGTGAGCGGATCACCTCATACTTGCTGTAATTCGCATGCGAACCCAGCGCGACATAAACCACGGGATGGGTTGTAATGTTTCCCCGTTTGTCGACAGCCTTTTGGACAGTCTCCCATTTTTCAATATTTCCCGCACCATGTTGCGAGAACAAAACCGCATAAGTCGCGTCGTTCTTCAAATAAACGGCTGTCATCTCCCAATCCCCTTCATGATGATTCATTCCATTCGCCGCGAGCCTCCAATCATTAAAGGCATAAAAAAAATGATACTGCAGGATCGTCCAGATATTATCTTGCTGATCCGTTTCACTCAGAACCCGGCCATAATAAACGGGTTGAGGTTCTTTCTCCAGTATCTTTTCATATTCCCAGTAAGACATGCGCGCGATCTTCTCTGTGGCCTGAGAGAGTATATCCATGATCAGCCCTGGCCCCTCGGGGACGACACGGTCAAGAATGAATTTCATCGTGCGAACGGAAAGATAGAATAAGACCACCAGATATATGGGAAGTAATATTAAATATTCCACTGCAATGCTGACATATTCACTTGATCGAAGGAAAAACCAGATCGGTGCAATTTCCAGCGTAATAAAGAATAACGCGGCCAGCGCAGCCGGAATGATCCGCAATCGAATTGGGGAAGCGATCATGAATAAGACAAGAGCCGCAATCAAAGAGATCGCCAGTGCGGTTTCAGCGGCTACACTTCCCAAAAAATACCAGACACCCCCAATGCCGAGAGCAGAAGCAGCCGCCCACCACACCCATGCGTCTGAGTCGCTCAACGGGTCATTCACAAAGCGAAGATAATACTGTTCGTTTTTCAGTTTTCCCATACGTTCCAAAAGCGGCTCGTTCATCAAATTCGTCACCAGTTCTGCCACGCCAGCTGGCCCGCTTGGAAACAGAACACACTTCTCCAAATACGGCTCAACCGCCATCGGGAAAAAGCGTTCGCTCTTTGCGAAGCGAAGGACAGGCTCGTATTTTTCAAGCAATTCAAGATCGGTCACGTGGCCTCTGCCAGGGGGTCAGCGCATTACGGATGTTCATAGCCTTGGGAGTTCGTTCCCCATCTATTTTAACGCCAAACCGGAATTCCACGTCGAGCAGATGGAGCAGAGTGCACTCCCTCTTTGGACATTTCGACATCATTCAATGCAAGCTTTGAAGCTGATCCGACTTCGGGTTAAATTCTCTCACGAAACGAGTATCTACGTCCACAAATCCAGTCAGGATGCAGGTCTTCCACAAAACAAAGAGGGACACGTTTTGCGTGTCCCTCTTTGTTTAGGTGTATGCCATCTGCTCGGCTTCGACGGCGCGCTTGCGCGTCTGACGGCGAAGCATTTTCTCCGCGAGCATGCGCGCCTGTCGTTTTTGACCTGAGCGGATGATCAACTTCATGAACTTGATATGGTTGTTGATCCTATCATTGAGCAACGAGAAATCCGCAGAACCTGGCTCTGAGGGAGGATAGAAGATGCCACAGTTTGGATTGATCTCAAGCATGTAAATGACGCCGTTCGCGTCCATGCGATAATCGCAACGGGCATAGCCATTGCCACCCAATTCCTTGAAGACCCGCATGGTCTGTTCCCGCAGAGTTTTTTCGATCTTTGGGTTTTTCACCGCGGCAACGGACATTTTTTCGTATTCGACCCATTTCATATCGTAATGTTTGAAGGATTCACCCGCGGGAAAGATGAACTCAACCGGTTTGATGGTGATGGGTTTTTTCGGCTCGTCCGCGTTCTCTGCAATCAGGCAGGTGAATTCGCGTCCTTCGATGAATTCTTCGATCAGGGCACGCCCAAATTCCTCGATCTCGATTGCCATTTGTTCCCCAAGCTGTTCAATGTTCTCCACGCGCGATTTACGGCGGATACCCACACTGGCATATCCATGCGGTGGTTTGACAAGCATGGGAAACTTCAATCGCTTGACGACCTTCTCCACGTCCTCCAATCGATTAACGAAAATCCAATTCGGCGTGGGGACGGAGACGCGCCGGGCGGCGTTCTTCATTTCATCGCGGGTGGGATCAAAGAATTTCGAATCTGCGCCTGTAAATGCGGCGCCGTTTTTTTCAAGTGCGCGCACCAGCCCAATACCTGAGAGTTGATCATCCGGAGTACCGTCGCACAAGTTAATGAAGACATCCACGCCTTCATCCATGAGATCGCGAATTTGTCTTTCAACGTTTTTTGGTTGTACGAGATATTGTTTCCAGCGATATCCATTCATGTACGGCGATGGATCGTAAGGAATATCATTTTCTTCTGGCATACTTGTCAATACGCATATGTACATGGTCTTTCCTTTGTTGTTGACTTTCCTTTTATTATCCTGTTATTGATTTAATTGCTTTGAATCAATTTGAATGATCTTTTATTCAATGATCATGATAATAAAACCGTCTATATATGTTTATTGTATCTATATATTGAGATATGTAAAGGGTTTTAAGCATCCAATTTTCTTAACATTTTGCAAGGTTCTCATTTATGAGCCTGCCTCTTTTCATTAAGGTTATTAAGGTTTGTTAAGGTCTTTAACGTTTTTAAGAATCAAAGACGGGCACGCGCGCCCGTCTCATGAATCTAATATACCTGTTTTATCTGGCTGTCTTGTTAATTTACCTCCAGAATCGAGGCAGATGTTGTTTATATGTTTCGAGATAGTCATCAAGAATTCGTTTTGCTATATCCATATCATTAACAACAGGATCCAGCAATAGACACTGCAATGCTTTTTGGTAATTCCCTTCAACGGCGGAATCTATACATAGTTGTGCGACCAGCGATTCACGGCGACATAACTCCGCAATGGGTTCGGGCAAAGCGCCCACATGCACGGGGTGGATCCCGGCCGCATTGACGTGCACAGGTGTTTCAACGATTGAGTCCAAAGGCAAATTAGAGATTTGTCCCACATTCGGCAAATTCGCAGCTGGGTGATAATGATCGCCTGCACACGCGATATTTTCGATCATTTCAAGTGCACCCTCTGAGTCTGATTCGAGCAGGCTGTCGACGGTCATATCGCCGTTCGCCATATCTTTTAGACGGTCAAGGCTGAAATCACGCAGGCCGGCCATCGACTCCCAGTCATATAAACGGATGTTGAATTTCTCCCAGGGTTTTGTGGCGGAATCGCTCATCCACGGGAGGTATTCGCACAGGTGGGTATCTCCGGGAACAGGCAATAGGCCAAAATCCTGAAAGACGCGGCGCGTCAACGGCTCAAATTTTGAATCAAGTTCAAAGAATCTTTTTCTCAAAAGCGGGTACAGATCCTCCCCTGTTCTTTTGTCATGCACAGAAACAATCCACGTGAGATGATTTGTTCCCGCCGCGCGAATGTCCACGAGTGGAACAGTTTGATCCAAAACTATATGTTGAAGCGGATGCTGCATGACATCGGCATGCATACCCTCAAGGCCATCTGGCACTTCAATGCCGAGGTCCTTTGCAAGCGCAATTCCAACCATGCAATATCCAATATAGATCTGGTGACATAAACCAACCGCTCTAATTTTGCTGTGACGATTCACCGCACCACAAATTCGAACCATCGGATTCGTGAAGTTAATAAACCACGCTTCAGAACAAGCCTGTTCCATATCATGAACAATTTCCATGACAGGCCCGATATTGCGTGCAGCGTGTGCAAACCCGCCCGGGCCTCCATTTTCAGCGTACGGCTGATGAACGCCATATTTGATCGGAATTTCAAAATCGGATTTCCACAATTCTTCTCTTGGACCAACCTCAATCGCGGAAACAACAAAATTTGTACCCTCCAAGGCGTCTTTGTGATTAAGGTGGGCGCTGATCGTGAAACTTGAATCCCATTCCTTGTTCAGCCGATTCGCAAGCCGATGGACAATATCAAGGCTTTGACCATTGCGATCCACCAATCGTAAGGTTGATCCTTTTAGTTTTTTGGAACGAAGGATGGCAGAGAGTGTATTCTCTCCAAAGGATGCGCTTCCCGCGCCGATGACAGTGATGGTGGTCATGATTTCTCCTTTAAAAAAATTAGCACACTGGCCAGATCCAGGGTGCTAATTGTACATCTTGATCCTATCGGGTGGTTTGTATTTCCACTTCCGCGCTCATACCCCACAGCAAGCCTTTGGGTTGTTCATCCAATTCAATGGTCACCGGGTAAACCACATCCCCACCAACAGTATCCGAGATCGGTGAGACATGGATCACATTCCCCTGGACAGTCTTGTTCAACGCTTCAATATACACATTTACAATCTGGCCGATCTGCACATTTGGAACATCCCGTTCACTTAAATCTGTGGTTTCGATCTGCATGTTGGCTAGGTCTCCTAATGTGATGACCACCTGACCAGTCTGCGCGACTTCACCTGCCTGAATCTTGATATCAACCACTGTCGCATCAAACGGGGTAAGCAGGGCAGCTTGTGCGTACATTGCCCGGGCTGTTTCCAGTTTGGTCTTTGCCTGCTCCACTTCTGCTTTGGCCTGGTCACGCCGCTCTGGTGGACGATCCAAACGCGGCACCCAATAGACATATTCAAGTTCAAGCGATCTAACTTCCAATTCAGCCGCGGTGATGGAAAGTTCAAGTTCAGGCGAGTAGAGTGTGAGCAAGGTTTGTCCTGTAGTAACGACATCGCCTTCATTTACAAGCACTTCCTTTACCGGTGCGGAAATGGTGAAGCTCATTTGTGTTTCGTGGGACGGCACAATTTTCGCGGAAGCGACCACACCGTCAGATTTGAGAAAACTGGATTCCGCCGTGGCAGGCATATCGGTCGAAACAGGAAGCGGAGGCGTGGACGGTGATCCACAAGTCGTGAGAATCATAGCGAAGGCGAGGAACGTCGTCAAAATTATCTTTTTCATCACGTCACGCTATTCTGTTGAGATTTTCACTTCGGCGCTCATCCCCCAGCGTATGCCCACAGGTTGGTCGTCAAATTTAATGGTCACTGTATAAACGACATCTCCTCCTACCGTATTCGAAACACGTGCAATATCGACTACTTTGCCGGTTACCTCTTGATTGAGCGCTTCCACAAACACAGATGCGGTCTGACCAACCTGCACGGCAGGTACGTCCTTTTCGCTCAAATCTGTGGTTTCAATTTGGAAGTGAGTGAGGTCACCCATCGTAACAACGATCTGGCCGGGGTTCGCGAATTCAGCCGGAGAAATATCCACAGAGGCAATTGTGCCGTCGAACGGCGCGGTAAGCGTGGCCTGCGCAAGCAGCGCCTTGGCAATATCCACTTCGGCGATCGCGCCATCTATATTCGCCTGGGCGGCGTCGAGGCGCTCCTGGGACGCGCCCACATCGATGGTGCGCTTGAGATACTTAAGCGTGGTTGATTGAGTCACAACATTGGCTTCAGCTTCGGCGACGCGTGCTTCGAGGATTGCCGTATCCAAAGTGAGCAATGGCTGGTTCACGCTGACCGAATCACCTGCGGCAACATCCACAGTCTTCACTGCGCCGCCGGTAGGGAAACTCAATTCCACCTTTTTCACCGGGACAACTACTGCAGCGGCTGTCACGCTTCCAAAAGAAGAGGAAGGTTGCGAAGATGAATCAAGTGAGAGAGTGGGAATAGCTGCCGGTCTGGCAGGCTGACCACAGGAAACCAAGGCCAGTGCCACAGTACCAGTTAATATCCATTGCATCTTCTTCATTTTCATTAATCTCCAGGCACTCAATTTGACGATGCCTTGCCGTCTTTTTCTATTAATCCATCCTGTAATGTTACAACACGGTTTGCATAACTGATGACACGTGGGTCGTGTGTGGCGAACACAAATGTAACGCCCGTGTCTTTATTAAGTTTCTTCATGATGTCCATGACCTGCCTGCCATTTTCAGTATCCAGGTTGGCTGTGGGCTCATCGGCCAATACGAGTGATGGATTGATCGAAAGCGCGCGTGCCACAGCCACGCGTTGTTGCTGTCCGCCACTGAGTTGATCGGGGCGATGGTTGGCGCGGTCTGTGAGACTTACGGCCTCAAGCATTTCCGTCACACGCGCATGACGTTCGGCAGGTTTACCCCCGTTCAAGAGCAGCGGCATTTCAATGTTTTCATATGCTGTCAGCGTTGGGATGAGTGCAAAGAACTGAAAGATGAAACCGATCGTTCCGCGGCGCAGATCGGCCCGCTGGTCCCGATTGAGGCGGGTGGTATCCTGCCCGTTGATCAACACACTTCCGCTTGTCGGCTGGTCGAGACAACCGATCAATTGCAGCAGGGTCGTCTTGCCCGAACCGGATGGACCGACCAAAGCTGTGAATTCGCCGCTCTCGATCGAAAGATTAACACCGCGCAAAGCCCGTGTTTCCACCTCACCGATCTTGAATACGCGTGTTGCGTTGACGATTTTTGTAACTTCCATTTTTTATCTCCTTAACTCCCTCTCCCTTTTTTTGGGAGAGGGCAAGGGTGAGGGTTATCCATGCAATGCTTCGACGGGTTCCATGCGCGCGGCCAGCACGGCAGGATAGAGTGAAGCGATCAGTGTTACGACATAGGTGGTAACGGTCAAAGAGACCGCATTCTGGAGTGTGAGATATGCATAGATCGTGTCGTTCATCAGAATACCGGTGACACCCATATCACCAATAAAAAAGCCATATTTGTTGAAATAAAGAACCAACAGGCCGCCGAGGATCAACCCGCCGATCACGCCACCCGTTGCAAGCAGGGTTGCTTCCGCCAAAAACATGGACATAATTCGGCGTCCCCTCATTCCAATGGCAGAGAGAACGCCGATCTCACGCGTCCGTTCGAAGACGGCCATGATCAGCGTGTTCGTCACCACAGTGGCGGTGATGGAGAGAACGATCAGATACAGCACGATCATGAACGCGCCTGCAAAGTCCTCGGTTTGCACGATCAATTCATTCATCTTGCGCCAGGTGAGTACCTGATAATTTGAGGATTGGATTGCGCTGGCCACTGGTTCCGCCTGTTCGCGGTCATTGAGCAAAATGAAGATTATGCTGGCATGGTCTCCGGCGCTGGTAAAAGTCTGCGCTTTAGCGATCGGCATGAAGACTGTGCTTTCATCGTACCCAGTAGTGTTTGTGGTGTAAATTCCACGGACGGTGACCAGTTGCTCATCCAGATCACCATTGGACGTGTTGACCAATAAGCTGATCTTATCGCCAACCTTTACTTTAAATTTCTCTGCCAGGGGTTTGCCAATAATGACTCCTTCACGGTCATCGGGAGTGAGAAAATCTCCGTCAATCAATCCCTCGCGAAAGACCTGGCTCGCCGGAGAATCAGGGTCAATACCGATGACTTGTACACCTCGCGAATTATCCCCAAGCGATACGATCCCGGTGGCAGAGAGTCGCGGTGTGGCCACTTTCACTTGAGGGATGGTTTTGATTTTGTCAATGACCTGCTGTGGATTCTCAATCAGGTCCTCCCATTTAAGGCTGACTTTGTTTTCATCATAGCTTGCGGCGCGGACCTGCACATGTCCGCTTTGTAATTGAATCGTATTTTCTATGGCGCCGCGCATTTCTCCTGTAAGGATGGAAGCCAGCATCAGCAGCAAGGACATGCCTGCAGACACCGCCAGCGCGGACAGAAGAGAACGGCGTTTGTTGCGACCCAGATCGCGAAAAGCCATTTTGAATAGTTGTCTCATATTATTACCTTTGTTCTGATCCGCAGATTTTACAGATTTTTAGAAACCTAAATCGGCGCAGTCTGCGGATAGCATTTGGTTTCACCTTATTAAACGTAATGCAATGCCTCGGCAGGTTCGCGCCGGGCAGCTTCGCGGGCGGGGATCCACGCGGCCAGCGTGGCGATCAATACGACTGTGAAAACGCGTGAGAAGACTTTGCTCAACCCCAGTGTGGGATAAATGCGTCCATTGATCAAGGCCATATATTCAGTTACGCTGGAGAATTTGCTGTAATCCAAACCGACCTGCCCGAAAAATCCGTTGAGCAACAAACCCATGCCAACACCAGCCAGCGCACCCACCAGACCGATCATCGATCCTTCAAGGATGAACATCGTTGCGATCTGGCGTGGTTTGAGTCCCATTGCCCCGAGCAAACCGATCTCACGCGTCCGTTCGTATATTGCCATCAACAATAAATTCAAGATGCCGATGCCTGCGATCATCACGATCACAACGCCGAACACATTCATTACTGCGCTTTTACTGCCAAGCGCGCTTTGAAGTTCGGGATAATTCTTTTCCCATGATTCAACTTCGTAGCCAGGCAGGATTGGCGCAAGCGAAGAAACAACCAGGGATTCTTCACCGAGTTTCTCGAGTGTGACCTGCACTTCAGTGGACTGACCGGTTAATCCATACAGATTTTGTGCCTCGCCCAATGAAATGTAAATGACTTTTTTTTCATTGGTGGGCAACCCGATATCATAAATGCCGATCACGGTCATGGTGCGTTGTCGGTTCTGTTTGTGGACATCACTGCCGACCATGGTGATGCGATCACCCACTTTAATATCCATTGTGTCAGCCAATCCCTGCCCGATCAGGATCGAGTCTAGATCCTCCGCAGCCAACCAGCGACCCTGCACAATATTTTCCGCGATCAGGCTGACAGGCGCTTCTGCTTCCGGCTCAATGCCGATAATGCTGATCGAGAACGCGCCTTCGCGATTGCTGATCAAACCAGCGGTGTTGATGCGGCGTGTGGCCGCGATCACTTCGGGCTGGGATAATGCCGCTTGAACGGCGGCCAAGTCATCGGTCAGAGGCAGAAGCGGGTTGCTATCCACTTTTTCGCGATACCCCGCCGCATGGATCTGAATGTTGCCACCCAGCACGCGGATCGCGTTCCCATAAATGGCTTGATTAAAGCCATCGATCAAGCCGTCGTAGAACATCATGAAGGCCAGAGAGAGTCCCATGGCAAGCATGATGATGACGATGCGGCGACGATGCCGCCAGATATTGCGCCAGGCAAGGCGCAGATAAAGCTGCATTCTATACTCCTTTGTTTTGTTGGCGCGAGAAATCGGGATAACGTTCGCGCCATTTCATAATTGCTTTTTGAAAGGATTCAACCAGAAGATCAGACCACTCGATGGATCTCTGCAGGTTTTTTCTGGCCGAGTCCCCATCTGGCAGTGCGGCCAGCCCTTGTTCTGCCAGTTTTTTGAATACCCCAGCGGCTTGAATTCCCACCACCATGCGTTGCTCCAATGCGGCTTCCGAAAAGACAAAGTAGGTGGTGCGATCATGGAGAACCGAAGTTCTTTCCACCATGCCGCTGCTCATCAAAAGGCGCATATTCGTTGAGACACTGGCTCTGCTTACTTTGAGAATTTTCCCAATATCATCGGCGGAGAGCGGTTCGTGAGCAACCATTAGGAGACCCAGAATGCGCCCGCCAATGCGCGGGACACCAGAGCTTTCAAAATACATGCCCATGCTTTCGATGAAGCGGGTCAATTCTGGACTAAGTTTTTTGAATTTGCTTTTGCTTGGAGGGTCTGAGTTTTTCATTATCAAGATCCGAAGCGGGATTCTATTACTTTCAGTCGTTTTAGTCAAGACTGAAATGACTGAAAACACAAACGTGGGTGACTAAAGTGCGGAGTACAAATTACGCTTCACGCGGGCCTTCAACCGGCTGAGGCCTCAATACATGGATCTTTCCCCCAAGCATTTTCAGCACTAATCCCGTCCGCCAAAAAGCGACCGCGGCCATGCCATGCGCGAGTACTGCAAATAATGGTGGCGTTTGAAATGTGTAATACGTCCAGCATTCGCGGGTTGTCCCCCACAACTCGAGGTAATAACCGAGTCCCGAGCCAGCCATAAAAGTGAGCAAAGCAAAGCGATGATCGGTTGGAGTAACAATTAACAAGATACACAAGAACAGGGCCAACCATGTGTAGGACTTGTCAAAGGTCGGGGAAATGAATACCAGCATCAAGATCAAGAAGGAAGCGAAGATGATCCAGTACAATATCTTAACCACACCGTTCGTCCGCAGGATTGCCGTCTCGTACCGACGTGCCGTCGTACTTCGCGG